>NZ_LPNR01000066.1 GCF_019266065.1 Nocardia sp. MH4 | reverse complement strand
AACCGCCGCACCCCGGCGGCGTCGCCCTGGGCCGCCGCCCCGGCGGCCGTGGCGATCGCCTCGGCGAGCCGCGCCGGGTCGGCCAGTGTTTCGGCGTCGAGCACCGGTCCGGTGGTCGGCACGGCCCGGCGTCCGGTGCGGCGTCGCCGATTCTGTTTGCCCACGGTGTTCGGGCGTCCTCTCCTCGGTGGCGCCGGTCGGCGGCGCGCGATCACGATGCGGCCGACCGGCGGCCATCGTCCCATTGTCCAGGCGTCGCGCCGGGCGGGTGACCACGGGCCGCGCCCCGGTGTGCCCGTCGATTGCGGGGCCGTCGGGAGACAGACCCGTCGGAATGTATTTCGCTGTCGTGCACCGGAATCGGGGGCTGCGACGCCGGAGGGCGACCTACAGTGATGGGCATGAGCTATCGGGGGATGCTGGCCGCGGAACGGGCCGAGCTGATCGAACTCCTACGTGGACTGACCGAGCGGGAGTGGGAGACACCGTCGCTGTGCGCGGGGTGGCGGGTGCGCGACGTGGTCGGCCATCTGCTCACCGACACGCTCGGTCCCCTCGACTACGCGGCCGCCGCGGCGCGCAATCGCGGCTCGGTCGATCGGATCAACAACGCGCTCGCCGCGTCGTTCGCCGAACTGCCGACCGCGCAGCTGGTGCACATGTTCGAGCACGAGTCGGGTCGGCTGTCGCGGTTCTCGCCGCGGCTCATGCTCTCGGACCTGCTGGTGCATCAGCAAGACATCCGGCGGCCACTGCGCCGACCGCGCGTCATCGCCCCCGATCGGCTGATCGCGGTGCTGTCCTACCCGGACCCGTTCGCGTTCCCGGGCAAGCGGACCAAGGGCCTGCGTTTCATCGCCACCGACGTGGACTGGGCCTGGGGCGACGGACCCGAGGTACGCGGCCCCGGCGAGGCCATCGCCCTGGCCGTGGTCGGCCGCGCCGCCGTCCTCGACGAGCTCACCGGCGGTGGCGTCCCCGAACTCCGGCGCCGTTGCGGCTGAACCCGCGACGTGACACGGGCCTCAGGGGCGTGGACCGGTGCGGAGATCGACAGTCCGGACCTACTAGTCTGATCCCGTGAGTCTTGTGCTGTTGCCCGCCGTCGATGTCGCCAATGGGGAGGCCGTGCGCCTCGTGCAGGGAGAGGCCGGTAGCGAAACCAGCTACGGGTCGCCCCGGGACGCGGCACTGGCGTGGCAGCAGGCAGGCGCCGAGTGGGTGCATCTGGTGGATCTGGACGCCGCCTTCGGCAAGGGGAGCAACCGGGACCTGATCGCCCAGGTCGTCGGGGAACTCGATGTCAAGGTCGAACTGTCCGGCGGCATCCGCGACGACGCCTCCCTGGAAGCGGCGCTGGCCACCGGGTGCGCGCGGGTCAATATCGGCACCGCCGCGATCGAGAACCCGCAGTGGTGCGCGCGGGTACTGGGCGAGTACGGCGATCGGATCGCGGTCGGGCTCGACGTCAAGCAGATCGACGGGGAATGGCGGCTGCGCGGTCGCGGCTGGGTCACCGATGGCGGCGACCTGTGGGAGGCGCTCGAACGCCTCGAACGCGACGGCTGCGCGCGCTATGTCGTGACCGACGTCTCCAAGGATGGCACGCTGACCGGCCCCAACCTGGAACTGCTGAGCGAGGTCGCCAACGCCGCCGAGGCCCCGGTCGTCGCCTCCGGCGGCATCTCGGTGCTCGACGACCTGGTCGCCATCGCGGGCCTGGCCGAGGAGGGCGTGGAGGGCGCGATCATCGGCAAGGCGCTGTACGCGGGCCGGTTCACCCTGCCCGAGGCCCTGGCCGCGGTGCGCTGACACCGACGATGACCGCCGCACCGAGCACCGCCGAACTGACCGACCTGCTGGCCATCGCCACCCAGGTACTGGATGGGGTCGTCCCGCGTTTCGTCGAGGGCATCGGTGCGCCGAGCGCGGTCACCAAGGGCCGCAACGACTTCGCCACCGAACTCGATCTCGAGCTGGAGCGCACCATCTCCGCCGAACTCCAGCAGCGCACCGGGATCGCGGTGCACGGCGAGGAATTCGGCGGCCCGGCGCTCACCTCCGGCACGGCCTGGGTGCTCGACCCGATCGACGGCACCTTCAACTATTCCTCGGGCCACCCCATGTCAGGCACCCTGCTGGCGCTCGTCCACGAGGGTGAACCGGTGATCGGCCTGACCTGGCTGCCGCTGCTCGGCCGCCGGTACGCGGCGATCCAGGGCGGCCCGGTGTACCTCGACGGCGTCGCGCTGCCGCCGCTGCAACCCGGCAAGCTGGCCGAGGCGATGATCGGTTTCGGCGCGTTCAACGTGGACTCGGCCGGGCGTATCCCCGGTCAGTTCCGGTTCGACCTGCTCGGTGCGCTGAGCAGGCTCTCCTCGCGGGTCCGCATGCACGGCGCCACCGGCATCGACCTGGCGTTCACCGCCTCCGGCGCGCTCGGCGGCGCGGTCGTGTTCGGGCACCATCCGTGGGACAACGCGGCCGGTGTCGCGCTGGTGCGTTCCGCGGGCGGCGTGGTCACCGATCTGGCGGGCGCGCCGTGGACGATCACCTCGGGCTCGGTGCTGGCCGCCGCCCCCGGCGTCCACGAGGAACTCCTGGAAATGATTTGCACGGTCAGCGAAGAGGAACGAGGCTGAACACCATGACACCGCGCACCGACGAACGGCCGGACACCGCGGCGCCGAGCACGCTGGCCGTCCGGGTGATCCCGTGCCTGGATGTCGACGCGGGCCGGGTGGTCAAGGGCGTCAACTTCCAGAACCTGCGCGACGCGGGCGACCCGGTGGAACTGGCCGCCACCTACGACGCCCAGGGCGCCGACGAGCTCACCTTCCTCGACGTCACCGCCTCCACCGGTGATCGCGGCACCATGCTCGACGTGGTGACCCGCACCGCCGAGCAGATCTTCATCCCGCTCACCGTCGGCGGCGGCGTGCGCACCGTCGCCGACGTCGACCGGCTGCTGCGCGCCGGCGCGGACAAGGTGTCGGTGAACACCGCCGCCATCGCCCGCCCCGAGGTGCTCTCGGAGATGTCGCAGCGGTTCGGTTCGCAGTGCATCGTGCTCTCCGTCGACGCGCGCACCGTGCCCGACGGTCAGCCCGACACCCCCTCCGGCTGGGAGGTCACCACCCACGGCGGCAAGCGCGGCACCGGCATCGACGCGGTCGAATGGGCCATCCGCGGCGCCGAACTGGGCGTCGGCGAGATCCTGCTGAACTCGATGGACGCCGACGGCACCAAGGCCGGCTTCGACCTGCCGATGATCGCCGCGGTCCGGGCCGCGGTGCGGGTGCCGGTCATCGCCAGCGGCGGCGCGGGCGCGGTCGCGCACTTCCCGCCCGCCGTGCACGCGGGGGCCGACGCGGTACTGGCCGCGAGCGTGTTCCACTTCGGCGATCTCACCATCGGCCAGGTCAAGGACGCCATGCGCGCGGACGGGATCACCGTCCGCTGAGATCGTGTCCGCGCGGGTGACCGGTCGGGATCGCGGTTCGCCGAGGTCGCGGCCGCGCGCGGGGTGCCCGGTCCGAACCGCGTGCGGCGAGGACGTGACCGCGCGCTCGGGTGCAGTGGAAATCGGCGTGCGCTGAATGCGATGAAATCCGTTGCCGCGCGGGTTGATCCTCGGATGAGCATCGGAATCGCGTTGTCCCCGTTCGCCCTCGACCAATCCGCCAATGCCGTCGACGCGGCCGTCGACCTGGGGCGCAGCGCCGCCGCGGCCGGACTGAGTTCGGTGTGGCTCGGCCAGACCTTCTCGCACGACTCGCTGCTGGTGGCGGCGGTGATCGGCCGCGAGGTCCCGGGGATCGAGGTCGGCACCTCGGTGGTGCCGGTGCCGGGCAGGCATCCGCTGCTGGTGGCGAGTCAGGCGCAGACCGCGCAGGCGGCCACCGGCGGACGGTTCACCCTCGGCCTGGGTCTGGGCGCCCGCGCGCTGTCCGAGCGCGCGTTCGGCGGCCCGTTCGATCGTCCGGCGACGCGGCTGCGCGAATTCCTCACGGCGCTGCGCTCGATCCTCGACACCGGCGCGGTCGACTTCCGGGGCGAGACCCTGACCGCGGCCACGCCGATGCCCGCCGCCGTCGCGGGCGCCACCCCCACCGTGCCGGTGCTGGTCGCGGCGATGGGACCGCGGGCGCTGTCGGCCACCGGCGAACTGGCCGACGGCACCCTGCCGTTCCTGGTCGGGCCCGAGGCGCTGGCCGAGCACATCGTCGCGCCGCTGACGGCCGCGGCGGCGAGCGCGGGCAGGCCGCGGCCGCGCGTGGTCGTCCTGGTCCCCGGCGTGGTCACTGCGGATGCGGCCGCCGCCCGTGCCGCCGCCGAGGCGAAAACCGCCTTCTACGACAGCATTCCGTCGTATCGCCGGGTAATCGAGCTGTCCGGCGCGCGGCGGGCCGCCGAGCTGGTGGTGTACGGCGACGAGGAGATCGTCGCCGCGCGGGTGGCCGACTATTTCGCGGCGGGCGCGACCGAGGTGGTGTTCTCGCAGACCGACCTGACCACGCCCGAGGACCAGCAGCGCACCTGGCGACTGCTCGGCGAGCTCAACCGGGCGCGCTGACCAACCGCGGCGGTGGCCGAATCGCCCCGGACAGCGGCCGGCTACAGGCCCATGCCGGTGGCGATGATCGTGCGCAGGACGTCGCTGGTGCCGCCCTGCAGGCGATCGATGCGGTGGTCGGCGTAGAGCCGGGCGATCGGGGAATCGGTGAGATAGCCCGCGCCGCCGTGCAATTGGAGGCATCGGTCGATCACCCGGCCCGCGGTCTCGGTGGCGAACAGTTTCGCCGACGCGGCGTGCGCGTCGCCGAGCTCGCCGCGATCGTGCGCCGCCAGCGCGCGATCGACGACCGCCTCGACGGCGTCGACCTCGGTCTGGCAGGCGGCCAGCTCGAATTTCGTGTTCTGGAAGGCCGACAGGGGCTGGGTGAAGGCGATGCGCTCGGCGGTGTGCTTGCGCGCGAAGCGGACCGCGGCCTTGGCCTGGGCGTAGGCGCCGACGGCGATGCCGAGACGCTCCCTGGGCAGTTGCCCGGCGAGATGGGCGACGGCCTGGTGCGGCGCGCCGAGCACGTCGGCCGCGGGCACCCGCACATCGGTGAAGGTGAGTTCGGCGGTGCCGCTGAGCTTGCGGCCCAGCGTGTCGAGCCTGCGCCCCACCCGGAACCCGGTCGCGGCGGTGTCGACGACCAGCAGCGACAGACCGTGCGCGGGGTCGTCGGGGCGGGGCGCCGCGGTGCGCGCGCAGACGATCACCCGGTCGGCGTGCACGCCACCGGCGACGTAGGTCTTCGATCCGTTCACCACGTAGGTGGACCCGTCGACCGACAGCGGCGCGGTGGTGCGCATGCCCGCGGGCTCGGAGCCGGTGCCCGGTTCGGCCACCGCCAGCGCGAACATGGTGTCGCCGGTGACGATGCCCGGCAACCACCGCGCCTGCTGCGCCGGTGTGGCCAGCGCGGTCACCAGCGGCAGACACCGGGTGACGTGGACGCTCGCCCCGCCGAACGAGACCGCCGCCCTGGCGATCTCCTCCGCCAGCACGGTGCGGAAGCCGAACGAGGTACGCCCGGCCCCGCCGAACCGGACCGGCGCCTCCAGCCCGAAGACGCCGAGTTCGCCCAGCCGGTAATAGAACTCGCGCGGGACCTGGCCGTCGTCGTACCACTTGCCGAAGCTGGGCACGACCTCGGCGTCGATGAACGCGCGCATCGACGCCCGGAACGCGGCGTGCTCGGCATCGAGAACTGTCCTGTGCATACGGGATTCCTAACCGGCCTGCGAACGGCCACGAGCCGGCCCGCCCGAGCGTGGATCGGGCGGACCGGCGAAGCGGTGGGACGGACTACTTCGCGGGGGCGGGCACCGCGGGATCCTTGCAGTACGCGCCGAGCTCGGGCGGGCACGGCGCGGTGATCGTCGAGAAGTACTGGTAGGCCGAGAACAGCGCCAGCGGGCCGCCGACCGTGATCAGCCCGACCATGGTGCCGACCGCGCCGAGGGTGGCCGCCCCGAGCACACACCCGGCCACGGTCGCGCCGACCCACGGCACCAGCAGCACGATCACCGGGCTGGCGATGGTCGCCCCGGCCGCGCCACCCACCAGGCAGCCGACCCCGCCGCCGATCACCGCGCCGACGATCGCGGCCACCGCGCCACCGATGCCGACCCGCTGACTGAACGCGCCGAGGGCCGCCTGGTCACGCGGGGTGAACGACTCGGCCACCTGCTTGACCGCGGCGTCCGTGCTGACCAGCTCGGTCGCCGCGGCCACCGGCGTGGCGCCCTCGCGCGAGGGGGTCAGGGTGGCCTTGCCGCCGTCGATGGTGGCGGCGATCGGGAACAGCTTGTCGTCCATCCGGTAGGACAGCGGCAGCGCGGCGACCGGCACGTCGGCGCCGGTGGTGAGCACCAGCTGATCGCCGACGATCTGTAGCTTGCCGTCGGTGGTGGTGACGACGGCGGCGTCGCCCTGCCTGCTGACCTCGTAGTGCACATCGGTCTGTGGCGCCGGGTCGGCGTGGCCGGTGCCCGTGCCGACGCACAGGGCCAGCGCCGTCAGGGCGGCGGTCGCGAGGGTGGTGGACATCTTCATCGGTGATCCTCATCGATCGGGGGTGTACTTCGGGGGTTTCGCGGCGAACCGCGGAACGTTGGGGGGCTACTTTCCGGTGTCGATCAGGCCGTCGGTGAGCGACCAGTGGGTGCCCGCGAAGGTCTGGATGCCGACGGCTTCGAGCGGATAGCCGTCGCTCGCACCGGTTTTCATGCTGATGCCGGGCAGCAGCAGGTCCACGCCGACGTTGTCGAGGGAGCGCATCGCCTCGCGCAGGCCCTCGCGGGTCGGGCACGTCGCCGACTCGAACGTCTTGCGGAAGCTCTCGGCCATCGCCCAACCGGCCATCGCGTGCTGGTTCTCCGGGTCGGCGCCGGGCGCGTACTGGGCCAGCTTGGTCTTGTAGGTCTGCATGCCCGCGTCCTGGGTCCAGCGCGGGTCGGCCGGGTCCTTGAGGAAGGCGGCGCTGACCGCGCCCTGCACGTTCTCCAAGCCGACCGGCCGCAGGGTGGCCATGGTGTTCGACACCTGGGTGAGCACGTGCAGCGGATTCCAGTCGGTGTTGCGCACGTCGGCGGCCAGTGCCTGCGAGGCGAACTTCGGCGTCGAGAAGTTCAGCAGCACATCGGCTTTCGAGTTCGCCAGGTTGCGGACCTGCGGGTCGACGGTGGGGTCGGTGACCTCGAAGCTCTGCTGGGCGACCACCTTCACGCCGCTGCCCGCGACGCCCTCGGTGAACGCGGCGAGCAAATCCTTGCCGAAGTCGTCGTTCTGGTAGAGCACGGCCACGGTCGCGGTCGGGCGCTGGGTCTTGACGTACTGGGCGTAGGCCAATCCCTCGGTGCGGTAGCTGGGCTGCCAGCCGATCGTCCACGGGTGCTCGGCGTCGGCGCCGAACTTGGTCGCGCCGGTGGCCACGAACACCTGCGGTACCTTGCGCTGACCGAGGTAGTCCCACACCGCCGACGAGGTCGCGGTGCCCAGGGTCTGGAAGACCGCGAACACCTGATCCTGCTCGACCAGCCTGCGGGTCTCCTCGACCGTCTTGGGCGGCTGGTAGCCGTCGTCGCGCACCAGGTACTCGACCTTGCGTCCGGCGATCCCGCCCTGCTCGGCGTTGACGTAGTCGAAGTAGGCCTTGATGCCCTTGGGCACCTCGCTGTAGGCCGAGGCCGGGCCCGACAGCGGGTACACCCCGCCCAGCTTGAGGGTGGTGTCGGTGATGCCGACGGTCTGCTGGCCCCGGCAGTCGCCGACGGCGGTGGAGCCGGTCTCCTCGCCGCGGCCGCCGCACGCGGTGAGCGTCGCGAGCAGCGCCGCCGCCACCCCGAGGGCGTGGATCGCCTTAGTGCGCATGTGTTCTCCCTTTCCGAACCAGATGTCCGAGCCGTTGCGCCAGCCGGCCGGTGAGTCCGGCCAGGCCCGTGGGCGCGAGGTACATGACCGCGATGATCAGCAGTCCGAAGATGACGCCGGGCGCCGCCTGATTGACGTCCTGGGCGAAGCTGGGCACGAACATCACGAACAACCCGCCGAGCACCGGGCCCCAGGTGGTGCCGAGTCCGCCGACGACCAGGCCGGCCAGCAGCGTCACCGACAGGGTCAGCGCGAACGAGTCGGGGGAGACGAAGGCGATGACCCACGTGTAGACCGCGCCCGCGACTCCGGCGAGCAGGGCGCTCCAGGCGAAGGCGAGGGTCTTGTAGTGGGCCAGGTTCACCCCGAGCACCTCGGCGGCGATCTCGTTGTCGCGCACCGCGTGCAGCGCGCGGCCGACCCGTGAGCGCAGCATCCCGGCGACCAGCACGAAGGCGATCACGGTGGTCGCCAGCGCCAGGAAGTACAGCCACTGGTCCTCGGCCAGCCCGGTCCACGTGGGCGGCACCGGCTTGTCCACGGTCAGACCCATCGAGCCGCCGGTCAGGCCGTCGAACCGCTTGAGCAGCGGGACCAGGAAGATCGCGATCGCGAGGGTGACCAGCGCCAGATACAGTCCGCGCAGCCGCAGCGCGGGGATGCCGAGCGCGAAACCGAGGACGAAGGTCACCGCCGCCGCGAGCGGGACGGTCGCGAAATACGGCAGGTCCCAGCGCTGCATCGCCACCGCGGCGGTGTAGGCGCCGACCGCGAAGAACGCGCCGTGCCCCAGCGAGATCTGGCCGGTGTGACCGACCAGCAGGTTCAACCCGAGCAGGGTGACCGCGTAGACCATGGCCATGGCCAGCTGGAAGGTGTGGAATGGCACCAGCTGGAAGGGTGCCGCGCAGGCCAGTAGAACGACGGCCGCGGTGGCGATCAGTGGCCAACGGAGGCGACTCACGACCGAAGTCGCCGGTGGCGCAACAGAAGTCGTCGGCTTCGATACAGTCTTCAGCTCGCTCATACCCGTTCCACCGCCGCGTGTCCGAACAGACCTTGCGGGCGCAGCAGGAGCACGCCCAGGATGATCACCAGTGGCACACCGATCTTGAGTTCGGTGCCGATCGCGTCGACATAGGCGCCGGTGAGGGTCTCGGCGACGCCGACGATCAGGCCGCCCGCCACCGCGCCGCCGGGGGAGTCGAAGCCGCCCAGCGTGGCCGCCGCGAAGGCATAGATGAGAACGCCGCCCATCATGTTGGGTTCGAGGAACAGCAGCGGCGCCGACAGCACCCCGGAGACCGCGCCGACCAGCGCCGCCAGCCCCCAGCCGAGCGCGAGCACGGTGCCGACCCGGATGCCGACCAGCCGGGCAGACTGCGGATGACAGGCCACCGCGCGCATGGCCAGGCCGATCCCGGTGAAGCGGAACAGCAGGTACAGCAGTCCCATCACCACCGCGACGACGGCGAGAATGCCGAGGCTGCCGTACCCGACGCTGACACCGGCGGTGCGCAGCGCACCGTCCGGGAACGGATTCGGGAACGACTTCACCTGGTAGGACCAGATCCAGCCCGCCACCGCGTGCACGGTGAAGAACAGGCCGACCGTGACGATCACCAGGGTGATCTCGGGCGCGCCCTCGACCGGACGGATGACCACCCGTTCGATGAGCATGCCCGCGACGAAGGAGATGGCCAGGGTCAGCGGCAGCGCCGCCCAGAAGGGCATGGTCTGGCTCAGTTGCCAGGCCAGGAACGCCGAGAACATGGCCAGCTCGCCCTGGGCGAAGTTGACGATTCCGGTGAACCGGTAGATGAGCACGAGTGCCAGGGCGAGACCGGCGTAGATCGCGCCCGCCGAGAGTCCCTCGACGAGCTGCTGGACGAAGTCGGTCACGGCCGCACCCGGATTCCGAGGTAGGAGCGGGTGACCTGGTCATCGGCCCTGATCTCGGCGGCCGTGCCGGACAACACGATGCGCCCGGACTCGAGCACATGGGCCCGATGGGCGATGCCGAGGGCCAGATGAGCGTTCTGCTCGACGACGATCACGGTGGTGCGTTCCTCTTCGTTGATGGTGTGCACGATCCCGAACAGCTCCTGGGTCACCAGCGGGGACAGGCCCAGCGAGGGCTCGTCGAGCAGCAGCACCCGGGGCCGCAGCATCAGCGCCCGGCCGATGGCGAGCATCTGCTGCTGGCCGCCCGACAGCCCGCCCGCCGGCTCGCGCCGCTTGTCGCGCAGGATCGGGAAGTAGTCGTAGATGCGGCGCAGGTCGGCCTCGGTGCCCGCGCGATCGCGGCGGGTGTAGGCGCCCAGACGCAGGTTCTCCTCGACCGTCAGCGGCGCGAAGGTGCCGCGGCCCTCGGGCACGTGGGCGACGCCGAGCCGGGCCATCGTCTCCGGGGCGCGCCCGGTCACCTCGGTGCCGTCCAGGCGCAGGGTGCCGCGCACCTTGACCATCCCGCACAGGGCCCGCAGCAGCGTCGTCTTGCCCGCGCCGTTGGGCCCGAGGATCGCGCACACCGCGCCCCGCGGCACCGAGAAGCTCACGCCGTGCAGGACTTTCGCCGCACCGTAACCGGCGTGCAGGTCGGTGACAGAAAGGAACTCGCTCGTGCCGGACCCCTTCGGGATGCTCGGGCGGCCTCCGTGGTCACGCTCCGCTGCCGCCTCCGGCCGCTGACCGCTCATGCCGCCACGCCCAGATAGGCGCGGATGACGGCCGGATCCCGTTGCACCGCTTCGGGTTCGCCCTCGGCGATGACCTGACCGAACTCCAGGCACACCACCCGATCGCAGGTGCCCATGACGAACCCCATGTGGTGTTCGACCACGACGACGGTCAGGCCGAGATCGGCTTGCAGGGCGCGCAAGCGCTCGGCGAACTCGTCGACCTCGCCGTGGCTCAGACCGTTGACCGGCTCGTCCAGCAGCAACAGCCGAGGCCGGACCGCGAGCGCCCTGGCCAGTTCGATGCGCTTGAGGGTGCCGAACGGCAGGCCCGCCGCCGGATGGTCGGCCACCGCGGTCAGCTCGAGGCGGTCGAGCAGATCGTCGGCTTCGGCGCGCAGCGCCCGTTCCTCTCGACGGACCCTCGGCAGCCGTAAGCCCGCGGAGACGAAACCGGCGCGGGCGCGATGATGCGCGCCGACCAGGACGTTGTCGCGGACCGAGAGCCTGGGGAACAGGCCCAGGTTCTGGAAGGTCCGGGCGATCCCGAGTCCGGCCAGCGCGTCCGGCCGGACCGTGGCCAGGTCGGTCTCGCGGTAGCGCAGGGTGCCCGACGTCGGCCGGTGGCGCCGGGTCAGACAGTTGAACAGAGTGGTCTTGCCCGCGCCGTTCGGTCCGATCAGGCCGACCATCTCCCCGGGAGCGACCGCGAACCCGACCTCCCGCAGCGCGGTGATGCCGCCGAAGCGCACCGTCAGGTTGGTTATCTCGAGCATGCGACGAACAGTAAGTTCGCAGGTCACGAGCCACATCGGACGTTGCGGACCAATTTCGGCGCACGCTCTCGTCCGCTGCGGACAGGGCGCCCGGCGGTTGACACCGGTAAATCGGACATGCAAACTCCCCGGACATGTCGGCTGGATCACATCTGCTCACCGCGTCGAACTCGGATCCGGTGCACGCCGAGCGCGCGCGGATCGTCGGATGCGCCTACGACCACGCCGACGACATCGCCGACGACGTGATGGCCAAGCTGCGCACCGAGCTGCCCGGCTACGGCACCGCCGACCCCGGCTTCCTCGCCGACGTGCACGACCAGCTGGCCCGGCTGAGCCGCACCGGGCTCGGCGCGCTGCTCGAACGCAAGCGGGTCACCCCGGCCGATGTCACCTACGCCCGGCAGGCCGCCGCCCGGCGGGCGCGCTCGGGCCTGCCGCTGGTCGACTACATCGCCGCGTTCCGGCTGGGACAGCGCGCCATCTGGAAATCGCTGCTCGCCCACGCCGGCGACACCGAGGCAGGCCGCGAGGCCGTGCTCTCGCTGGCCGGTCCGCTGGCCCGCTACACCGACCTGATCAGCACCCAGGCCACCGACGCCTACCTGGAGTTCCAGCAGTACGTGGCCGCCGAGTCCGGCCGCGACAGCCAGGCGCTGATGGACACGCTGCTCGACGGCACCCTGCCCGCGGGCGGCCCGCATCTGTCGGTGGCCACCGCGCACGGGATCGGCGCGGACCGCACCACCCCGCTGGTCGTGGTGACCGCCGTGGTGCTGGATGGCTCTGCGCGCGCCGATTCCGCCGACGGGCTCGGGGAGACAAGGCAATTGGTGTCCGCGGCCGCCGCGCGGGTCGGGGTCAACGGGTTGCGCACACTGTCGGTGGTGCGCGGCGGCGAGATCGTCGCGATTCCCGCGCTCGGGCGCGACGGTTCGGCCGAGCAGCTGTGCCAACGACTGCGCGCAATGCGTGAGGACCTCGCCGCCGAGGGCATCGCGCTGGCGGTCGGGGTGAGCACCGCGGTCACCGAGGTCGCCCAGATCCCGCGTGCCTACCGGCAGGCCCAGGCCGCGCTCGCGCTGCTGCCCGAGGACGGCGGCGTGCTCGCGCTCCCGCAGCTGACGCCGTTCCGGTACCTGCTGCTGCGCGCCGACGACACCACCCGCCAGCTGGTCGACCCGCGCATCGGCGCCGCGCTGGCCGACGACCGCGCCCGCGGCGGCTCGCTGGCCGAGACCATCCGCGCCTTCGCCGCCGCCGACATGAACCTGCGCGAAGCCGCCGACACGCTGCGCATCCACCTCAACACCGCCAAGTACCGGCTCGGGCGGATCCAGGAGCTGACCGGCCGCAATGTGCGCAGCGTCAACGACCTGGTGGAACTGCTGGTGGCGATCGAGCTGCAGACCGGGCAGTCGGCGCGTTCCGGTACGGCTGTTATAAACGAGGCATGAGCCTCGATCCCGCCATCGCCGCACGCCTCAAGCGCAACGACGCGGGTCTGGTCGCCGCCGTCGCCCAGGAGAAGTCGACCGGTGACGTGCTGATGATGGCCTGGATGGACGACGAGGCGCTGGCCAGGACCATCGCGACCCGCAAGGGCACCTACTACTCGCGGTCGCGTCAGCAGTACTGGGTCAAGGGCGAGACCTCGGGCCACACCCAGTACGTGCACGAGGTGCGGCTCGACTGCGACGGCGACACGATCCTGCTGATCGTCGACCAGGAGGGCGCGGCCTGTCACACCGGCACGCACACCTGCTTCGACACCGACGTGCTGCTGGCCGCCGACTAGTCGCCGTCCTCGGCCAGGACACTGTTCAGCCGCGCCGACAGGGTTTCCCCGAGCTCGGCCAGCTGGGCGGTCTGCTCGGCGTCGAGTCCGTCGAGCACCAGCCGGCGCACGGCCTCGACGTAGCCCGGCGTGGCCGCGAGCACCTTCGCGAATCCGGCGTCGGTGAGCACCGCGTGCACCCCGCGCCTGCCCGCGGTGGAGTCGCGCCGGGCCCAGCCCAGCCGCTCCAGCTTCGACACCACATGCGACAGTCGCGATAGCGACGCATTTGCTTTGTGGGCGAGATCACTCAGCTGCAGGCGATGGCCCGCTTCCTCGGAGAGCAGGCTCAACACCCGGAACTCGAAATGGGTCAGCCCGGCCTCGCGCTGCAGCCGCGTATCGAGCGCACCCGGGATCCGGGCCATGAGCGCCACGATCGCCTGCCAGGCGCGCTGTTCGACGGGGTCGAGCCACTGGGTCATCGCCGGCACTGTCTCGCGGCCGAACGACAGGGCGGGTGTACTGGGGCACGCACCGAACCGAGTTTGCCACGACGTCGCTGTGGCGTCCGCGAGTTGGCCGCGGTCGTGAGGTCACTCACAGCATCGCCGACCTCGTATCGCGAAAAGCCCGTCGCCCCAGCCGCTGTCGGGCCCGCGCGCACCGATGGTGCGGCCGGACCCGGCGCGGAGCGTCCGCTCAGTCGGCGTGGCGCGCGTGCAGCAGCGCGAACCCCAGCGGCAGCTCGTCGTGCCCGATCAGCTCGAGCCCGGCCGACTTCAGTACCGCGCGATAGTGGGTGACGGTGCGTTCGCGCCCGCCGACATTGCACAGCATGTGCAGGTCCCAGGCGGGCGCGAGGGACCGGGACCCGTCCTCGGGCAGCAGCCGTTCCACGATGTAGAGCCGGGCGTGCTCGGACATCGCCGCGGCGCACCCGCGCAGGATCGCGCGGCAGTCCGCGTCGTCCCAGTCGTGCAGGACCCGCGACAACAGATAGATGTCACCGCCGGTCGGCACCTCGGCGGTGAAGAAGTCCCCGCCCACCAATTCGCAGCGCGACAGGCAGCCCGCCGCCGCCAAGGTCGTCCGCGCGCGCGGCAGGGTGGACTCGCGCTCGAACAGGATGCCGCGCAGCTGTGGGTTCGCCGCGACCACGCGTGCTAGCAATTCGCCGGTGCCGCCGCCGACGTCGACCACCGTGCGCGCGGTGGCGGTCCCGACGAGCCCGGCGACCTGGCCGAAGATCGACGCGCTCGCCGCCATGGCCCGATCGAACAGGCTCGCACGCTCCGGGTCGGCCCGGAAATACTCGAAATGGTGCCTGCCGAAGTGGTGGTCGAAGGCCGTCCGGCCGGTCCGCACGGCGTAGCCGAGTTCGCCGAACGACTCGTAGAACGCGCCGCCATAGAGACACGCCAGCGGATGCAGCGACGGCTGGGCGCCGGCGGCGAGCAGCCTGCCGGTCTCGGTGAGCGTGTAGCCCGCGCCGAGCGGCTCGACGATCTCGAGCTGGGCCAGGTAGCGCAACAGCCGGGTGAGCGCGTCGAAGTCGGTCCCGGTCGCGGCGGCGAGCTCGCCGAGCGGTCCGCCCGGCGTCTCGGCGAGCCGGTCGGCGATGCCGGACCCGGCGGTGACGGCCAGCGCCTGGGTCGCCCAGGCACCGGTGAGCAACCCGAGCAGCCGCGTCGCGGGATCGGCGGATTCGCTCGTGTGCCGGGCGAGTTCGCGGGGATGCGCACCGGCGACATACAGCTCCACCCGCCGGTCGGTCCGCGCGCCCGGCCTGCGGAAATAGAAGCTGGTGGCGTCCTCGCGGTCGTTGTAGCCACCGTGGTCGGGGCGCAGCCCGCCCGGCCCGGTGAGCAGCGCGCGCAGCCCGGCCAGGGTCAGGGGGTCGACGGGCCCGGTGGCCAGCGCGATGTGGGCCTCGTGCGCCTCGGCGCGCTCGAGGTCGGCCACCTCGGCGGGCGCGGCGGGCAGCGCGAAGATCTCGAGCGCGCAGGGTGTGCCGTCGGCGGCGGGGAGCGCCGCGCGCACGATCCGCACCGGCACCCGCTGGGGGTCGAGGCCGTGGCGGGCCGCCACCCGCTGCCGGACCACGACGCTGGGCTCGTTCGAGTCGATCGTGAGGCCGTGCGTCGCGAGCAGGTCGTCGAGGGCGGCGAGGTCGGGCGGGAACACCATGACCGCGGCGTGCGCGAACCGGCAGCGATCGGCGATCGCCCCGCGTTCGGCCTCGCTGAGCCGGGGCAGCAGCCGGGCGAGCACGCTGTCGGTGTCATGGGTTCCGACGAACCGCGCGGCCGCGGCCACGCGGTCGTCATCGAGCGGGTCGATCCGGGATTGCACTGCCGGCGAGCGGGTCACGCGTCCTCCTGGATTCAGATACCGACGTAGTTCTCCGCGAAGAAGTCCTGATGGGGTCGTGAGGTGGCCAGGCTGTGCAGCCGGGCCTGCTGGAGCTCGCGATCGAAGCCCGCGTGCGGACCGGTGGGCGGATGCAGCAGGCCGATCATCCAGTGCGAGAACTCGTGCGCGCGCCGGATGCGTGGGACGCAGTCGGCCGAGTGCCGCCGCAGGGCGGACTCGTCGCCGTGATCGACCGCGGCGATCAGGGCCGCGGCGAGCGAGCGCGCGGTGAGGATGGCCAGGTTGGCGCCCTTGGCCGCGGCCGGGCTGATCGTGGAGGCCGCGTCGCCCGCCAGGAACAGCCGGCCCTGCTGGATCGGGTCGAGGATCTCCGACCGCAACCGGACCAGTCCGCGCTCGAGGATCGGGCCCGTGCGCAACGGTCCGTACCGGTCGGCGCGCAGCCGGGTCGACAGCGCGCTCCAGACTCGGTCCTCGCTCCAGCGCAGGGCGTCCTCGTCGGCGCACTGCAAGTAGTAGCGGGTCACCTCGGGGCTGCGTGGCATCTGGCCCGCGAAGCCGTCGGGGTGGACGCCGTAGGCGACGGTGTCGGTCGTCGGCGGGGCCTGAGCCAGCAGCGCGAGCCAGGTGATGGCGTAGTCGCGGGTGGAGCGCGGGCCGCGCACGGCGCGGCGGGCCGCGCCGCGCGCGCCGTCGCATCCGACCAGGTAGCGCGCGGTGATCCGGTGACTCTCGCCGTCCGCGGTGCGGGCCAGCACCCACGGCCGCTCGCCGGGTTCGTCCCCGATCCGTTCGGCGGTGGTCGCGCACCGCAGCTCGCCGCCGCGTCGCAGGTACTCGGCGACCAGATCGGTGACCAGCCGCTGCTGGGGGTAGACGGTGTGCACCTCGCCCCGCCCGAGCTCGTCG
This sequence comes from Nocardia sp. MH4, assembly GCF_019266065.1. Lineage (GTDB taxonomy): Bacteria > Actinomycetota > Actinomycetes > Mycobacteriales > Mycobacteriaceae > Nocardia > Nocardia canadensis. The sequence continues at coordinate 22,104 of NZ_LPNR01000066.1, read as the reverse complement.
TAGGACAGCTCGATCCGGCCGTCGCCGCTGCGGAACTCGCAGCTGTGGTGCGTGCGGCCGCCGGTGCGCAAGCCGGTGTCGAGTCCGTGCTCGGCCAGCACCGCGACACCGGCGGGAGCCAGGAAACCGGCACGGGCGCGCTGCTCGATGTGCGGGCGGTCGCGCCGTTCCAGGATCAGCACATCGATCCCGGCCGCGCGCAGGATGTTGCCGAGGACGAGGCCGGCCGGACCGGCGCCGAGCACGAGGACCGAGGTCGACTCGCTGCTCCCGATCGGCATGGGAACGGAGCTTAGGTCACCGCGGCGGCGCCGGGCGTCCGCCGCGGTGGCGTGTTGCTGGGATTATTCGGAAAAGCTATTGCTCGCCGGGGATCGGCGCGGTCGGAGCGGGCGCGGTGTCGGCGGCTTTGGCGGCCTTGCGCCGGGTGAGGCCGCGCTTGCCCATCAGGGCGAGCACCAGCAGGAAGATCAACCCCGCCACGATCGCGCCGACCAGGCAGGCGCCGCGGAAGGCGGGTGCGTCGACGTCGAGGATGCGCTGACCCGCGTGCGCCGCGTTGTTGCCGCCGAGCACGATCGTGAGCGTCATCAGGTTGGGCACCGCCAGCAGCAGCGCGATGATCACCGAGGCGCCCGCGATGAACTTGCCGCCCTTGCGTTTCCACACGCGCACCGCCAGCAGCACCAGCAGCAGCGGAGCGAGGGTGAACACCAGGCCGTAGACCAGGCCCCACCAGATGCCCTGGGTGAAGCTGCCGTGCACCACGCTCGCCAGGCGCTGCGCCCACCAGCGGGGGATGAACGACGACAGGATGAGATAGGCGATCACCAGGACGACGGCCGTGGCGACCGTGATGATCGCCCGGTTGCGCCACACGGTCGCCGTGGACTTCTGACCGTTCGACTGCACCTCGCCGGTTGTCATCTCCCCAGCGTAGAGGCGTCCGGGACGCCGGACGCCGATCCGGCGCCCGGCGTTTCGCCGGTTACTCCGCGGCGGTGGCGCGGGTCCGCAGGAAGGCCAGCGCCTCGTCGGCGTGCACGGCGGCGCGGAGTTCGCCGGTGACGACCTTCAGGATGGTCCGGTCGGTGTCGATGACGAAGGTGTGCCGCTTGACCGGGGCCAGCTTGCCCAGCAGCCCGCGCTTGACGCCGAAGGCCGCGGCCACCGCGCCGTCGGCGTCGGAGAGCACCGGGTAGTCCAGTCGCTGCTTGGTGGCGAATCCGGCCTGCACCTCGGTGCTGTCGGTGCTGATGCCGGCGCAGGAGGCGCCGATGGCGGCGAACTCCGCGCTCAGATCGCGGAAGTGGCAGGCCTCGGCCGTACACACGGGGGTATTGGCCGCCGGGTAGAAGAACAGCACGAGTGGACCGTCGGCGAGCAAGCCGTCGAGCGTGCGGAGCTGGGCGGACTGGTCGGGGAGCTCGAACTGCGGAGCGCGCTGGCCTGGCTGCATGATGCGACCCTATCGACCGGGCCGGGTGTACGGAAGATCCCCGCCCGCTGACGCGAACGGGGACCATGTCCCGATCGACCGGCACCGCCCCCGACGGACCGCACCCGTCGAACGGTGCCTAGCGCTTGAGCAGGGCCGCGATCTCCGGGTTGCGGATCTCCATCACGTCGAGGATGCCGTGCACGCGCAGCATCGGCTCGAGCTGCCGGATCCGGTCGCGGTGTGCCGCGTACTCGTCCGGATAGGTCTTCTCGTCCAGATCCTGCATCTCTTTGGCGTAGGTGACGAACGACGTGAGCGCGCTCGCCGCGGACAGCTGGCCGGGACCGTAGTGCTGCTGCGACGGGGCGGCGAGTCGGCCGTCCTGAGCGCCCTGGTGCGAGGGGTACAACATTGCTCCTCTCGGAAAGGGGGGATACCGCATGCGACATGGAACGCGCGCGAGTGTAGTGATGCCGATCACCCCTTGTCGCATCCCGGGGTCGGGTCAGCGCACAGGTGTCGCGACCCGCCTGGGATGATGGGGAAATGCAGGGCGCGTCGACATCAACCACCACGACCCGTGACCAGTTCCGGGTGCTCGCCGCCGAGCACCGGGTGGTCCCGGTGACCCGAAAGGTGCTGGCGGACTCCGAGACTCCGCTCTCGGCCTACCGCAAGCTGGCCGACGACCGGCCGGGCACCTTCCTGTTCGAGTCCGCCGAGAACGGCCGCTCGTGGTCGCGCTGGTCGTTCATCGGCGCGGGCAGTCCGTCGGCGCTGACCGTCGTCGACGGCGAGGCCGCCTGGCTCGGCACCGTCCCCGCCGACGCGCCCTCGGGCGGTGATCCGCTGCGCGCGCTGCACGAGACCCTCGAACTGCTGCGCACCGAACGGCTGCCCGGTCTGCCGCCGCTGACCGGCGGCCTGGTCGGCTACCTCGGCTACGACGCCGTGCGCCGGATCGAACGGCTGCCCGAGCTGGCCACCGACGATCTGCAACTGCCCGAACTGGTGCTGATGCTGGCCACCGACCTGGCCGCGTTCGACCACCACGAGGGCGCGATCACCCTCATCGCCAACGCGGTGAACTGGAACGGCACCGACGAGAACGCCGACGCCGCCTACGACGACGCCGTCGCCCGGCTGGACCGGATGACCGCCGCGCTGGCCGCGCCGGCGCCGTCGACCGTGTCGGTCTTCGACCGGCCCGAGCCGGAGTACCTGCGCAGGCGCACCACCGAGGAGTTCGGCGTGGGCGTGCGCCGCCTGATCAAGGAGATCGAGGCGGGCGAGGCGTTCCAGGTGGTGCTCTCGCAGCGCTTCGAGATGGACTACACCGGCTCGCCGCTGGCGGTCTACCGGATGCTGCGGGCGTCGAACCCGAGCCCGTACATGTACCTGATGCACATCCCCGACGGCGACGGCGGCACCGCGTTCTCCATCGTCGGCTCCAGCCCCGAATCGCTGGTCACCGTGAAGGACGGCGTCGCCACGACGCACCCGATCGCGGGCACCCGGTGGCGCGGGCAGAGCGCCGAGGACGACATCCTGCTGGAGAAGGACCTGCTGGCCGACGACAAGGAGAACGCCGAGCACCTGATGCTCGTCGATCTGGGCCGCAACGATCTGGGCCGGGTCTGCCGCCCCGGCACGGTGCGGGTCACCCAGTACCGGCACGTCGAGCGCTACAGCCACGTCATGCACCTGGTCTCGACGGTGTCCGGCCGGCTCGCCGAGGGCAAGATCGCGCTCGACGCGGTGCAGGCCTGTTTCCCGGCGGGCACGCTGTCCGGCGCGCCGAAGGTGCGGGCGATGGAGCTCATCGAGGAACTCGAACCGACCCGGCGCGGCGTCTACGGCGGCGTCGTCGGCTACCTCGACTTCGCCGGGGACGCCGACACCGCCATCGCCATCCGTACCGCGCTGCTCAAGGACGGCACCGCCTACGTACAGGCCGGCGCGGGCGTGGTCGCCGACTCCGACCCGGTCTACGAGGACACCGAGGCCCGCAACAAGGCGATGGCGGTGCTCAAGGCGATCGCGGCCGCGCAGACCCTGCGGACCTACGAGGACGGCGGCTCGTGACCGACGCGCCCGCCGACACCGCGAAAGCGGCCAAGCCCATCGTCCCGGTGGCGCTGCTGGCGCTGGCGGCGGCCGGGCTCTGGGCCTCGTCGCGGATGACCTGGGTGACGGTGCACTCCGCCGACGGGCTCACCGAACCGCGCACCGACGAGCTCGACGGCGCCACCTGGTTCGGTGCGCTCACCCCGCTGGCACTGGTCCTGGTCGCCTCGATCGCCGCGGTGTTCGCGGTGAAGGGGGCGCTGCGGCAGTTGCTCGGCGTGGTGGTCGCGGTCGTCGCCGCGGTGGCGGCGGTGCCCGGGTTCGCGCTGGTCGTGGGGGAGGGCCGGACCGCGGAGCGGGCGGGCACCCTGGCCGAGCTGCCGGTGCGCGCGGTCGTCAGCGGCGCCGACGCGCATATCGGGCCCGCGCTGCTGTCGATCGTGGCCGCGGTGCTGGCACTGATCGCGGGGGTACTGCTGACCCGCCGCGGCGACGGCAGTGGGCAGCTGTCCGGCAAATACGACAACCCCGTGTTCCGCCGGGCCGACGCCAGCGCGGAGGTGAGCAAGCAGCGCGAGGAGACCGGCGCCGCCGCGCCGCTGTCGGACCGGGTGCTGTGGGACGCGCTCGACGCGGGCACCGATCCCACCGACACCGCCGAGGGGCCGGACGGCGACGACAAGTCGCCCGGCCGCGCACCGTGACCCCCGGCACCCCCGCCGCAGTGACACGCGCGGCAGCCATTTATTGTTGTCAAGCATCGGTGAGACAGCGCCTGAGGGGACTCTCAGGTGAGAAGTTCGTCTCCCCAGAAAGGATTCGAGCCAGATGACGGTACTCGACTCGATTCTCGACGGGGTTCGGGCGGATGTTGCCGCTCGCGAAGCCCTCCTCGATTTTCAGGCGATCAAAGCCGCAGCGGCCGCCGCCAAGGCGCCGCTGAACGCGAACGCCGCGTTGCACGAGGACGGGATCGGTGTCATCGCCGAGGTGAAGCGTGCCAGCCCCTCCAAGGGCGCGCTGGCCGACATCCCCGATCCGGCCGTCCTGGCCAAGGCCTACGAAGACGGCGGCGCGCGCATCATCAGCGTGCTCACCGAGGGCAGGCGTTTCGGTGGTTCGCTCGACGATCTCGATGCCGTCCGCGCCGCCGTGAACATCCCGGTCCTGCGCAAGGACTTCGTCGTCGGCCCGTACCAGATCCACGAGGCCCGGGCCCACGGCGCCGATGTGATCCTGCTGATCGTGGCCGCGCTCGAGCAGGACGTGCTGTCCTCGCTGATCGACCGCACCGAATCACTGGGCATGACCGCTCTCGTGGAGGTACACACCGAGGAAGAGGCCGATCGCGCGCTGGAAGCGGGCGCGTCGGTGATCGGTGTCAACGCTCGCAACCTCAAGACCCTGGAGGTCGACCGCGACGTGTTCGCGCGGATCGCTCCCGGCCTGCCCTCGGAGGTCATCCGGGTGGCCGAGTCCGGCATCCGCGGCACCGCCGACCTGCTGGCCTACGCCGGCGCGGGCGCCGACGCGGTGCTCGTCGGCGAGGGCCTGGTGACCAGCGGCAACCCGCGCGCCGCGGTGTCGGAGCTGGTGACCGCCGGTACCCATCCGTCCTGCCCGAAGCCGGCCCGGCGGAGCATCCGGTGACCGCGCTGCCCCAGGCCAGTGCGGGCGTCGCCCAGCACAGCGACTACGAGCCCGACGCGGGCGGCCACTTCGGCGTCTACGGCGGACGGCACGTCCCCGAGGCGCTGATGGCGGTGATCGAGGAGGTCACCGCCGAGTACGACAAGGTCCGCTCCGACCACACCTTCCTCGACGAGCTCGATCGGCTGCAGCGCGACTACACCGGCCGTCCGTCGCCGGTGTTCGAGTGCGCCAACCTGGCCCAGCACGCGGGCGGCGCGCGGATCTTCCTCAAGCGCGAGGACCTCAACCACACCGGCTCGCACAAGATCAACAACGTGCTCGGCCAGGCGTTGCTCGCCAAGCGGATGGGCAAGACCCGCGTCATCGCCGAGACCGGCGCGGGCCAGCACGGCGTGGCCACCGCCACCGCGTGCGCGCTGCTCGGCCTGAACTGCGTCATCTACATGGGCGCCGTCGACACCGCCCGCCAGGCCCTGAACGTGGCCAGGATGCGGCTGCTCGGCGCCGAGGTCGTTTCGGTGACCACCGGTTCGCAGACCCTCAAGGACGCCATCAACGAGGCGCTGCGCGACTGGGTCTCCCACGCCGACGACACCTACTACTGCTTCGGCACCGCCGCGGGTCCGCACCCGTTCCCGCTGATGGTGCGCGATTTCCAGCGCATCATCGGGATCGAGGCCCGCCAGCAGATCACCGAGCGCGTCGGCAGGCTGCCCGACGCGGTCGTCGCCTGCGTGGGCGGCGGCTCCAACGCCATCGGCATCTTCCACGCCTTCATCCCCGACACGGGGGTGCGGCTGATCGGCTACGAGGCGGCCGGTGACGGCGTCGAGACCGGCAGGCACGCGGCCACCTTCACCGGTGGCACGCCGGGCGCGTTCCAGGGCGCGTACTCGTACCTGCTGCAGGACGAGGACGGCCAGACCATCGAGTCGCATTCGATCTCGGCCGGTCTGGACTACCCGGGCGTCGGCCCCGAGCACGCGCACCTCAAGGACATCGGGCGCGCGGAGTACGCGCCGATCACCGACACCGAGGCGATGGACGCGCTGCTGCTGCTGTCCCGCTCCGAGGGCATCATCCCGGCGATCGAGTCCGCGCATGCCGTGGCCGGTGCGCTGAAGCTGGGCAAGGAGCTCGGCGAGGGCGCGATCATCCTGGTCAACCTGTCCGGTCGCGGCGACAAGGACATGGATACCGCGGGCCACTGGTTCGGCCTGTTCGACGACGACGCCGCCGAGGAGAACGCCCAGTGAGTCAGCAGTCCCGCCTGGCCAACACCTTCGCGGCCGCGCGTGCCGAGAACCGGGCCGCCCTGATCGGCTACCTGCCGGCGGGTTACCCCGATCTGGCCGGGTCCATCGAGGTCTGCCGGGCCATGGTCGAATCCGGTTGCGACATCGTCGAAGTGGGCGTCGCCTACTCCGATCCGGTGATGGACGGACCCACCATCCAGGCCGCCGCCGAGCAGGCGCTGCGCGGTGGCGTGCGGGTGCGCGACGTGTTCTCCGTCGTCGAGGCGATCACCGACGCCGGTGGTCAAGCCGTGGTGATGAGCTACTGGAACCCGGTGCTCCGGTACGGCGTCGACAAGTTCTCGCGCGACCTGGCCGCGGCAGGCGGCGCGGGCATCATCACGCCGAACCTGATCCCGGACGAGGCCGACGACTGGTTCATCGCCTCGGCCACCCACAACCTGGATCGCATCTTCCTGGTCGCGCCGTCCTCGACCGAGGAACGCCTGGTGAAGACGCTCGAGGCCTCGCGCGGATTCATCTACGCCGCCTCGACCATGGGCGTGACCGGTGCCCGCGACGTGGTCTCCTCGGCCGCGCCCGCGCTGTGCGCCCGGATCCGCGCGCACTCCGACATCCCGATCGGGGTCGGCCTGGGTGTGCGTTCGGGGGCCCAGGCCGCCGAGATCGCCGCCTACGCGGACGGCGTGATCGTCGGATCGGCGCTGGTCTCGGCCGCCGCCGAGGGCTTGGACGCGGTGCGCGCCCTGACCAGCGAGCTCGCCGACGGCGTGCGGTCCCGCCTCTCCGCGACTTCTGGCCAGATCTAGGCGCGGGGTCGGACGGCCACGCGGCCGGCGGTCAGGCGGGAGCCGGCGCAGCCCGTCCCCGGTGAGTTACCCAAGTCCTTGCGCAACTGTGTTGTGCTCGGTCGTATCCGGGTCCGGCGCGGTGGCCTTGTCATGTCGACGACCACCGCCGTCAGGGTCACAGTCACTCGCCGGTACGGCACTGAACTAACGTGGGGGCCGTGAACTCAGTCCTGGCCTACCTTCCGAGTCCGCCCCAGGGTGTCTGGCACCTCGGACCCTTCCCGCTTCGGGCGTACGCGCTGTTCATCATCCTCGGCATCGTCGTCGCCATCTGGTGGGGCGAGCGCCGGTGGCAACAGCGCGGCGGTCAGCAGGGCGCGGTCCTCGATGTCGCGATGTTCGCGGTGCCGTTCGGCCTGGTCGGCGGCCGGCTCTACCACGTGGCCACCGATTGGCAGAAGTACTTCGGCCCCGGCAAGCACCCGATCGAGGCGCTCTACATCTGGCAGGGCGGCCTCGGCATCTGGGGCGCGGTGTTCCTCGGCGGCATCGGCGCCTGGATCGGCTGCCGCGTCTACAAGATCCCGCTGCCCGCGCTCGGTGACGCCATCGCGCCCGCCGTGCTGCTCGCGCAGGCGATCGGCCGCCTCGGCAACTACTTCAACCAGGAGCTCTACGGCCGCACCACCGAGGTGCCGTGGGGTCTCGAGATCTACGAGCGGTTCGACCCGGAGACCGGTGCGCGGGACATGATGAACGGGGTCTCGACCGGGCGGGTGCTCGAGGTCGTGCACCCGACGTTCCTGTACGAGCTCGTGTGGAACGTGCTGGTCGTCGTGCTGCTGGTGCAACTGGACAAGCGTTTCAAGATCGGCCACGGCCGCCTGTTCGCGCTCTACGTGGCCGGCTACAGCTTCGGCCGCTTCTTCGTCGAGCTGATGCGCAACGACGAGGCCACCCACATCCTCGGCATCCGGATCAACTCGTTCACCGCCGCACTGGTCTTCCTCGGCGCCATGGCCTACTTCGCGCTGGCGACCAAGGGCCGTGAGACACCCGCGCAGTTGCAGCCCGGTGGTGAGCCGCGGCCGTGGCCGTGGCAGTTCTCGGCGCTGCGGGCCGCGGGCGCGGCCGACAACGCCGCCGTCGAGCTCGACAAGTCCACTGCCGCAACGGCTTCGGTCGAGGCGCAGGCCGCTGACGCGGAGACCACCGACGCGGAGGAATCGAAGGACGCGGCGGCCGGCACTGCCTCGGCCACCGCCGAGCCGGCGCCGGACAAGGTCGAATCGGACACCGCCGCCGCCGGCGAGCAGACAGACACCGCCGAGCCACAGCAGTCGGGCGCGAAGAAGGCCTGATCGGCGACCTCTCGTACGAAGCGAACGGGCGTCCGGCAACATTCCGGGCGCCTGTCGCGATACTGCCTACGAGTGCTGCGGACCGTTCGTGTGGTACCCGAGGAGACAACGGCCGGTCCTTATGACCACAATGGCCGGTGATCGTCGCGGGCGCACCGCCGTTCGGCCGATCGCCACTGGCCGGGGGCCACGACGGGTACCCGCACGAATGATGGAGGACATGAGTGACCGACCCCTACAACCCCAATCCCCAGTACGGTCCCGACCTGAGTAAGCAGCCCGACTCCGGCTCGCAGCCGCAATACGGTCAGCCTGCCTACGGCCAGCCCTCGGATCCGTACGCGCAGCAGCCCGGCTACGGGCAGCAGCCGCAGCCGGGATACGGCCAGCCGCAGTACGGTCAGCCGCAGCCGCAGTACGGCCAGCCCGCCGACCCGTACGCCCAGCCGCAGCCCGCCTACGGCGCCGCGCCCTACGGCGGCATGCCGCAGGGCTACAACCCGGCCGATCCGGAAGCGCCGTACGGCCGCGACATGTACGGTGTCCCGTTCTCGGACAAGCAGAAGCTGATGGCCGGTCTGCTCGAGATCTTCCTCGGCAGCTTCGGCGTCGGTCGTTTCTACCTGGGCTACACCGGTCTGGGCATCGCCCAGATCGCCGTGGTCTGGCTGACCTGTGGCATCGGCGCCATCTGGCCGCTGATCGACGGCATCATGATGCTCACCGGCAAGGTGCCCGACGCGCAGGGCCGTCCGCTGCGCGACTGATCGCTACGCACCAGAAACGGGTACTCCGCGTCCGCGGAGTACCCGTTTCGTGTTTCCCGGCCGGGATTGCGCTCACCGTGAGCGATACTCTGTGTCGGTCCAGCGCGGCGCCGTAGCGTCGCTTGGCCTGCGCGTGCCCGATGCGCGCAGCGGAGAAAGGGATGTCCGTGCGCAAACTGCTTGCCGCCGCCGTGCTCGCCGTCGTCGCCGCGACGGGTCTGTCGGCCTGCTCGTCCGACGCCGATCCGAACGTGCTGAAAGTCGGCACCGAGGGCACCTACGCGCCGTTCAGCTATCAGGACAACGGCACCCTCACCGGCTACGACGTCGAGGTCGCCCAGGCGATCGGTGAGAAGCTCGGCAAGCGGGTCGAATTCGTGCAGACGCCCTGGGACTCGATCTTCGCCGGGCTGGAGTCCCAGCGCTTCGACCTGGTCGCCAACCAGGTGACCGTCAATCCCGAACGCACCGCCAAGTACTCGCTGTCGCAGCCGTACACGACGTCGGAGGGCGTGATCGTCACCAAGTCCGACAACACCACCATCACCTCGCTGGCGGACCTGTCGGGCAAGACCACCGCGCAGTCGGCCACCAGCAACTGGGGCAAGGTCGCCGCGGGCGCCGGCGCGAAAGTCGAAGCGGTCGAAGGGTTCGTGCAGGCGGTGCAGCTGCTGAAGGCGGGCCGCGTCGACGCGACCGTCAACGACACCCTCGCCGTGGGTGAGTACACCAAGAAGACCGGCGACACCGGCATCAAGATCGCGGGCAAGACCGGCGAGACCAGCAAGCAGGCCTTCGCCGCCCGCAAGGACGACGCCGCCCTGATCGCCGACATCGACAAGGCGCTCGAACAGCTGCGCGCCGACGGCACGCTGACCAGGCTGTCGGAGAAGTACTTCGGCACCGACGTCAGCAAATAACGGATGGATCCCGCGACCAGGGAGCTGATCTGGCACAACCTGTGGCCGATGCTGAAGGCCACGGTGACCGCGACGCTGCCGTTGACGGCGATCAGTTTCGTCATCGGTCTGGCGATCGCGGTCGGTGTCGCGCTGGCCAGGATGTCGTCGAAGCGGGCGCTGTCGCTGCCCGCCCGCTTCTACATCTCGATCATCCGCGGTACCCCGCTGCTGGTGCAGCTGTTCATCGTGTTCTACGCGCTGCCGCAGTTCGACATCGTCATCGATCCGTTCCCGGCCGCGGTGATCGCGTTCAGCCTCAATGTCGGCGGCTACGCCGCGGAGGTGGTGCGCTCGGCGATCATGAGCGTCGCGCCGGGGCAGTGGGAGGCGGCCGAGTCGCTGGGCATGACCTACCCGCAGACACTCTGGTACGTGGTGTTCCCGCAGGCGTCCCGGATCGCGGTGCCGCCGTTGTCGAATACGCTCATCTCGCTGGTCAAGGACACCTCGCTGGCCTCGACCATCCTGGTCACCGAACTGCTGCGCACCGCGCAGCTGGCGGCCGCGCCGACCTTCGACTTCTTCGCCCTCTACGGCGTCGCAGCTCTCTACTACTGGGTGATCTGCCTCATCCTGGGCTTCGGCCAGAGCCGCCTGGAGACCCGGCTGTCCAGGCACGTCGCCGTTCGGTGACAAACGATTTCGTGAACACCGGGGTAACTCGCCGGGAACGCCGCGCCCTGCTCCGCCGATATCCGGCGGTCCGGTCGGCCAGGGGGCTTACACCCCCGACCGGCGAAGTACGCGGGGAGGCGGGGGAGTACTAGGCTTGCCGTGTGATGCGACGGACGAAGATTGTGTGCACCCTCGGACCGGCTACGGCCACCCAGGACCGTATTCGGGAACTCGTCGAAAGCGGCATGGACGTCGCCCGGCTGAACTTCAGCCACGGCGAGCACGCCGACCACGCCGACAACTACAAGATGGTCCGCGCGGCCTCGGACGAGACCGGCCGCGCGGTCGGCATCCTCGCCGACCTACAGGGCCCCAAGATCCGCCTCGGCCGGTTCACCGACGGCCGTACCACCTGGGCCAACGGCGAACAGGTGCGGATCACCGTCGACGATGTCGACGGCACCCACGACCGCGTCTCCACCACCTACAAGCAGCTCGCTCAGGACGCCAAGGCCGGTGACCGCCTGCTCGTCGACGACGGCAAGGTCGGCCTGACGGTCGAGAGCATCGACGGCAACGATGTCGTCTGCCGGGTCACCGAGGGCGGCCCCGTGAGCAACAACAAGGGCCTGTCGCTGCCCGGCATGGACGTGTCGGTGCCCGCCCTGTCCGAGAAGGACATCGAAGACCTCGAATTCGCCCTGAAACTGGGCGTGGACTTCATCGCGCTGTCGTTCGTGCGCTCGCCGTCCGACATCGAACTCGTGCACGACATCATGGACAAGGTCGGCCGCCGGGTGCCGGTCATCGCCAAGCTGGAGAAGCCGGAGGCGATCGACAACCTCGAGGCCATCGTGCTGGCCTTCGACGCGGTGATGGTCGCCCGTGGTGATCTGGGTGTCGAACTGCCGCTCGAGCAGGTGCCGCTGGTACAGAAGCGGGCCATCCAGATGGCGCGCGAGAACGCCAAGCCGGTCATCGTCGCGACCCAGATGCTGGAGTCGATGATCGAGAACTCCCGCCCGACCCGTGCCGAGGCCTCCGACGTCGCCAACGCGGTGCTCGACGGTGCCGACGCGGTGATGCTCTCCGGCGAGACCTCGGTCGGCGCCTGGCCGATCGACGCGGTGCGCACCATGAGCCGCATCGTCACCGCGGTGGAGTCCGAGACGAACCGGGTCCCTCCGCTGACCCACGTTCCCCGTACCAAGCGCGGCGTGATCTCCTACGCGGCCCGCGACATCGGCGAGCGGCTCAACGCCAAGGCGCTGGTGGCCTTCACCCAGTCCGGTGACACCGTGCGCCGCCTGGCCCGGCTGCACACCCCGCTGCCGCTGCTGGCGTTCACCCCGCTGCCGGAGGTGCGCAGCCAGCTGACACTGACCTGGGGCACCGAGACCTTCATCGTGCCGATGGTGGACAGCACCGACGCGATGATCCATCAGGTCGACCAGGCGCTGCTGTCGATGGATCGATACCGCAAGGGCGACCTGGTGGTCATCGTCGCCGGTTCCCCGCCGGGTACCGTCGGTTCCACCAACCTGATCCACGTTCATCGCATCGGCGAGGAGGACCACTAGTCGTGAGTAGTTCGGCAGGCGGATCGATCGAGGCCGCGACCGTGCAGGGCGAGCCGTCACCCGATCTGCGGGTGCTGCTCGACCTGCTCGACCTCGAACCGATCGGCGAGGACGTCTTCCTCGGCAACCATCCCGAGAAGGTGTGGAGCCGCACCTTCGGCGGGCAGCTGGTGTCGCAGGCGATCGTCGCTGCCGGACGCACCGCCGGGGAGCGGCCGCTGCACGCGATCAACGCGCACTTCGTGCGCGGCGGCGACGTGAAGAAGCCGATCGAATACCACGTGCAGCGGCACCGCGACGGCCGCGCGCTCGCGAACCGGACGGTGACCGCCAGCCAGGACGGCCAGGAGCTGTTCGTCATGCTGGCGGCCTTCCAGGACTGGGGCAAGGGTCTCGAGCACTCCCACGAGGGTCCCCAGGTGCCCGATCCGGAGACACTGCCCCGGATCGAGGAGAGCTTCGCCGGCTTCGAGGACAAGCTGGAGATGTTCATCAACGCGCCGCACCCGATCGACATGCGCTACACCAACGATCCGGCGTGGATTCTCAAGGGCACCGGCGAGAAGCTCAACCACAACCGCGTGTGGATGCGCACCGACGGCGCGCTGTCCGACGATCCGCTGCTGCACGTGGCCGCGCTCGGCTATTCCTCCGACACCACGGTGCTGGATTCGATCATCACCACGCACGGTTTGTCGTGGGGACTGGACCGGATTCTCGCGGCGACGGTGAATCACTCGATCTGGTTCCATCGCCCGTTCCGCTTCGACGACTGGACGCTGTACGCGACCGAATCGCCGGTGGCCGCCGGCTCGCGCGGACTGGCGACGGGCCGGTTCTATTCGCGCAGTGGCGAACTGCTCGCCACCACCGTCCAGGAAGGCGTCATCCGGCACTTCCCGGCCCGCTGAGCGAGGGTCAGCGCCGCTCGACGTCGAGTTCCCATTCGAGGTCGGTGCGCTGATCCGCGCGCAGCGCGAACGGGACGGCCTGGGTGGCCGCGCCGTACACCGCCAGGGCAAGTCCGTGCTCGAGGTCGGCGATGTCGGCATCGGTGAGATCGGCCGGCTCGCCGACCAGGCTCAGCGCGATCTCGAACGTTGCTTCGCCTTCCGGCTCGGCGCCGGGATGCGTTCGGCGCCACTGTGATTCGAGTTCTCGATGGAGCGGATCGGCGGCGTCGACGGGCAGGGTGAAGCGCCAGGCGAAGACCTCGCGGTCCTGGAGATGGTCGTCGAGAACCGTCCGTACACTGGTGACGATGCGGTCGAGGATTTCCGGGGTCACATACACATGGAGCGAAACATCCGAAATGCGTTTCGGCAAGTCTCCAGTCCTGTCGTGTGTCGAACCTGCAAGGGGAACTTCCACGTCCGCCGAAGTCTAGACCGTCGACGGCCCGGCGAACAGCCTTGCGTTCAGCGTCCGCGCTGCGCGGCCAGAAATGCCGAGAGCGGCCGGGCCGGGGCGGGCTCGATGACCAGCCCGGGCCGCGCGTCCGCGCTGACCTGGTCCTGTTCGTGCGGCGCCAGCGCGGCCAGCAGCGGGAACAGCAGTTCGGCGATCCGGTCGCCGACCTCGAGGAACGCCTCGGGGGACAGCCCGATCGGGTCGGCGATGTTCTCCCGGCCGACATAGGCCAGGTCGTTGCGGGCCCGGTGCAGGGCGGCAATGGATTTCGCGCCGGTGACCTTGGCGATCCGATGCGCCTCGGCCAGGGTGAAGGTGCGCGGCGCGACCCCGAAGGCCAGCTCACCGACCTGGTCGCGCAGCGATTCGGTCATCGTCAGCACCAGATCGGCGCGATCGACCATCTCGGGCTTGAGCTTTCGGGCCTTGAATCCGCTGGGGTCGCCGCCGAGGCCTGCCACGGTCTCCGCGGCCAGCGGTTCGGGCGGAAATCCGACCAGGGCCCGGGTGCCCGCGCTCTCCGCCGTCAGGCCGGTCAGGCCGTTGTCCGCCGCGAACGCCCGGGTGAGCCGTTCGGCGATCACCGACCGGCAGACATTGGAGTTGCAGACGAACAGCACGTGCATACCGACACCGTAATCGGGTCGATTGTCGCGCAGAAGGCTGGAATTGTAACCATCACAGACGCGGTGCTACTTATTCACCTCGCGGTTGAATGCTGTACATGAATCGCAATGCGCAAATCTGTTGTGTGTGACCGTGATACCCGCGAGATAGGGGTTGGAAACCTCTCGATGATATGTGTCGACGATCACTCCTTCGCGTCATAATAATTCGATTCGGTAATAACCGGCGGCACGGCGGGCGGGTCGCCGTGCACCCGGCCCCGGGTGGAGAACATCCGGCCGCGCGCGGGGACGGCGGGCGCGAACGCGGCCAGGCCGGTCGGCCTGGTCATGTCGTCGTAGACGGCGTCGATGCCGCCGCGGCGGAAGTAGGCCTCGTGCCAGAAGCCGGTGCCGCCGGAGTCGCGCAGGAATTCCCGCCACCACTGCCGGTGCGGGTCCGAGCGCGTCCAGCGCTCGAGCGAATCCAGATCGCGCCAGTACTGCCGGGCGCCCCAGTGCGGCGGCAGCATCGACCAGACCACGTCTTCGTGCAGGATCAGGCCGTCGGGGCGGTCGGCGTGGGAGCGGTAGAGCTTGGGGCCGACGCCGAGCAGGCGCAGCATCCCGCGCGGGGTGCGCACCCGCATCCCGAGCAGGATCATCACCAGGTCGGGGTAGGCGTCCAGATCGACCGTCGTCCTGTTCACCCGCATGTCCGCGCCCTTCCGCCGTGCCCGCTCTGCCGGTACTACGACGTGGGCGTGCGTGCGGTTCGACCGGCGGTTCGCTTCCCGGCGCGCCGAGACGCTATAGTGACCGCGGTGCGCCGGGTTGGCGGAACTGGCAGACGCGACGGTCTCAAAAACCGTTGTCCGAAAGGACGTGTGGGTTCGAGTCCCACACTCGGCACCACGGCGGAAGCGCGGCATCGGCCGCGCTCCGCGGGGGAGTATCGGTCGCGGGGTGTGCGCGATGTCTCCGCGCTTGCGTTCACCGGCGGTTTCCGACCGCTCAATGCATTCTGTGCGGAAGCGAAAGGTACTCTTTACATCACTCGGTCACCCACGACGGGTTTTTCGGCCGGCTCGCCCGGTGCCGTCGTCTGTCGTGGTGTGATCGACAGGCATCGGAATCCAGAGGGGTCGAACCATGAGCACGAATGCAGGGGGCGCTGGCGCCACGCGTGAGGCCGCGGCCAAGCGTGTCGTCGTCGCCGAGGACGAGGCCCTCATCCGGATGGATCTCGTGGAGATGCTCAAGGAAGAGGGCTACGAGGTAGTCGGTGAAGCGGGCGACGGGCAGCAGGCCGTCGAGCTCGCCGAGGAGCTGCGCCCCGATCTGGTGATCATGGACGTCAAGATGCCGCGCCGCGACGGAATCGACGCCGCCGCCGAGATCGCGTCGAAACGTGTTGCGCCCGTGGTGATCCTGACCGCGTTCAGTCAGCGCGACCTGGTCGAGCGGGCCCGCGACGCGGGCGCCATGGCGTATCTGGTCAAGCCGTTCACCAAATCCGATCTGGTGCCCGCGATCGAACTCGCGGCGAGCCGTTTCCACGAAATCACCGCGCTGGAAACAGAAGTCGCGAATCTGTCGGATCGTTTGGAGACGCGCAAACTGGTCGAGCGTGCCAAGGGTGTGCTCATGCAGACCCAGGGACTGTCGGAGCCGCAGGCGTTCAAATGGATTCAGCGCACCGCGATGGACCGCCGCACGACCATGAAGGCGGTCGCCGAAGTCGTGCTGGAGAACCTCACCCCGCAGTGAGCTGGAACGCGCCGCTCCGTGTCTCGCGTCGAAAGCCGAAAAACTTTACGTAAGCGAAACAATAATGTGAACTACGACTGGACACGGAGCGTCCGACATGATGCGAATGTGATGCGGATCTAACAAACCGGCGATATGTTCTGTCCGGGCTGAACGTGGTCGGCCCCCTCGGTGACCCCGGGGAGCACAGGACATAGAGGTGAGACGTGCTCAGTTCGACATGGCGCAGTCGTTCGACGCGAGGAGTTCTGGTAATCGGAGCTGCCGCGTCGTTGGTGTTGTCCGGATGCAGCGACAAGTCGTCCGACGGCGGCGGTGGCGGCAACACCGATCTCTCCATCCAGCCGGTCGTCCAGCTCGACACCCAGGGCAAGGCTGTCGCGGCGACCGACGCGGGCACGGCCGCCGACCCCGCGGGCGACGGCAAGGCCAAGTGCGCGCCCCAGACCATCGCGATGGCGGGCCCGCTGACCGGTGGCAACGCCGCGCTCGGCATCAATATCATCGACGGCGTCAAGCTCGCCCTCGACAAGCACAACAAGGCCAACCCGGACTGTCAGGTCTCGGTCAAGCAGTTCGACACCGAGGGTAAGCCGCAGATCGCGAGCCAGGTGATCCCGACGATCGTCAGCGATCCCAGCATCGTGGCGCTGGTCGGCCCGACCTTCTCGGGCGAGACCAAGGCGACCGGCCAGATCCTCAGCGAGGCGGGCATGCCCACGCTGACCGCCTCGGCCACCAACCCGACGCTGACCCAGAACGGCTGGAAGACCTTCTTCCGCGGCCTGGGCAACGACAA
This sequence comes from Nocardia sp. MH4, assembly GCF_019266065.1. Lineage (GTDB taxonomy): Bacteria > Actinomycetota > Actinomycetes > Mycobacteriales > Mycobacteriaceae > Nocardia > Nocardia canadensis. The sequence goes on along the minus strand of NZ_LPNR01000066.1, from coordinate 5,027 downwards.
CTCGCAGGGCCCGGCCGTCGCGAACTACCTGACCGGCGAGAAGGGCTACAAGAAGATCTGCGTCGTGCAGGACAACACCGACTACGGTGCCGGTCTGGCGCAGGCGTTCATCACCGCCGCGGGCCCGGCCGCCGACGCCTCCTGCGCGGTCAGCGTCAAGGAAGGTGACAAGGACTTCTCGGCCGCGGTGTCGAAGCTGTCCGCCGCCAAGCCCGACGCGATCTTCTATGCCGGCTACTACGCGGAGGCGGCGCCGTTCGTGCAGCAGCTGCGTTCCGGCGGCGTGACCGCGACCTTCGTCTCCGCCGACGGCAGCAACGACCCCGAGTTCGTGCGGCAGGCGGGCAGTTCGTCCAAGGACGCGCTGCTGTCGTGCCCGTGCAGCCCGGCGCCGGAGAAGTTCGCGACCGAGTACAAGGCGCTCAACGGCCAGGCGCCCGGCGTCTACTCCGTCGAGGGCTACGACCTGACCACGATCCTGCTCAAGGGCATCGACTCGGGCAAGCTGACCCGCGCCGAGCTCCTGGACTACGTCCGTAACTACGACGGCACCGGCGTCGCCCGCCAGTACAAGTGGGGCGAGACCGGCGAGCTGGCCAACATCCAGATCTGGATGTACCAGGTCAAGTAGTCCCCACGAAAGCGTGTAGCGGTGCGCGTGGCATAGCCACGCGCACCGCTCGCCTGACGCGAGAGAAATCATGACATCAGCGGCTTCGCTCGGTGTGACCCTGTTGGCCGAGGGGTCCATCGATTTCAACGTCTCCGGGGTGATCGACCAGTTCTGGCGATTGACCGTGGACGGTCTCACCTACGGGTCGATCTACGCGTTGGTCGCGGTCGGCTACACGCTGGTCTACGGCGTCCTGAGACTGATCAACTTCGCCCATTCCGAGATCTTCATGCTCGGCATGTTCGGCACCTATGTGGGACTGGAGCTGCTCGGCTTCGCCCCCAGCGGCAACGCGTACTCCCAGGGTGTGCTGCTCACGGTGGTCTATCTCGGTCTGGCGATGCTGTTCGGCATGCTGGTCTCGGGCATCGCCGCGGTCGGCCTGGAACGAGTCGCCTACCGGCCGCTGCGCAGGCGCGGAGCCAAACCCCTGGCCTTCCTGATCACCGCGATCGGCATGTCGTTCGTGATCCAGGAGTTCGTCCACTACATCCTGCCCAAGATCAAGCCCGGCCTCGGCGGCTCCAACGCCCAGACCGGCATCCGGCTGGTGGAGCCGAAGGTGCAGTTCACCTTCCTCGGCGCGCAGGTGACCAATGTGGCGCTGGTGATCTTCGCGGCGGCCATCGTGCTCGCCGTCACCACCGAGATCGTCATCAACCGCACCAAGTTCGGCCGCGCCATCCGCGCGGTCGCCCAGGACCCCGACACCGCGACCCTGATGGGTGTCTCGCGCGAGCGGGTCATCGTGCTGACCTTCCTCATCGGCGGCCTGCTCGCCGGCGCGGCCGCGATGCTGTACACCCTCTACATCCCCACCGGCATCATCTTCTCCGGCGGCTTCATCCTCGGTATCAAGGCGTTCAGCGCCGCGGTGCTCGGCGGCATCGGCAACCTGCGCGGCGCGCTGCTGGGCGGCATGATCCTCGGCGTCGCCGAGCAGTACGGACAGATCCTGTTCGGCAACGAATGGCGTGACGTGGTCGCCTTCGTCCTGCTGGTGACGGTGCTGATGTTCCGGCCGACCGGCATCCTCGGCGAGAGCCTGGGGAGGGCGCGCGCATGACCGACATGACGAAAACCCCGGTGAAGAACCAGGATCGACACGGCCTCGGCGACGCGATCCGCGACTGGTGGGACGGGCTCTCGCGGCCGGGCCAGTGGGCCGTCGGCGTGCCGATCATCGCCGTGCTGGCGATCCTGCCGCTGTACCCGCCCCCGCTGATCGATACCCCCGGCGTGAGCTTCGGCGGCGTGATGGCGCAGTTCGCGATGTACGCGCTGATCGCGATCGGCCTGAACGTGGTCGTCGGCCAGGCCGGCCTGCTCGACCTCGGCTATGTCGGCTTCTACGCCGTCGGCGCCTACACGGTCGGCCTGCTGACCAGCCCGAACAGTCCGTGGAACCAGACCGACGGCGGCTGGCTCAATCCCAGCTGGGCGTGGCTGGCCTGCCTGCCGATCGCAGTCGCGCTGACCGCCTTCGCCGGCCTCGTGCTCGGCGCGCCGACACTGCGCCTGCGCGGTGACTACCTGGCGATCGTGACGCTGGGCTTCGGTGAGATCGTGCGCCTGATGGCCGACAACCTCGAGGAACTGACCAACGGCAGCCTCGGCCTGTCCAAGATCGCCTACCCGCAGGTCGGCGAATCCGAAGCGCATCCCGGTGGCTACTTCTCCCCGGGCAACCTCGGTGATCCCGACAGTGCGAATCCGTTGCAGCGGGCCAACAACGGCACCTGGTGGTTCTGGCTCGGCATGGCGCTGGTCGTCGTGGTGCTGCTGGTCATCGGCAACCTCGAGCGCAGCCGCGTCGGCCGCTCCTGGGTCGCCATCCGCGAGGACGAGGACGCCGCCGAGATCATGGGCGTGCCGACCTTCAAGTTCAAGCTGTGGGCCTTCGTGATCGGCGCGTCCGTCGGCGGTCTGTCCGGCGCCATGTACGCCGGTCAGGTCACCTACGTCAACCCCAAGCAGTTCGACATCATCTTGTCGATGCTGTTCCTGTGCGCGGTGGTGCTCGGCGGTTCGGGCAACAAACTCGGCGTGATCGTCGGCGCGTTCCTGATCGCCTATCTGCCGATGCGGTTGCAGTCGGTGCAGCTGGTGTCGAGCGAGTCGACCGGCTATCTGCTGCTCGGGCTCGACATCGCGCTGCTGGTCGGGCTGTGGCTGCTGTGGCGGTGGCGTCGCGACGCGCTGGGCGTGTGGGTGCGGCGCGGGGTGATCACGGTCTCGATCCTCGCGGTGGTCTTCGGGCTGCTGCTGTTGGGTAGCGTGCTGCTCTACCGCAAGGGCGGCGCGCAGAATCTCGGTGACCTGAAGTACCTCTACTTCGGCATCGCGCTGGTGGTGATGATGATTCTGCGGCCACAGGGTCTGTTCCCGGTGCGGCAGAAACTGCTCACCTACGGCAGACAGGTGTACCAGGCGGTCGTGCGCAAGCCGGCGGCCGAACCGATCGGAGCAGGGCGATGACGGGGCCGGGCGCGGGAGACGCGCTGTACGACAACGAGGACATGTCGGCCGGGTACAAGCCCGCGCCGGAGGTCGAACCGGCGGGCGAGGTCGACGTCACCGCGGTGCTGCCCGCCCTGGGCGACGCGGAGACCGTGGCCGATGTGGTCGCCCCGCACCGCGACATCGAGACCGCGGTGGGCGAACCGCTGCTGCGCACCGACGGGCTGACGGTGAAGTTCGGCGGCCTGACCGCGCTCGACAGCGTCAGCTTCGAGATCCGCCGCGGCGAGATCCTCGGTTTGATCGGCCCCAACGGTGCCGGAAAGACCACCTGCTTCAACGCGATCACCGGCGTCTACAAGCCGGCCGGTGGCAGCGTGCACTTCGACGGGCGGCCGCTGGCCAAGACCAAGCGCAACGAGATCACCCGCCTCGGCATCGCGCGCACGTTCCAGAACGTGCGGCTCTTCGGCGAGATGACGGCGCTGGAGAACGTGGTCGTCGGCACCGACGCCCGGCACAGCACCTCGGTGCCCGGCGCGGTGTTCCGCACGCCCAAGCACCGCCGGGAGGAACGTGACGCGATCGAACGCGGCATGGCCCTGCTCGAGTTCGTCGGCATCGCGCCGCGAGCGGTGGAGAAGGCCCGCAACCTGTCCTACGGTGACCAGCGCAGGCTCGAGATCGCGCGAGCGCTGGCGACCGAGCCCAAGCTGCTGTGCCTGGACGAACCCGCCGCCGGCTTCAACCCCAGCGAGAAGTCGGCGCTGATGGAGCTGATCCGCAAGATCCGCGACGACGGCTACACCGTCCTGCTGATCGAGCACGACATGCGCCTGGTGATGGGCGTGACCGACCGGATCGTGGTGCTCGAGTTCGGGCGCAAGATCGCCGACGGCCTGCCCGCCGAGGTCCGCGAGGACCCGGCCGTGATCGCCGCCTACCTCGGTGTGCCCGACGCGGACACCATCGAGGAGGTCCGGGACGGAGCCGGCGCCGCCGCCGTGGCCGAAGCCGCGCACACCCGGGCACCGGACACCGTGGTGGCGGCGGCGCGGGAGGAACCCGAGGTCGTCGCCGACCAGTCGGTGCCGCTGCTCGAGGTGCGCGACATGGTCGTGAACTACGGCAGAATCGAAGCGCTGCACGGGATCTCGCTGTCGGTCGAACAGGGCGAGCTGGTGACGTTGCTCGGTGCCAACGGCGCCGGCAAGACCACCACCATGCGCGCGCTGTCGGGCCTGCTGCCGCTCACCTCGGGCCGGATCCTGTTCGAGGGCAAGGACATCACCACGATGAAGGCCCACGACCGGGTGGTCCAGGGCCTGATCCAGGCGCCGGAGGGCCGCGGGGTGTTCCCCGGCATGACCGTGGCCGAGAACCTCGACATGGGCTGCTACGGCAGGCCGTTCGAGCAGAAGGCCGAGTACCAGCAGACGCTGGACTGGATCTTCGAGCTGTTCCCGCGGCTGGCCGAGCGGCGCAAGCAGGTCGGTGGCACCCTCTCCGGCGGTGAGCAGCAGATGCTGGCCATCGGCCGCGCCCTGATGGCCCGGCCCAAGCTGCTGCTGCTCGACGAACCGTCGATGGGTCTGGCGCCCATGGTGATCCAGCAGATCTTCAAGATCATCAGCGAGATCAACCGCCAGGGCACCACGGTCCTGCTCGTCGAGCAGAACGCTCAGCAGGCCCTGACCCGCAGCGACCGCGCCTACATCCTGGAAACCGGTGAGGTCACCAAGACCGGTGCGGGCGCGGCGCTGCTCACCGATCCCGCCGTCATGTCCGCCTACCTCGGGCACTGAGTTGCTGGAGCGCTGGCGCGCTCGAGTCGCGGCCTCTCGGTCCCGCCGATCGGGCACCGTTGCTTGCTCCTTCGTCGCCTACGCAACGG
>NZ_LPNR01000065.1 GCF_019266065.1 Nocardia sp. MH4 | reverse complement strand
TCGCACCCGAGCGGCACGGGGCGGCGGCGCCTCCGCGTGGTGACGCGCCGCCCGCGCCGGTGCCGGTTCGGGTGACCGTGCGCGATCTGACGACCGCTGCGGGCCCGGCCGGTGATCGCGGGCGGGCGGCGCCCGTGGAGGTGCAGATCGTCGTGCGAGGCGGTGGATCGGCGGCGGAGTTGCCCGCCGCGCTGCGCGATCTGGTGCAGACGTTGATCACGCCACAGCGTGTGCCCGCGCCGCGACCGCATCGTTGAGCTGGTGCGAGCCCCATGCCTGGTGGCGTCTGTCGTCGGAGAGCCAGCGGTGCTGCCGGTTCCGAGTCGGTCGAGCGCTCGACCGAGCCGGGGTGCCCGAGCACATCGCTCGCCCCGGGCGAACCTCCGGGCAGGCGCGAGTTTCGGGTTACCGCGACGCGTGCGGGCGGTGGCGGTCGTCTGTGCGGCGGTGATGGTGGCGGGGCCGGCCTGCGGTGGCGCACCGGCCGGCGGGGCCGAGCAGGGGATGTTCGGGTGGCCGCTGCGGCCGCGGCCGACGGTGGAACGGCGGTTCGACAAGCCGGTGCGGAACTGGCTGCCGGGTCATCGCGGGGTCGATCTGGCGGGCAGCGAGGGACAGCCGGTGCTGGCGGCCGGGGACGGCATCGTCGTGTTCGCCGGTGTGGTGGCGGACAAGCCGGTGGTGTCCATCGACCATCCCGGTGGACTGCGCACCACCTACGAACCGGTGCGGGCACACATCGCCGTGGGGAGCCGGGTGAGCAGGGGCACGCCGATCGGGACCCTGGTGGCCGGACACGAGGGGTGTCCGGCCACCGCGTGCCTGCACTGGGGTGCGCGCCGGGAAGCGAGCGAGCACGCGCGGCGCGAGTACATCGACCCGCTGGGTCTGCTGCACGAGGTGCCGGTCCGGTTGAAACCGCTGGCACCCGCGCTGTGACGAACCACTCGGCCGCACCGGGTTCATCGCGCTCGAACGCGGGACGACAATCGGGGTGTGCCAAAGGAATCAGCGCCCTTCACCTACCCCGAGGTGGGTGCCACCCGTGGCACCTTCCCCTCGGGCTACGACCGGTTCGAGCTGCGGCGCCCGATCGGCCACGGCCGCGCACTGTTCGACCGGGCCGCCACCCACATCCTCGCGTTCGGGATCCAGAAGGGCGCCGGTGTCTTCCATCGATCCGATACCGACACCGCGGTGGCGGGAACGGAATTGACGGTGCGCATCGGTCTCGGCCCGGTCGGCATCGTCGCGCCGTGCCGGGTCGTCTACGTGCTGGACAACCCGAACCGCCGCGGCTTCGCCTACGGCACCCTGCCCGGGCATCCCGAGATCGGCGAGGAACTGTTCGCCGTCGAATACGACCCCACCGACGACACGGTGTACGGCCTGGTCACAGCGTTCTCCCGCCCGGGCGCCTGGTACGTGGCGGTCGGCGGACCGGTCGTCCGGCTGATCCAACGCTGGTTCGCCCATCGCTACCTGAAAACCTTGCCTACCAGCGACTGAGCATCACAGCCCGCGCTCGGTGCCGACTTTGTGCCCGCGCTCGGCGCGCGACACGAGGAGATCCACGGCACGGTCGCTCTCGAACGCCCTCGCCCACGAGATCCGTCTCGCTGATCAGTCGATCAGTCCGGTGACCAGCACCCCGGCGACCCCGATGAGCGCCATCATCGCGACAGCGACGGCGGTGGCGGTCACGACATGTCGCCCGGCCTCCACCCGGCCCTGATGGAGCGCGCGACCTCGGAACCATCCGAGAAAGCTCAGCAGCAGGGAGACTGCCGCGGCAACCATCGGCAGCGCGTTCGTCGGCCACCCGTCCGCCGTGACCTCATGGGCGAACAGCAACGCACAACCGGCTGCGCCCAGGGAAGTCCGCCGCCAGGCCAGTGCCGTGCGTTCCATCGCCAAAGTCGAGGGTGTCACGACAGCAGCACCGCCAGGCAGGCGAGTGCGGCGACGACAGCGACTCCGACCGACAGCACGGGGACCAGGACGGTGCCCGGTAGTGGTCGTCCGGTGCGCATCGCGACGTCTATCCGCTGCCAGTGTCGGAACGCTCCCAGCGCTACCGCGAAGGACATCACCAGGCAGCTCACGGCGATGATGCCGCCGAGTCCGGCCAGGCGGAGCGGCTGGACCAGTGTGTGCACGGCGACGCCACCGGCGAGCAGACCGAGCGCCGTGCGCACCCAGGCCAGGAATGTCCGCTCATTGGCGAGGGTGAATCGATAGTCGAGTTCCTCTTCCCCGTCCTCGGATTCACCCCCGACATCGGGCAATGCCATCGCCGACCACCTCCGGACCCCATCTTGCCGTGCGCGCGCTTACCGGCCGGGCAACGCGCCGACCGCTTCACCTTGGCACCGACCGGGCCGATAGCGACGTGGCGAACTCACCGTCATCGCGCCAGGTCGTGCAGGCCGGCGAGCGCGCAAGGCCAGGGATCGTCGGCTGGGAAACTGCAGGGCGGACTACCGCACGCCGGGAATCGCCTACTCGCACGGCAGTCGCTCGCCAGTGAGCGTGGGCCTGCGCGACCTCGCCTGCGTTCAGGCGCGGGGATGGGCCTGATCGTGGACTCGTTTGAGGCGTTCCACGGAGACGTGCGTGTAGAGCTGGGTGGTGGCCATGCTGGCGTGACCGAGGAGTTCCTGGACGACGCGCAGGTCGGCGCCGCCCTCGAGCAGGTGGGTGGCGGCGGTGTGGCGCAGGCCGTGCGGGCCCATGTCCGGAGCACCGGGGATCGCCGAAACGACCTCGTGGACGACGGTGCGGGCCTGGCGCTGGTCCAGGCGGCGGCCGCGCTGACCGAGCAGCAGTGCCCGGCCGGAGTGCTCGTTGGCCAGGGACGGTCGGCCCGCACGGAGCCAGGCGTCGAGTGCGGTGTCGGCGGGGCCGCCGAAGGGCACCGAGCGTTCCTTGTTGCCCTTCCCCAGGACGCGCACGAGAGCACGCTCCCGGTCGATGTCGTCGATGTCGAGGCCGCACAGCTCGCTGACCCGAATGCCGGTGGCGTACAGCATCTCGACGATCAGCCGGTCCCGTAGCGCCATCGGGTCCTGCTGGGCTGCCCCTGATTCCGCCGCGTCCATCGCCTGCACGGCCTGCCTCTGCGCCAGGACCGCGGGCAGTACCCGGTGTGCCTTCGGCGCCCGCAACCGCAGACCCGGGTCGATGGGCAGGCGTCCGGTCTCGGTGAGCCAGGCAGTGAAAGTCCGTGCGGCAGAGGCGCGCCGCGACAGTGTCGTCCGCGCCGCGCCCGACGCCGCCAGCTCGGCCAACCACGACCGCAACAGCGACAGATCCAGTTCCCGCACCGACGAATCCGCCGACCGCGCGTACAGATGTTCCAGCAACGACCGTACGTCCCCGACGTAGGCCCGCACCGTATGCGCCGACCGATTCCGCCCCAACCGCAGATGCCGCCCGAACTCCGTGAGCAGCGCGGTCAGGTCGTCGGGCAACACATCCATTCCCCCACCGTCGCCCGTCCCGCCACCCCACGCAACCCACCACGCCGCGCGACCCAGACCCTCGACCATCCCCGCTCACCGGATACGCACGTGGCGCGGCGCACCGCACGTAGTCTCGCGCTGACTGCCTGCGGTCCGAGTCGCACAGCGGTCTCCTCGCCGGCAGCGCCCCGTATGTCGCCCCGGCACTCCGTACTTCCGCCCCGGCTCATCCGCGGCACCGGCACCGCGCAGCTCAGGCAGCGTGCGGCACGGTCCCCGGTGCGATCACTATGCGCGGCAACAGCCTGGCAATAGGTGAGATTCCCCGCGTCGCGCGGCGTGCGGGTGAGGGAGGCGTGTTTGCGGGGCGGAAGGGGCGTGTTTGCGGGATAAGCCGTAGGTCGGGAGTTCGGCCTGGTCGGAATCCGGTACGCCGCAGTTTCCGTCGCCGAGGGCCGCACGAGCCGACCAGGGGCGCACTGCATCGACTGCATGGACGTCTGCGGCCGACACGACCGACTACGCGGACGGCCGCGACCGGCTGCGGCTGACGCGCGGGGGACGCGATCTGCGGACACGGTGATCTCGTCTGGTGCGCGAGAGGACGCGATCCGCGCACCCGGCTGTCACGGTGCCGTTGCGCCGTCACATCGCACCGGCGCACGGGGTCTCGGAGGGCGTACGCCGGTCGAGGCCCCTTCATCCCGACCCCCGGCCTCGGGTGCGGAACCAGCCGTCGGAATCGCACCCGACCAACTCGGCGAGTTCCAGGCCGACCAGGACAGCGCGGACCGTGGCGACGTCGAGGCCGGATTGGTGGGCCAGGTCCACGGGGAGGCGGGAGCCGATGGCGGGGAGGGCCGCGTAGACGTCGGCTTCGGCGCCACGCAGGTGAGCGGCAGGGTCGGGGGTGTCATCGGTGACGGGGAGGCGGAGGGGGCCCGCCTCGTCGATGACGTCTTCGGCGCGGGTGACGAGCAGGGCTTCGCCCTCGCGGATCATGCGGTGGCAGCCGACCGAGGACGCGGACCCGACGGGGCCGGGGACCGCCATCGCGGGGCGGCCGAGACGGCGGGCCCATTTCACGGTGTTGCGGGCGCCGCTGCGCAGGCCGGCTTCGACGACGAGGACGCCGTCACCGAGAGTGGCGATGAGCCGGTTGCGGGCCAGGAATCGATGCTTCTGGGCGGTGGTGCCCGGCGGATATTCGCTCAGGACCAGGCCGGTCTCGGCGATGGCGGACAGCAGGCGGTCGTGCTGGGCGGGGTAGGGCCGGTCGACGCCACAGGCCAGCACGGCCACGGTCGGGCCGCCGACGGCGAGGGCCGCGCGGTGCGCCGCCGCGTCGATGCCGAAGGCCGCGCCCGAGACGATGGTCCAGCCGCGCCCGGCCAGGTCGCAGGCGATCTCGCTCGCCACCTGCACCCCGTAGCCGCTGCTGCAGCGCGAACCGACCACGGCGACAGCGCGTTCGGACGCCGTCCGCAGCGAGAGCGGGCCGCGTGCCCACAGCACCAGCGGCACCGCGCCCTCGCGGTCACGCTCGCTGTCGAGCTGGTCGAGGCCCAACATCCGCCAGCCGGGCCACTCGTCGTCGTCGGGGGTGATGACCCGCCCGCCCAGCCGCTGTATCGCCGCCAGATCGTCGGCCGCCGTGTCGATCTCCCGCCGAGCCGCCGTCGGGCCACGCAATGCCTCGGGCAGTTCGCATTCGCGCACGGCCCGCGCCGCCTCGCACACCCCGACCGAGGCGATCAGCGCCGACAACGGCGCGCACGGACCCTGTACCACCCGCGACAGGTATACCCAGGCGAGTCTGCGCTCGTCGACGTCCAACGCCACCGGTGAATTACCGGCCGCCGCGGCACGCGGCCCACTCACTGGGCGCCTCGCTGCCGAAAGTTCAAGGCCGACAGCACGTCCTGCACGCTCGGGATCTCCCCGCAGCGCAGGTCGCAGATCGTCCACGCGACCCGGATCGCCCGATCCGCGCCTCGGGCCGACATCCGCCCCAGCCGCAAGGCCGTCTCGATGGGTGCGATCGACTCCCGAGGCAACCGGAAGCGCTGCCGCAGAACATGTCCCGGCACCTCGGCATTGGTGGCCCAGCCGTCGGCGCTCCAGCGTTGCAGGGCCAGCCCACGGGCCCGAGCGACCCGCGCGGCGACACCGGCGCTGCTCTCGACCTGCGCGTCACCGAACGTCGCTCCCGCCTGACCGTGCATCTGCACCCAGATATCGATGCGATCCAGCAGCGGCCCGGACAGCTTGCCCAGGTAGCGCCGCCGGGCCAGCGGCGCGCAGATGCAGTCGACGTCGCGAGCCGGCGCGCACGGGCAGGGATTGGCCGCGAGCACGAGCTGGAATCGGGCCGGGTAGCGCGCGACACCGTCGCGCCGGGCGATCCGCACCTCGCCTTCCTCGAGCGGAGTGCGCAGTGCCTCCAGCACTTTCGTGCCGATCTCCGCGCATTCGTCGAGGAAGAGCACCCCGCGATGTGCCCGGCTCACCGCGCCCGGCCGAGCCATGCCGGAACCACCGCCGATCATGGCGGTGACCGAGGTCGAGTGATGCGGGGCGACGAACGGGGCCAGCGTCATCAGCGGCTGTTCGGCCGACAGCGAACCCGCCATCGAGTGGATCGCGGTGACCTCCAGCGATTCAGCCTCCGACAGGGGTGGCAGCAGACCTGGCAGGCGTTGCGCCAGCATCGTTTTGCCGATCCCGGGCGGCCCGGTCAGCAACAGGTGGTGGCCGCCGGCCGCCGCGACCTCCAATGCCCAGCGGGCCTCGTCCTGACCGACGACATCGCTCAGGTCGCCGCTGGGCGCCTGCGCCCCGGGGACCCTTCCGTCCGGTTCCAGCAGACTGCCTTCACCGCGCAACCAGGCGACCACCGCGCGCAGACTGACCGCGCCGAGCACCTCGATTCCCTCGACAAGCCCGGCCTCGGCCACCGCCGCCGCGGGCACCACCACTGTCGGCACGCCCGCGGTGCGCGCGGCGATCACCGCGGGCAGCACCCCACGCACCCGCCGCACCCGGCCGTCGAGGGCCAGCTCGCCCAGCAGCACGGTCTTGGCCAGCCGCTCCCCCGGCACCGCACCGGACGCGTCCAGGACCGACACCGCCAGCGCCAGGTCGTAGACGCTGCCCACCTTCGGCAGCGTGGCCGGGGACAAGGCCAGGATCACCCGGCCGTCGGGCCACTTCTCCCCCGTGTTGGCGACCGCCGCGCGCACCCGATTGCGCGATTCCTGCAGGGCCGTGTCGGGCAGGCCGACCAGGTTCACCGAGGGCAGGCCCTGGCCGATATCGGCCTCGATCTCGACCAGTTGACCATCGACCCCGGTCACCGCCACCGACAACGCGCGACCGAGCGCCATCAGAAGGCTCCGGCCAGGTGGTCGATGACGGGGCGGTGTCCGCGCGGGACCAGCACCGACACCACGTCGAACCGGATCCGCCGCCACGGGCCCTGCTGCTCGGCCAGCCAGAGCAGCGCGAGCCGACGGATCCGCTGCTGTTTGCTGAAGGTGACCGATTCGGCCGGGGTGCCGAACCCCAGGCCCGACCGCGTCTTGACCTCGACGAACGCCGTGACCGTCGGGTCCTGGACGATCAGATCCAGTTCGCCGTAGCGGCATCGCCAGTTGCGGGCGACGATCTCCATCCCCGACTCACGCAAGAACTGCGCGGCGAGCTTCTCCCCGTATGCGCCGAGCGCCTGTTTGTCTGCCACGGGTCGAAGCATGACGATCGGCTCGGTCGCGCCCGGTCCGGTGACCTGGGCGAACAACAACTCTGTGGACAACCGCCGGCCTGTGGACAACCAGGCCGGCGGTGCGCCGCCTACTCCGGCAGGCGCAGGTCCGGCTTCTCCAGTTCTTCGATGTTCACGTCCTTGAACGTGATCACTCGCACGTGCTTGACGAAGCGCGCCGGACGGTACATGTCCCACACCCACGCATCGCTCATCCGCACTTCGAAGTAGACCTCGCCGTCGGCGTTCTGCGGCCGCAATTCGACAGAATTGGCCAGGTAGAAGCGACGTTCGGTCTCCACCACGTACGAGAACTGGCCGACGATGTCCTTGTACTCGCGGTACAGCGACAGTTCCATCTCGGTTTCGTACTTCTCGAGGTCCTCAGCACTCATCGGGTGGGCCGTCCTCCTTCTAGCAGCGCCGCGTTCATAGTGGACATCATCGCGCATGCGCGGCACGAGTAGCCACTCGGCTACCGCCGGGCACCTCGAGTTCGCGCACATTGCGCCAGGACCGGCGATGTTCGGTGCTCGGTCCGAGCTGCCGGAGCGCGGCGGTGTGCTCGGGCGTGTTGTAGCCCTTGTGCGCCGCGAAACCGTACCCGGGCAGCTGCCCGTCGAGCTCGACCATCATCCGGTCCCTGGTCACCTTGGCCAGAATGCTGGCCGCGGCGATGCACGCCGCGGTGGCGTCGCCGCCGATGACCGGCAGCGACGGCGCGGGCAGCCCGGGGACCTTGAAGCCGTCGGTCAGGATGTAGCCGGGCGTGCGACCCAGCCCCGCGACGGCCCGGCGCATCCCCTCGATATTGGCGACGTGGATCCCGATCGAGTCGATCTCCCATGCCGGCACCACGACGACGCTGTAGGCCAGCGCCAACCGCTGGACGACCGGGAACAGCTCCTCACGGGCCGCCTCCGTGAGTTTCTTGGAGTCGTCGAGGCCCGACAGCTTGTCGTAGGCCTTGGGCGCCAGCAGGCACGCGGCGACCACCAGCGGTCCGGCGCACGGGCCGCGGCCCGCCTCGTCGACACCGGCCACCGGGCCGAGGCCGCCGCGGATGAGCGCCGCCTCGAGCGTGCGCAGGCCCCCGGCCCGGCGCATCACCACCCGCGGCGGCCAGTTGGTCCGATCCTGCCCCACAGTTCGATTGTCCCCGTGTCTCGTCGCGTGTCAGTTTTCCTGCGCGTTCTGCGTCTTCACCGGCCCCATCCGGCTCGGCGGCCAGATCTTGAACACCGTCTTGCCGCGCACGTTGTCCACCGGCACGGTGCCCTGCAGATCGTCGCTGACGTGGGCGCGCGAATCCGCCGACTCGTTGCGGTTGTCGCCCATCACCCACAGGTTGCCCTCGGGCACCTTCACCGGACCGAACACCCGGCCCGCCGGGTAGACCGCGTTGGGGCGGTCGGTGAACCAGGGGTAGTCCTTCTTGATGTACGGCTCGTCGAGCGGCTTGCCGTCGACCATCACCCGGCCCTGCGGATCACAGCACTGCACGGTCTGCCCGCCGACGGCGATGACGCGCTTGACCAGATCGTTCTCGTCCGGCGGGACCAGCCCGAAGTAGGACAGGAAGTTCTGCAGCCCGCGCACGACCGTGTTGTCGGAGCGGACCGACTTGTAGTGCCCGTTCCACGACGGCGGGCCGACGAAGACCACGACGTCGCCGGGGCCGGGATCGGAACCGTAGTAACTGATCTTCTCGACATAGATGCGGTCGCCGATCAGCAGCGTGTTCTCCATCGACTGCGACGGAATCACATACGGCCGTCCGACGAAAGTCACCATCAGCGCGGCGATCACAGCCGCGATCACGATCAGAATCGGCAGCTCCTGCCAGAACGGTCGCTGCTTCTTGTCGCCGCGCTTGCGCTCGCGCCGCCCACCTTCGTCGCCCGAATCGGACACCGACACCGACCCACTTTCGTCTGCCACGCCGAACAGAGTAGCCCGGCGCCCCGACCGAAGTCGGAGCGCCGGGCTACCGGAAAATTCTGTGCTGCGAACAGCTACCGCGAGATCAGCGCTTTTCCTTGATCTTGGCGGCCTTACCGCGCAGATCGCGCAGGTAGTACAGCTTGGCGCGACGCACGTCACCGCGGGTCACGACATCGATGTGGTCGATGTTGGGGCTGTGCACCGGGAAGGTGCGCTCGACACCGACACCGAAGGACACCTTGCGGACCGTGAAGGTCTCGCCGATGCCGCCGCCCTGACGCCGGATCACGACGCCCTTGAAGACCTGGATGCGCTCCTTCGAGCCTTCGATGACCTTCACGTGCACGTTCAGGGTGTCGCCCGGACGGAAATCGGGGACATCGCTACGCAGCGACTTCTCGTCGACGAAGTCAAGGGTGTTCATTTTCCACCTTTTCGGATTCTTTGCGCGAACAGAGGAACCTGGCGGCACTGACGCGCTCGACCGGTTCATGCTCAGAACAGGAGTGCTCACGGACACAACTCGGCCGAGGCAACCGGTTCATTGTGCCAGACCAGGCACTCCGGACTGAAATCGGGCGACCCCGGTCACTCGCCCGCGGTGGTGTCGGCCGTGGCCTCGGCCCGGCTGCGCGGGAGCAGATGGGGATGGGGCGGCGGTGCGGGCGGTGCCGCGACCACCCGGCGCGCGAGCTCGGCTTCGGCCGCCGTCTTGGCGTGCTCGACATCGGGCTTGCCCGCGATCAGGTCCTGGATGAAGATCTTCGCGCGGATCACCGGGCGCCGATAGCGCCGTTCCCTGGCGATGGCCCGGTTCATGGTCTTGTGCCGGTTGCCGTAGCGCCAGCGCGCCCACGGCGCGCCCGGCCTGCTGAGCCGGATCGCGCCGATCAGCAGCAGCGGGGTGAAGAACATGCCGAACAGGCCCGTCCAGATCTTGCCCTTGGCGATCACCACCGCCGCCAGTCCCAGATTCAGCAGCAGGGTGCCCAGGACCGCGATGCGGACGCCGATGCCGCGCGACTGCCGGAAGTCGTCGTAGTCGAGGAAGGTCGCCGGTTGCACGCCGAGCAGCAGCAGGCCGGTCACCGCGAGGGCGACGAAGACCGCGTCGACCGAGGTGCGGCCCTGCTCCTCCCAGTAGACGTCACGCAGGTAGAAGATCAGCGCGAACTCGTCGAGCACCAGCGCCGCGCCGACCCCGAACAGGGCGGCGAGCACGCTGGAGGTGACCTGGGTGGAGTCCTCGGCGGTGGCGATCAGCCCGATGCCGGTCAGCAGCACCGTGATGACGCCGAAGACCATGTGGTGGATGTGGGTGTCGCCGGCTTTGACATTGCCCGGCCACCAGCGCACGTTGGCCCGGATCATCCGCACGCTGATCCGGATGACCACGAAACCGAGGATGAACCCCAGCAGGAAGCACAACAGGGGCAGGCGGCCGTGCGCGATCACATCGTCTTCGAGCCACCGTCGCATGCCGCCCGCCCTGTCGTCGAGTTACTTGCCGCCGAATCCCGCCCGGCGCAGCGCGTCGGCCATCGATCCGCTCGGCTCGGCCGCGGGCTTGCGCTGGTTGCCGCCACGCCCCTGTGGGGCCTGGCCACGTCCCTGCGCCTGTCCACGATCCGAGCCCTGACCACGGCCGCCCTGCGGACGACCCTGACCACGGCCCTGGCCGCGCGGTGCGCCGCCACCACGATTGTCCCCCTGGGCGGGCTTTCCGGGCTCGTCGTCGAGCCGCAAACTCAGCCCGATGCGCTGGCGGGCGACGTCGACCTCCAGCACCTTGACCTTCACGACGTCACCGGACTTGACCACCTCACGCGGGTCCTTGACGAAGGTGTGCGACATGGCCGAGACGTGAACGAGACCGTCCTGGTGCACGCCGACGTCGACGAACGCGCCGAACGCGGCCACATTGGTGACGACGCCTTCGAGCACCATCCCCGGTTTCAGGTCGGCGACCTTCTCCACGCCCGCGGCGAACTCGGCGGTCTTGAACTCCGGTCGCGGGTCGCGGCCGGGCTTCTCCAGCTCGGCGATGATGTCGCTGACGGTGGGCACACCGAACTTCTCGTCGGTGAAGTCGGCGGGCCGCAGCGCGCGCAGGGTGCCGGTGTTGCCGATGATCTCGGCCATCGGGCGGCCGGTGTGCTCGAGGATGCGGCGCACCACCGGGTAGGCCTCGGGGTGCACGGCGGAGGTGTCGAGCGGGTCGTCGCCGCCGCGGATGCGCAGGAAGCCCGCGCACTGTTCGAAGGCCTTGGGGCCGAGCCGGGGCACCTCGAGCAGCGCGGTCCGGCTGCGGAAGGGGCCGTTCTGGTCGCGGTGGGCCACAATGCTTTCCGCGACCGAGCCGGAAACACCGGACACGCGCGAGAGCAGCGGCACCGAGGCCGTGTTGACGTCGACGCCGACCGCGTTCACCGCGTCCTCGACCACCGCGCCCAGCGAACGGGCCAGCAGCGTCTCCGAGACGTCGTGCTGGTACTGGCCGACACCGATCGACTTGGGATCGATCTTCACCAGCTCGGCCAGCGGGTCCTGCAGGCGGCGGGCGATGGAGACCGCGCCGCGCAGCGACACGTCCATGTCGGGCAGTTCGGCCGAGGCGTAGGCCGAGGCCGAATACACCGAGGCGCCCGCCTCCGACACCACGATCTTGGTCGGTTTGTTCTCGGGGATGCGCGAGATCAGTTCGGTGGCCAGGGCATCGGTCTCGCGCGAGGCGGTGCCGTTGCCGATGGCGATGAGCTCCACGCCGAACCGGGCGACCAGCGCGGCGAGCACGGCCAGCGACTTCTCGGTCTGGCCCTGCGGCTTGTGCGGGTAGATGACCTCGGTCGCCACGGCCTTGCCGGTCGAGTCGACCACCGCGACCTTCACGCCGGTGCGGTAGCCGGGGTCCAGGCCCATGGTGGTGCGGGTGCCCGCCGGTGCGGCCAGCAGCAGGTCGCGCAGGTTCGCGGCGAACACGTCCACCGCGTCCTTCTCGGCGGCCTGGCGCAACCGCATCCTGGTGTCGATGCCGAGGCTCACCTGCAGCTTGGTGCGCCAGGCCCAGCGCACCGTGTCGAGCAGCCAGGAGTCGGCCGGGCGGCCCTGGTCGGCGATGCCGAAGGCGACGGCGATGCGGCCCTCGTAGATCGTGCGCTCGCCCGGCGCGGGCTCCTCGGTGTCGGGCTCGAGGTGCAGGGTGAGCACCTCTTCCTTCTCGCCGCGCAGCAGCGCGAGGATCCGGTGCGAGGGCAGCTTGTGGAACGGCTCGCTGAATTCGAAGTAGTCGGCGAACTTGGCGCCCGCTTCCTCCTTGCCCGCGCGGACGGTCGAGGTGACCTGACCGCGGTTCCACATCAGGTCACGCAGCTCGCCGACCAGGTCGGCGTCCTCGGCGAAGCGCTCGACCAGGATGGCGCGGGCGCCCTCGAGCTGTTCGGCGGTGTAGCCGGCCGGATCGGTGGTCGGGTCGCCGATCAGCGCGTCGGCCACCGGCTCGTGCCCGGCCTCACGCGCGATCTGCGCCTTGGTGCGGCGCTTGGGCTTGTACGGCAGGTAGATGTCCTCGAGGCGGGCCTTGGTCTCGGCGAGCATGATCTGCTGATGCAGCGCCGGGTCGAGTTTGCCCTGGCCCCGGATGGATTCGATGATCGCGCCGCGCCGCTCGTCGAGCTCGCGCAGGTAGCCGAGCCGTTCGTCGAGCTGACGCAACTGGGCATCGTCGAGGCCGCCGGTGACCTCCTTGCGGTAGCGCGCGATGAACGGCACCGTCGAACCGCCGTCGAGCAGTTCGACGGCGGCGCGGACCTGGGTCTCGCGCACCCCCAGTTCGTCGGCGATCCGCCTGCCCACGCTGGCGAGGATGGTCGTGCTGTCGGTCGGAGTGCCGTTCGACGTCGAACGGGCGGTCTCGGGCGCTGTCGTCACGACCGCAGAGACTACAGCGCTTCCCCGACACCCGGCCGACTCCCAGGTCAGCGGACCGCCGTCACCTCGGCCTCGTTCGCGGGACGATCCAGCGGTGTATCGGTGCGCTCGCGCAGGAACTTGTCGAACATCGCGGCGACATAGGCGCGCACGAGAAACGCCATCCGATCAGGGTCGATGGTGCCGATGTACCGCGCGGCGAGCGGCCGGGCCGATCCGGGCACCAACCACGGCATGTCGGTGAAGTCGTAGTGGGCCGAATTCGCAATGGCGAGATGGCGTTTCCAACCGGTCGCGGACCGCCAGAACGCGTCGAGCGAGGGATTGGCGTCGCCGACCTCCTCGATCTGGCTGCTGGTCAGCACCAGCGTCGGTCGGTCGACGCCCTCGGTCACCGCGCGGCCGAAGGCCTCGTCCACCCCGAGCTGGCCGTCCAGATCGACGGCCGCGTCGATGCGCCGGTCCTCGTACATGGCCTCCACCGCGGTGTAGCCACCGGAGGAATGGCCGACGGCACCGACCCGGCCGAGGTCGAGCACCCGGCCCAGATCCGAAGGCAGAGCGTCCCGCTCGGCATCCGGGTTCTCCCCGCTCGCGAGAAGGGTGAGGCTGTCGAGGACGAGGCGGACGTCGAGCAATCTGGCCTCGATGTACTTCGCGCGGATGGCGGTGTCGAAACCGTTCGGCGCGGGCGCGGGGCGCACGATCCGGCCGCCGGGAAACTCGACGGCGGGCCCGGTTTCGTAGGTGTGGTCGACGGTCACGACGACGTAGCCGCGGGAGGCGAGGTCCTCGGCGAGACCGGTCCCGAGGATCCGCGAGACGCCCGCGCCCGGCGTGTACAGCACGACCGGGTAGCTGTCGCCGGTCCGCGCGGGCGCCCCGCGAGCGGCATGGGTCAGCGCGCCGGGGAGATCGATGCCCAGCGTCTGCTCCAGCCCGGGAATCAGCTCGGTCGAGACGTAGTGCCCGCGCGGGTACCGGTCCACCTCCGTCGCCGGATAGAACACCGAGACCATCAGTTCCCTGGCCACGTCGGGCGCGAACGGATCGGGCCGATCCGCGTCTGCCAGATGCAGGGTGGTCGTCCCCACCGGGAACGCACCGGTCGGGCTCGGCAGCACCGCGATCCCCGGGTCGGCGCCCGCGGTTCCCGCACTCGCCGCGACCAGCGCGCAGACCGACATCGCCACCATCGTCGCTCGACGGATCACCTTCTCCCCCACCATCATCGGAGAACCCCGGCTCCCCCGGCGATTCGCCGGACACGCTATCAGCCGGTCGTGCATCCGGCGGCGTGTCACGTCATCTGCCGGGAGAGGCGGGGTCCGGTCGATCAGCCGAGGATGTCCCTGGCCAGCTCGCGCATCTCGGCTTTGCGGATCTTGCCGGTGACCGTCATCGGGAACTCATCGACGACATGGACGTAGCGCGGGATCTTGTAGTGGGCCAGGCGGCCGGTGCAGAAGACCCGGACTGCGGCGGCGTCGAGCAGCGGCGCGCCCTCGCGCAGCCGGAGCCAGACCATCAATTCCTCGCCGTACTTGTCGTCGGGGACGCCGATCACCTGGGCGTCGACGACGTCGGGGTGGGTGTAGAGGAATTCCTCGATTTCGCGGGGGTAGATGTTCTCGCCGCCGCGGATCACCATGTCCTTGATCCGGCCGGTGACCGAGAGGTAGCCGTCGTCGTCCATGACGCCGATGTCGCCGGTGTGCATCCACCGGGCCGCGTCGATCGCCTCGGCGGTCTTGTCGGGCTGGTCCCAGTAGCCGAGCATCACCGAGTAGCCGCGGGTGCACAGTTCGCCCGCCTCGCCGCGCGGCAGGGTGCGTCCGGTCGCCGGGTCGACCACCTTCACCTCGAGGTGCGGCCCGACCCGGCCGACGGTGGCGGTGCGGCGCTCGATGCTGTCGTCGCTGCGGGTCTGGGTGGACACCGGCGAGGTCTCGGTCATGCCGTAACAGATGGACACCTCGGCCATCCCGAGCTGGTCGATGACCCGCTTCATCACCTCCACCGGGCACGGCGAGCCCGCCATGATGCCGGTGCGCAGGCTCGACAGATCCGGGGTGGCACCGGCGTCGAGCTCGGCCAGCATCGCGATGAACATCGTCGGGACGCCGTAGAGCGAGGTGCAGCGCTCGGCGGCGACGGCGGCCAGGGTCGCCGCCGGATCGAACGCGGGCGCCGGAATCACCACGGCCGCACCGTGCGAGGTGGCCGCGAGATTGCCCATGACCATGCCGAAGCAGTGGTAGTACGGCACCGGCACGCAGATCCGGTCGACCTCGGTGTAGCCGCACAGTTCGCCGACGAAGAAGCCGTTGTTGAGGATGTTGTGATGGCTGAGCGTGGCGCCCTTCGGGAAACCCGTTGTGCCCGACGTGTACTGGATATTGATCGGGTCGTCGGCCGACAGCGTCGCGGCGATCCCGGCCAGGAGCGCGGTATCGGGCTCGGTGGCCGCGATCTCCTGCCACTGCGGCCCGCCGAGGATGAGGACCTGTTCCAGGTCGGGGCAATTCGGCCGGACGTCGTCGATCATCGCCACGTAGTTCGAGGTCTTGAACTCCGGTGCGGCGATCAGCTGACGGATGCCTGCCTGCCGCAGCACGTACTCGAGTTCGCTGGTGCGGTAGGCGGGATTGATATTGACCAGCACCGCACCCAGCTTGGCGGTGGCGTACTGGACGAGGAACCACTCCGCGCAGTTGGGCGCCCAGATCCCGACCCGGTCGCCCGCGCCGATGCCGAGATCGGCGAGGCCGGTCGCGACGGCGTCGACCGCGACGCCCAGCTCGCGGTAGGTCCAGCGGCGTCCGGTCGGGCGGTCGATCAGCGCGTCGCGGTCCGGGTGGGCGGCCACGGTGCGGTCGAGGTTCGCGCCGATGGTGTCGCCGAGCAGCGGGGTGCCGCTCAGGCCGTGGGCGTAACTCAGTTCGGGCATCAGCGGATCTCCTTGCCGCGCAGCAGGAAACGCTGCACTTTGCCACTCGGTGTTTTCGGCAGGCTCGCCACGTAGTGGACCTGACGGGGGTAGGCGTGCGCGGCGAACTTGTCCTTGACCAGCCGCTGCAGCTCCGCGGTCAGCTCGGCGCCGCCCTCGGCGCCATCGCGGAGCACGACGAACGCTTCGAGTACTTCGCCGCGCAGTTCGTCCGGCATGCCGACGACGGCGGCCTCGGCCACCTGGTCGTGCAGCACCAGCACACTCTCGACCTCGAACGGGCCGATCCGGTAGCCGGCCATGATGATCACGTCGTCGTCGCGCGAGCTGAAGTGGAAGAAGCCGTCCGCGTCGCGGGCGCCGACGTCGCCGGTGAGGTACCAGCGGCCGTCGGCGGTGAACCGGCTCGCGGTGCGTTCGGGGGCGTCGAGGTAGCCGAGGAACCACAGCAGCGGGCTGTGGTCGGTGTCGATGGCGACCCGGCCGATCTCGCCGGGCGCGGCCTCGACGTCGGCGTCGTCGGCCAGCACCGCACACGTCCAGCCGGGCAGCTCGGTGCCCATCGAGCCCAGCGGGGCGGGCCGGTCGACGTCCGGGTGCCAGGCGTGGCAGATGACCATGCCGTGCTCGGTCTGGCCATAGTGATCGCGCACCGCGACCCCCAGCGTCCGCTCCGACCAGGCGACGACATCGGGGGTGAGCGGTTCGCCCGCCGACGATGCCCGGCGCAGCGCGATCCCCTCGGGGACGGCACCCCCGCGCAGCGCGCGGTAGACCGTCGGCGCGGCGGCGAAGTTGGTGACACCGAACCGGCGCAGGACGTCCAGGGTGAGCGGGGCGGAGAAGCCGGCGTGCAGCAGCAGACTGCGCGTCCCACTCGCCAGCGGGGCCAGGATCGCGTAGTAGAGCCCGTACGCCCAGCCCGGATCCGCCGCGTTCCAGTAGACGTCCTCGGGGCGCACATCCAGGGCGAACTCCTGGTAGGCGTGGAAGGAAGCCAGCGACCGCACGGGGATGGGCACGCCCTTGGGGGTACCGGTGGTGCCGCTGGTGAACAATTGGACGAGCAGGCCGTCGCCGCCGACGACCACCGGGTCCGCGCGCGGGTCGTCGGCGCGGTGCGCGGCGAGCAGGTCGGCGAATCGCAAGGCGTCGGGGGCCTCGGTGTCGCCGACGACGATCGTGCGGCGATCCGGATCGGCGGGGATGTCGGCGCTCACGGCCAGCTTCGCCGCCTGGTCGGCGTCGGCGACGACCACCTTCGTGCGGCTGGCCGCGAGCCGGAAGCCGATCGCGGGCGGCGCGAAGGCGGTGAACAGCGGAACGTGCACCGCGCCGCGCCGCCAGATGCCGAGCAGCGCCACGACCAGATCGGCGGACTTGGCCATCAGTGTCGCGACCCGGTCGCCCGGCTCGACACCGAGCCCGGCCAGCGCCGCGGCGAAGCGGGCCGATCGTTCCCGCAGTTCGCCGTAGGTCAGATCGTGCGCACTCAGATCGGACTCGACGACGGTGAACGCGATCCGCTCGGCCGGATGGCGATCACACAGCAGGTCGGCCGCGGTGGCCTCGGGTCCGTCGTAACACTCGAGCAGGTCGCGCACCCGCGCGTCCAGGTCGGTACTCATCGCAGTTCTCCTCAACACCTGGACCGGGCCGCCAGGTCTTGTCCTAGAATGTGGCACACCTCACGTTCGCCACTACCCCCGAAAAGGGGTGACCGATGCCGGCCACTGCTCTGTTGCGCCCCCGCGACGGCGATGCCCTGCGCGCGGAGATCCGCTGGGTGGCGCGCCGGGCGGACGTCCCGGTGATCTTCGGCGGCGCGGTCGACGAGGACGCCCTGCTGCTCACCGAGTTCGTCGGCACTGTCACCACGGGGCTCCGCGGCCTCACGGTGCTGCGCACGTCCGGGCTCGGCGGCCAGGCTATGGACCTACGCAGGCCCGCCTCGGTGGCCGACTATCGCGGCGCCTCCACCATCACCCACCACTACGACGGCCCGGTATGCGGCGAGGGGCTGCGCTCGGTGGTCGCGGTGCCGGTCGTGGTGGACGACCGGCCGCGCGCGGTGCTGTACGCGGCCACCCGGGGCGCCGGCCCGATCGGCGATCGCACGACCGAGGTGATCCTGCAGTCGAGCAGACGGCTGGCCGCCGAGATCGCGGTGCGCGACGAGGTGGACCGGCGGGTCAGGATGCTCGCGCTCACGGCGCCCACGCCTGCCGCCGCTCCGGCGGTCACCGAGGAACTGCGCGAGATCCACGCCGAGCTGCGGGCTCTGGCGGCGGCCAGCGGCGACGCGGGGGTGCGTGCGCAACTGTCCGGGGTGTGCGATCGGCTGACGGGAGTGCTGGCGGGTGAGTCGGCGGCGGAGGTGCCCCGGCTGTCGCGACGCGAACTCGACGTCCTCGCCCAGATCGCGCTCGGCTGCACGAATCAGGAAGCGGCGCTGCGGCTCTCACTGGGTGCCGAGACCGTCAAGAGCTATCTGCGGCAGGCGATGACCAAACTCGACGCACGAACTCGGCACGAAGCGGTGGCGCTGGCTCGGCGCCACGGACTGCTGCCCTGATGTGTGATCGGTCACCCTCGCGGCCGTCCTGACGGCCGGTGCGCGCACCCGCGATCGACGATGCCGCCGAGTACGCCCCCCGGCCCGGGCTCGCGTCCGGGACGCTTCCGACCGGGCCGGGCCTCGAATCCTCCAGGGCCGCACGGTCTGTACTGGGCACATGGGCGGCACGGCCGGAGCACACCGCCCGATCGGCCGAGTACCGTTGCGCCGGAAGCTGTTCCGGATGGAACGAGCAATCCTCGCCCTGGACGATGACACAACGAATTACCCCTGCGGATACCCGAATATCTTTGGGACAAAACAATCTCGACGTCGATCCGGCCCGGTAGCGTCGGTCCGATGACGGAGCCTTTCCAATTGGCCGGCGTCTCGCTGGACTGTGACGACCCCGAAACCCTCGCCCGCTTCTATCTCGGGCTGCTCGGTGGCCGCGTGCTGTGGAACGACGTCCACAGCGTCGGAATCCGGCTCCCCTCGGGACTGACGGTCGCCGCGCAACGGGTCGAGGACTACTACCCGCCGCAGTGGCCGGGCAGCGCCGCCGTGCAGCTGGAGCTGGCCGCCGACGCCGACCTGGATCTGTGCGAACAGCACGCGATGGCGATAGGCGCCAAACCAGCTCCGGTGCAACAGGATCCGCGCTGGCGTGTCCTGCTCGACCCGGCGGGGCACCCGTTCTGTATCACCACCCGGGTGGTGCCCGCCTAGCGCGGGAGTTCCGGCTCCGGGAGCAGATCCGGCCTGCGGTCGCGGGTGCGTTCCAGCGCCTGCTCGTGCCGCCAGGCGGCCACCTTGGCGTGATCGCCGGAGAGCAGGATCGGCGGCACGTCCAGGCCGCGCCAGGACACCGGGCGGGTGTAGCTGGGACCCTCGAGCAGTCCGTCGGAGAACGAATCCTCCTGGTGGGACTGCTGATTGCCGAGCACGCCGGGGATCAAGCGCACCACGGCCTCGGTCATCACCAGCACGGCCGCCTCGCCGCCGATGAGCACGTAGTCGCCGATGCTCACCTCCTCGACGCGCACGCGACGCGCGGCGTCGTCGAAGACGCGCTGGTCGATGCCCTCGTAGCGGCCACACGCGAAGACGAGGTGGCGCTCGGTGGACCAGCGCTGCGCGGTGGCCTGGGTGAACGGCACGCCCGCGGGCGTGGGCACGACGAGCAGGGCGTCGTCGGGGCAGACCGCGTCCAGCGCGTCACCCCAGACGGTGGGCTTCATGACCATGCCGGGACCGCCGCCGTAGGGCGAATCGTCGACCGACTTGTGCACGTCGTGCGTCCAGTCACGCAGGTCGTGCACACCGATCGAGATCAGGCCCTTGTCGACGGCCTTGCCGAGCAGCGCGGTACGCAGCGGCTCGAGGTACTCCGGGAAGATCGTGACGACGTCGAGTTGCACGAATTACTCCGGATCGAGCAGGCCCTCGGGCGGATCGATGACCACCAGTCCATCGGCGATCGACACGGTCGGCACGATGGCGGTGACGAAGGGAATGAGAATCTCGCGGCCGTCGTCGGCGGCGCGCACCGACAGCAGTTCGCCCGCGGCCGAATGCAGCACTTCGGTGACCTCGCCGACGACGGTGCCGTCGGTGAGCTCGACCCGCAGGCCCTCGAGCTCGTGGTCGTAGAAGGCGTCCTCGTCCTCGGACGGGGGCAGCGATTCGCTGTCGACGACGAAGAGCATGCCGCGCAGCGCGTCGGCCGCGGTGCGGTCGGCGACGCCGTCGACGAAGACCAGAAGCCGGCCCGAGTGCTCTCGGGCCGACTTCACGGTGTAGTCGCGGGTCGCCGCGGATTTCGGCATCCGGCCGTGCAGGGTGGCGCCGGGGGCGAACCGGAGTTCCGGCTCGTCGGTGCGCACTTCGACGACGAGTTCGCCGCGCACGCCGTGCGACTTGGCGACCCTACCTACGACGAGTTCCATCTAGGCGTCGGTGTCGACCACGTCGACCCGGATACCACGGCCACCGATGCCGGCGACCAGGGTGCGCAGCGCGGTCGCGGTACGACCACCGCGTCCGATCACCTTGCCGAGGTCCTCGGGGTGGACGTGCACCTCGACGGTGCGCCCGCGCCGGCCGGTGATCAGCTCGACGCGGACGTCATCGGGGTTGGCGACGATGCCACGAACCAGATGTTCGACGGCATCGGCAACAACGGCAGTCATTACTCGGCAGCCTCAGCGGCGGGGGCCTCGGCGGCCTCCTCGTCCTTCTTGGCGGCCTTCTTCTTGGGGGTGACGGCCTCGGCGACGGGCTCGTTGTCGGCGGCGGCCAGCGCGGCGTTGAACAGGTCCAGCTTGGACGGCTTGGCGGCCTTCACCTTGAGGGTGCCCTCGGTGCCCGGCAGGCCCTTGAACTTCTGCCAGTCGCCGGTGATCTCCAGCAGACGCTGCACGGACTCGGTCGGCTGCGCGCCGACGGACAGCCAGTACGCGACGCGATCGGCATCGATCTCGATCAGCGAAGGCTCTTCCTTCGGGTGGTACTTGCCGATGGCCTCGATGGCCCGGCCGTCACGACGGGTACGGGCGTCGGCGACAACCACGCGGTACTGCGGGTTGCGGATCTTGCCCAGGCGGGTGAGCTTGATGCGAACAGCCATGCTGATCTGCCTCTTTCAGTAGTTTGGTCACCACGCGATTCGGCGACCCGCATGGTCTGCGGGTCCGGTTTCGCGCATGAAGTGCGTGACCGCCGCGCGGTACGTGACCGGAGACGGGCTGACACTGTCCAGGAAGGACGGTTGTTCATTGTGCCAGACCGGCCCACCCCGCTCGAAATCGGCCGTTCCCGCCACCGGTCAGCGGTGGCCGGTCACCGGGTTCGGGGTTTTGACGACCAGACCGCGCAGGACGACCCAGTCGGGGTCGGTGAGCGCGGCCGGAGTGGTGCGGGGGTCGTCGGAGTAGACGACGAAGTCGGCGGGAGCGCCTTCCTCGATGCCGGGGCGACCCAGCCAGGCGCGGGCGTTCCAGGACGCGGCGCCCAGGGCCTCGTGGGGCGACAGACCCGCACCGCCCAGGGCGGCGATCTCGTCGGCGATGCGGCCGTGGCGGATGGAACCGCCCGCGTCGGTGCCCGCGTAGATGGGCACCCCCGCCTCGTGGGCGTTGCCGACCGTGTCGCGGACGCGGCGGTGCAGGTCGCGCATGTGGGCGGCGTAGACGGGGAACTTGCCCGCGCTGTCGGCGATGCCGGGGAAGGTGTCGATATTGATCAGGGTGGGGACCAGGGCGGTGCCGTGGGCGAGCATCAGCTCGATGGTGTCGTCGGTGATGCCGGTGCCGTGCTCGAGGCAGTCGATGCCCGCGTTGATCAGGCCGGGCAGAGCGTCCTCACCGAAGACGTGGGCGGTGACGCGGGCGCCGTTGGCGTGGGCGGCGTCGATCGCCTGCTTCAGGATGTCGTCGCTCCACAGCGGGCGCAGGTCGCCGACGGAGCGGTCGATCCAGTCGCCCACGATCTTGACCCAGCCGTCACCGAAGCGGGCCTGCTCGGCGACGATCTCCGGCAGGTCGCGTTCGTCGTCGAGCTCGATGCCCAGTTCGCGGATGTAGCGCTTGGGGCGGGCGATGTGGCGGCCCGCGCGGATGATGCGCGGGAGCTCGGCGTGCTCGTCGATGAAGCGGGTGTCGATCGGCGAGCCCGCGTCGCGCAGCAGCAGCGCACCGGCGTCGCGCTCGGTCTCGGCCTGGTCGATCGCGCCCTCGCGGGTCTCGTCGCCGCCGCCGTAGCGGATGCCGACGTGACAGTGGGCGTCGACCAGGCCGGGCACGATCCAGCCGGTGCGGCACAAGGTTTCGGCCCCGGCGACCGGCTCGAAGGTGACGGACCCGTCGACGACCCACAGGTCGCGCTCCTCGTCCCCGGGGAGAACCACACCACGCAGATGCACACGAACCTCCAGACGTCGGCCTGGCCCCCAACCTACCGCTCGGGGGCGGCCGAGGCACTCGCCTCGGGCGCGAGCCCGCTGCCGGTGACTAGCGGCCGAGCGGTTCGTCGAGGAAGACCGTCACCGCGACGATCCGCGGCTCGTCGGCCGCGAAGTCGACGAAGGCCACCCCCTGCGCGGTACCGATCCGCACACTCGCGCTGACCGTGCGCCCGGCGGCGATCATCTTGTCCCACCGGATGTCTCGCGCGAGCTCGGCGAACCCGGCCGCGTCGACCGGCCGCCCGGCAGGCAGTTCCACCGCCGCCCTGGCCCCGAGCAGGTCCCGCACGCCCGCCGGGTCGCCCGCGGCGGCGGCGCCGAACAGCCTGCCGACGACGCGCTTGCCCGTCGCGCCCACGCCGCGCAGGCCACGCAGCATGCCCATCGCGCCGCCGACGCCCAGCTCGGAGACCAGTTGCGGACCAAGCTTGGTCCCGGCCAGCACCCCGGCCGGGCCGGTGGCCAGCAGCCGCCGGATCATCACCGCCAGCTCCCAGTGCGCGGCCAGGCGCGCGATCCGCCAGCCGTCGGCCGACTCGATCAGGTCGTAGCGCAGGTGCATGGGCACGGTGACGGTGGCGCCGGTCGACATGGTGGTCTCGATGTGCAGGTCGCGCACCACCGTGCGCCCGGCGACCAGGTCGCGCTCGACCCGGAAGGCGATGGTGTTCGGCGCGATGAAGACGTTGTAGAACCGCGAGATCGCCTCGCGGCCGATGTGTTCGCGCGCGCCGTACGGATCGTGCACCGCGGCGTTGTCGACGAACAGGCCGACCCAGGCGTCCTTGTCGTGCGCGGCCACCGCGCGCGGTGAGGCCTGCACGGCCGCCAGCAGGTCTTCCGCGGTCCGATCCAACGGCATGTAGGTCCTCCATAGTCGCGCTGCCCCTGCCCGATCCATGATAGAACGTGTTCTAGTTTTGCGTCGGCGATCGTGCCCGCGCTCTGTTGGACAAAGGAATCTCGATGGACTGGTACACCGGGAACGCCACCTACGACACGGTGCTGGCCATCGCCTTCGCCTTCGCCGCGTTCGTGATCGTGGGCGGACTGTTCGCGCAGAGTCCCTACGGCCGTTTCGCCTCGACCTCGATCGGCTTCAATCTCAACCCCAAGCTCGGCTGGTGGCTGATGGAACTGCCCGCGACCGTGGTGTTCGCGGTGTTCTACCTCGGCGGGCCCGACCGTTTCGAGCCGGTGCCGCTGGTGCTGGCGGCGATCTGGCTGCTGCACTACGGCAATCGCGGCTGGTTCTTCCCGCTCTCCATCCGGCAGGTGCCGGGCAAGAAGAGCAGCTTCAACTTCTCGGTGGTCGCGGCCGGGGTGTTCGTCACCGCGTTGCACGGCTACCTCAACGGCGCGTTCTTCAGCCACGACTACAAGAACCAGTACGGCACCGCCTGGCTCACCGACCCGCGCTTCCTGATCGGGCTCGTGGTGTACCTGTGCGGCTTCGGCCTGCTGGTCCGGTCGGAGGCGATCGTGCGCAACCTGCGCGACAAGAACAACCCCGGCGCCGCCGAGTACCGCATCCCGCACGGCGGCGGCTTCCGTTTCGTCAGCAGCCCGGCCTACCTGGGCGAACTGATCGCCTGGGCCGGGTTCGCGCTACTCACCTGGTCGCTGGCCGGCGTGGCCATCTTCCTGATCACCGCGGGCAACCTGGTGCCGCGCGCCTTCGCGACGCACCGCTGGTACCGGGAGAAGTTCGTCGACTACCCCCCGACCCGCAAAGCCCTGATCCCCGGCGTGATCTGACAACTCCCCCCGCACAACCCGACCTCGAGGAGGGTTCGCCGCGCAGCGGCGGTCGCGGCCGTCCCGCCGATCAGCGGCAGTTGCGCAAGCGACGAAGGAGCAAGCAACTGCCGCTGATCGGCGGGACAGAAGGGGCCGCGACTCGAGCGCACCAGCGCTCGAATAACACAGCTCAGTTCTTGGGGAACTTCAGCTGCGACAGGTCGATACCTTCCAGACCGGGCGGCAGCTGGTCCAGGCCGGGCGGCATCTGCGACAGGTCCATGCCCGGCGGCAGACCGGGCATCCCGGCGGGCATACCGGGGAAACCACCGCGCATCTTCGGCGGGGTCGGGCCGCGACCACCCTTCTTGCCCTTCTTGCCCTTCTTGTTGTTGCCGCGGCGCGCGCCGGGCAGGCCCATCTGACGGCCCATCATGGCCATCATCTTCTTGGCCTCGAAGAAGCGGTCGACGAGCTGGTTGACCTCGGAGACCTGCACGCCCGAGCCGTTGGCGATGCGCAGGCGGCGGGAGGCGTTGATGATCTTCGGGTTGTCGCGCTCGGCGGGGGTCATGCCGCGGATGATGGCCTGCACGCGGTCGAGCTGCTTGTCGTCGACCTGGGCGAGCACGTCCTTCATCTGACCGGCGCCCGGCAGCATGCCGAGCAGGTTGCCGATCGGGCCCATCTTGCGGATGGCCAGCATTTGATCGAGGAAGTCCTCGAGGGTGAGCTCGCCGCTGCCGATCTTGCGGGCGGTCTCCTCGGCCTGCTGGGCGTCGTAGACCTGCTCGGCCTGCTCGATCAGGGTGAGCACGTCACCCATGCCGAGAATGCGCGAGGCCATCCGGTCCGGGTGGAAGACGTCGAAGTCCTCGAGCTTCTCACCGGTGGAGGCGAACATGATCGGCGAACCGGTCACGTTGCGGACCGACAGCGCGGCACCACCGCGCGCGTCGCCGTCGAGCTTGGTGAGCACGACACCGGTGAAGCCGACACCGTCGCGGAACGCCTCGGCGGTGCTGACCGCGTCCTGACCGATCATCGCGTCGAGCACGAACAGGGTCTCGTCGGGCTGCACGGCGTCGCGGATGCCCGCGGCCTGGCGCATCAGCTCGGCGTCGATACCGAGACGGCCCGCGGTGTCGACGATGACCACGTCGTGCTGCTTGGCCTTGGCCTCCTCGACACCGGCGCGGGCGACGCCGACCGGGTCGGCCGCGGAGATGCCGAGCGGGTTCTCGCCGCCGCCCACGGAGGTGCCGGGATGCGGGGCGAACACGGGCACGCCCGCGCGCTCACCGACGACCTGCAGCTGGGTGACCGCGCCGGGACGCTGGAGGTCACAGGCGACCAGCAGCGGCTGATGACCCTGGCCCTTGAGCCATTTGGCGAGCTTGCCGGCGAGGGTGGTCTTACCGGCACCCTGCAAGCCGGCCAGCATGATGACCGTCGGCGGATTCTTGGCGAGATTGAGCCTGCGGGTCTCCCCGCCGAGGATGCCGACGAGCTCCTCGTTGACGATCTTGACGACCTGCTGCGCCGGGTTCAGCGCCGCGGAGACCTCGGCGCCCTTGGCGCGTTCCTTGACGTTGGCGATGAAGCCGCGCACCACGGGCAGCGCGACGTCGGCTTCCAGGAGGGCGAGGCGGATCTCGCGCGCCGTGGCGTCGATGTCGGCCGGTGACAGACGCCCCTTACCGCGCAGATCCTGCAGTGCACCGGTAAGCCGGTCGGACAGGGATTCGAACACCGATCGCGCTCCTGATCTGAAAGGGACGTCTATTGCCCTCCCAGGGTAATGGGTGTTATTCCCGGTGCCGCACGTGCGGTGGCGCGGTGCGCCGCAATTCGTGGTTTTCGATGTTCACCAGGTACACCGCCTCCCGCCCGGTGAGACCCAGTTCACGCGAGAGCGCCTCGATCCGCGCCCACTCGGCATCGGGACTGTCGACGTGCCGGGCGGTCGTGGAGGCGATGGTCATCGCCGCCAGGGCCTGGGCGCCGGTGAGTGTGCGCCCCGGTAGCCACGAAACCACCCACAGGTCACCGCCGACGCAGCGCGCGATATGCGTGGTCGCGTCACTGGTCATCATCGATGCGGAAACGACTTCGATAGCCACGGATCTGCTCCCCTCGAACGAGTGACAGCCAGACCTCTCGAATGCTATAGGTCTGATCTCGACTGATCGGGCAACGCCGACCGTTGACGGGCAACCTGATAGCAATCGGTGGTGAAACCGTGTCCTGACTGTCTCAGTCGGCGCTCGCCTCCGCGGGCGGCGGGGGCGCCGGGAGCGGCACCACGTCCAGGACCGCCTTCTCGATGCGGTCACGCAGCTGCGGGCTGTCGGCGTCACCCAGATCGAGACAGAAGGCGTCGACCACGGCCGACCCCATCGTGACGACCTTGGCCCAGCGGACATTCACCCCGGCCGTGGCGAAGGTGCCCGCCAACCTGCTGAGCAGGCCCACCCGGTCTTCGGCGCGCAGTTCGAGAATCACCAGTCCCGGCGTGCTGGTGGCCGACCAGATCATCCGTGGCTGAGCGCGGGCATAGCGGCCCGGTCCGGCGCCGACCGCCTCGGCCTCGCGCTTGGCGAGCACCTCGGGCAGGTTCAGCGCGCCGGTGGTGGCCCGGATCAGCTCCTGGCGCAGCAGGCCCGCGTCCGGTGGGTCACCGAACTTCGGCGTCACCACGAAGGTGTTGATCGCCGACTCCCCCGCGCTGCCGAGCGAGGCCGACAGCACCCGCAGCGAGTGCAGGGCCAGCACACCCGCGGCGTCGGAGAGCAGGCCGGGCTCGTCGGGCGCGATGACGTTCACCAGGTAGGTGTGCTTGCCCTCGCCCGGTGTGAGGGTGACGTGCACGCCGCCCGCCCGCGCCTTCTCCAGCAGCTCCGGGTCGATCGGTTCCGGCTGCGGCAGCGGCTCCCCCGCCATCACCAGCTTGCAGCGCCGCACCAGGTCACCGATGAGCGAGGCCTTCCAGTCACCCCAGACACCGGGGCCGGTGGCCATCGAGTCGGCCTCGGCGAGCGCGTGCAGCAGTTCGAGCAGACCGACGTCACCGCCGAGCGCGTCGGCGACGAACCGGACGGTCTCCGGATCGGCCAGGTCACGCCGGGTCGCGGTGTCGGGCAGCAGCAGATGGTGGCGCACGATCGCGCTGAGCGTGCGCACGTCCGAGGGCCACAGGCCGAGCCTGCGGCCGATGTGGGTGGCCAGTTCGGCGCCGACGACGCTGTGATCGCCCGCCCGGCCCTTGCCGATGTCGTGCAGCAGCGCGCCGAGCGCGAGCAGATCCGGCCGGGCCACCCTGGTGCTGAGCGCGCCCGCGTAGGCGACGGTCTCCATCAGGTGCCGGTCGACGGTCCAGGTGTGCAGGGCGTCGCGCGGCGGCAGGTCACGGACCGCGCCCCACTCGGGGAACAGCCTGCCCCACAGGCCGGTTCGATCCAGCGCCTCGACCGCGTCGATGCTGCCGCGGCCGGCGCCGAGCAGGACCAGCAGGTCGTTGAGCGCGTCCTTGGGCCACGGCTCGCGCAGTTCCGGCGCGTCCTCGGAGAGCCGGTTGAGCGTGGTCGCCGACATCGGCAGCCCGGTCTGCGCCGAGGCGGCGGCGACCCGCAGGATCAGGCCGGGATCGCGCTGTGGCCGCGCGTCCCTGGCCAGCACCACCTCGCCGGAGTGCTCGACCACCCCCTCATCGAGTGGTCGGCGCACCGGCATCCGGCGCAGCCTGGCCAGGCCGCGGCGCGGCAGCGCGTTGGCCGCGGTGCGCAGGCCGACATCGGTCGAGTAGCTCACCGTGCGGGCCGAATCGCTCAGCGTGCGGGCCAGATCGAACCGATCACCGATGCGTAGCGCGGCGCCGATCTCGTCGGCATCCTGGGCGCGCAGCTGGTCGCGGGCGCGACCGGCGACGCGGTGCAGTTCGGTGCGCACGTCGAGCAGCCTGCGATGGGCCTGCTTCAGGCCGCCGCCGGGGACCTCGGGGCCCAGCCCCGGCATGGCGTCGGTCAGCTGGGCGATGGCGAGCGCGTCGAGCAGCTGGATATCGCGCAGGCCGCCCCGGCCGTTCTTGAGGTCGGGCTCGGCGCGGTGGGCGATCTCGCCGCTGCGCTGCCAGCGCGCGGTGGTCTGGGCGATCAGTTCGTCGAAGCGGGACCGGATGCCGGTCCGCCACTCCCGGCGCACTCCGCCGATGAGCAGATTGGACAGGTCCTCGTCACCGACGATGTGGCGGGCCTCGAGCAGGCCGAGCGCGGCGACCATGTCGTCGGCGGCCACCCGCAGCGCCTGCGGCACGGTGCGGACACTGTGATCGAGCTTGATGTGGGCGTCCCACAGCGGATACCAGAGCTGATCGGCGACCTCCGACACCACGGCCGGGTCGACGTCGTCGTGCAGCAGCACCAGATCCAGATCGGAGAACGGCAGCATCTCGCGACGGCCGAGGCCGCCGACCGCGACGACGGCCAGGCCGCTGTCGGCGGTGATGCCCAGTTCGTTGCCCTTGCTGGTGAGCCACAGTTCGAACAGGTCGACCAGGGCCGCGCGCAGCGATTCCGGATCGAGCCGGGGATTTCGGGGCCCCGCCCCGTCGAGCAGCTGTGCTCTGGCCTTGACCAGGTCGGCCGCCCCGTTGTTCTGAATACCGCCGTTCTGTTGTGCCACAGTCCCACCGCCATTCATGCGGGCGGCCCCGCCCCGACCGGGTCGTACCGGTGGGAGCGGGGCCGCCGCTCGATCGTTTACAACCGTGCGTCGCTACCGAATTACAGAGCGTCGCTTCCGCGTTCGCCGGTGCGGACCCGGATGATGGTGTCCACCGGGGTCACCCACACCTTGCCGTCACCGATCTTCCCGGTGCGCGAGGCCTCGACGATCACCTCGACGACCTTCTCGACCGACGCGTCGTCGACGACGACCTCGACACGAACCTTCGGAACGAAGTCCACCGAGTACTCCGCACCGCGGTAGACCTCGGTGTGGCCCTTCTGCCGGCCGTATCCCTGGACTTCGCTGACGGTCATGCCGAGCACGCCTGCCTGCTCCAGCCCGGTCTTCACGTCTTCGAGCGTGAACGGTTTGACGATTGCCGTAACCAGTTTCATGTTCGTCATGCCTCCTTGACGAGCGAGCGTGCCGTGCCACCCACAGCAGCGAAATCGTAAGCGGTTTCCGCGTGCTCGGACTCGTCCAGGCCCGCCGCCTCGGACTCCTCGCTCGCGCGCAGGCCGATGGTGAACTTGATCGCGTACGCGATCACGGCCGTCACGACCAGCGAGTAGGCCAGGACGGTGAAGGCACCGACAGCCTGCAGCTTCAACTGCTCGACTCCACCACCGTAGAACAGACCCTCGACAGCTGCGGGAGCTTCGGCCGTGGCGACCAGGCCGACCATCAGGGTGCCGACCAGACCACCGACCAGGTGGACGCCGACGACGTCGAGCGAGTCGTCGAAGCCGAAGCGGAACTTCAGGCCGACGGCCAGGGCGCACAGCGCGCCGGAGACGACACCGATGGCCAGCGCGCCGACGACGTTCACCGAGGAACAGGCCGGGGTGATCGCGACCAGACCGGCGACGATGCCCGAGGCCGCGCCGAGGGAGGTCGGGTGACCGTCACGGATCTTCTCCACCAGCAGCCAGGCGAGCATCGCGGCCGCGGTGGCGATGGTGGTGGTGAGGAAGGTGGCACCGGCGATACCGTTGGAGCCGACCGCCGAACCCGCGTTGAAGCCGTACCAGCCGAACCACAGCAGACCGGCGCCGAGCATGACGAACGGCAGGTTGTGCGGACGGAACGGGGACTTCGGCCAGCCCTTGCGCTTACCGAGGATCAGGCACAGGACCAGACCGGCCGCACCGGCGTTGATGTGCACCGCGGTACCACCGGCGAAGTCGATCGCCTTGAGGTTGGTCGCGATCCAGCCGCCGTTCTCGGCGGTGATGCCGTCGAAGGCGAAGACCCAGTGCGCGACGGGGAAGTAGACGATGGTGGCCCAAATTCCGGCAAAGACGAGCCACGAACCGAACTTCAGGCGGTCGGCGACCGCACCCGAGATGAGGGCGACCGTGATGATCGCGAACATGAGCTGGAAGGCGACGAAGACCGACAGCGGGATGGTGCCCGCGAGCGGGATCCCCGCCGGCGTCGCCGGGTCGGTGGTGGCCAGGTACTGGCCGCCGAACACGCCCTTCAGGCCGAAGTACTGGAGCGGGTCACCGAAGAAGTTGCCCTTGTCTTCGCCGAATGCCACTGAGAAGCCGTAGAGACACCACAGGATGGTCACCAGACCCATCGCGGAGATGCTCATCATGATCATGTTCAGCACGTTCTTGCCACGGACCATACCGCCGTAGAAAAACGCCAAGCCCGGCGTCATCAGCAGCACGAGTGCTGACGCGGTCAGCAACCATGCAGTGTCACCGGCATCGGGTGCGCCGATTACGGGAAATGCCACCTTGTGTTCCTCCTCATCTCGGGCCCTGCCGATGACGGCAAAAGGACCTGTACAGAAGGGTCGCCACTCGGTGTTTCATCCGTTGAGCTGTGGTGTTTCACCTGAGTGAACGGATAGCGCGGTTGTGTTGCTTCCACGTTTCGTGCGGTTGGCCACCACTTGTCGCCTCACGGTGAGACCGGTACGAGTGTGCGGTTCGCCCGGCGTTCGCGCGGGGAGGCGGGCACGGCGTTTCCCCTGGAAAACAGCGATGCCCGCCCGATCGCTGGATCGGGCGGGCATCGCCGGCTGACTACGCGGCGCCGCCGAGCAGGGCGTCGACGAAGGCACCGGGCTCGAACGGCGCCAGATCGTCGGCGCCCTCGCCCAGACCGACGAGCTTCACCGGCACGCCCAGCTCGTGCTGCACCTGGAACACGATGCCGCCCTTGGCGGTGCCGTCCAGCTTGGTCAGCACGACGCCGGTGATGTCGACGACATCGGCGAAGACCCGCGCCTGCATCAGGCCGTTCTGGCCGACGGTCGAGTCGAGCACCAGCAGGACCTCGTCGACCTCGGCCTTCTTCTCCACGACGCGCTTGACCTTGCCCAGCTCGTCCATCAGGCCGGTCTTGGTGTGCAAGCGACCCGCGGTATCGATCAGGACCGCGTCGACCCCGCGATCGATGCCGGCGGTGACCGCGTCGAAGGCGACGGCGGCCGGGTCGGCGGCTTCCTTGCCACGCACGGTCTCGGCGCCGACCCGCTCGCCCCAGGTCTGTAGCTGATCGGCGGCGGCGGCGCGGAAGGTGTCGGCGGCGCCGAGCAGCACCCGGCGGCCGTCGGCGACGAGCACCCGGGCCAGTTTGCCGGTGGTGGTGGTCTTGCCGGTGCCGTTGACGCCGACGACCAGCAGGATCGCCGGATGGTCGGCGTGCGGCAACGCGTGGATGGACCGGTCCAGCTCGGGGCGCAGCGCCTCGATCAGCACGTCACGCAGGGCGGCGCGGGCCTGCTCCGGTGTGCGCACGCTGCGCGCGGCCATCTCCTCGCGCAGGCGCTCGACGATCTTCGCGGTGCTCGCGGTGCCGATATCGGCCAGCACCAGGGTGTCCTCGACCTCCTCCCACGAGTCCTCGTCGAGGTCACCACCGCCGAGCAGACCGAGCAGGCTCTTGCCGACCGCGTTCTGCGAACGGGACAGCCTGCCGCGCAGGCGCTCGAGCCGGCCGGAGGTGGGGTCGATCTCCTCGATCGCGGCGGCGACCGCGTCGACCTCGGCGGGCGCGGTCGGGGCGGGGGCCTCGGCGACAGGTTCGGCGGGCGCGGTCTCGGCCGGGGTGGGTTCGGTCTCGGCCAGTGCCGTCTCGACGGGGACGGTGTCGGTGGGCGCGGTCTCGGTGGGCGCGGTCTCGGTCGCGGTGGTGTCCAGGGAGCTCAGGTCGTCCGGGACGACCACGGTCTCGGCGGCCTGGACATCGGCCTCGGGCAGCGGGACGTCGGTGATGCCGCGGCGGGGGGCGTCGCGCGGGACGGCGGCGTCGTCGCCGACGTGCGGCTGCCCCTCGTCGTCGGTGCGCTCCCCCACCGGTTCGGGTCGTGGCAGCGTGGGCGCCGACCCACCCTGACTGAAACTGAATCCGCCGGACGCGGTGTACCCACCGGACCGGTCCGTCAACTCCTTGTCCGGCTCGGGCGGTGCCAGGGAGATCTGGCGCCGCTTGTACAGGACGAAACCCGCGACGAGCGCCACCAACAGCACGGCGGCGATCGCGGCGATCAGGATCCACGCTTGCGAACTCACCCGGCAGAGTCTATTCGGGAGGCGGATCGCGGCACGTCGGCGGCGTCGGCGCGGCGGGTCGGTGACGAGGGACGGAGCGCATCGGCACGCCGGGGAAACACTACAGATTCGTTGTCCTGCGGAACTTCTGGCGCTCGCCCCATAGGATCGGCGACGTGACCGATCGAAACGTGCTTGGGGGGCCGCTGGAAGAGTGCGGCACCGATCCTCTCACGGGCTTCTACCGGGACGGCTGCTGCAGCACCGGTCCGGAGGATCTCGGCAGCCACACCGTGTGCACGGTCGTGACGGCGGAATTCCTGGAGCATCAGGCATCCATCGGCAACGACCTCAGCACTCCGCGTCCGGAGAACAACTTCCCCGGCCTGCAGCCGGGCGACCGCTGGTGTGTGGTGGCGGTGCGCTGGTTGCACGCGCACGAGGACGGCGTCGCCGCACCGGTGGTGCTGGCCGCGACGCACGAGAACGCCCTGGAGGTCATCTCCATGGACATCCTCCGCAAATACGCCGTGGACGTGCCGGACGACGTCAGCGATCTGCTGTAGGCACGGGGTGGCGCCTGCGGTGCGCCTTCTGCCGGCAGGCTGCCGAGCAGTAGCGGGCGGGCCTGCCGGTGGCCGATCGGCGCACCGGTGCGGCGCACACGGGACAGCGCGGAGTTTCGTCACCCGGACCCGTTTCGTCACGGCCTGACGGCGCCGGTTCCGTGACGCCCGCCGGGCGGGCGCGCAGGGCGTCGAGGACGAGCACGACAGCGGGCGCGAGCGGCTCGCCCGCGCGCCGATGCCGTTGGATCGCCACGCAGCCGGTGAAGATGTCGAGCACGTCGGCGACGCCGACATCGGCGCGAACGGTGCCCTGCCGCTGGGCGGCGGCGAGCAGGGCGCCCAGCGCCCGATGGAAGCGGTTGCCCGCGCCGCGAAGCAGGGCTCGTGGCCAGCCGTCGTCGGATTGCACCAGGTCACAGAGGTCCTTGTTGCCCGGCGTCGTCACGATGACGTGGGTGCACAGCGCGAAGAAGGCCGCGCCGGGGTCGGGATCGGCCAGGTGCTCGGCGGCCAGCGCGGCGAGCCGGTCGACCCGCTGCTGCATCACCGCCTCCAGGAGATCGGTCTTGGTCGGGAAGTGCCGGTGAACGGTGCCCGCGCCGACGCCGGCCCGGCGGGCGACCTCCGCCAGCGAGACGGTGGTGCCGCGTTCGGCGAGCGCGCGCTGCGCGGCGGCCAGCACGAGGGCCCGGTTACGCCGGGCGTCGGCCCGGATGGCCGGTTCCGCGCCGTTGTCGACGGACATTTCGTTACGCCTTCCCTGCACCACACCTGGTCAACCGGGTCGACCCGCCCGTACCGTCCGGAATACGGGTCGACCGACCCGATTATAGGGAACGAAACGGAGCTCATCCGCAATGACTTCAGCACTGCCCGTTCTGATCACCGGCGCGACCGGCAAGCAGGGCGGCGCCACCGCCGGGAAACTGCTGGCCGACGGACACCCGGTCCGCGCCCTCGTCCGCGATCCCGCCGCGCCGGCGGCCCGCGCCCTGGCCGAGGCCGGCGCCGAGCTGGCGATCGGCGATTTCGACGATCCCGCCTCGCTGCGGGCGGCCGCCACCGGGGTCCGGGCCGTATTCCTCGTTCCCCCAGTCGATTACGGCCCGAGCGGCTGGAACGCGGGCGATGAGGGCCGCCGTGGTGTCGCCATGGTCGATGCCGCGCGCGCCGCGGGCACCGACCAGATCGTGTTCACCGGCGTGGCCGCGCTCGGCTCGGCCGACTCGTGGGGCCAGGAGGGCAAACGCCGGATCGAGGACGCGGTCGCCGCGTCCGGCCTGCGCTACACCGTGCTGCGCCCGGTGCGGTTCATGGAGAACTACCTCCTGCGGGGATCGCCGGTCGACGGCATCAGGGCGGGCGGGGAACACCGCCACCTGTTCCCCGCCGATCAGCCGCTCCAGATGGTCGCCCTGGCCGACATCGCCGCCTTCGCCGCGCTGGCCTTCGCCGCTCCGGCCGACTGGCACGGCCGGACCCTGGAGCTGGCGAGCGAGGCGATCACCCCGGTCGCGGCCGCCGCGGCCATCGCCGAGGCCACCGGCCGGGCGATCCACTACCGCGAGATCGACGAATCCGAGGCCGAGGCGATCGGCCCCCAACTGGGCAACACCTGGCGATTGATCCGCGAAACCGGCGGCTGGCACGCCGACCTCCCCGCCCTGCGCGCGCTGTACCCGGGCCTCACAACCCTGCGGGAATGGCTGGCCACGGGCGGAGCGGCGAAAATATCGGCCGAGCTCGACGAGCCCGCCCCGACCGCCTGACCACCGCGTCGCCCGCCGCAGCCGTGCGACCAGGCAACAGCGCGCAGCCACGCGGCGTAGCCCCGGCAGCACAGCGCGGATTCCGGCCAGGGTGCCGGTCACCTGACCAGGCCCGCCGAGCCTTGTCACGCCGGGCGGTGGCAGGCCGATACCGCGCGGCTCCCGGTGGCTCGAGCGGGCTCTCTGCGCACGGTTCAGGCTCCGGCACGCTCGGGCGATGCGGCGCAGTGGAGGGTGGTCTGTCGGGTCTCACCGCATCACCACACCTGGTCGGCGGGTCGTGACGGTGACGTCGTTATCCCGCCAGCGACCGGTTCGGCGGCTTCCTACCGTCGGTCGTTGTGCATGCTGAACCTGTCGCCACGAGGCCGAGAACTCCGCTGCGTGGCTCTGTCGTGTTGTTCATGTCATCGGCTGCCGCGCTGGGGACCTCGGCGCTGTATCCGCTGCAATCCGCGATCGCGGATGTCGCGGACTCGGTGGGCGCGGGGATCGCGGTCGTGGGGACCGCGCTGGCGTGCGGGCCGGTCGGGTATCTGGTAGGGCTCGGGCTGCTGGTCCCGCTGGTCGACCGGTTCTCGCCCGCGCGGCTGCTCGCGGTCCAGTTCGCGGTGCTCGCCGCGGCATTGGCGATGAGCGCGACGGTCGGCCGACCGTGGCAGCTGGGGGTGGTGATCGGCGTGGTCGGGGCGTGTTCGGCGGTGGGCGCCGGGCTCAGTTCGGTGGCGGGACGGCTCGCGTCACCGGATCGGCGCGCGACGATCCTCGGCATCGTGACCGCGGGGATCTCGGCAGGCATCCTGGCCGGGCGCATCGTCGGCGGGTGGCTCGCCGACGAGATCGGCTGGCGTGCGATGCAACTGACGTTCGCGGCCGCCTGCGGGTGCGTCGCGCTCGGCTGCCTGGCCGTGCTGCCGACCGAGCGGGGCACCAGCGATCGCGGCTACCTCCGGACGCTGCGTTCCCTCCCCCGCCTGATGGCACGCGACGGCACACTGCGGACCGCGTCGATCCGCGGCGCGCTGTGGTTCTTCGCGTTCTGCGCGGTGTGGAGCGGACTCGCGGTCGCGCTGTCCGAGCCGCCGTTCTCGTATTCGGCGGAACAGATCGGCCTGTACGCCCTGGCAGGGCTGTCGGGCATCGCGGCGACGCGGATCGCGGGCGGATGGACCGATCGCGTCGGCCCCCGGCGGGTCCTGCTGATCGGTCTCGCCCTGGCCGGTGTCGCCGCGATCGTCCTGGGCACCAGCCTGACCGGCACCGTGGTGACGCTGGTCTGCCTCGCGCTGTTCGACGCCGGCCTCTTCGCCGCCCAGGTCGCGAATCAGAGCACCGTGCTCGCCATCGACCCGGCCTCGCCCGCGCGCTTCAACAGCGCGTACATGATGGTGTATTTCGTGGGCGGCAGCCTCGGCACCGCCTTCGGCGCGGCCGCGGTCGAGTGGTTCGGCTGGACCGCGACCGCCACGATCGCGGCACTCGCCATCGGGGTCGCGGCGATCCTCGTCGCGATCGCCCCCCGCGACTCGACTCCGGTCGCACCGTGAGAAGCCCCGCCACAGCGCCGAGCGAATGCCGGCCTCCCCGGCGCCGTCGCGCGCGGATCAGTTCAGCGCGCCGTTGTAATCCGGGAACTTGAAGGTGCGCTCGGCGTGCCCACCGGACAGGTCCGACGGGCTGTTGCCGATATTGGCGACGATCGTGTAGCCCCTGCTCTCGATATCGGCCCTGCTCGCGGTCTTGTACTCGGCCAGTCCGGCATTGCCCGCCGACAGCGTGGTCGGCGCGCTGCCGTACAGCCCGTCGACCGGGTAGCCCACCGAGCTCAGGTTCGCCTGCGAATAGGCGTTGACCAGCGCGGGCCTACCGGTGACGAAGATGATCGCGGCGCCGTTCTGCTTCGCCCAGGTGGCCAGGCCGAGCACCGGCTGGATCGCCGGGATGATCAGCCCCGTGTTGTAGGAGGTCTCGAGCGTCGTGTTGTCGATGTCGAAGACGATCGCGGGTTTGGTCGCGCCGGGCAGCCGGCCGGCGAGATAGGTCTTCGCCTCGGCCACGACGGGCGTGATCTCGCCGATCCACTGCGCGTACGGCGGCAGCTCGGACTTGTTGCCCGACAACGACGACGAGCCGCCGCCGGACAGCGACGACGAACCGGTGTCGCCGCCGGCCACGGGCAGTGGGGCGAGGAGCGCGGCCGCGATACCGGCGACCAGCGATGCTGTAACACGTTTCATCCGTCGCACGCTAACAGCGGCCACCATCGGTGAAATGTGTTGCCATTTCACCATCCCGGACAGTGGGACAGCTACGCCGACGCGCCCACCGGATCGGTATCGGTCACCTCGGCGCGGTTCAACCGTTGCGAGATCACCTGGGTGATGCCGTCACCGCGCATGCTGACGCCGTAGAGCGCGTCGGCGATCTCCATGGTCGGCTTCTGATGGGTGATGACGATCAGCTGGCTCTTCTCCCGCAACTGCTCGAACAGGCCGATGAGCCTGCGCAGATTGGTGTCGTCGAGCGCCGCCTCGACCTCGTCCATCACATAGAACGGCGACGGCCTGGCCCGGAAGATGCTGACCAGCAACGCGACCGCCGTCAGCGACTTCTCGCCGCCGGAGAGCAGCGACAGGCGCTTGACCTTCTTGCCCGGCGGCCTGGCCTCCACCTCGATGCCGGTGGTGAGCATGTCGGAGGGGTCGGTGAGCACCAGCCTGCCCTCGCCGCCGGGGAACAGCTTGGCGAAGACGCCGACGAACTCCCGCTCCACGTCGGCGTAGGCCTCGGTGAACACCTGCAGGATGCGCGCGTCGACCTCGGCGACCACGTCGAGCAGGTCCTTGCGCGCGTTCTTGACGTCCTCGAGCTGAGTGGCGAGGAAGGTGTAGCGCTCCTCGAGCGCCGCGAACTCCTCCAGTGCCAGCGGGTTCACCTTGCCCAGGGTGCTGAGGTCCTTCTCGGCGCGTTTGGCGCGGCGCTCCTGGGTGGCCCGATCGTAGGGCATCGGCTGCGGCGCGCTGACCTGCTCGCCCCGCTCCTTGGCGGCCTCGTACTCCTGCAATTCCAGCGCCGAGGGCGGCAGCGCGACATCGGGTCCGTACTCGGCCACGAGATCGGCCAGCGCGATGCCGAACTGCTCGGAGATGGTCGTCTCGAGCTGTTCGATGCGCAGGGCCGCCTGGGCCTTGGCGACCTCGTCGCGGTGCACGGCGTCGGTGAGCTGGGCCAGCTGGGTGGTCAGCGCCCGCGACCGCTCCTTCACCTGTTCGAGCGCGGCGGCGCATTCGCCGCGACGCCGGACCAGCTCGTCGCGCCGGGCCGCGGCGGCGGCCACGACCTGCTCGAGCTCACGCGCGATCTTCGCCCCCGACTCCGCGACCGCGGCGGCCACGGCGGCGGCTTGGCGGCGC
>NZ_LPNR01000064.1 GCF_019266065.1 Nocardia sp. MH4 | reverse complement strand
GGCTCAACGATTCGCGGCGCGCAGACCCGGTCGACGACCGTGCGCCGCCCGCTGCGAATCCCCGGGCGCTGAACGCGCCGGCCGGTGGTGGCGGCGCGCCGCCACCACCGGCCACCCGGTCGGCCACACCCTCGCAGCATCGAACGGAGCCTTCCTTGACCGTCACCACCGATTCCGTCCGCGACTACCTGACCGCCATCGCCCGCACGCCCCTGCTGACCGCCGAGGAGGAATACGCCCTCGGTGCCCGTATCGCCGCAGGCACGGCGGCCCGCGCCGAACTCGACGAGAACGCCGCGGCCGGAATCGAACTCACCGCCGCGCGGCGGGAGCGGCTGCGCCGCACCGAACTCGACGGACTGCGCGCGAAGGACCGGATGGTCCGGGCGAATCTGCGCCTGGTGGTCTCCATCGCGCGCCGGTTCCCGACCAACACCGGTATGGCGCTGCTCGACCTGATCCAGGAGGGCACCCTCGGCCTGATCCGCGCGGTGGAGAAGTTCGACCACACGCGCGGGCTCAAGCTCTCGACGTACGCGACGTACTGGATCCGCCAGTCGATCGGGCGGGCGCTCACCGATCAGGGCCGCACGATCCGGTTGCCGTCCAACGTCGCCGACGTCCTGCACCGGGTGATCCGCGTACGCCGCGAGCTGACCCAGCGGCTCGGCCGCGCGGTCACCGTCGAGGAGCTGGCCGCGGCCGCCGAGCTCACCGTCGCCCAGGTCGCGGCGGTGCTGCGGCACGAGCCCGAGCCGGTGTCGCTGCACGCGCCGGTCGGCGAGGGCGCCGAACTGGGCACGCTGCTGCCCGACACCGCGCCCGCGCCGGCGGACGTGGTGGCCGAGCGGATGCTGCCCGGCTATGTCGAGGCCGCGCTCGCGGTCCTCACCGA
Organism: Nocardia sp. MH4; assembly: GCF_019266065.1. Taxonomy (GTDB): domain Bacteria; phylum Actinomycetota; class Actinomycetes; order Mycobacteriales; family Mycobacteriaceae; genus Nocardia; species Nocardia canadensis. The sequence continues at coordinate 35,880 of NZ_LPNR01000064.1, read as the reverse complement.
GCGTGAGTCCGCCGTCATCCGGCTGCGGTTCGGTCTCGATCGCGGACAGGCGCGCTCGCTGGAGGAGGTGGGCTCGGCGCTCGGCGTCTCGCGGGAACGGGCCAGGCAGATCGAGGCCAAGGCGCTGACCAAACTGCGCAGGCCCGCCTGCGCCGGTACGCTGGCCGGATTGCTCGGCTGACCACTTCCCTCCGATCTTACTCCGGAGTAAGGTCGGCGCATGGCATGGAAACCAACTGACATCGCGGACCAGACCGGGCGCACGTTCGTGATCACCGGGGCCAACGGCGGCCTCGGCGCCGAAACCACCAAGGTGTTGGCAGGCAAGGGCGCCACCGTGATCATGGCGTGCCGCAACGCGGCCAAGGCCCAGCCGATCGCCGACGCCATCCCGGGCGACGTCCGGGTGGCCGCGCTCGACCTCGCCGACCTGGCTTCCGTGCGCGCCTTCGCCGACCAGCAGGGCGAATTCGACGTCCTGATCAACAACGCCGGCCTGATGAACATCCCGTTCTCGCGCACCGCCGACGGCTTCGAGACCCAGTTCGGCGTCAACCACCTCGGCCACTTCGCGCTCACCGGCCTGCTGCTCGACCGCATCACCGACCGGGTCGTCACCCTGGCCAGCATCGCCCACAAGCAGACGCCCAAGCTGTGGATCGACGACCTCAACTACGAGCACCGCCGCTACCAGCGCAACCTCGCCTACGCCCAGGCCAAGCTGGCCAACCTCATGTTCGGCCGCGAACTACAGCGCAGGCTCAGCGAGGCGGGCTCGGCCAAGAAGTCCTACGCCGTGCACCCCGGTGTCTCGGCGACCGACCTGTTCGCCCGCACCGAGACCCCGCTCGACCGGGTCAGCAAGCCGTTCATCAAGCTCATCGGCCACCCACCGGCCAAGGCCGCCCACTCGAGCCTGTTCGCCGCCACCGAGCCTGCGGCCGACCCGACCGTCTACTGGGGTCCCAACAAGTGGATGCAGTCCCAGGGTCCGGTCGAGGCGTGCCCGTCGAGCGCCATCTCGCGCAATCCGGAACTGCTGCGCAGGCTGTGGGAGGAATCCGAGCGGATGACCGGGATCACCTACAAGTTCTGAGCCCCCGACCTGCTCCTACGCCGCCTGTAGTAGGCGGGTACCGTGGAGCGCGTGTCCGCTTCCTCTCCCCGCCCGGCGCACAATCGACCGGCCCTGATCGCGCTGGTCGTCGTCGTCGCGCTGGGCTGCCTCGCGCTGGCCTGGTGGCAGTGGGAGCGGTTCGAATCGGCCTCGGGAACCGGCCAGAACCTCGGCTACGCCCTGCAGTGGCCGCTGTTCGCCGCGTTCGCGGTGTTCGCCTACGTCCGGTTCGTCCGCCTCGAGCGCGAGGCCGAGGAACCGGACACCGCACCGCGCGCGGCGAAGGCCGAGGCACCGCGCGAGATCCCCGCCGGGATCCTGCCGGAACGGCCCAAGGCCGCGCCCGCCGACGACCCGGAAACGGTCGCCTACAACCAGTACCTGGCGGGACTGCACGCCAGCGACATCGATGCGCAGGTCCGCTCGGCCGGTCTGCGCGCCCCTGAGAGGAACGCCGGGTGACCACCGACGAGAACACGACCGCACCGTCGCTCGACCAGGCCGCCCCGGCGGGCGACGCCGCCAAGATCCGTCCGGCGCTACAGCGCTACCGGGTGCTGGCCTGGGTCACCGGCCTGTGGCTGCTGCTGCTCACCGGCGAGATGATCGCCAAGTACGGCTTCGGCGTCGACACCCCGAGCTGGATCGCGGTCGTGCACGGCTGGGTGTACTTCGCCTACCTGCTCGTCACCGCCGACCTCGCCGTGAAGGTGCGCTGGCCGATCGGGCGCACCGTCGGCACCCTGATCGCGGGCACCATCCCGCTGCTGTCGTTCTTCGTCGAGCACCGCAACGCCAAGGACGTCAAACAGCAGTACGGACTCTGAGCCCCCCGAACGACGACAGCGCCGCCGCACCCGGAATCCGGGGCGGCGGCGCTGTCGTTTCGGTTCAGGCCAGCGCGGCCAGCGCGGGCAGCAGCTGGGTGAGCGCCCGGCCGCGGTGCGAGACCGCGTCCTTCTCGGCCGGAGTCAGTTCCGCAGCACTGCCGGTGCCGCCCTCCGGCAGGAACAGCGGATCGTAACCGAAACCGCCCTCCCCCACCGGTTTCCGGGCGATCATGCCCGGCCATTCGCCGCGCACCACGGTCTCGGTGCCGTCGGGCAGCACCAGCGCGCAGGTGGAGACGAACCGGGCGCCGCGCCGCTCGTCGGGCACGTCACCGAGCTGCGCGAGCAGCAAGGTGTTGTTGGCGGTGTCGTCGCCGTGACGGCCCGACCAGCGTGCCGAGAGCACGCCGGGCATACCGTTGAGCGCGTCCACCTCGATCCCGGAATCATCGGCCACACACGGCAATCCGGTGGCGACGGCCCCGTCGCGCGCCTTGGCGATCGCGTTCTCCTCGAAGGTGGCCCCGGTCTCGGGCGCCTCCTCGTAGGGCGGCACCTCGTTCAGGCTCACCAGTTCGATCCCGGCCACGCCCGCCTCGTCGAGGATCCGGCGCAGTTCTTTCAGCTTCTTGGCATTCCGGCTGGCGACCAGCACGCGCACGGCCACGGCTACTTCTTACCGGCCGGCTCGGGCAGCGCACCCGGGTAGGGCTGCGCCAGGACTTCCTTCTGCACCGCGAACAGCTGCTCACAACCGGCCAGCGCCGAATCGAGCAGCTTGTCCAGGGTCGAGCGCGGGAACGTCGCGCCCTCGCCGGTGCCCTGGATCTCGACCAGGGTGCCGGTGTCGGTGGCGACCACGTTCATGTCGACCTCGGCGCGCGAATCCTCCTCGTAGGGCAGGTCGAGGCGCACCCGGCCGTCGACCACGCCGACACTCACCGCGGCGATCATGCACGAGATCGGTTGCGGGTCGGCCAGTTTGCCCGCCGCGGCCAGGTAGGTCACCGCGTCCGAGAGCGCCACGTACGCACCGGTGATGGCGGCGGTACGGGTGCCGCCGTCGGCCTGCAGCACGTCGCAGTCCAGCGCGATGGTGTTCTCGCCCAGCGCGGCCAGGTCGATGCAGGCGCGCAGCGAGCGCCCGATCAGGCGGCTGATCTCCTGGGTCCGGCCGCCGACCTTGCCCTTCACCGATTCACGCCCGCTGCGGGTGTGGGTGGCGGCGGGCAGCATCGCGTACTCCGCGGTGAGCCAGCCGAGCCCGGAATCCCGCCGCCACGGCGGGACACCCTCGGTGACGCTAGCCGTGCACATCACCCGGGTCTGCCCGAACTCGACCAGCACCGATCCCGCCGGATGCGTGGTGAAGCCACGGGTGATCCTTACCTCGCGGAGTTCGTCATCCGCCCTGCCATCGGCTCGTCTCGACACGGCACACACACTAGCCGTTCCACGTCCCCGGGAGTCAGCGAGTCGTCGGGAAGCTCGACTGTTCGCCGGTCCTACAGGTCGAAGGTTTCGCCGGGCGAGACCGCGTGGACCGGGCCGGCGAACGCGGCCTTGGCCTCGGCGATGACATCCTCGCGCGAGGTCCACGGGGGAATATGGGTGAGCAGCAGTTCCTTGGCGCCCGCGCGGGTGGCGATCTCGCCCGCCTCGGTGCCCGAAAGGTGAATGCCGGGAGGGCGATTGGCCGGATCGTGGGTCCACGAGGCTTCGGCCATCAGCACATCGGCGCCTTCGGCTAGCTCGACGACGGCATCGCACATGGCGGTGTCGCCGGTGTAGACGAAGACGCGGCCGTCCGCGGCGGTGATGCGCAGGCCGTAGGACTCCGGCGGGTGATACATCCGGCGGGCCTCGACGGTGTGGCCGGGACCGAAGGGGACGGGCACGTTCTCGACCCAGGCCTGCGAGTCGATCACGTCGGACCAGTCGTCGGTCTCGCCGCCGATCTCGGCGGAGGCGTTGCCGATGCGCAGCGCGGCGTCGGAGGGACCGCGCACCAGCGCCAGGCCCTGCGGCGGATTGGGATGGTAGCGACGCCACACCAGCAGCGCGGGCAGATCGAGGCAGTGATCCGCGTGCAGATGGGTCAGGAAGATGTCGACGTCACCCGGGTTCAGGTACTTCTGCAGCGCGCCGAAGATGCCGGGACCGAAGTCGATGACGGTCGGCCTCATATCGGGACCCGTCAGCAGGTAACCCGACGCTGGGGAATCCGGGCCGGACACGCTGCCCGAGCACCCGAGGACGGTAAGGCGCATGCCCCCATGCTGCCACGACGTGCTGGTGCTCAATGCAGGATCCCCCCATTTTCCAGACCGGATCCCCGGCTACCGCGTAGGTTCTGCGCGGCCGACCGATGCTCCACGGCGGCGTCGACGTTCATCACCAGAGAGTACCCAGCCCGCGAGGACTCCACCCACCGCCCCGAAAAGATGTCCCTGCCAAGAAATTAGGGGGTCACTGGGCAGCACGCCCCACAGCATCGAGCCGTAGAGCGCGAAGATCACCACGCCGAGCACGATCTGCCCCACATTGCGGGCGAACCACCCACGGCAGATCAGATACGTCAGCCAGCCGAACACCAGCGACGACGCGCCGACGTGCACGCTGCCCGACGAGCCGGTCAGCCAGGTGCCGACACCGGCGACCACCCAGATGATCGCCGTGGCCGCGATACCGCGCCCGATCCCGGACAGCAGCACCAGGAAACCGAGGATCAGCAGTGGCAGCGTGTTGGCCATCAGGTGATCCCAGCCGCCGTGCAGCAACGGGGCCCACACGATGCCGTCGAGGCCGTCGAGTTCGCGGGGTTCGATCCCGCCCGCGTCGAGCTGACCGGGCGCCCCCGTCGGCCGGTCGTGCGAGAGCACCGCGTCGACGCCCTCGATCACATACAACGACCCGACGAACCCGACGATCACGACCGCAGCGCGCGTCCACGCCCGGACGCCCTCGCGCCGTGCGGGTGGGGTCGCGCCGGGCCGTCCCCGCAGCCCGGCGATCCGATCCGGATCGAACGAGGCTCCGATTCCTCCGCCACCGCTCACCGACATCGCCTCCACTCGGGCCGGGCCACTACAGAAGCCAGGGTACCGAAACACCCGCCCCCGTAGGCCCGCCCCGACTCGACCACGCACCCACGTACCCAGCCCGCACGCCCGACCCCTAGGGAGGGCAGGCCGCGCAGCGGCCGTCGCGCGCGCCAGCGCTCCGACAACTCACGCCCAGAGCTGGCCGTCGAGCCGTTCCTCGGCCTCGTCCAGGGTGCCGTCGTAGGCGCCGGTCGACAGGTACTTCCAGCCGCCGTCGGCGACGACGAACGCGATATCGGCGCGCTTGCCCGCCTTCTGCGCCTTCTTCGCCACGCCCAGCGCCGCGTGCAGGATCGCGCCGGTGGAGATGCCGGCGAAGATGCCCTCCTCGCCGACGAGTTCCCGGGTGCGCTTCACCGCGTCGTAGGGGCCGACGGAGAACCGTGTGGTCAGCACCGCCTCGTCGTACAGCTCGGGGATGAACCCCTCGTCGATGTTGCGCAGGCCGTAGACCAGTTCGCCGTAGCGGGGTTCCGCGGCGACGATCTCGATGCCCGGCACGTTCTCGCGCAGGAATCGTCCGGTGCCCATCAGGGTGCCGGTGGTGCCGAGACCGGCCACGAAATGCGTGATCTCGGGCAGGTCGGCCAGCAGTTCCGGGCCGGTGGTCTCGTAGTGCGCGAGCGCGTTGGCCGGATTGCCGTACTGGTAGAGCATCACCCAGTCCGGGTTCTTCGCGGCGATCTCCTTGGCCATGGCCACGGCCTGGTTCGAACCACCCGCGGCCGGCGAGTCGATGATCTCGGCGCCGAACATGGTGAGCAGCTGACGCCGCTCCACCGAGGTGTTCTCCGGCATCACGCACACGATCCGGTAGCCCTTGAGCTTGGCCGCCATGGCCAGCGAGATCCCGGTGTTGCCGCTGGTCGGTTCCAGGATCGTGCAGCCGGGAGTGAGCAGCCCGTCGGCCTCGGCCTGCTCGATCATCCGCAGCGCGGGCCGGTCCTTGATCGACCCGGTGGGGTTGCGGTCCTCGAGCTTGGCCCACAGGCGGACGTGGTCGTCGCCGTCCCACTGCGGCGACAGCGTCTTCAATCCGACGAGCGGGGTGTTGCCGAGGGTCGCGATCAGCGATTCGTAGCGGGCCACGACGTCAGCGCAGGCGCGAGCGACGGGCGCGGAGGAGGGAGCCTGCGGCACCACGCAGCGCCCCGGGAGCGCCGAGATCGACACTGCCGCCGGCGACGGCGGGCAGAATGGTGACCGACGCGCCCGCGGGTACCTCGGCGTCGAGACCACCGGTGAAGCGCACGTCCTCGTCGTCGACGTAGATGTTGACGTAGCGGTTGAGCTTGCCGTCGGAGAGCAGACGCTCGGCCAGGCCCGGGTGGTTGGCCTCGAGGTTCTCGATCAGCGCCGACAGCGTCGAGCCCTCGCCCTGGACGCGCTTCTCGCCTCCGGTGAGACCTCGCATGATGGTCGGAATGGACACGGTTACCGGCATGGGGACTCCTCGGGTGTGACTTCGTTCGGTGGGTTCAGGCGTCGTAGGAATCGACGATCCGCACGGGCTCTTCGGTGACCTCGCCGTCGACGATGCGGTAGCTGCGCAGTTCGTGCCGCTCCGGGTCGCGGGTGGAGATCAGCACATAGTGCGCGAACGGCTCGGAGGCGTAGGAGATGTCGGTACGGCTCGGGTAGGCCTCGGTCGCGGTGTGCGAGTGGTAGACGACCACGGGGGTCTCGTCGGCCTCGTCCATCGCGCGCCAGACCTTCAACTGCTCCCCGGAATCGAAGCGGTAGAACGTGGGCGAACGTTCGGCGTTGACCATGGCGACGAAGCGTTCCGGCCGGTCGCTGCCCTCGGGTCCGGCGATGATGCCGCAGGCCTCGTCCGGGTGGTCGGCGCGCGCGTGCGCCACCATCGCGTCCACGAGATCGGCCCTGATCACCAGCACTTCCTCGACCCTTTCCACAAACCTGACTGCGTGCTGTCGAGCACCACCTCGACAACGACCCACCCTATTCGGCTATTCCGCGCCGCGCGCACCCCGGCCCCCACCTGCGGGGAGTCGGCGCGGGAACAGATCTCGATAGGCCGGGATCCCGGCGATCGAGGTCGCGCTGAGCACGGCGTCGACGACAGCCCGCTCCACGACCACGGCCGCGGCCGTGCACAACTGGTCGAGCAGCAGCAGATCGCCGGGGAACGCGCCGGGCAGCGGGATCGGCGGCACCTCGATCGCGGCGGTGGACAGCGCGAACAGGGTGTCACCGTCGAGCGGGGAATGCACCGGCCGGATCGCGCGGGCCAGCCCGTCGTGCGCGGTGGTGGCCAGCCTGTGACAGGCGACCGGGTCGAGCGCGGCGTCGGTGGCGACCACGCCGATGGTCGTGTTGAGCACGGTGCCCTTCACCGGCAGGGCGTCGAGCGCGGCGATCTCGGCCGCGGTTCCGGGCCGCAGCCCGAAGAAATCGGGCCCGTCGGTGCCTGCGCCCCACAGCAGCCCGGTGCGCGGATCGACCACCGAGCCGACGGGATTGGCGACGATCACCGCCCCGACTGTCACCCCGGCGCCCGGCCCGTCGGCGAGAACGACACTCGCCGAACCGATTCCGCCCTTGAGCGCACCGGCGCGCGCGCCGACCCCCGCCCCGGCGGTGCCGCGCGCGAAATCGGCGGCGGCCGCCTCGGCCGCGAGGAATCCGAAGTCGGCGTCGGGCCGGATGTGCCACGCCCCCACCGGCAGGTCGAAGATCACCGCGGCGGGCACGATCGGCACCACCCGGCTCGGATCGGCCGGGTCCATCGGGATGCCCTCGCCGTGCTCCTCCGACCAGCGCATCACGCCGTCGGCGGCGGCCAGCCCGTACGCGCTGCCGCCGGTGAGCAGGACCGCGTTCAGCTGACGGACGGTATTGGCCGGGTCGAGCAGATCGGTCTCCCTCGTGCCCGGTCCGCCGCCGCGCACGTCCACCGCGGCGGTCGCGCCGCCGGGGACGCGCACCACGGTGCAGCCGGTCGCGGCGCCGGTACCCAGGGTGACGTCGTCGTCGAGCACCTGGTGATGGCCGACCAGCACGCCCGCCACATCGGTGATCGAGTTCCGTGGACCGGGAGCACTGCGCATTCCCCGACCCTAACCCGCCGAAATCAGGGCGCGAGCGCCTGCAACAGCGAGTCCTGCATCCAGGTCAGCCAGTGGTAGACGTCCAGATGCGGCGCGCGCGGATCACTCGGATCGAAGTGGTCGGGCGTGTCGTCGTCGATGTCGAGCAGGGTGCCCAGCGCCAAGCGCACGTCGGTGAGCGCGGCCAGCCAGGCGTCGGCCTGTTCCGGGGTGAGCACGATCTTGCCGCCGACCTCGGGACAGCTGTCCAGCACGACCCGGCCCGCGGCCAGTTTCGCGTCGATGATCTCGGGCTCGTGCAGGCTGCGCAGCGCGGAGTTGAGGTCGGCGCGCTTGGCATCGGGCGAGCCGGGCTCGGCGCGGTGGAAGTCGGGCAGCAGGCGCAGCAGCTGCGGGTCGTCGGGCGGGGTGGAGTTGCCGGTGCGCAGGCCGGTCAGCGCGGCGAGTTCGTCCTCGGGCGCGTCGGCGGCGCGGTCGCTGAGCAGACCGGACACGGCGCCGATCAGGGAGCGCAGCACCGTGGCCTCGTGCTCGTCCATCTCGGAACGAAGCTTCAGGCCACTCAGTGAGTTCTTCCTGCTCCACTTGCGCACAGGGCTACGGTACTCAGTCGTCTCGCTGCATGGTTGCCCAGAGTCCCGCCGCGTGCAATCGGCGCACGTCCTGCTCCATCTTGTCGCGGGAACCGGAGGATACGACGGCCTTGCCCTCGTTGTGCACCTGCAACATCAGCTCGGTCGCCTTGGCTTTGCTGTAGCCGAAGAGCTTCTGGAAGATGTAGGTGACGTAGTGCATGAGGTTCACCGGGTCGTCCCAGACGACGGTCACCCAGGGTCGGTCCTCGGCCTCGAGGATCTCGGTCTGTTCGACCGCTTCCGGCGTCGCTTGCGCCGCTGACAGTGCGGCGTTCACGGCGTCGGTGACGGCGCCGGCTCGAACGGGATTGCACACGGCCATAAAACCCAGGGTACGACGCGGCCACGCAGAAACAACACCCGCGGTGACTACAGTTTCCGGTGTGCAGATCCGTGACGAGTTCGCCAGCACCGCGCTGCTGACCGATCAGTACGAGCTGACCATGCTCGCCGCCGCCCTGGCCGACGGCTCGGCGCATCGGCAGTGCACCTTCGAGGTGTTCGCCCGGCGCTTGCCGCACGGTCGCCGCTACGGCGTGGTGGCCGGTACCGGCAGGCTGCTCGAGGCGCTGACCGATTTCCGGTTCGGTCCGGCCGAACTCGCCGTGGTCGCCCGGTTCCTCGACCCGGCCACCGTCGACTGGTTGCGGGAATATCGCTTCACCGGCGATATCGACGGTTACGCCGAGGGCGAGCTGTACTTCCCCGGCTCGCCGATCCTGTCCGTGCGCGGCAGTTTCGCCGAGTGTGTGCTGCTGGAGACGCTGGCCCTGTCGATCCTCAATCACGACAGCGCCATCGCTTCGGCGGCCGCGCGCATGGTGAGCGCGGCGGCGGGCAGGCGGATGATCGAGATGGGCTCGCGGCGCACCCACGAACTGGCCGCGCCGTCCAGTTCCCGCGCCGCCTACCTGGCCGGCTTCGACGCCACCTCCAATCTGGCGGCCGTGCGCGACTTCGGCGTGCCCGGCGCGGGCACCAGCGCGCACGCGTTCACCCTGCTGCACAGCGGCGCCGACGGCGAGCACGAGGCGGCCGCGTTCCGCAGCCAGGTCGACGCGCTCGGCGTCGGCACCACCCTGCTCGTCGACACCTTCGACATCACCCGGGGCGTCGCGACCGCGATCGAGGTCGCCGGCACCGAGCTGGGCGGCGTGCGGATCGATTCCGGCGATCTCGGTGTGCTGGCCAGGCAGGTCCGCGACCAGCTCGACGGCCTCGGCGCCACCGGCACCCGCATCGTGGTCTCCGGCGATCTGGACGAGTACGCGATCGCGGCCCTGCGCGCCGAACCGGTCGACGTCTACGGCGTCGGCACCTCACTGGTCACCGGTTCCGGTGCCCCGACCGCGGGCATGGTCTACAAGCTGGTCGAGGTCGACGGCGTCCCGGTGGCCAAGCGCAGCAGTCACAAGCAGTCGCGCGGCGGCACCAAGAAGGCGTTGCGGCTGGCCCGCGCGACCGGCACGATCGTCGAGGAGATCGTCTACCCCGCCGACGGAGAAACCCCGGCCACCAACGGTTTCCAGGCCAGGGAGCTGCTGGTGCCGCTGGTTCGCAAGGGCACGGTGGTCGACGGCGTCGCGACGCTGGCGCAGAGCCGGGAGCTGGTCGCGCGCGGGCTGGTCAGCCTGCCGTGGGAGGGGCTCAAGCTGTCGGCGGGCGAGCCCGCGGTGCCGACGACGTTCCTGGGCTGACCGCGCCACGACAGCGGCCGGAGCGACGCGGCCGAGTGGCCGTGCGGGTCGGCGCAGCGGACAATGATGTCGTCGGAGTTCCGCGCGGCACACGACGCGCCCGCACGCGCGGCTCGAACCGGTGGAGGAAGTGGAGGACGCCATGGCACGCGGTCTGGTGATCGTGGATGTGCAGAACGACTTCTGCGAGGGCGGGGCACTGGCTGTCGCGGGAGGCGCCGCGGTGGCGGCGGCCATCAGCGAGTTCGTGGCCACGCACGACTACGACGCGGTGGTCGCGACCAGGGACTACCACGTCGATCCCGGCCCGCATTTCTCCACCGAGCCCGACTACGTCGACACCTGGCCCCCGCACTGCCGGGTCGGCACGCCGGGCGCGGATTTCCACCCGGCGCTGGATCTCGGCCCGGTCCAGGAGGTCTTCTCCAAGGGCGAGTACTCCGCCGCCTACTCCGGTTTCGAAGGCGCGGCCGCCGACGGCAGCACCCTGGCGGACTGGCTGCGTGCCCGTGACATCGACCGCGTCGACGTCGTCGGCATCGCCACCGACCACTGCGTGCGCGCCACCGCGCTCGATGCCCGCGCCGCGGGGTTCGACACCCGCGTCCTGCTCGACCTCACCGCGGGCGTCGCCCCGGCGACGGTCACCGCCGCGCTGTCCGCGCTGCGCGAAGCGGGCGTCGCGTTGTCGGGCGAGCTTCGCGGCTGAACTCTCTCGCAGGCACACCCGGGGACGAGGACGGGCGACCCGCGGCGAGCGGCCGGGACGCGGCTAGCCTGCACCCATGGACTACCGATTCCCGGCGCAGGCCCGCGCCCGCCTGCGGGCGGCGCTGGCCGATCTCGACAGCATCCACGACGCCGCCGACATCGTCTTCTGGTCCAACCCCGTCACCGACGAATTGCAGCGCCGCGGCGCCGGCGCCTTCGCCGAACTCCCGCCCGCCTTCGCCCACCTGCTGGCCCTGTCGAGCCTGCACACCAGCGTCCTGGACACCGGCTTCAGCGGCTACCTGCGCACCCGTCGCGGTGAGCTCCCCTGGGCCACACGGGGTTTGCGCGCGGCGGGCATGCCACGCCTGGCCGCCGCCGCGATCCTGGCCGCCCGCGACGCCTCTCCCAGCTCCCCCGACGACGCCCTGGACCGCTTCTTCGACGACGAACACCAGACCCTGGCCAACCCGGGCCAGATCCGCCGCCCCGACGGCGCTCGCGCCGACGACCCCGACGAGATCTACGACATCAACGAACCCGCCGATTTCGAACAGCGCGTCCTCGACTACGTCAGGGACCACCTGGACGACTTCGTCCGCGAGCCCTGACCCGCCTGACGACCCGACCCGGTCCGCCGGGCAGCGGCGAGTCGCGGCCGGGACACCAGGGGCCGCGACCTCGAGCGCGCCAGCGCTCCAAGAAAACTGTCCGAGGGGACCGATAAGCTGCCTGCGTGCCCGAACTTCCTCCCGTCGCCGACCTGCTCGCCACCGCCGTGCATGCCCTGGGAGGCAAGGAACGCACCGGCCAGACGACGATGGCCACCGCGGTCGACCACGCGATCGACACCAAGGAACACCTGGCGGTGCAGGCGGGAACCGGCACCGGCAAGTCGCTGGCCTACCTGGTGCCGAGTCTGCGGCACGCGGTGCGGACCGGGCGCACGGTGGTGGTCTCCACCGCGACGATCGCCCTGCAACGTCAGCTGGTCGACCGCGATCTGCCCCGGCTGGCCGACGCGCTGGCCGGGCCGCTCGGTCGGGTGCCGCAGTTCGCGATCCTCAAGGGCCGCAACAACTATCTGTGCCTGAACAAGATCAACAGCGTGATCCCGGAGGACACCGGCGGCGAGGCGGAACTGTTCGACGCGTTCGCCATCTCCAAGCTGGGCCGCGAGGTACAGCGGCTCAACGAGTGGGCCTCCGACACCGAGACCGGCGACCGCGACGAGATCGCCCCCGGCGTCAGCGACCGGGCCTGGCGCCAGGTCAGCGTGTCCTCGCGCGAATGCCTGGGCAAGACCCGCTGCCAGTTCGGCCAGGACTGCTTCGCCGAGAAGGCGCGTGCCGAATCGGCCCAGGCCGACGTGGTGGTGACCAACCACGCCCTGCTGGCCATCGACGCGATCAGCGGCATCCAGGTGCTGCCCGAACACGATGTGGTGGTGATCGACGAGGCGCACGAACTGGTCGACCGGGTCACCGGCGTCGCCACCGCCGAACTCGCCGCGACCGCGATCAGCGCCGCGGCCCGCCGCTGCACCAAGCTCATCGACGAACGCGAGGTCGACCAGCTCGAAGGCGCGGCCGAAGCGTTCCACGAGGCGCTCGAGGATCTGCCGCCCGGCCGCTGGGATCAGCTGCCCGACGGCATCGCCCCCGTCCTCGCACTGGTCCGCGACGCCGCCTGGAACGCCCGCACCGCGCTCGCGCCGCAGGGCAGCGTCAAGGCCACCGACGATCCCGACAACGCCGCGGCTCGCACGATGGCCGTGGCCGCGATCGACGACGTGCACGACGCTGCGGTGCGTACCCTCACCGCGTTCGAGGAGGCCGATCCGGCCGCGCGCCGCGATGTCATCTGGCTCTCGGCCGACGAGATCCGCGGCGTCGCGCGCCGCACCCTGCGGATGGCGCCGCTGTCGGTGGGCGGCCTGCTGCGCAGCAGACTGTTCGGCACCGCGACCGTGGTCCTCACCTCGGCCACCCTCCAGATCGGCGGCTCGTTCGACGGTCTCGCGATCACCTGGGGCCTGCCCTCGCAGTCCGGCGGCAAGGTCGACCCGGCACTGGCCAACGGCGCCACCGCGCCCGCCGACCTGGAATCGGTGCGCTGGAGTTCCCTCGACGTCGGCTCCCCGTTCGACCACGCCAAGTCCGGCATCCTCTATGTCGCCAAGCACCTGCCCGCGCCGGGTCGCGACGGCCTCGCCCCCGCCTATCTCGACGAGATCGAGCAGCTGATCACCTCCGCGGGCGGGCGCACGCTCGGCCTGTTCTCCTCGATGCGCGCCGCCAAGGCCGCTACCGAGGCGCTGCGCGAACGGCTCGACACCCCGGTGCTGTGCCAGGGCGACGACTCGATGGGCGCGCTGGTGCGCAAGTTCGCCGACGACCCGGCGACGTCGCTGTTCGGCACGCTCACGCTGTGGCAGGGCGTCGACGTACCGGGCCCGTCGCTGAGTCTGGTGATCCTGGACCGCATTCCGTTCCCCCGCCCCGACGACCCGCTGCTCACCGCCCGTCAGCGCGCGGTGGAATCGCGCGGCGGCAACGGCTTCATGACGGTGGCGGCCAACCATGCCGCCCTGCTGCTGGCCCAGGGCACCGGTCGACTGCTGCGCAGCGTCGACGATCGCGGCGTCGTCGCGATCCTCGATTCGCGGCTGGCCACCGCCCGGTACGGCGGCTACCTGCGCGCTTCGCTGCCGCCGTACTGGGAGACCACCGACCCCGAGGTGGTGGCGAAGGCGCTGCGCAGGCTCACCGCGTCCGCCTGAGCTGAGGGACTTACGCCGAGTCCTGCAATCGACATGACCACACCCGTGAATTCACCACCGGGCGAACGCAAGTCGTGAGACCGTTGGGTGATGAAGCACCACGCCGATGGCGAGGTACTCGGCGAATTTCTGGTCAGCGCAAGATCTTTGGCCGAGTACCGCGCGATGTTTCGCCTGTCCGACGACGACCTCACCGGGCGCAAGGTGCTCGATTGCCCTGGTGGCGCAGCAAGTTTCGCGGCCGAGGCGACTGCCCTGGGTGCCGTGGTCACCGCGATCGATCCGATCTACGCCCGTCCGACCACCGCACTGGCCGTCGATGCCGTCACCGAGAACGACCGTGCGGTGGCCTGGGCCGCCGCCAATGCCCACCGCTACCGCTGGGACTGGTACGGCTCCCCCGACGGCCATGCCGCCATCCGGCGCGGCGCGGCCCGGCGCTTCGCCGCCGATCTGCGCGCCGCACCCGACCGCTACATCGCCGCGAGCTTGCCCGAACTCCCGTTCCCCGACAAGTCCTTCGACCTGTCGCTGAGCTCGCACCTGCTGTTCAGCTACGCCGACCGCCTCGACGCCGAATTCCACCTGTCCGCCCTGCTCGAACTGTCCCGGGTCACCGAGGGCGAAGCCAGGCTCTACCCTCTGCTCGATTACACCGGCGCGCCCCTGGACGACCTCATCGCCCACCTCCGCACCGAACTCCACGACAAGGGCGTGCACACCGCACTGCGCAAGACCCGCTACGAGTTCCATCACGGCGCCGACACCATGCTGGTCTTGCAGCCGGCCGCGTGACCGGGCACTTCCGGGTCCGGTCGGCCGCCCCGACGACCGACTACATAGGGATCCGCTACCAAAGGCGGGCCGCACCGCGGCATCCCGGCGGGCGGGCGGTAGGTTCTTAGTCGTGCATACGATGCGAGCCGGCCGGTAGTACGGCCGTGGTGGAGAAATCTCGACGCGCGGAGCTCCCGCGCACAGTCTCGACGCTCCTCCTGCTACTCGGTACCGCCGTCCTCGGCGTGACACTGCTGTTCACCACCATGGATCCGTGGATGGACAGCGGCGGCATCCTCGTCGGCGGCCTCGACGTCCACATCTACCGCGACGGCGGCTGGCGCGTGCTGCACGACCGAGCGCTCTACATCGAGCCGACGCACTACGGCCTGCTCTACACCTACACGCCGTTCTCGGCGCTGGCGTTCCTGCCGCTGGTGCTGGTGCCGTGGTCGGCGGTCACCACGACCTGGTTGGTACTCAATCTCGTCGTGTTGTTCGGCTGCGTGCTGCAGAGCTGGCGGATGCTCGGCTACCGGGTGACACCGCGCCTGGTCGTCGTCAGCGCGCTGATCATGCTGGCCTTCGTCTTCGCCGAGCCCGTACGCACCACGCTCTACTACGGGCAGATCAACCTGTGGCTCATGCTGCTCGTGCTGTGGGACTTCTCCCGCGCCGAGCACAGCAGGCTGCGCGGTCTCGGCGTCGGCATCGCCGCGGGGATCAAGCTGACGCCGCTGTTCTTCGTCGCCCAGTATCTGGCGCAGCGGCAGTGGCGTGCCGCGGCCACCGCGGCGCTCACCTTCGCCGCCACGATCGGCCTGACCGCGCTTGTCCTGCCGAGCGATTCCGCTCAGTACTGGACCTCGACGTTCTTCCAGTCCGGCCGCATCGCCCCCGATGTCCACCCCGCCAACCAGTCGCTGCGCGGGGCCATCGCCCATCTCGTCCACGGGCCTGCCCCGGTCTGGTTGTGGCTGTTGATCGCGGTCCCGATCGCGCTCGTCGCGCTGTGGCTCGCGGCCGAGCTGGTGCGCCGCGGCGAAGCGCTGCTGTCGGTGACCCTCGGCGGCCTCACCGCCTGCGCGGTCTCCCCGTATTCGTGGGGGCACCACTGGGTCTGGTTCGTGCCGCTGACGGTCTACCTGATCCATCGCGCGCAGACCCGTGGCCGCTGGTGGCTCGCCGCCGGCGGGCTCTACCTCGCCATCGCCGCGTGGACCTACACCTACACCCCCACCTGGGTCAGTGTCGGCACCTTCCTGCTGCCGCCGTGGTGGCCGGGCGCGCAGGTCATGATGAACGTCTACGTGGTCGTCTACCTGACCGTGCTGATCGGCGCCTTCCGGCTGGTCCGCTCGACGCCGCCGCGCCCACGCGTCGAACCGATCGAACCGACCATCATCGATCCCCCTGTCGCGGAAGAACTCTCCCGCGCGATCCGGCCACCGCGCGTCGCCGGCGGGGCGCACCCCGACGACGACCGCCCGGCCATGGTGGACTGAGCTCTACCCGCAGGCCCAGTCGAAGACGCCCGACTCCAGGTCGAGCTGGGCGTTGCCGCCGCCGAAGTTCATCCCGGAGATCTCCTCGATCTCCAGGTAGTACGGGGTCAGGCCCTCCGGGAGCGCCTGGACGGGGAAGGCGGTGCCGCCGAGGTGGGAGCGCCCGAACAGGGGCTCGGCCCAGTGATTCCAGCCGGAGTCCTCCGTGAGCGGATCCTGGTAGCGCGAGTTCGGGACGTACTCGACCGGCGGGATGCCGATATTGGGATCGGCGACGCGCTCGGCCAGCCAGACGCCGATGGTGGGGTGCACGTCGTCCCAGGCGTTGCAGCCCTCGTCGCTCGCGACCGGCGAACCGGGCGGGCGCACGTCGGCGGGCGGGGCGACCGGGCCCGCGGCGAATTCCGCTTCGGTCAGCCAGATCAGGGCGAACACGCCGCCGATCTCGTCGTGCAGGAGTTGCAGCTGGGAGTGCAGCCGGGTCGAGACCAGCTCGCGGGCGACGGGATCCTCGGCGGACGCGTCGGCCTGGATCGGGTCGGTCGCGTCGGCGAACTGCCCCTCACCCTGGAAGAAGGCGATGGCCGGGAACTTCGGTCCCCGGCGCTGATAGTCGGTGGGCAGCCGCAGGGTGAGCGCGTGCATCATCGGCAGCCCGGTGACCGGTCCGCGCGGCCAGGTCGCCGGATCGATCGCGGGTCCCTCGCTGCCGATCCACCCGGCGCGCACCGGCGCGTCGAGCGTCAGCGGTTCACCGCCCGGCGTCTCCGCCAGTTTGTCCGCGGAATCCCCGAAACCCAGGTCGTAAGCCTTCATCGCAGCTCTCCTCTTCGATGCGCGGACGGTGCGTGGCGCCGCGTCGACCGGCGCCGCCGACGAGGGTAATCGGTACCGGCGACAGGCGCGGGCACTGCGTGGAACCACGGGCATACGGTCGATGACGAAACGTCGCGCACCTGGGAACGACAACGGCGGCGCGGCAACCGATTCCGGTCGCCACGCCGCCGCCGTCGACGTCGGCTCGGCTCAGAGCGCGGCCTTCAGGATCAGGGTCAGCACCGCGGCGACCACGGCGACCGCCACGGCCGCGGCGCCCCAGACGACACCCTGGCGCGCCCAGGGACGCCCGGCGTCGAGCGAGAACCGGCCCGGGCCGGTGAAGGCCAGGCCCGCGGCGGCGATCGCGTAGACCAGCGGGGTCGAGTAGCCGGTCACCGACGGGTCGGCCGGGAAGAGACCACCGGCCCACAGCACGTTGATCGCGTTGATCATGGTGCCGAGCACGATCGCGGCGGCCAGCGGCGTGAACAGACCGAAGACCAGCAGCAGACCGCCGACCAGCTCGCTGAGCCCGGCGAGGGTGCCGAAGAGGACACCGGGGTTGTAGCCCATCGCCTCGAAGCTGTCGGTGGTGGTCTGCCAGCCCATGCCGTTGAACCAGCCGAACAGTTTCTGCGCGCCGTAGGCGGCCATCAGGCCGCCGAAGCCGACGCGCAACACCAGCAGGCCGATGCCGTAGGCGGTGACCTCGTCGGCGGTGGAGGTAGCGGGAGTGGTGCGGGTAGCGGTGTCGGTCATCGTTTCCTCATCTGCGATTCGATACATGCCCGCAACCGGACCACGGTCCGGTTGCCTCTTCCGGTCACAACCCTGGGTCCGGGCCATCTATTTCACGTCGTTCCCAGCACTTCCGTGACCCTGCTCACACGAAAAACAGCAAAGGCCGCCCGAAGGGCGGCCTTTGCGGGAGGACTCAGTTCACCACGCCATGGTCGCGTAGCCGACCAGGGCGCTCTCCGACTCCTGCGACAGCTTCCAGGTGCCGTCGATGTGCTTCCAGGTCACCGGGATCGGGTAGGTGTAGTCGCCGAGGCGGCTGTTCAGGGTGGCCGAGAGGGTGTCACCGTCGACGGTGACCGGGCCCGAGACGTCCCAGCTGTAGCCCGGGATCCGGTTGACGGTGTCGCGGACGACGGCGAGGCTGCCCGCGTTGCCCGACTCGAGCTCGGCCGAGGAGCCGTTCATGGCCGCCTGCAGCTTGCCCTGCAGTTCGCCGGCCGACGGGGTCGCCGGAGCGGCGATCGCGGCGGGAGCGGTGGCGACGACAGCCGCGGTGACCGGCGCGAAGATGGTGGCAACCGCCATCGACGCGGCAACGAGCGAGCGCTTCATAGGTAACTCTCCTTCAAGCTTGGCTAGGCTAGCCTAAGTATAGGCACACCTACGGCGGGTTCACCTACTCGACCAGGAAGAAGAAGTACCCGAGGAACAACACCATCAGCGCCCACATGGCCGGATGCACGTCCCGGTACCGGCCCCTGGCGACCATCACGATCGGGTAGAAGATCATGCCCATCGCCAGGCCGTTGGCGATCGAATAGGTCAGCGGCATCATGATCACGGTCAGGAACGCGGGCACCGAGTACTCGAGGTGCTGCCAGTCGATATCGCCCAGCGCCCGGGCCATCAGCACGCCGACGACGATCAGCGCGGGGGCGGTGACCTCGGCCGATCCGGCGATCACCGAGAAGATCGGATAGCAGAACATCGCGAGCAGGAACCAGCCCGCCGTGGTCACCGCGGTGATCCCGGTCCGCCCGCCCGCCGAGACGCCCGCCGTCGATTCCACGTACGCGGTCGTGGTGGAGGTACCGATGATCGCGCCCGCCGTGGTGCCGACCGAGTCGGCCGCCATCGCACTGCGCGCCCGCGGCAGCGTGCCGTCCTTGTTCAGCAGACCCGCCTGGTTGGCGACGCCGATGAGCGTGCCCGAGGCATCGAAGAAGTCGACGAACAGCATGGTGAGCACCACCACGATCATCTGCCCGGTGAACGCGTCGGGCAGATGGATGATCGCCTGGCCGAAGGTCTGATCCAGGCCCTTGGGCAGCTCGGCGATGCCGTCCGGAATCGCGACCAGCCCCGTCACCATGCCCAGGACGGTGGTCGCGACGATGCCGTAGAGCACCGCGCCGTGCCAGCCGATCACCAGGAAGACCACCGTCACGATCAAGCCGAACAGGGCCAGCAGCGTGGTGCCCTTGGTGAAGTCGCCGAGGGTGACCAGCGTCGCGTCGCTGTTGACCACGATGCCCGCGTTCTTCAGTCCGAGGAACGCGACGAACAGGCCGATGCCCGCGCCCACCGCGAACTTCATCTGCAGCGGGATGGCGTTGAGGATCCGTTCCCGGATCTTGGTGATCGCCAGGACGAAGAAGATGATGCCCGACAGCAAGGTGCCCGACAGGGCGACCTGCCACGGAATGCCCATGCTGAGCACGACCGTGTAGGCGAAGAACGCGTTGAGGCCCATGCCGGGCGCGAGCGCGATCGGATATTTGGCCCAGATGCCCATGACCAGGGTGCCGAAGATCGCGGCCACCGCCGTCGCGGTGAACACGGCCTGCATCGGGATGCCCTTGTCGCCCAGGGCGCCCTCGTCACCGAGGATCGACGGATTCACCGCCAGCACGTAGGACATCGCCAGGAACGTGACCGTGCCCGCCATCGCCTCGCGCCGGAAGGTGGACCCGCTCGACGTGACACCGAAGTACCCGTCGAGACCCCGTCGGGCGCGGGTTAGGACATCGCTGGCCATGACACTCCAGTCCGGATTTCAGAGAAGAAGGATGCCCAGGAACGGTAGCGGAAAGTTCACTGAATCGAAGAACCCGCCGTCGGTGACACGACGCAGGTCACGCCCCCGCGACGGCCACCAGCCCCAGCTCGGCATCCGAGGCCAGCAACGCGTTGTGGGGCAGCACACGCACGGTGTAGCCGACCGCGCCCGACAGCGGCACCGGCGACTGCACGGCATACAGCTCGACGCCCTCGTCGGTGCCGGTGTGGGTCATCTCGACAGTGGTGGTGTCGGACAGGTCGTCGGTCGGCGACACTCGGCCGAGCACCGCCTGCACCACGACATCCGACGGCGCGAGCCCGCCGAGTTCGATGCGCGCCTCCAGCGACAGCTTCGCGCCGATCACCGGGGTATCGGGCAGGCCGGAACTGTCGACCTGCGCGACCCGCACCGACGGCCAGGCCGCGTCGACCCGCTTGCGGTATTCGGCGACCTGCGCCGCGCCGGCGAACCCGTCGGCGGCAGCCCGGCCGAACGCCGCGGCCGCGGGTCCGTAGTACTGCTCGGCGTAGTCGCGCACCATGCGTGAGGCCAGCACCTTGGGACTGGTGGTCTGCAGGGTGTGGCGCACCATCTCGGTCCAGCGCACCGGCACGCCCGCGGCGTCGCGGTCGTAGAAGCGGGGCGCGACGGTGCGCTCGACGAGTTCGTAGAGCGCCGAGGCCTCCAGATCGTCGCGGCGGTGCTCGTCGCGCACGCCGTCGGCGGTGGGAATCGCCCAGCCGTTCTCGCCGTCGTACATCTCGTCCCACCAGCCGTCCCGGATGGACAGGTTGAGACCGCCGTTGAGCGCGGACTTCATGCCGGAGGTGCCGCAGGCTTCGAGCGGGCGCAGCGGATTGTTCAGCCACACATCGCAACCCCAGTACAGGTAGCGGGCCATCGACATGTCGTAGTCGGGCAGGAAGACGATGCGGTGGCGCACCGCCGGATCGTCGGCGAAGCGCACGACCTGCTGGATCAGCGCCTTGCCGCCGTCGTCGGCGGGATGGCTCTTGCCCGCGACCACCAGCTGCACCGGCCGCTCGGGATCGAGCAGCAGCGCGCGCAGCCGTTCGGGGTCGCGCAGCATCAGTGTCAGCCGCTTGTAGGTGGGCACGCGACGCGCGAAGCCGACGGTGAGCACCGACGGGTCGAAGACCTCGTCGATCCAGCCCAGTTCCGCCTCGGCCGCGCCGCGCTGATGCCAGGAATCGCGCAGCCTGCGGCGTACCTCGTCGATCAGTACCCCGCGCAGGGTGTTTCGCGTCGACCACAGCTGCCCGAGATCGACATCGCTGAGCTTCTCCCAGCCGCGCGCCTCCTCGACCAGCTCCGGCCCGACCAGCTCGCGAGCCTTGTCGAGCCATTCCCTGGCCGCCCAGGTCGGCGCGTGCACGCCGTTGGTGACCGAACCGATCGGCACCTCGGCCGCGTCGAAGCCCGGCCACAGCCCGGCGAACATGTCCCGGCTGACCTCGCCGTGCAGCTTCGAGACGCCGTTGGCGCGCTGGGCCATCCGCAGACCCATGTGGGCCATGTTGAACACGGACGGATCGGCCTCCCGGCCGAAAGCCAGGATCCGATCGATGGACAGTCCGGGCAGCAGCGCGGACTCGGCTTCACCGTGCGCGCCGCCGAAGTAGCGGCGCACCAGCGGCATCGGGAACCGGTCGATCCCGGCGGGCACCGGGGTGTGCGTGGTGAACACGGTGCCGGCCCGGACCGCGGCCAGCGCGGTATCGAAATCGAGTCCGTCCGCGATGAATTCACGAATTCGCTCCACCCCGAGAAAGCCCGCGTGGCCCTCGTTCATGTGGAACACGTCGGGATCGGGCAGCCCGTTGGCGCGGGTGTAGGCGCGCACCGCGCGGACACCGCCGATGCCGGCCAGGATCTCCTGCTTGATCCGGTGATCCTGGTCGCCGCCGTAGAGCCGGTCGGTGACCGCGCGCAGTTCCGGATCGTTCTCGGCGATGTCGGAATCGAGCAGCAGCAGCGGAATCCGGCCCACCTGGGCGATCCACACCCGGGCCCGCAGCACCCGCCCCTCCGGCATGCCGACATGGATCAGCACCGGCGAACCGTCACTGGTGAGCAGCCGCAGCGGCAGACCCTGCGGGTCCAGCGCCGGGTAGTGCTCCATCTGCCAGCCGTCGGCCGACAGCGACTGCCGGAAGTACCCGGACCGGTACAGCAGCCCGACGCCGATCAGCGGCAGCCCCAGGTCGGAGGCGGCCTTGAGATGGTCACCGGCCAGGATGCCCAGGCCGCCGGAGTAGTTCGGCAGCACCTCGGTGACACCGAACTCCATCGAGAAATAGGCGATCCCCGCGACCGTCGTCCCGGTCTGCTGCTGGAACCAGCGCGGCCGGGCCAGATACTCGCGCAGCCCCTCGGCGGCGGCGTCCACCCGGGCGAGATAGGCGGGATCGGCGGCGAGCGCGTCGAGGCGCTCGGCGGGCACCTCCCCCAGCATCCGCACCGGATCCTGGCCGACCGCGCGCCACAGCTCGGGGTCGAGTTCGGCGAACAGATCCTGCGTCGGGCCGTGCCACGACCACCGCAGGTTCGTCGACAACTCGCCCAGCGCGGTGAGCCGCTCCGGCAAATGGGCACGGACAGTGAACCGACGAAGTGCCTTCACCCGGCAACCGTACCGCTGTTCGGCCGCTCCGCGAATTCTTACGAGCCGTCCGGGAGCACGACCGGTCGGCCCGCGTTGTGAGCGGAATCAGTGGGGGGCGGCGGGTTCCTGGGTGAACTGCGCGGCGAACTCCGGGGTGGGCGGGACCTCGGTGATGACGTCGATGAGGACGCCCGAGGGGTCGGCGACGATGAAATGGCGCTGGCCGAAGTCCTCGGTGCGGAGGGGAAGTTCGGGGTGCAGGCCACCGGATTCGACCAGGCGCTGCCATTCGGCGTCGACGTCGTCGACCTCGAAGTTCAGGACCAGCCCCTGGACCGGCTTGCCGAAGCCCGCGGGGATGGTCGGGTGGGTGGGGTCGAGGAGGGCCAATTCGTAGGCGGGCTCGCCGTCGCGGGCCGGGCGACGCAGGCTGACGTACCAGTCCGCCTCGAAGGTGATCTCGAAGCCGAACCAGCGCGTGTAGAAGTCGCGGGACTCCGCGATCCGGGAGGTGCCGAGGACCGGGTAGAAGCTGCTCAGTGCCATGACTTTCCTTTCACATACCGATGGTATGTGTCGTAGGCTAGCTGACATACCGACGGTAGGTCAACGGAAGGACGGTGCATGACATCCACGGCGCGGGCCCAGCAGCGCGAGGAGACGCGGCGGGCGCTGGTGGCGCAGAGCAGGCGGCTGTTCGCGGCGAAAGGCTATGCGGCCGTGGGCCTGTCGGAGATCGTGGCGGCATCGGGAGTCACCAAGGGCGCGCTGTACCACCATTTCGACAGCAAGGCCGAGCTGTTCCGGGCGGTCCTCACCCAGGTGCAGCAGGAGGTCGGCGAGCAGGTCGCGGCCGCCGCCGACGCCGAGCCCGATCCGTGGACCCAGCTGACCAGCGGATGCGCCGCGTTCCTGCGGGCCTGCGCCGACCCCCTGGTCCAGCGGATCATGCTGATCGACGGCCCCGCCGTCCTCGGCTGGCACGAATGGCGCGCCCTGGACGAGGCCAATTCCGCCCGGCACCTGCACGAGGCACTGGAATCGCTGGTCGGCGCGGGCATCCTGGTACCCCAGCCGATCGCTCCCCTGACCCGACTGCTCTCCGGCGCCATGAACGAAGCCGCCCTCTGGCTCGCCACCACCCCCGACACCGACGCGCTCCCCGACACCATCACCGCGCTGGACCGGCTCCTCGCCGGACTGCGCACCGCCTGACCCACCGCCGCTCCTGGACCGCGCCGACAGGGCGCGCTTCGACCCTCACCACGCCCGATCCGGATGCGCCGACCGGCTGCCGCGGGGCACACAGCCCGCCGCCATCGACCCGCGTGTCGGGTGAGCGCCACAAAACCGATGGCCGCCACCGTCGACCCCATGCCACCATGCAGCGATGCCGCACTGGGTCGATGTCCTGCCCGAATTCCTGGTCGCCTCGCTGATCCTGGCCGCGCTGCCGGGTCCGGCGACGGCGCTGTTCCTGCAGCGCTCGGTGCGCGACGGCAGACGCGCGGGACTGGCCGCGGTCGCGGGCAACGAGATCGGCGTGCTGGGCTGGACGCTCGCGGGCGGGACCGGGCTGTCGATCCTGCTGGCGGCGAACCGGTGGCTGAACACGGCGATGCACGTCGTCGGCGCGGCGGTGCTGATCTGGCTCGGCGTCCAGGCCTGGCGCCACGCCCGCGGCGCCGACGACGATTTCGGCGCCGCCCTGACCGCGAAACTCCCCGGCGGCAACACCCCCGCCGCCGCGTTCCGCGCCTCCCTGATCTCGATCGCCGCCAACCCCAAGGCCGCGGTCTTCGGCATCACGATCCTGCCGCAGTTCCTGCCGAGCGAGGGCCCGGTGCTGCCTACCCTGCTGATCCTGGCCACCATCCAGGTGATCCTGGACGGCGCCTGGTGCGTCGCGGTGGTCCTGGCCGCCGACCGGGCGGGTACCTGGCTGCGGCGCGCCGCGATCCGCCGACGCGTGGAACGGAGCCTCGCCGCGATCTTGGTCGCCCTCGGCCTCGGCCTCGCCGCCGACGCCCGCTGACGGGAGGTCGGCCGCGTTCTCGGCTGATCAGTGGGCTGCGGCGCTCAGCGCCCGGCCGCCGGAAATGCAGTAGGTTTGTGCGGTGACCGGCCGGATTGCCATAGATGACATCGCCCCGTCCATCCCCGGCGGCCGCCCGGCCAAGGCCGCCGTCGGCGAGGTGTTTCCCGTCCGCGCCGTGGTGTGGCGCGAGGGGCACGATGCCGTGGCGGCGACGCTGGCGGTGCGCGCGCCCGGCTCGTCGCGGATCACCCGCCTGCGGATGACGCCCGACTACGAGCCCGACGTCTTCAACGGCCTGTTCACCCCGCACACCCCCGGCGTGTGGACCTTCCGTATCGAGGGCTGGAGCGATCCGATCGCCACCTGGCGCTCGGCCGTGGAGGCCAAGCTGGCGGTCGGCCAGACCGCCCTCGACCTGGCCAACGATCTCGAGATCGGCGCCACCCTGTTCGAACGGGCCGCCCAGGCGGTGCCGAAGAAGCAGTTCGAACGGTTGCGCGCCGCCGCCACCGCCCTGCGCGGCGACGAGCAACTGCCCGCCCGGGTCGCGCCGGCGTTCAGCGAGGAGGTCGCCGAGATCCTGCGCGCGACCCCGCTGCGCGAGATGGTCACCCGCGGCGCCCAGCAATCGGTGCTGGTCGAGCGCAGGCGCGCGCTGGTCGGCTCGTGGTACGAGTTCTTCCCGCGCTCGACCGGCGGACGCGATGCCGACGGCAAGCCGGTGCACGGCACCTTCGCCACCGCCGCCCGCGAACTCCCCCGCATCGCCGGGATGGGCTTCGATGTCGTCTATCTGCCGCCGATCCACCCCGTCGGCGAGATCAATCGCAAGGGCCGCAACAACGCGCTCACCACCGAACCGGGCGACGTCGGTTCGCCGTGGGCCATCGGCTCGGCCGACGGCGGCCACGACACCACCAACCCGCTGCTCGGCACCGAAGCCGATTTCGCCGACTTCGTCGCCACCGCGACGGATCTCGGCCTCGAGGTCGCGATCGACCTGGCCCTGCAATGCGCGCCCGACCACCCGTGGGTGCGGGCGCATCCGGAGTGGTTCACCACCCTGCCCGACGGCACCATCGCCTTCGCGGAGAACCCGCCGAAGAAGTACCAGGACATCTACCCGGTCAACTTCGACAACGACCCCGACGGCCTCTACGCCGAGGTGCTGCGGGTGGTCCGGCACTGGATCGGCTTGGGCGTCACCATCTTCCGCGTCGACAACCCGCACACCAAGCCCGCCGACTTCTGGGAGTGGCTGATCGCGCAGGTGCGCCGCACCGACCCCGACGTGATCTTCCTGTCCGAGGCGTTCACCCGCCCGGCCCGGCTCTACGGACTCGCGCGACGCGGGTTCAGCCAGTCCTACACCTACTTCACCTGGCGCGTGTTCAAGTGGGAGCTGGCCGAATTCGGCGCCGAACTCGCCGCCAAAGCCGACGAGGCCAGGCCGAACCTGTTCGTGAACACCCCCGACATCCTGCACGAGAGCCTGCAGCACGGCGGACCGGGCATGTTCGCCCTGCGCGCCGTCCTGGCCGCGACACTCGCGCCCACCTGGGGCGTGTACTCCGGCTACGAGCTGTTCGAGCACGAGGCCGTGCGCCCCGGCAGCGAGGAGTACCTGGACTCGGAGAAGTACGAACTGCGCCCCCGCGATTTCACCGGCGCGCTGGCCCGCGGCGAGTCCCTGGAACCGTGGCTGACCAGGCTCAACGAGATCCGGCGTGCCCATCCCGCGCTACAGCAGTTGCGCTGCATCCACTTCCACGAGATCGACAACGACGCGCTGCTGGCCTACTCCAAGATCGATCCGGCCTCCGGCGACGCGGTGCTGGTGATCGTCAACCTCAACCCCTACGGCGCCGAGCAGGGCCACATCTCGCTCGACCTGCCCGCGATCGGCCGCGAGTGGCACGACCACCCGGTGGTCTTCGACGAGGTCAGCGGCGAGGAATACCACTGGGGCCAGCACAATTTCGTGCGGCTCGATCCCGCCAGGGCGCCCGCGCACATTCTCGCCCTGCCCGCCGTGCCCGCGGCCGCCCGTGCTCCGCTGGCCTATCGCCGGACGTTCTGATGAAACGCCGCGACCTGATGCTGCTGGCAGCGGGCACCCACCCCGACCCGCACACCGTCCTGGGCGCGCACCCGCACCCGGACGGCACCGCGGTGCGGGTGCTGCGCCCACACGCCGACTCGGTGACGATCCTGGTCGGCGGCGCCGAACATCCGCTGAAGTCGCTGGGGCACGGCGTGTTCGCCGCCGTCCTGCCGTATCCGCAGGTCGATGACTACCGCGTGCGCACCGCCTACCCCGGCGGCCAGACGGTGATCACCGCCGACGGCTACCGCTTCCTGCCCACCGTCGGCGAATTCGACCTGCACCTCATCGGCGAGGGCCGCCATACCCGGCTGTGGGAAGTGCTCGGCGCGCACCCACGCCACTACACCACCCTCGACGGCGACGTCGACGGCACCTCGTTCGCCGTGTGGGCGCCGAATGCCCGTGGCGTCACCGTCTTCGGCGATTTCGACCACTGGAGCGGCAGTTCCGCGCCGATGCGCGCGCTCGGATCGTCCGGGGTGTGGGAGGTGTTCGTGCCCGGTGTCGGGCCGGGCACGCGCTACAAGTACCGGGTACACGGCGCCGACGGCCGGGTCGTCGATCACGCCGACCCGCTGGCCTTCGCGACCGAGGTCCCGCCGGCGACCGCCTCGGTGGTCAGCCGCGCCGACCACATGTGGACCGACAGCGCCTGGCTGGACCGCCGTGCCGCCGCCGACGCCACCCGCTCCCCCATGAGCGTCTACGAGGTGCACCTCGGCTCGTGGCGCCCCGGCCTCGGTTATCGCGAAGTGGCCGAACAGCTGGCCGATTACGTGCGCGCGACCGGGTTCACCCACGTCGAACTGCTGCCGGTCGCCGAACACCCGTTCGGCGGATCCTGGGGCTACCAGGTCACCTCCTACTACGCCCCCACCTCCCGCTTCGGCACCCCCGACGACTTCCGCTGGTTCGTCGACCACCTGCACAACGCCGGGATCGGCGTGCTGCTCGACTGGGTGCCCGCGCACTTCCCGCGCGACGAATGGGCGCTGGCCCGCTTCGACGGCACCCCGCTCTACGAGCACCCCGACCCCCGTCGTGGCGAGCAACTCGACTGGGGCACTTACGTTTTCGACTTCGGCCGCAACGAGGTGCGCAACTTCCTGGTGGCCAATGCCGCCTTCTGGATCGAGGAGTTCCACATCGACGGCCTACGCGTCGACGCGGTCGCCTCCATGCTCTATCTGGACTACTCGCGCCCCGAGGGCGGCTGGGAGCCGAACATCTATGGCGGCCGGGAGAATCTGGAAGCCGTCGACTTCCTCCAGGAACTCAACGACACCGTGCACCGCGCGTATCCCGGCGTGGTGACCGTCGCCGAGGAGTCGACCACCTGGCCCGGCGTCACCCGCGGCACCGACGTCGGCGGTCTCGGGTTCACCATGAAGTGGAACATGGGCTGGATGCACGACACTCTCGGCTACCTGGGCCGCGACCCGATCCACCGGTCCTGGCACCACAACGAGATGACGTTCTCGCTGGTCTACGCGTGGAGCGAGAACTACGTGCTGCCGATCAGCCACGACGAGGTCGTGCACGGCAAGGGCACGCTCTGGACGCGGATGCCCGGCGACGACTTCGCCAAGGCGAGCGGCGTGCGCGCGCTGCTGGCCTACATGTGGGCACACCCCGGCAAGCAGCTGCTGTTCATGGGCCAGGAGTTCGGCCAGTTCCGGGAGTGGGACAACGATCGCGGCCTGGACTGGCAGGAACTGGAAAACCCGCTGCACCAGGGCATCTCGACCATGGTCGGCGATCTCAACCGCACCTACACCGCGCACCCGGCACTGTGGAGTCAGGACACCACGCCCGGCGGGCACTCCTGGATCGAGGCCGACGACAGCGCCGCGAACGTCTTCGCGTTCCTGCGCTGGGGCGCCGACGGCAGCGCGGTCGCCTGCGTCTTCAACTTCTCCGGGTCGACCAGGGAGAACTACCGGATCGGCCTGCCGCACACCGGCGTCTGGCGCGAGGTCCTCAACACCGACGCCCAGGAGCACGGCGGATCCGGCGTCGGCAACCTCGGCGGGGTGCGGGCCGAGGACACCCCGTGGCACGGCCGTCCCGCCTCGGCCACCGTCACCATGGCCGCCAACAGCGCGGTCTGGCTGGCCGCCGAGCGCTAGTCGGCCAGATCGATCCGGATCGTCAGCAGGTCGGTGCCGACCGCGCGCACGGCGGCGCTGTTGTGACGCGGCAGCTCGCGCAGCCGGGCGCGCGGGTCGTCGTCGGGCACCAGGTGGGCGACGCCGCGGTGCCAGCGCCCCCGCAGCCGCACCCGGACCCGGTTGTCGGCCAGGATGTTGCGGACATACTGTGAGCGCTCGCCGAATTCGGAGACCAGCCAGAACTGGTCGCCGACACGGCGCCCGCCGATCGGCGTGGTCCGCGGCTGCCCGCTCACCCGCCCGGTGGTCTCGAGCAGTTGATGGCGGGGCAGTCGACGCACGACCACGTTGAGCGGCCGCTGGAACGCGGTCACGATCCGATGCTGAATGTCCTTCTTGGAGCCCATGTTCCGACCGTAGCAGCGGCCGGCGCCTCAGCCCTTGCGCGCGATGTAGTAGGTATTGAGCGGGTCGCCGTCGACGTGACTGGTGCTGACCTCGGTGAAGCCGGCGTCGGCGAGCATCGACAGCGCGCGCTGTTCGCCCCACACCGTGCCGAGCCCGTCCCCGCCCTGGCCCAGCGACACCGACATGCAATGCATCGTCGACACCGCGTACAGGAACGGACCGAGCGGCAGGTCCAGGTTCTCCTCCAGCCTGCTGGAGGCATGCACGTCCACCATCAGGAAGACACCGTCCGGACGCAGCGCGGCCGCGATGTTGGCCAGTACCTCGGCCGGATGCGCCTGGTCGTGGATCGCGTCGAAGACGGTGATCAGATCACACGATTCCGGTGCGTCGAGCGCGGCGACGTCCTGCACGACGAATTCCACATTGCGCAGGCCGATCGCTCGCGCCTCGGCCCTGGCCGCTTCGATCGCGTCCAGGGAGAAGTCGTAGCCGGTGAACCGGCTCGCCGGGAACGCCCGCGCCATCAGGTTCACCGCGTGCCCGCTGCCGCAGGCGATGTCGGCCACGTCCATCCCCATCAGCAGCCGATCGGTGAGGCCGGGCGCCATCGGCAGGATCACCTGGATCAGCGCGGCGTCGAACACTTCGGCGCTCTCCTCGGCCATCAGCGCGTGGAACCGGACATAGTCCTCGTAGGCCAGGCCGCCCCCGATCCGGAATCGTTCGACGATCTTGGGTTCCACCTCGCCGAGCTGGGCGATGAACTGCATGACGCGGGCCAGGTTGTCCGGGCCGGCGGCCCTGGTCAGGCTCGCCGCGTGCGCGGGCGGCAGGGTGTAGGTGGCGGTCGGCGGGTCGTAGCGCACGATGCCCGCGGTGGTGACGGCGCCGAGCCACTCCCGCACGTAGCGTTCGTTCAGGTTCGCCGCCGCGGCGAGCTCCTGGCTGGTCGCGCCGGGGTTGGCCGCCATGGTGTCGAACAGTCCGACCTGGTGGCCCATGCTGATCATCAGCGCGGTGCTCGCGTGGTCGAGCACCTCGATCATCGATCCCGCGAAGGCTTCCACCTCGGCTTGATTTACCGAGCCCGAGTGGTCGAGTGAGGTCATGTCGTTCTCCTCGAGTCAGCTCGCGGCCGGTGCCGCGGGTCTACCCGGGGATACGACGAGGCCGCCCCGGCAGTTCAGCCGGGACGGCCTCGGATCTCGTGCGTCAGTACAGTGCGGTGGCCAGCTTGCGCCGGGCCGCGACCACGAAGGGCTCGGCCGGGTCGAACAGCTCGAACAGCTCGAGCAGCCGGGTGCGGGCCCTGGTGCGGTCCTCGCCCGCGGTGCGCTTGATGGCGGCGATGATCCGCTCGAACGCGGCCTCGGGGCGCTGCTCGAGCAGTTCCACATCGGCGGCGTCGAGGGCGGCGTCCAGGTTCGCCGGGTCGGCGTCGGCGGTGGCGACCACGGCCGGATCGAGCTGCTGGGCCCTGGTCAGGAAGCGCAGCTGGCGCAGGGCCGCCTTGGCTTCCTCGTTGCCGGGCTCCTCGGTCAGGATCGCCTCGTAGGCCGCCTCGGCGCCGGCGATGTCACCCTCGGCGAGCGCGTCCTCGGCGGCGGTGAAGCGCGGGTCCTCGACCTCGGGCGCCGCGCCGGCGGCGTTCGGGTCGCCCTCGAGTTTGCCCGCGGTCGCGTCCAGCACCGCGTCGATCCACTGGCGGACCTGCGCCTCGGGCTGGGCGCCCTCGAAATCGGCCAGCGGCTGCCCGCCCGCCACCGCGATCACCGTGGGGATGCCCTGCACCCGCAGCGCCTGCACGATGTTCATGTTCGCTTCGGCTTCGATGGCGGCCAGGTCCCAGCCGCCGCGATCGTCGGCGTTGAGCCGCTCGAGCGTGCGGATCAGCTCGACGCTGCCCGGGCTGCGCTGCGAGAACAGCGCGACCACGACGGGCACCTGCATCGAGCGCCGGATGACCTTGGCTTCGAAATCCGCCTCGGTGACCATATGGTTCCCCGGGGCCGCAGCCGCCCCGCCGGGAGCGGCGGGCGGCTGCTTCAGCGCGGACAGATCCACCGCGCCGGACATGGCGGCGGCGACGGCGGGCGAAGGACGACGGGCAGCGGGTCGAGTCACGCTTTCCAGTTTGTCACGAAGCCGTCGGCGCGGCTGCCGGGGAGCCCTTGCTCGCGTCGGCGCTCAGTTCGCCCAGCTGACCGGTCCGCACGGCCCAGATCTCGAAGGCCACGGTGAACAGCGGCGGAATGCTCGACGCCAGCGCCAGCACGGTGGTCTTCCAGCCCCAGTTCAGTTCCCGCGCGGCCAGCAGCGCGGTGATGACGAACAGGACGAAGATCGCGCCGTGTACCGGGCCGAAAATCTTCACGCCGATCTCGTTGCCCTCGGCGGGCAGGTACTTGAACGCCATACCGGTCAGCAGACCGATCCACGACAGCGCTTCTAGCACCGCGAAGAACCGGAAACGACTGGCAGTGGACCGCAGATCGAAGAAACCCATACCAGCCATTGTGCAGCATGATCTACGACACCACGTAGTTGGACCGCTCACACGCACGGGCCCCGCGCTCGACAGCGCGGGGCCCGTGCGTACGGACGAAAATCAGGCGGGCACGCGGATGATCAGCGCGTCGCCCTGACCACCGCCACCGCACAGCGCGGCGGCGCCGACGCCGCCACCGCGACGCTTCAGCTCCAGCGCCAGGTGCAGCAGGATGCGCGCACCCGACATGCCCAGCGGGTGGCCGATGGAGATGGCGCCACCGTTGACGTTGACCTTCTCCGGGTCGAAGCCCAGCTTCTTGGTCGAGGACACCCCGACGGCCGCGAAGGCCTCGTTGATCTCGATCAGGTCCAGGTCGGCAGGGGTGATGCCCTCCTTCGCGCACGCGGCGAGGATGGCGTTGGCCGGCTGATCCTGCAAGGTCGAGTCCGGACCGGCGACCTGACCGGCGGCGCCGATCTCGGCGATCCACTCCAGACCCAGCTCCTCGGCCTTGGCCTTGCTCATCACGATCACCGCGGCCGCGCCGTCGGAGATCTGCGAGGCGGTGCCCGCGGTCACGGTGCCGTCCTTGCGGAAGGCCGGACGCAGCTTGCCCAGCGACTCGACGGTGGTGTCGGCGCGGATGCCCTCGTCCTCGCTGACGTAGATCGGGTCGCCCTTGCGCTGCGGCACGGCGACCGGCACGACCTCGTCGGTGAACAGCCCGTTCTTCCACGCGGCGGCGGCACGCTGGTGCGAAGCCGCGGCCAGCGCGTCCTGCTCCTCGCGGCTGACCTTGTCCAGGTCGTTGCGGTCCTCGGTCAGCAGACCCATCGCCTGATCGGTGATCACGTCGTGCAGGCCGTCGTAGGCCATGTGGTCGACCAGGGTGGTGTCGCCGTACTTGTGACCCTCACGGCTCTTGGGCAGCAGGTGCGGGGTCTGGCTCATCGACTCCATGCCGCCGGCCACGACGATCTCGTGCTCCCCGGCGCGGATCAGCTGATCGGCCAGCGCGATCGCGTTGATGCCCGACAGGCAGACCTTGTTGATCAGCAGCGAGGGCACATCCATCGGAATGCCCGCGGCGATCGCCGCCTGGCGGGCGGGCAGCTGCCCGGCACCGGCCTGCAGCACCTGACCGAGGATGACGTAGTCGACCTGCTCGGGCGCCACACCACCCTTCTCCAGCGCCGCCTTGATCGCCACACCGGCCAGATCCGAGGCCTTGAAGTCCTTCAGACCGCCCAGGAGCCTGCCGACCGGGGTACGCGCACCGGACACGATGACAGAAGTCGTCACGAAAGCCTCGCATTCATTGAGTCGAACCTCGCCGCGACGCACACAGCAGCGCACGTCAAGGGTTGCACTCAACGGTAACCGGTATCGGAGCACACCCGGCAGGCAGGTACGCGCTAGCTTCGAGGGGTGAGCAACGACAACATCATCCCCGCCGACTACGTCATCGCCGTCGACCACGTCGGCATCGCCGTGCCCGACCTGGACGCCGCCGTCGCCTGGTACACCGACAATCTCGGCATGGTCGAGACCCACCGCGAGGTCAACGAGGCCCAGGGCGTCGTCGAGGCGATGCTGTCGTGCCCCGCCGCGGCCGATCGCGCGACCGCCCTGCAGTTGCTGGCACCGCTGACCCCGGAGTCCACCATCGCCAAGTTCATCGACCGCAGCGGACCGGGTCTGCAGCAGCTGGCCTATCGGGTCACCGACATCGAGGCGGTTTCGGCCTTCCTACGCGGCCGCGGCCTGCGTTTGCTGTACGAAGCCCCTCGTCACGGCACCGCGGATTCGCGCATCAACTTCATCCATCCGAAGGATGCTGGCGGTGTGCTGGTGGAGCTTGTCGAGCCGAACCCGAATGTTACGCACTAGTAGGCGGATACGGTTGGTAAATCTCGGCGAGATCACAATCACGGTCGAGTCTCCATAGGCTCGCTCGAGGCTGTATTTTGTGTGCCATGTCGTCACCTGAGTCCGATCGCAATCGCTTCGTTGCACTGCCCTTCACCGTTGTGCGCAAGGGTTATGCGCAAGACGAGGTGCGCAACTACTTCGACCGCTTCGACGCCGAGCTCCGCGTCACCGCCACCGACCGGGATGCTGCCGCCGCGCAGGCCCGGAATCTCGCCAGCCAGCTGGAAGACGCGCGGGACGAGATCGACGAGCTCCGCAAGGAGGTCGACCGGCTTTCCGTGCCGCCGACCACCGCCGAAGGAATGTCCGACCGCATCTCGCGCATGCTGCGCCTGGCCTCGGACGAAGCGTCCGAGGTCCGTGCGCTGGCGCAGGCCGAAGCCGCCGAGATGGTGTCGATCGCCGAGCAGCAGGCCACCGAGATGCGTGGCAAGTACGAGTCGCTGCTCGCGGAGACCAAGGAGAAGCGCGAGGCGCTCGAGATCGAGTTCGAGCAAACCCTCGCGAACGCGCGCACCGAGTCCGCCAAGATCATCGAGGCCGCGCAGGCCGATGTGGAACGTCTCGGCAAGGAAGCCGAGGCCAAGCGCAAGGCCACCCAGCAGGACTTCGAGGCCACCATGAACGATCGGCGCACCAAGCTGACTCGTGCCATGGAGGAGCTCGAGGCCACCAGTCGCGCCGAGGCCGCCCAGCGGATCAAGGACGCGACCGACGAGTCGAACCGTCTCATCAGCTCCGCCACCCAGACCTCCGAGCGCAAGATCGCGCACGCGAAGGAACTGGCCGAGGAGATGCGCGTGCTGCGCGGCCGGGTCCTGGCCCAGCTGCTCGGTATCCGTGGTCAGCTCGACTCGGTGCCCGCCATGCTCGCCGCGGTCAACCGCGAGAGCGAGCTGCTCGACGGCGCCCCCGAGCGCAAGTCGATCAGCAACAACGGCAACAACAAGTCCGTGTCGGGCTCCCGCCAGACCAAGGCCATCCCCGAGGTCGCCGACGCCGACGAGGACATCGTCGACGAGGACCGCGAGAGCGCCGACATCAGCAACTGACGTCGGACCCGCGACGACATTGCTCCACCCTCATAGTTGAAGAACCGAAGGCCGCCTCGAATGTTCGAGGCGGCCTTCGGTTTTCGTGGTGTCCGGGCTCAGGACCAGCGGCGGGTGATGCCACGGGTGCGCCTG
This sequence comes from Nocardia sp. MH4, assembly GCF_019266065.1. GTDB lineage: Bacteria > Actinomycetota > Actinomycetes > Mycobacteriales > Mycobacteriaceae > Nocardia > Nocardia canadensis. The sequence continues at coordinate 1,126 of NZ_LPNR01000064.1, read as the reverse complement.
CCGTTCCAGCAGCCCTGGTGCCAATGTCTACGGTCGTCCTCGCCGCCGTCGACGGCCCAGGCGACGATATGGGCGACCCCGGGCGCGATCTCGTGGTCGCAACCCGGACACCGGTAGGTCTTGACCGCCCTGGCGCCGGGAACGGTACGGACGATGTAGGTCTCCTCGCCCGGCCCGTCCTCGGTCCGCCCGTAGACGTCACCGATCGGCGCGGGCTCGCTACGTCGCCCTGAGCGAGGTTTACGTCGCGGCATGGTTCTCAGCCTAGAAGAGGCGGAAAACGTTGCTCTCCGTGCCACGCAGCTCGTCGTAATCGAGCGTGAGGCAGCGGATTCCCCGGTCCTCGGCCAGCGTTCGCGCCTGCGGCTTGATCTGCTGGGCCGCGAACACGCCGGCGACCGGCGCCAGCAGCGGATCGCGATTGAGCAGTTCGAGGTAGCGGGTGAGCTGTTCGACGCCGTCGATCTCGCCGCGCCGCTTGATCTCCACCGCGACGGTCGCGCCGTCGGCGTCACGGCACAGCAGGTCCACCGGGCCGATGGCGGTCATGTACTCGCGCCGGATGAGGGTGTACCCCTCGCCGAGCTTCGTCACGTGTTCGGCCAGCAGTTCCTGCAGGTGCGCTTCCACGCCGTCCTTCACCAGGCCGGGATCGATGCCGAGTTCGTGCGAGGAATCGTGCTCGATGTCCTCGATGGAGATGCGCAGTTCCTCGCCGGCCTTGTTGGTCACCACCCACAGCGCCTTGATGTTGTCCGGCACCGCGGTCTTGTTCTCCCGCAGCGGCGTCACGCCGTCGGGCAGCTCCGCGGGGACCAGGGTCGCGATATCGCGCTCCTCCAGCCAGCACGGCGGGCTCATCCAGTTCAGCGGCTTGTACGAGCCGCCATCGGAGTGCACGAGCACCGAACCGTCGGCCTTGATCAGCAGCAACCGGCGAGCCATCGGAAGGTGGGCGGTCAGTCGGCCGACGTAGTCGACCTGGCAACGAGCAATGACAAGGCGCACCCAAGCACTGTAGGTGACGGGTCCGGGAACGCAAAAAGGCCCTCCAACCGTAGTTGGAGGGCCTTTCGCAATGATGTTCCGGCGGTGTCCTACTCTCCCACACCCTGTCGAGTGCAGT
>NZ_LPNR01000063.1 GCF_019266065.1 Nocardia sp. MH4 | reverse complement strand
GAGTTCTTCTGGCCCTTGCAGATCGGTGCGCGTTTGGTCGTCGCGAAGCCGGATGGTCATCGTGATCCGGCGTACCTGGCCGAGATCATCGCTGCCGAGGGCGTCACCACCGCGCACTTCGTGCCGTCGATGATGTCGGTGTTCGTGGCCGAGCTGGCCGAGTCCGCCGCCGTGGCGCTCGCCGACGGCTCCGCCGCCGCGAGCAGCCTGCGCTTGGTCTTCGCCTCGGGTGAGGCGCTGCCCGCGCCGACCGCCCAGCGGCTGCGCGCGCTCACCGGTGCGGCCCTGCACAACCTGTACGGCCCCACCGAGGCCGCGGTCGACGTCACCTTCCACGAGGTCACCGACGCCGACACCACCTCGGTGCCGATCGGCGCCCCGGTCTTCAACACCCAGGTCTACGTGCTGGATTCGCGCCTGCACCCGGTGCCGGTCGGCGTCCCCGGTGAGCTGTATCTGGCCGGTGTCCAGCTGGCGCGCGGCTATGTCGCGCGTCCGGACCTGACCGCCGACCGCTTCGTCGCCGACCCGTTCGGTGCCGACGGCGCTCGCATGTACCGCACCGGCGACCTCGTCGCCTGGACCGAGCACGGCGAGCTGGAGTACCTGGGCCGCACCGACTTCCAGGTGAAGCTGCGTGGTCTGCGCATCGAGCTGGGTGAGATCGAGTCGGCGCTCACCGCGCTGCCGTCGATCGCGCAGTCGGTCGTGGTCGTGCGCTCCGACGATCGTCTGGGCGACCAGCTGGTCGGGTATCTGATTCCGGCTGTGTCGGATCGGCGGCGTTCCCTTGACCCTGCGGGGTCACGCTCCGCTACCGCCTCCGGGCCCAGCGGTCACGCCGCGGAAGGTGCGAGCATCGATCTCGATGCCGTGCGCACCGAGCTCGGCGGCGCGCTGCCGACGTACATGGTGCCCACCGCGTTCGTGATCCTGGAGGCCTTCCCGCTCAACGCTTCCGGCAAGCTCGACCGCAAGGCGCTGCCCGCGCCGGTGTTCGAGGCCAAGGTGTTCCGCGCGCCCTCGACCCCGATCGAGGAGATCGTGGCAGGCACCTTCGGCGACGTGCTCGGGGTGACGCGGGTCGGCGCCGACGACGACTTCTTCGAACTCGGCGGCAACTCGCTGCTGGCCACCCAGGTCACCGCCCGCATCGGCGCGGCCCTGGACACCCAGCTCTCGGTGCGCGACCTGTTCGAGGCGTCCACGGTGTCCGCGCTCGCGGCCCGCGCCGAGCACAACGCCGGCTCCGGCCGGACCCGCCCGCGCCTGACGGCGGGGGAGCGGCCCGCGATCATCCCGCTCTCGCCCGCCCAGCAGCGCTACTGGTTCCTCAACCAGTTCGATACCTCGACCTCGGCCGTGGACAACATCCCGCTGGCCGTGCGCCTCACCGGCGAGCTTGACGTGCCCGCGCTCGAGCAGGCCATCGGCGACGTGTTCGCCCGGCACGAGATGCTGCGCACCACCTACCCGCGCTCGGCCGACGGCCCGCACCAGGTGATCCTGCCGATCGCGCAGAGCCGCGCCGTCGTCCACCACATCGAGGTCGACGAAGCCGATCTGCTCGGCACCGTCATCGAATTCGCGATGACCACCTTCGACGTCACCGAAGAGGTGCCGCTCAAGGTCGCGCTGTTCCGGCTCAACGAGACCGACCACGTGCTCGCGTTCACCGTGCACCACGTCTCCGCCGACGGCTCGTCGATGGGCCCGCTGGCCCGCGACATCATGGCCGCCTACGTGGCGCGCGTGCAGGGCGAGGCCCCGCAGTGGGCGCCGCTGCCGGTGCAGTACGCCGACTACGCGCTGTGGCAGCGCGAGGTCCTCGGCGACGAGACCGACCCGGAATCGCTGGCCGCCAAGCAGGTCGCGTACTGGAGCAAGGCCCTGGCCGACCTGCCCGACCAGCTCGAGCTGCCCGCCGACCGGCCGCGCCCGCCCGCGCAGTCGTTCCAGGGCAAGGCGATCCGCTTCGAGATCGACCCCGTGCGCCACGCCGCGCTGCACGAGCTGGCCAGGGCTAACAACGCCTCGCTGTTCATGGTCGTGCACGCCGCCCTCGCGGTACTGCTCGCGCGACTGTCGGGCACCGACGACATCGCCGTCGGCACCCCGATCGCGGGCCGTGGTGAGCGCGAACTCGACGACCTGATCGGCATGTTCGTCAACACCCTGGTGTTCCGCACGGCCGTCGACCCCGGCGCTACCTTCGCCGAGCTCCTCGCCGACGTGCGCGAACGCGATCTGGAGGCCTTCGCCAACGCCGACGTGCCGTTCGAGCGCCTGGTCGAGGTGCTCAACCCGGTGCGCTCGACCGCGCGCAACCCGCTGTTCCAGGTGGGCCTGTCGTTCCAGAACCTGGCCGACACCACCTTCGAACTGCCCGGCCTGACCGTCAGCGCCGTCGACTACGACTCGCAGCTGGCCAAGACCGACCTGCACGTCACCCTCTACGACCGCTACACCGACGACGGCGCACCCGCCCAGCTGGTCACCGAATTCGGTTACGCCATCGACCTGTTCGACGAGGCCACGGTCCAGAGCTTCGCCGACCGCTTCGTGCTGGTGCTCGACGCCGTCGCCGCCGACGCGTCCGTGCCGGTCGGCGACATCGACCTGCTCACCGAGCAGGAAGCCGCGCAGATCGTCACCGCGTGGAACGACACCGCGCACGCGATCGACACCGACGCCACCCTGGTGTCGTTGCTCGACGCGACCGTGGCGGCGACGCCGGACGCCGTCGCGCTGGTCGTGGACGAGCCGGAGTCCGACGTGAGCGCCGAGGGCGCCGGCTCCGCAGCGGGCGCCGCCGGCGTGGCGGGCACCCGCGTCGCCGGTGGACGTCGCGAGCTGACCTATGCCGAACTCGACGCCGAGGTCAACCGCCTTGCCCGGCACCTGATCTCGCTGGGTATCGGCACCGAGGACCGGGTGGCGCTGGCCATCCGCCGTTCCGCGGAGCTGATCATCGCGATGTACGCGGTGGCCCGTACCGGTGCCGCCTACGTGCCGATCGACCCCGATCAGCCCGCCGAGCGCACCGATTACATCCTCGAGACGGCCGCGCCCGCGATCGTGCTGACCACGGCGAACGCCGAATTCAGCACGGCGGCGGCCGACGTGCTCGTCCTCGACGAGCTCGATCTGAGCACTGTCAGCGCGGCCGCGATCACCGAGCGCCGTGGCGCCCTGGTGCCCGCGAACACCGCGTACGTGATCTTCACCTCCGGCTCGACCGGCAAGCCCAAGGGTGTGGCGGTCTCGCACGGCGCGATCGTCAACCAGCTGCTGTGGGAGACAGCCGAATTCGGTATCGGCGCCGACGACGCGATCCTGCTGAAGACGGCCGCGACCTTCGACCTCTCGGTGTGGGAGTTCTGGACCGCCGCCGTCGCCGGTGGCCGCCTGGTGGTCGCCACCGCCGACGGTCACCGTGACCCGGCCTACCTCAACGACCTGATGCGGGCCACCGCCGTCACCACGCTGCATGTGGTGCCGTCGATGCTCGACGCGCTCCTCACCGAATCCGGTGCGGCGCTGCCGCGCACGCTGCGCCGGGTGCTGGCGATCGGTGAGGCGCTGCCCGCGTCCACCGCGCAGCGCTTCCGCACCGCCAACGCCGCCGAGCTGTTCAACCTGTACGGCCCGACCGAGGCCGCGGTCTCGATCACCAGCCACGCGGTGACCGACGCCGACCAGGTGTCGGTGTCGATCGGCGCGCCGGAGTGGAACAGCCGGGTCTACGTGCTGGATTCCCGCCTGCGGCCGGTCCCGGTGGGTGTCTCCGGCGAGCTCTACCTCGCCGGTGCGCAGCTGGCCCGCGGCTACTACGGCCGCGCGGACCTGACCGCCGACCGTTTCGTCGCCGATCCGTTCTCCGCGCTCGGCGAGCGCATGTACCGCACCGGTGACCTGGTGGCCTGGAACGCCGACGGCGAACTGGACTACCGGGGCCGCACCGACTTCCAGGTGAAGATCCGCGGCTTCCGCATCGAGCTCGGCGAGATCGAGGCCGCGCTGCTGCGCCAGGACGGCATCACCTCGGCCGCGGTGCTCGCCCACACCGATCCGGTCGTCGGCGACCGCCTGGTGGCCTATGTCGTGGCCGGTGGGGAGTTCGACAAGCTGGCCCTGCGCACCGCGCTGGCCGCCGAGCTGCCCTCGTACATGGTCCCGACCGTGTTCCTGCGCCTGGACGCGCTGCCGCTGAACGCCAACGGCAAGCTGGACCGCAAGGCCCTGCCGGAGCCCGAGGTCGAGAAGGCCGTGTTCCGCGCGCCGGTCAGCCCGAGCGAGCAGCTCGTGGCCGCCACCTTCGCCGAGGTCCTGCGCCTGGGCGACCAGCCGCGACCGGCGGGCCAGGACGCGGTAGCGAAGCGTGACCACGCAGGGCACTCGGGCACGGCTGAATCCGGCACAGTCAAGCGCTTCGGCCTCGACGACGACTTCTTCGCCTGGGGCGGTAACTCGCTGCTGGCGACGCAGGTCGCCGCGCGCCTGGGCGAAGCACTCGACACCCGTATCCCCGTGCGCCTGCTGTTCGAGGCGTCCACGGTGTCGGCGCTGGCGCAGCGGATCGAGCAGCACGCCGAGACGGGTGATCGCAAGGCGCTCACCGCCGGTCCGCGCCCCGAGCACATCCCGCTCTCGCTGGCCCAGCAGCGCATGTGGTTCCTCAACCGCTTCGACACCCAGTCGGCGGCCTACAACGTGCCGGTCGCGGTCCGCCTCACCGGCGACCTCGACGTGGCCGCGCTGCGCGCCGCGATCACCGACCTGGTGTCGCGCCACGAGATCCTGCGCACGGTTTACCCGCAGACCGAAGCCGGTGCGGCACAGGTGATCCTGTCGCCCGCACAGGCCGCGCCGGAGCTGATCGAGCGCACCGTGGCGGCCGACGAGATGGAATCGGCCGTCGCGGAACTGATGTCGACCATCTTCGACGTCACCGTCGAGGTGCCGCTGAAGGTCGCGCTGTTCCGCGCCGAGAGCACCGACGCGGAACCGGCCGCGCCGGGCGCGGTCTTCGGGCCCGCCCGCACCGTCTCCGGCGACTTCGTGCTCGCCATGGTCGTGCACCACATCTCCGGTGACGGCTCCTCGGTCGCCCCGCTGACCCGCGACCTGATGACTGCCTACGCGGCCCGCTCCACCGGTCAGGAGCCCGGCTGGGCACCACTGGCCGTGCAGTACGCGGACTACAGCATCTGGCAGCGTGAACTGCTCGGCAGCGAGGACGATCCGGACTCGATGGCGGCCAAGCAGGTCGCGCACTGGAAGCAGGCCCTCGCGGACCTGCCCGATCAGCTCGACCTGCCCGCCGACCGTCCGCGACCGGCGGTGCAGACCTTCGCCGGCAGCAAGGTCGACGTCCAGATCGACGCCGACACCCACCGCGCGCTGGTCGAGCTGGCCCGCGCCGAGGGCGCGACGCTGTTCATGGTCGTGCACACCGCCCTCGCGGTGCTGCTGGCTCGTCTGTCCGGCACCGACGACATCGCCATCGGCACCCCGATGGCCGGTCGTGGCGAGGCCGCCCTCGACGACATGATCGGCATGTTCGTCAACACCCTGGTCTTCCGCACCAAGGTGGACGGCGGCGAGGCGTTCACCGAGTTGCTGGCTCGCCAGCGTGAGGACGACATCGCGGCGTTCGCCAATGCCGATGTGCCGTTCGAGCGTCTGGTCGAGGTCCTCAACCCGGTCCGCTCCACCGCGCGCCACCCGCTGTTCCAGGTCGGTCTGTCGTTCCAGAACCTGACCCGCGCCACCCTGGAACTGCCGGGCCTGACGGTGTCCGGCCTGGACATCGACTCCCAGCTGTCGCAGTTCGACCTGCACCTGATCGCCACCGACCGTTACGGCGACGCCGGTGAGCCCGAGGGTATTTCGGGCATCTTCACCTACGCCACCGATCTGTTCGATCACGCCACGGTCGAGGGCTTCGTCGAGCGGTTCGTTCGCCTGCTCGGCGCGATCGTCGCCACTCCGCGCACCACGGTCGGCGACATCGAACTGCTCGCACCGGCCGAACGCGCCCAGATCCTGGACGCCCGCAACGCGACCGCCTACCGGGTCGACACCGAGGCCACCCTGGTCTCGCTGCTCGACGCGTCGGTGGCCGCCGATCCGAAGTCGACCGCCCTGGTCACCGACGACGGCGCCCAGCTGACCTACGCCGAACTCGACGCGAAGGTGAACCGCCTGGCGCGGCATCTGATCTCGCTCGGCGTCGGTCCCGAGGCCCGCGTCGCGCTGGCGCTGCGCCGCTCGGTGGATCTGATCGTCGCCATGTACGCCGTCGCCAAGTCCGGTGGCGCGTACGTGCCGGTCGACCCCGATCAGGCGGCCGAGCGCACGAACTACATCCTCGAGACGGCGGCACCGGTCTGCGTGCTGACCAACGCCGAGGCCGAGTTCGACACCGCGGTCGCGCCGCTGGTGCGGATCGACGAGCTCGAACTCGACGAGGTCGGCGCCGCACCGGTTTCCGACGCCGAGCGCATCGCACCACTGCGGCCGGAGCACACCGCGTATGTGATCTTCACGTCCGGCTCGACCGGTCGCCCGAAGGGTGTCGCGGTGCCGCACGGCGCCATCGCCAACCAGCTCCAGTGGAAGCTGATCGAGTTCGGCATGGACGCCGCCGACGCGGTGCTGCTCAAGACCGCCGCCACCTTCGACCTCTCGGTCTGGGAGTTCTGGTCGGCCGCCGTCTGCGGTGGTCGCCTGGTGATCGCCTCGGCCGACGGCCACCGCGATCCGGCGTACCTGAACGAGCTGATGTCGCGCGAGTGGGTCACCACCCTGCACGTGGTGCCGTCGATGCTCGACGCGCTGCTTGCTTCGGGTATGCCCGATTCGCTGTGGCGGGTGCTCGCCATCGGTGAGGCGCTGCCGGGTTCGCTCGCGCAGCGGTTCCGCACCGCGTTCCCGCGCACCGAGCTGTTCAACCTGTACGGCCCCACCGAGGCCGCGGTCTCGATCACCTCGCATCGGGTGAACGCCGCCGATCAGGGCTCGGTCTCCATCGGTGGGCCCGAGTGGAACAGCCAGGTGTACGTGCTCGACGCGCGGCTGCGCCCGGTGCCGGACGGCGTCGCGGGTGAGCTGTACCTCGCGGGCGCGCAGCTGGCCCGCGGCTACTTCGGCCGCCCGGACCTGACCGCCGACCGCTTCGTGGCCAACCCGTTCACCCCCGGTACCCGCATGTACCGCACCGGTGACCTGGTGGCCTGGCACAACGGCGAGCTCGACTACCGCGGCCGCACCGACTTCCAGGTGAAGATCCGCGGCTTCCGTATCGAGCTCGGCGAGATCGAGGCCGCGCTGCTGGCGCTGCCCGAGATCGCCCAGGCCGCCGTCATCGCCAAGTCCGACCCCCGCACCGGTGATCGCCTGGTGGCGTACCTGGTGGGTACGGATATCGATGTGGCACAGGTGAAGTCGACGCTGGCCGCCGGGCTGCCGTCGTACATGGTGCCCGCCGCGTTCGTGGTCATGGACGCGCTGCCGCTCAACGTCAACGGCAAGCTCGACCGCAAGGCGCTGCCGGAGCCGGAGTTCGAGGCCCAGGCGTTCCGCGCGCCGTCCACCCCGATCGAGGAGATCGTGGCCGGCGTGTTCGCGGACGTGCTCGGCGTCGATCGCGTCGGCGCCGACGACGACTTCTTCGCCCTCGGCGGCAACTCGCTGCTGGCCACCCAGGTGGCGGCCCGCCTCGGCGCCGCCCTGGACAGCCGGGTGCCCGTGCGCCTGCTGTTCGAGGCGTCGACTGTCGCCGGTCTCGCGGTGAAGGTGGAGCAGGGCGCGGGCGCCGGTGGGCGACGCGCGCTGGTCGCCGGACCGCGTCCGGCGCAGGTGCCGCTGTCGCTCGCGCAGCAGCGCATGTGGTTCCTGAACCAGTTCGACACCAGCTCCGCGGTGAACAACATCCCGGTCGCCGTCCGCCTGACGGGATCGCTGGATGTCGAGGCGCTGCAGCTCGCGGTCGCCGACGTGCTGGCCAGGCACGAGACCCTGCGCACGGTGTACCCGTCGACCGACGGCACCCCGCACCAGGTGATCCTGCCGGTCGAGGGCAATGTCCCGGATCTGACGCCGGAAACCGTTGCACCCGAACAGGTTCGCGACAAGATCGCCGCGCTGATCTCCGCCGGCTTCGACGTGCTCGACGAAGTTCCGTTGCGCGCCGAGCTGATGCAGGTCGCCGATGACGAGTTCATCCTTGTCTTCGTCGCCCACCACATCAGCGCCGACGGCTGGTCCATGGGCCCGCTGACCCGCGACGTCATGGTGGCCTACGCCGCCCGCGCCACCGGCGAACGCCCGGGCTGGGCGCCGCTGCCGGTGCAGTACGCCGACTTCAGTGTCTGGCAGCGGGAGGTGCTCGGCTCCGAAGCCGACGCGACGAGCCTGATCTCCCAGCAGGCCGACTACTGGAAGCGCGCCCTCGCCGGCGTCCCCGACGAGCTGAACCTGCCGCTGGACCGGCCGCGTCCGAGCACGCAGTCCTTCGCCGGTGGCCGGGTGCTGTTCCCGATCGACACCGAGATCCACGCCGGACTCTCGGCCATCGCCCGCGAGCAGAACGCGACGCTGTTCATGGTCGTGCACACCGCGCTGGCGGTGTTCCTGGCGCGCATGTCGGGCACCGAGGACATCGTCATCGGTACGCCGATCGCCGGTCGTGGTGAGGCCGAACTCGACGACGTCATCGGCATGTTCGTCAACACCCTGGCCCTGCGCACGCAGGTCGGCGGCCAGCTCGGTTTCGCCGAGCTGCTGGCCCAGGCCAAGGAAGCCGATCTGGCCGCGTTCGCGCACGCCGACATCCCGTTCGAGCGCCTGGTGGAACTGCTCAACCCCGAGCGCTCCACCGCGCGGCACCCGCTGTTCCAGGTGGCGCTGTCGTTCGAGAACCTGCCCGACGCCGGCTTCGAGCTGCCCGGCCTGTCGGTCTCGGCCGTCGACTTCGACGTCGACACCGCCAAGTTCGACCTGCTGCTCACCGTGCGTGAGGCGCAGGCAGGCGACACCGGCGCGGCCGGCGCCTACGCCGAGTTCTCCTACGCCAGCGATCTGTTCGACCAGTCCACGGTCGAGAAGTTCGCGCAGCGCTTCCAGCGCCTGCTCGCCGAGGTCGTCGCCGACACCACCACCCCGGTCGGCGATCTCGAACTCCTCGACGCGGTCGAGCGGACCGAACTGCTCACCCGCACCGGCGGTCCCGCCGCGTCGACGAGCACCCTGCCCGAGCTGCTGGCCCAGGCCGTCGCGACCAACCCGGACGGGCAGGCGATCGTCGCGCCCGGCGAGCCGGTCGATGCCGGGTTCGCCCGCGCGCTCGCCATGGGCAGCTCCGGCGACGAGGACGCGCTGGCCGGGACGGCGGGGTCCGCGCTGACCTACGCCGAGCTCGACGCGGCGTCCTCGCGCCTGGCCCGGGTGCTCATCGCCCGGGGCGCGGCACCGGAGACGGTCGTCGCCATCGCTATGCAGCGTTCGCTGGACACGACCCTGGCCATCTGGGCCGTGATCAAGTCGGGTGCCGCGTTCCTGCCGGTCGACCCGAAATACCCGGCCGAGCGCATCGCGCACATGATGTCGGACTCCGGTGCGGCACTGGGCATCACCGTGTCGGCCGAGGTCGACCATCTGCCCGCGCCCGCGCTGGACGAGTGGCTGGTCCTCGACGACGCGGTGCTGCGGGCCGAGGCCGGCAGGCAGTCCGCCGCGCCGATCACCGACGCGGACCGTCGGGGCGCCGTTCGTTCCGGCAACACGGCCTACATGATCTACACCTCCGGCTCGACCGGCCTGCCCAAGGGCGTCGTGGTCAGCCACACCGGTGTGGCCAACTTCGCCGCCGCCCAGGTGGCGCAGTTCGGGCTCGGCTCCGAGGCGCGCACCCTGGCGTTCGCGTCGCCGTCGTTCGACGCGTCGATCCTCGAGTTCCTGCTCGCGGTCGGCTCGGCGGGCACGCTGGTCATCACGCCGGTCGGCGTGGTCGGCGGCGAGGAACTGGCCGAGATCATCGTGGGCCAGCAGCTGACCCACGTGTTCCTCACCCCGCTGGTCGCGGCGTCGATGGAACCCGCGGCACTGGCCGGACTGGAAGCGCTGATCGTCGGTGGCGACAAGGCCCCCGTCGACCTGGTGGCGAACTGGCACAGCGCGGGCACCGACCCGGCGCACCACCGGTTCTACAACGCCTACGGCCCGACCGAGGCGACCATCGCGACCAACCTGTCCGACCCGCTGCTGCCCGGCGACACCATGAACATCGGTGGGCCGATCGCGGGCGCGACGGTGTTCGTGCTCGACAACCGCCTGCGCCCGGTCCCGGAGGGCGTGGCCGGTGAGCTGTACCTGGGCGGCGTCGCCCTGGCTCGCGGCTACCACGCGCGCCCCGGCCTCACCGCCGAGCGCTTCGTGGCCAGCCCGTACGCCGGGTCCGACGGCGAGCGCCTGTACCGCACCGGTGACGTCGTCGCCTGGCGCACCGTCAACGGCCGGTCCGTCGTGGAGTACGTGGGCCGCAACGACTTCCAGGTGAAGATCCGTGGCTTCCGTATCGAACTGGGCGAGATCGACGCGGTCCTGACCGCGCACGACGACGTCGAGTTCGCCGCCACCATCGGCCGCACCACCGACGCGGGCGCCACCATCCTGGTGTCCTACGTGCGGGCGACCCCCGGTGCGGCCGCCGACCCGGCCGCGCTGGTCGAGTACGCGGCACAGCAGCTGCCCGCGCACATGGTGCCCGCCGCCGTGATGGTGCTCGACGAGATCCCGCTGACCCCCGCGGGCAAGCTGGATCGTCGCGCCCTGCCCGAGCCGGTCCTCGCTCCGCGCGAGTTCCGCACGCCCACCAGCGAAGTCGAGGCGATCATCGCCACCGTCTTCGCCGAGGTGCTCGGCGTCGACGCCGTCGGCCTGGACGATTCGTTCTTCGCCCTCGGCGGTGACTCGATCCTGTCCATCCAGCTGGTCTCCCGCGCCAAGGATCGCGGCGTGCTGTTCAAGCCGCGCGACGTGTTCGAGAAGCGCAGCGTGGCCGGCCTGGCCGAGATCGCCGTGCTCGCGGGCGATTCCGAGCAGATCGTGCTCGAGGAACTGCCGGGCGGCGGTGTCGGTGACATCCCGATGCTGCCGATCATGCGCCAGATCCTGAGCAGCGGCTCCACCTACGACCGGTTCTCCCAGTCGATGGTGCTGCGCCTGCCGGAGAACATCACCGAGGAAGTCCTGCACGCCACCATCGGCGCGGTCTTCGACCACCACGATGTGCTGCGTTCGCGGGTCGCCCGCGCGGAGCGACCGGCGGGCCCGGAGGGGGCAGCGGGGCGTCACCACGCAGGGCACTCGGGAGCGGAGCAATCCGACACCGCTGCCGAGAACGGCTGGGTCTTCGAGGCATTGGCGCCCGGCGAGGTCGACGTGACCGCGCTGGTGCGGCGCGTCGAGGTGGCCGGCGAGGTCACCGACGAGCAGCTGTCCAAGCTGGCCAGCGTCGAATACGACGAGGCCATGGGCCGACTCGATCCGGCGAACGCCGCCATGGTGCAGTTCGTCTGGTTCGCCTTCGGTGAGAACGCCGACGGCCCGCGCCGTCGCGACGCGCTGCTCATCGTCGGCCACCACTTCGTGATCGACGGCGTCTCCTGGCGCATCCTGATCCCGGACCTCGGCATGGCCTGGGGCCAGATCGCGGCCGGTCAGCCGGTGACGCTGCCCGCCAACGGCACCTCGATGCGGCGCTGGGCGCACAGCCTGGTCGAGCAGTCGACCGAGCGCCGCGCGGAACTGCCGTTCTGGCGCGAGGTCTCGGCCACCGCCGATCCGCAGCTGGGCGCACGGGCGTTCGACCCGCGGGTCGATACCTTCGCCACCGTCGACCGGGTGCAGGTCACCCTGTCGCCGGAGGTCACCGACGCGGTGCTCACGGCCATCCCCGGCCTGTACCACGGTGGGGTCAACGACGGTCTGCTCACCGCGCTGGCCCTGGCCGTCTCGCGGTGGCGCGGTGACGAATCCGGTACCGCGGCGCTGATCAAGCTGGAGGGCCACGGCCGCCAGGAGGAGATCGTCGCCGGTGCCGACCTGTCGCGCACTGTCGGCTGGTTCACCACCGCCTTCCCGGTCCGCCTCGACCTGGCCGGTGCCGACCTCGACGACGCCTTCGCCGGCGGCGCCGCGCTCGGTGCCGTGATCAAGTCGGTCAAGGAGCAGATGCTGGCCGTGCCCGACAAGGGCATCGGCTACGGCATGCTCAAGTACCTGACCGGTGAAGGTGCTGATCTGCCGTCCGTCGGCCAGATCAGCTTCAACTACCTCGGTCGCGCGACGGCGGGCGAGATCCCCGCCGAACTCGCCGAACTCGGCTGGGTGCCGGTGGCCGACCTGGGCCAGCTCGACGCCGAGATGGACCTGGACATGCCCGCCAACGCGACGCTGGACATCAACGCCATCGTCAACGACGGCGACGAGGGCCCGCAGCTGGGCGCGAACATCGCGTTCCCGACCGGGCTGCTGACCGTCGACCAGGCCCAGGAGTTCGCGGATCTGTTCGTGGCCGCGCTCACCGCGCTGGCCACCCACGCACAGCGGGTGGACGCGGGCGGTTTCACCCCGTCCGATATGCCGCTGGTGCGGGTGGAGCAGTCCGATATCGAGCTGTGGGAAGGCCACTACCCGGCGCTGTCGGAGATCTGGCCGCTCTCGCCGCTACAGGCGGGCCTGATGTTCCACGCCATGCTCAGCTCGGCGACCGTCGACGTGTACACGGTGCAGGCCGTCCTCGACCTGACCGGCACGCTCGACACCGAGCGGCTGCGGCGCGCGGCCCAGGCCGTGCTCGACCGGTACCCGAACCTGCGGACCGCCTTCGTCACCGACTCGGCCGGGCAGCCGGTGCAGGTCGTGATGTCGGAGCTCGAGGTGCCGTGGCGCGAGGTCGACCTGACCGACCTGCCCGCCGACGAGCGGCTGCCGCGCATGCAGCAGCTGCTGGTCGCCGACCGCGCCGACCAGTTCGACATGGCCACGGCCCCGCTGATCCGCTTCGGCCTCTACAAGACCGACGAGGGCAAGTCCCACCTGGCGATCACGGTGCACCACATCCTGATCGACGGCTGGTCCATGCCGCTGCTCATGCGCGACCTGCTGGTCCTCTACGCGGTGCACGGTGACCTCACCGCGCTGCCGCGCGTGGCCTCCTACCGCAACTTCCTGTCCTTCCTCTCGGGCTGGGATCGCGAAGTGTCGTTGCAGGTCTGGGCCGAGGCGCTGGCGGGGGTCGAAGGCCCCACCCAGCTGGCGCCCGCGCCGCGCACCGAGGAACGCTACGAGCTCGGCAAGGTCATCGTCGAGATCGACGCCGATCGCACCAGGGCACTCGGCAAGTTCGCCGGTGAACTCGGTGTCACCGTGAACACGCTGCTGCAGACCGCGTGGGGCATCGTCGTCGGCCGCCTCACCGGGCGCGACGACGTGGTGTTCGGCGCGACCGTGTCCGGCCGCCCGGCCGAACTGCCCGGCGTCGAGTCGATGGTCGGCCTGTTCATCAACACCCTGCCGGTGCGGATCCAGATCGACGACCGGATCAGCGCGGAGGAGTTGACCAAGCGGGTCCAGGCCGAGCAGGCCGACCTGCTCAGCCACCACTTCGTCGGTCTGTCCGACATCCAGCGGGTGGCGGGCGCTGGCGCGGCCTTCGACACGCTGCTGGTGTTCGAGTCCTACCCGATGGACAAGGACGCAGTCACCGCGGCGAGCTCGATCGACGGCATGCAGGTCACCGGTGTCGGCCTGGACGACGCCACCCACTACCCGCTCACGCTGGTGGTGATGGCCGAGGCCACCATCGAGATCACCATGCGCTACCTGCGCAGCACCTACACCGAGGACGAGGTCCGCACCCTGTCCGCCCGACTGCTGCGGGTGCTCGACGAGCTGCTCGACAACCCGACCGGCCTGGTCGGCGACATCGACATCCTCGACGCGGGCGAACGCGCGCAGTTGCTCGCCGAATCCGGGGTGACCGCGGCGGTGTCGGCTCCGGTCGCCACCACGGGTGTCGGCGCGCAGACGGTGGCCAAGGTGCTCGCCGAGGTCGTCGAGGCGGATCCGCAGGCCCCCGCCCTGCTCCGCGGCGACAGCGAAATCGCCTACAGCGCATTGGATCGCAAGTCCTCGCAGCTGGCCCGCGTGCTCATCGCGCGCGGTGCGGGCCCCGGCGACATCGTCGCGATCTCGCTGCCGCGCAGCGTGGACTCCGTGCTCGCCGCCTGGGCGATCCAGAAGGCGGGCGCCGCGGTCCTGTTCGCCGGCGAACTGTCCGGTGTCGAGATCGCCGCGACCGGCGCGGCCTACGGCATCAGCGACGCCCCCGTCGCCGGTGTCGCGGGCGAGTGGCTGATCCTGCCCGACGTGGACGCCGAGATCGCCGCCGCCGCGGCGCATCCGGTCTCCTACGCCGACCGGGTCCGCCCGCTGTCCGAAGACCACCCGGCCTTCGTGCTGCCCGCGGCCGAGGCGATGTCGACGCTCACCCAGAGCGCCGCGCTCGCCCTCGCCGACACCCTGCGCGAGACCCACGGCATCGACTACGAGTGCACCACCTTCACCACCCACGCCTCCGGCCCGGCGGCCATCCAGGAATTCCTGGCCGCCGTCACGGCGGGCGCCCTGTCGGTCCTCCCCGACGGCCCGGTCGCCGACGACCTGGCCGACGGCGAGGTCACCCACTGGTTCGTCGCCTCCGGCGACCCGACCGAGGCGGCCGACGGCGAAGTCACGGTGATCGTCGCCGAGTAGCGCTGCCCGGCTGCTCGCCTACCGCGTTTCCCCGGTAGGCGAGCAGCCGCACCATTTCCCTCTGTCCGACCCGCCGCGGACCTCACGCGCCTGCGATATCCAGGGTGTGACCTGCGGTCTTGCGTTCCGAAATGTGCGGAACGCGGAACCGGGATAAGGTCCGGTTCTCACCGGGAAAAACAGGAAGGGAGCGGTTGCCATAACGCTTCGGATTTGGCTGAGCAGTGCAGGTGCGGCGACCGTTCAGGTCATGCGGTTGCTACGGGAGAACCCGGACGGTGTGGACGTCACCATCTACGCCAGCAATGTGGATCCGGGTGCGGCCGCTCTCTCGGCGTGCGATGTCTCGGCGATCGAGCCTCGGTATGTCGGCAACGAGGAGTACGCGCAGTTCGCGCTCGAGTTCTGCCGGACCCATCGCATCGATGTCCTCATCCCGCCCCGGCGTCTCGACGCGCTCGCGGGCCGGGCCGCGGACTTCGCCGCGGTCGGCACCAGTCTCATGTGCTCGCCGCTGGCGGCGGTGCGGGCGCTGACCAGCAAGGTCCGCACCTACGAGATCGCGGGCGCGGCGGGCATTCCCGTGCCCCCGTGGCGCGAGGCCACCGATGCCGACGAGTTCTACGCCGCCGTCGAGGAACTGTCCCGGGACGGGGAGACGCTGTGCATCAAGCCGAGCGGTGAGTACTCGGCCTTCGGCTTCCGCATCCTGGACGACCGTCCGCTGACGATGGCGAGCCTGCGGGTCGCGCCCCGGCCGGTGGCCTCGGTCGAAGCGGTTGCCGGGGCATTGCGTCGGGCGGCGGCGGACGGGGAGTCGGTGCCCCCGCTGCTCGTCATGCCGTTCCTCGACGATCCGGAGATCAGCATCGACTGTCTGTCGGCTCCGGGAGGTGAACTGCTGGTGGGTATTCCGCGGGCCAAGCAGGGTCGCTTCCGTATTCTGCTGGACGACCCGGCGGTGGTCGACATCGCGCGCAGGCTGGTCCGGCATTTCGAGCTCGCCTATCTGACCAACGTTCAATTGCGCTATCGCGGTGGGGAACCGGTGCTGCTCGAGGCCAATCCGCGCCCCTCGGCCGGGCTGTTCCATACAGCTTTCGCCGATGTGAATCTGCCGTGGGCGGCGGTGCGGCTGCTGCTGGAACGGGATTCGGGATTGCGGTTCCCGCCGCGACTCGGCGCCTGTCTGGCGGTGGCGGAAGCGGTCATGGAGGTCACCGGTCGGCGCGAGGACCAGAGTCGTCGGAGCGCGGATCTGGTCGCGGGCTGACTAGGGGAGCAGGCGAGCGAGGCCGTCGAGGAGCAGATCGAGGCCGAAGGTGAAATCCGCGGTACCGGAATGCGTTCCGTCGATGACCAGGGCGGCCAGGGCGTGCATGTGCGGGTGGGTCTCGGTGGGGATGAGGGGCAGGAATCGCTGTGCCGCCGAGGCGTACTCCGACGGGTCGAGGGGGAAGTTGATGGCCTGGAGGGTGAAGCCGTAGATGTGGCTGTCCAGCGCGTTCCAGGCACGGTCGGCCTGTTCGTAGGTGAAGCCCGCGGTGATCAGGCAGGCGAGCGTGGCGTCGATGTAGCGGAGCATGGCGGGCCCGACGTTCACCCGGGAACCGAGCAGGCCGGTGGCCCAGCGGTGGCGGAGCAGGACCTCGTGGGCGGAGACGGCGCGGCGGCGTAGCTCGGTCCGCCAGTCGCCGTCCGCGCCGGGGACGTAGATCTCGGCGACGACCAAGTCGATGATGCCGTCGAGAAGGTCGTCCTTGTTGGCGACGTGGTTGTACAGCGACATCGCCTCCACGCCGACTGCCTTGGCGAGTTTGCGCATCGACAGCGCGTCCAGACCCTCCCGATCGGCGAGATCGATCGCCGCGCGCAGGACGCGTTCCCTGGTCAGCGGGGTGCGTGGCATGCGGCTCCTGACTGATTCCTTGACCTACTTACGGCGTAAGCGTACCGTCTGGGCAGCAGACTTACGCTGTAAGTGCGAGATGAGGGATGTCATGACCGGTGTGGACACGGCTTCGATGACCGCGTGGGTGGCTCCTCGCTACGGCGGGAGCGAGGTGTTGCGGACCGAGACCGTGCCGCGCCCCGACCCGGGGGAGCGGGAGGTGGTGGTCCGGGTGCGAGCGGCCTCGCTGTGCAGCGGCGATCTGCATCTGCTCACCGGGACCCCGTATCTGCTGCGGCTGGGGTTCGGGCTGCGCGGGCCCAAGCGCCGGATGATCGGGCAGAATCTCGCGGGCGAGGTGGTCGCGGTCGGTGCCACGGTCACCGAATTCCAGCTCGGCGACCGGGTTTTCGGTGCGGTGCCCAGCGGCGCCTTCGCCGGGTTCGTGTGCGCCGACGCTGGTTCCTTCGCGCTGGTGCCCGCCGCGCTGAGCATGGAAGAGGCCGCGGCGATACCGGATTCGGGGATGACCGCGCTACAGGGCCTGCGTGACATCGGCGACGTCGGACCGGGCCACCGGGTTCTGATCAACGGCGCGTCCGGCGGCGTCGGTAGCTTCGCGGTGCAGATCGCGAAGGCGCTCGGCGCGCACGTGACCGCGGTGTGTAGTACCCGACACATCGAGATGGTGCGCGGAATCGGCGCGGATGTCGTGATCGACTACACCGCCGAGGATTTCACGAAGTCCGACGAGCGCTACGACGTGCTCTTCGATCTGGCGGGCAATCACCGCCTGCGCGACTGTCGCCGAGTGCTGACGGCGGAGGGAGTGTTCATCTCCTCCGCCGCCGCACCCGGCGACGACTGGTTCGGTCCGGTCCGCTGGCTCGGCCAGGTGGTGCTCACCGACCTGTTCGTCGGTCAGACGCTGAAAGCGCTGCTCATGCGCCCCGCGGCCGCCGACCTGGACTACCTGGCCGGACTGGCCGCCGACGGTGCCCTGCGCCCGGTGATCGAGCGCCGTGTCCCCCTCTCCGACGCGGCGTCCGCCATCGAGATCTTCGCGCGCGGGCACGCCTCGGGGAAGACAGTGCTCACCGCCCCGTGAGGACCCGGCCGCGGCGACTGTTCCACCCCGTCTCCGGCCGAAGGGGGCGCGCCGTGCAGCGCCCCCTTCGCCGTCACCTCGCGGTGAACAGTGCGGTCAGGTCGAGGGTGTGGGCCATGGCGGCGGCGCCCGCGTCGTTGAGGTGCATGCCGTCGCCGCTGTCGAACTCGGGGCGGATGAAGTCCGGGCGCTGCGGGTCGGCCACCGCCTGGTCGACGTCGAAGATCGAGTCGAAGATGTCGGTGCCACGGATCCATTCGTTGACCGCGTGACGGGTCGGCTGGGTTTCCAGCAGTGGCATGCCCGGGTAGACGCAGCCGGCGTAGGGGCCGATGGTCGCGACGTGAATCCGCAGGCCGGCCGCGTGCGCGCGCTCGGCGAGTGCGGTGAAACCGGCGATCAGGTCCTCGGTGGTGGCGGAGGGCTGTCCGCCCATGGCGCCGAGGATCAGGTCGTTGATGCCGAAGTTCACCAGGATGTCGGTGACGCCGGGAACCGCGAGGGCATCGGCATCGAGGCGGGCCAGCCCGGATTCGCCGATCTCACGGGCGGTGAGGCGGTTACCGGCGATGCCGTTGTTCACCACCCACCCCCGGGTGAGACGTGAGTTGATGACGTCGACGGAACGACGGTTGGCGCTGAGGGTGGTGCCGACACCCTCGAACCAGGAATCGCCGAACGCCACCGCGATCGGGGGCCGCGCCCCGGTGCGCACGTCGACACCGGTGACGAAGAAGCGGAACGGAAGCTCCTGCGCGCCGGGCAGTTCCGCGTCGGCGGTGCGATCGCCCGCCGCGAGGTAGGCGATCTCACCGGGTTGGTGGGAGAACGTTGCCAGGCCGGTCGGGCCGGGGAGGTACAGGCTGAGCAGCAGGTCCTCGCCGGCGGCGACGGCCAGGTCCAGCGGGTCGCTCACCAGCTCCGCGCCGGGCTCGATGACCGCGATCGGCGCGCCGTCGAAGCGGACCTCGGCATCGGTGGTGATCGCCGAGCCTTCCTTGCGCACGGCCAGGCGGGCGGCGCCGATCATCAGCGGCGCGGACCCGTACCTGTTGGTCAGCCGCACCCGCACCGCGTCACCGCCGCCCGCCAAGCGCAGCACCTGCCGCACCGTTTCGTCGGTGAACGATCGCGATTCGGCGAGCTTGATCTGCTCGTCCGGGCTGATGACACCCGACCGGAATCCGGCGACCCACGTCTGCTGCATGACCACTCCATTAGTTGCTGCGAGGAATATTGCGTAGGCATAGATCTACCTCTAAGTATTCCTCGTGTCAACTATCCGCATGGCAAGCATCGGCTAGGGTGGTCTCATGCACGAACTGTTCGACGACCCCCGCCTGACCATCTCCGGCCTGCTCTTCGAGGCCACCAGCGGGTTGATCGCCAAGGTCGAACCCACGTGGCACGCGCACGGCCTCTCGGGCCTGGACCTCAATGCCCTCATGCGGCTGAGCCGGTCGCCGAAGCATCGGCTGCGGATGTCGGACCTGGCCACCCAGACCGAGCTGTCCACCAGCGGCGTCACCCGGCTGGTCGACCGGCTCGCCAAGGCGGGCCTGGTCGAACGTCAGCTCGATCCCACCGACCGCCGCAGCGCCTACGCGGCGCTGACCCCGGCGGGCATCAGCCGCCTCGAAGCGGTCCTCCCGGACTACCTCGACGCGCTGGAGACTTGGCTCACCGGCCTGCTCACCCCGGACCAGCTCGACGGCCTGGTCACCGGCCTGCGCATCATCCGCGACGTCACCAATCCCTCGGCGACGGCCGTCGCCGACCCGCCACCACGGTCGTGAGCCAGGCGTCGCCGTGACCTGCCGAGCCGCGGGCGCCGACGGCCCGGCGCGGGGTCTCAGTCGGTGAGTTCTCCGGCGGAACGCCAGGACTGGCGTTCGGCGGCGAAGGCCTCGGCCTGCACGGCGCGGAAATCGGTGATGGCCGCGGCGTTGTCGGCGAGGAAGGCGCGGTAGTCGGCGAGGCGGAATTCGCCGTCCTCGGTGGGGACGTCGACCTTTCCGGCGGCGAAGTCGGCCCGCAGGTCCAGCAGTTCGCCGGGCTCGACGGGATGCCAGCGGATGCGGTCGAAATAGCGCAGCAGCCAAGGAGTTTCGGGGTCGGTGGCGAAGCGGTCGACGCCGGGGCCCGCGGTGCCGGTGGGCCGGGCACGGTGGTTCCAGACCTGGGTGGTGCGGCCGACGAACTGGTAGCCGCCGGGGCCCTCCATGCCGTAGATGCACAGGTAGGCGCCGCCGATGCCGACGGCGTTCTCGGGGGTCCAGGTGCGGGCGGGGTTGTATTTGGTGGTGACCAGGCGGTGCCGGGGGTCGGTGGGAGTGGCGACGGGGGCGCCCAGATAGACGTCACCCAGGCCGAGAACCAGGTACTCGGCGTCGAAGACGGTGCGATAGACGTCCTCGACCGAGTCCAGGCCGTTCATGCGACGGATGAACTCGATATTCCAGGGGCACCACGGAGCGTCGGCGCGGACGCCGTGCATGTAGCGGGTGATCGCCTCGCGGGTGGCGGGGTCGTCCCAGGACAGCGGGAGGTGCACGGTGCGGCTCGGGACGACGAGCTGGTCGGAATTCGGCAGCTGCGCTTCGGCTTCGGCGAGCAGGTCGAGCAGACGGGCGATCGGCAGCACGGCCGGGTCGACGCGGATCTGCAGGGAGCGGATGCCGGGGGTGAGTTCGACGACCCCGCGCGGCCCGGCCGCGATCAGATGCTGATGCAGTGCGTGCACGCGGGCGCGCAGCCCGAGATCCAAAGTGAGCGTGCCGTATTCGACCAGGACGCCGTCGTCGCCTTGGCGGCGGTAGGTCACGCCGGTCTCGTCGTCGACCTCGGTGCGGCGCAGGATGCCGTCGTCGCCGTCGCGGCCCGCCGAGAGCACGCTGCCGAACGACGCGCGTCGGCGTGCGCCGAGTTCGCCCGCGGGCGCGGCGTGTTCGGCGCGGACGGGGACGAAGCGGACCGTGTCGCCCGGGGTGAGCTGGCCGAGCTTCCAGCGATCGGCCGCGACCACCGTCACCGGGCAGACGAAGCCGCCCAGGCTCGGGCCGTCGGGGCCGAGCAGGATCGGGGTGTCGCCGGTGAAATCGAGCGCGCCGATCGAGTAGGCGTTGTCGTGGATGTTCGACGGGTGCAGGCCCGCCTCGCCGCCGTCGGTGCGGGCCCACTCCGGCTTCGGGCCGAGCAGGCGTACGCCGGTGCGGTCGGAATTGAAGTGCACCTCGTAGTCGGTGCCGACGATGGTGTCGAAGTCGCCGCGGGTGAAGAACTCCGGCGCGCCGTGCGGACCCTCGGTGACGGCCAGTTCCCAGCGGTGCCCGAAGGCGGGGATGTCGGTCATCGGGACGGCGGGGGCCAGGCGGGTCGCCGGTGCGCCGAGGGGCAGCACGTCCTCGGCGCGCAGGGCCGCGCCGGTGCCGCCGCCGAATTTGCCGAGGGTGAAGGTCGCCGCGCTGCCGAGGAACTGCTCGACGTCGAGACCGCCGGAGACCA
Organism: Nocardia sp. MH4; assembly: GCF_019266065.1. GTDB lineage: Bacteria > Actinomycetota > Actinomycetes > Mycobacteriales > Mycobacteriaceae > Nocardia > Nocardia canadensis. Next base: position 15,276 of record NZ_LPNR01000063.1, on the reverse strand, counting down.
GGATGTAGGTGCGCATGCCGGGGCCGCGGATCGCGCCGACCTCGAGGACGCCGCCGGCCGGGACTTCGACGGTGCGCCACTGCTCGACCGGCCTGCCGTCGACTCGCACGTCGGCGACCGCGCCGGTGACACACACCCACGTCGCCACGCTGAAGCGCAGCGCGGGGCCACCCAGCGTGCATTCGAGCCCCGCCGCGCCCTCCGGGTTGCCGAGCACGCGATTGCCGAGCCGGAACGAGAGGTCGTCCATCGGGCCGGAGGGCGGAACGCCGATGTGCCAGTACCCGATTCGCCCGGGCCAGTCCTGCACCGTGGTCTGCATGCCGGGGCGGAGGACCTGCACGGACCGGGTGCCTGCGGGCAGCGCGACCGGGGTGCCCGCCACCATGGCGGACTCGGGTGCGCCGACGACTCCGGCGGTGCGCGTGCCGGTAGCGGCGGCAACGGAAGTGCGGTGCTCCGGGCTGACCGAGGGGAGCGCGGTATCGACGACGGCGGAACGGGTTCCGGTGAGACTCATCGGGTCACCACCATGCGGACCGGCGTCGGGTCGAAACCGTTGCAGGGGTTGTTGATCTGCGGGCAGTTGGAGACCAGCACGAGTGTGTCGATCTCGGCGCGCAGGGTGACCTTCTTGCCCGGCGCCGACAGTCCGTCGACGATGCCGAGCGTGCCGTCGGCCTCGACCGGGACATTCATGAACCAGTTGATGTTGGACACCAGATCCCGCTTGCCCAGACCCCATTCGAGCGCGGCGGTGAGGAAGTTCTCCACGCAGGCGTGCTGGTGGCGGGTGTGGTGGCCGTAACGCAGGGTGTTGGATTCCTGCGAGCACGCGCCGGCGATGGTGTCGTGGTTGCCGACCTCGTCGGCGACCACGGTCATCAGCGGGGTGCCCGCCTCGGTCAGCAGGACGCTGCCGGTGGTCAGGAAGATATTGCGCTGCGCGGCGACGGTGGCCTGGGCGCTGTAGCGATCGGTGCGGTCGGCGGCGGAGTAGAGCAGGCAGTCGACGGCCTGGTTGCCGTGCAGGTCGATGATCTCGAGCTGATCGCCCGCGCGCACGATCGCCGACCACGGCGCCTGAGCGGGGACGGTCTCGTCGAGGACGACGGTGCGGATGGTCGCCGTGGTCATGCCAGAACCTCCGAGTTGAGTGCGGCCGCCCAGGCGGCTTCGGTGTTGTCGACGGCCCGGCGGTATTCGGGGTCGTCGTTCGTCGCGCGCTCGGTGGGCGCCGCCCAGGCGAGCACGTCGAGGTCGCCGGTGGGCCGATCGTCGAGGGGATGGGCGGCATTGGCGACCAGCAGCGTCACCGGGAGGTGGATCAGCAGGTCGACCGCGGTCCCGGCGGGGGCGTTGCCGGTCGGGACGAGACCACCGTCGGCCTCGACCCGGACGCCGCGGAACAGCGAGACCGACGGTCCGATGTCGCGCGGCGCCAGGCCCTGCTTGGCGCCGGCCAGGTGCAGCTGGTGACGGCCTGCGGCGCCGGGCCCGCACAGGGTGTCGTGGTGGCCGGACGAATCGGCGACGACGGTGGCGAGTACCCGGCCCTGGTCGGAGAGCAGCGGATGGCCGGTGCTCAGGTAGGCCTGCCACGGCACCTTCACGGTGTCGGCGACATTGAGCCGCTCCCACGGTGCCTCGGCGCGGAGCAGGAACAGGTGCGCGCAGGTGGTACCCGCGGGGTCGGCCAGCCGGACCCGAGTGCCCCGGCCCAGCACCACGTTCGCGTAGCCGCCGGTGGGGATGCGTTGCGCGAGAACGACTGCCGCTGGATCGACACCGTCGGGGGTGTCGGGCCGGTCGATCGTGGCCGTGGCGGCCTGAGCGCGCGCGTGGGCGCGAGCCCCGTCGGTGGATCGAGTACTCGTCATCGTGATCTCCTGTGGTTTCGGAGCGCCGGCGCGCTCGAGGTCGCGACCCCTCCTGTCCCGCCGAGCAGGCACCGGTGCTTGCTCCTTCGTCGCGTACGCAACGGCACCTGATCGGCGGGACGGCCGCGACGGCCGACTCGTCGGCCTGCTCCTCCTCGAGGTCGGAGCGTGCGGGGCTGAGTGGGTGGGTGGTGCGGCGATTCAGGTGTTGGTGAATCAGGCCGTGGCGGGGACGGTTTCGGTGTGGGGGAATTCGTCCCTGGCCGCCACTGCGAAGCGGTAGACGACGGCGCCCGCGGTGAGGATCACCGCCACCGACAGCGGGCCCGCCCACAGCTGCCACCAGCTGCCGCCCGCCGGGGTGTAGACCTCCGGACGCGGCCAGGCCAGGTTGATCACCATCGCGATGCCCCAGACCACGGCGAGCGCGTTGATCGGCACGCCCCAGCGGCCGAGGGTGAACAGGCTCGGGTCGTCCACGGCGGGCAGGCCCTTGATCCTGCGTACCAGCAGCGGCACGGTGACCAGCAGGTACGCCAGGTACAGGCTGACGATGCAGACGCTGGCCAGGGTGGCGAAGATGGCCGGGTTGCCCAGGTTGAGCACCAGCAGGCCGATGCCGAGCGCGCCGATCACCACGGCGGGCCACACCGGGGTGCCGAAGCGCGGGTGCACGGTCGACAGGGCCTTGGCGAACGGCAGTTTGCCGTCGCGCGCCATCGAGAACATCAGGCGCGAGCCCGCCGTCTGGATCGCCAGGGTGCACACGATGACCGCGACCGCGACGCAGCCGAGCAGTACCGAACCGGCGGGGCTGTCGAGCTTGGAGGTGATGACGTAAGCCAGTCCGCCCGACGCCAATTCGCCGTCGGACAGGCTGGGCGCGGCCATCAGCGCGCCGAGCAGCATGAGCCCGCCGCCCAGTGCCGACACCGACAGGGCCAGCAGAATCGTGCGCGGGGCGACCCGGCGCGGGTTCTTGGTCTCCTCGGACAGTTCCCCGGCGGAGTCGAAGCCGACCATCACGTAGGCGGCCATCAGGCCGGAGACCAGGAACGCCGCCCAGTACGGGCCCGGCGCGGCCTGGTCGGTCTGCAGGACGACGCCGGGACCGCGCTCGGTGCCGGTGAAGAACAGCGCGATGATCGCCAGCACGCCGACGATCTCGACGGTGACGCCGATCGAGTTGATCCTCGACATCAGGTCGATGCCGATGACATTGATCGTGGTGGTGACCACCAGCAGCACGCTGCCGAGCAGCACCGCGTTCATCGCGCCGTCGCGGGAGGTCAGCGCGGTGTCGGTGCCGATGAACTGGAAGCCGCTCCAGATCGTCGGCAGTACCACCTGCAGGGCGATGGCGGCCGCGGCGGCCGTGACGACCTGCGCGATCACCATCATCCAGCCGGCGAACCAGCCGATCAGCCCGCCCGCGAGGCGGCGCGACCACTGGTAGATACAGCCGGAGATCGGATACCGGGCGGCCAGCTCGGCGAAGTTCAGCGCCACCAGGAACTGGCCGGCGAAGACCAGCGGCCAGGTCCAGAAGAACGCGGCGCCGCCGAACGAATAGCCGAAGCCGAAGAACTGGAAGATCGTGGTGAGGATGGAGACGAACGAGAACCCTGCCGCGAAGGACGCGTAGCGCCCGAGCTTGCGGTGTAGGACCGGTTCGTAGCCGAATGTGGCGAGGTCGGCGCTGTCGCGGCCGGTATCGGGGGGAACAGCGGCGGTATCGAGAGTCGTGGCCATGTCGGTGTCCTTCGGCGGTGCGGCCAAATATCTATCAGTCGATAGTTTTGCGCGCGCGATCGCTCGAACGGTGTCGTGCGTGTATCGGCTGTGGGGCCCGCGGTAACTTCTGCGTTGCCCACGTTTCTATCGAGTGACAGGAATTCGACCGACCGGCATCCTCGCTGGTGAGGTGCCCGCTGCCGCCCAGGTCGGCGCCCGATGACAGAATCTTGGACGTGGCAAACCTCGGTCCCGGGCGTCCCCGGCTGGAACAGCGGCGTAGGCAGGGGACGACGCCGCGCGCGGAGATCCTCGACGCGGCGGCGGAGCTGTTCACCACCAAGGGCTACGCCAACACCTCCACCCGGGCGGTAGCCGACGCGGTCGGGATCAGGCAGGCCTCGCTGTATCACCACTTCGCCGCCAAGGACGACATCCTCGACGCGCTGCTCGCCGAAACCGTCGCGGGCCCGGTCGAGCTGGCACAGCGGATGGCCACCGAACCCGCCGACGCCGCGACCCAGCTCTACGCGCTCGCCCTGTTCGACGTGCGCCAATTACGCACCGCGCGCTGGAATCTCGGCGCGCTGTATTTGCTGCCGGAGCTGCGCACCGAACGTTTCGCCACGTTCCGGCGCCGCCGCGACGAACTGCGCGAGCACTACGAACGGCTCGCGGCCGAATCCGCCGCGGCGACCGGGCAACCCGACGACGCGCGCATCCTGCCGTTCCGGTTGGTCGAAACGGTGATCGGCATCCGCTCCGACGCCGGGGCGGCGAGCGAGGACACCGAGCGGGTGATCCCGGACGCGATCTTGCGCATCGTCGGCCACACCGCCGACACCGCACCCGTGCGCACGGCCGCCGAAGCGCTGCTCGCCCGGCTGGCCGCTCAGGCCGTCGAGTCGGCCTGAGCGGTGCCGAAGCCCGCGATCAGTCGGCGATGAACGCGAGGATATCGGCGATCAGTTCCTGCTGGTAGGCGCCGAAGATGCCGTGCGGCGCACCCGGATACACCTTCAGCGTGCCGTTCTTCACGAGCTCGATCGACTTCAGCGCGGCACCGGCGATCGGCACGATCTGGTCGTCGTCGCCGTGGGCGATGAAGATCGGCACCTCGAGCGCCCGCAGATCCTCGGTGAAGTCGGTCGCCGAGAACGCCGCGACACACTCGTAGGCGGCCTGGATGCCTGCCAGCATGCCCTGACGCCAGAAGTCGTCCTGCGCGCCCTTCGACACGGCCGCGCCCTCGCGGTTGAAGCCGAAGAACGAGGGCGCGAGCTCCTGATAGAAGGTGGAGCGGTCGGCGAGCACCCCGGCGCGGATATCGTCGAACGCTTTCATCGGCAGACCGTCGGGATTGGACTCGGTCGCGACCATGATCGGCGGCACCGCGCCGATGGTGACGACCTTGGCGACGCGGTCGCGCCCGTGCTGGGCCGCGTAGCGCACGACCTCGCCACCGCCGGTCGAATGTCCGATGACGACGACGTCGCGCAGGTCGAGGGATTCGACGAGCTCGGCGAGGTCACGCGCGTAGGTGTCCATGTCGTTGCCCTGCCACGGCTGCGACGAGCGGCCGTGGCCGCGACGGTCGTGCGCGATGACGCGGTAGCCCGCGTCGGCCAGGGTCTTGCGTTCCAGCGCCCACGCGTCGGAGCTCAGCGGCCAGCCGTGGCTGAAGACGACCGGCCGTCCGGTGCCCCAGTCGGAGAAGTAGATCTCGGTGCCGTCGGAGGTGGTGAAGTAGGGCATGTCGCTCCCGTCGGAGAGGTGGATGACTAGGTTGCCCATCGTTGTCGGGCGGGTCGCCGCTGTCGCCTGCCGGAACGGCCGCGGATCCCGCACTTTCGGACAGGCAGTACATTCATCGGCATGTCTGTCGCTCCGGAACGTGCTCGATCCACTGTACCGACCGGGCGGCGGCGCATCGGATTTCTGCTGTTCGACGGGGTGAAATCGCTCGATTACGTCGGTCCGGCCGAGGTCTTCATCGAGGCGAACCAGTTCGCCGATGCCTATGAGGTGATGTTGTTCTCACCCACCGGTGAGCCGGTGCACAGCTCGGTCGGCGGCGGGGTTGCGGTGACGGCGGCCGCGGCCGACGCGCCCGCCCTGGACACGCTCGTGGTGCCGGGCAGTGAGGTCCGCCCCGTCGAGTTCGTCGGCCCCGAACTCGTCGAGGCGGCGCGCGTCCTCGCGGCGCGCAGCCGCCGGGTCGTCTCGATCTGTAGCGGCGCCTTCGTGCTCGCCGAACTGGGGCTGCTCGACGGCCGCGGCGCCACCACGCACTGGAAGTTCGCCGCCGAACTCGCGCGCAGGTACCCGCGGATCGATGTGCGGGCGGATCGAATCTTCGTGCGCGAGGCCGACATCGCGACCTCGGCCGGGGTCGCCGCAGGCATCGACCTCGCGCTGGCGTTGGTCGCCGAGGATCTGGGCAGCTCGATCGCGCGCCAGGTCGCGCAGGGTCTGCTCGTCTATCTGCAGCGGTCCGGCGGACAGACCCAGTTCTCGACGCCGCTGCGCGCCGCGGCGCTGCCGCCGGGGCCGGTGCGCGCGGTGACCGATCTCATCGCCCGCGATCCGGCCGAGCGCCACAGCGTGCGTGACCTCGCCCGGCACGTGAATGTGAGCCCCCGCCACCTCACCCGGCTCTTCACCGAGGAGACCGGGCTCAGCCCGGCCGAGTACGCGGCGAGCGTGCGGTTCGATCTGGCCAGGGCCCGGCTCGAGGCTGGCAGCTCGGTGAGCCGGGCGGCATCGGAGGCGGGATTCGCCAGCGCCGAGGCGCTGCGCCGCACCTTCGTCGCGCGGCTCGGGGTGTCGCCCTCGGACTACCGGCGCGGATTCGAGTCCGGGCTCAGCGCGTAGGACCTCAGCGAGAGGTGGGCGGGGCGATCTGCCAGTGCTGGTTGAGCGCGCCCGCGATCTCGGGGAGGACGGTGACCGGAATCCGCTTGGCGCGCAGCATCTCCCGGATCTCGGTGACCTGTTCGCGTTTGCGCATGTCGTAGGCGCCCGCGACCGGGCCCACCACCGGCGGGATGGACAGCAGGACCAGTTCGTCGCTGGTGCCGCCGTTGAGATCGAGGGCCAGTGCCCAGCGGGATCGCTCGTCGAGGGTGAAGCGGCCCGCGACGACGCGATCCCACGGCACGGTCGACGAGCGGAACGGAGTCCTGGCGTAGATGGCGTGCTCGGTGAGCTCGACGACATCGCGCACGAACAGCGCCACGCCCGCCGCCACTCCGGCGATCGCGCCGACGAGCAGGCCGGTGATCACGCGGTTGACCCCGAACATCGCCACGAACAGCCCGACGACGCCGGTGGTGACCAGCACCCCGATCAGGCAGTAGAGCAGGCTCCGCCCCGCGGGCACGACACCGGCACGCACGACCGCCATGCGAGACCTCCCTCTCACGAACTCGCGGCCCACCCTAGCGGGTGGGCCGCGCCGGGCTCACGACCCGAGCGATACCGCCGCTTCGGAGGTCTCCACGAGGAAGGTGAACGTCTCCTGGAAGTACAGCTGCACGGTCTCGGCGTCGTGGCTGAGGTAGCCGATCGACAGATCCTGGCCCAGCGCCAGCTCGAAGTCGCCGCCGCGGGTGGTGAGCGCGAAACCGCCGGTGATCGCGGGCGCCCAGATGATCTCGCCGTCGATCAGCCGCTCGATGTGGGTGCGGATCGGGTGACCGTGATCGGAGGTCTCGCTGACCTGCGTGTACAGCTCGGCGCTGAGGACGACCGAGTACGGCCCCTGCACACCGGCCAGCCGCAGCCCGGTCAGCGCGCGCGAGATCGCGTCGGGAATGTCGACGACATTGCTCGGCAGCGCCACCGCGGCGTTGGAGGCGGCGTCGCGGATGCCGGTGATGCCCGCCGCGGCGTAGCTCTCGAAGATCGCGCGGTCCTCGGCGAAGGCGATCTTCTGGGCGGCGGTCTTGAGATTGTCGAAGTCGGCGTCACCCGCGCCACGCTCGATGTCGTCGAGTTCGCCGCGCTTCAGGGTGAACGGCACCCGGAGTTCCACCAGCGGCTGCACCACGCGCTGGTGGGCGACGACACCGTCGTCGGGCGAGGAGATCGCGGTCAACCTGCCCCGGTTGCGCGCCGAGTAGGCCACGCCGTGCGGGCCCGAGACGTCGACGACCCGGCGTCCGGCGATATTGCGCTTGAACGTGCGGGTGGCTTCCTCCTCGATCTGTGCCCAGGCCTCGGCGGTGATCGGCGCGAGTTCGCGATGCAGGTTGTTCATTCAGATACTCCTTTTCATCGAGCCGATGGCGAGCGAGCCGTCCGAATCGGAAGCGACGGCGTCGGCCCGTTCCACCGGGGTGAACACGGGCAGCGAATCGGAAATTTCTTCGGTGGCAACGGACTCGGGGGCGTCTGGCGGATCGTCGAGGAAATCGACGGTGGGTGTGAAGAACAGCGTGCCGGTGACCGCGAACGAGAAGTCGAGGATGCGGTCGTAGGCCGCCTCCTCGGTGCCGAGGAACATCCGCTCCAGCATGCGCTCGGTGACGCTCGGGGTGGCGGCGTAGGCGATGTAGTAGGTGCCGAACTCGCCCTGGCCGATCGTGCCGAACGGCATGTTGGCGCGCACGATCTGGCGTTCGGTGCCGTCGGGGTCGACCAGGGTGTTCACCGCGACATGGGAGTCGGCGGGCTTGATGTCGTCGGGCAGTTCGTAGTCGCCGAGCTTGGTCCGCCCGATCACCCGCTCCTGCTCCTCGATCGACAGCGCGTTCCACTGGTCGAGCGGGTGGGTGTATTTCTGCACGATGACGTAGCTACCGCCGGCGAAATCCGGGTCCTCGTCGCCGATCAGGGCCGCCGAGTACGCGGCGCTGCCCTCGGGGTTCTCGGTGCCGTCGACGAAGCCGAGCAGGTCACGCTGTTCGAAGTAGCGGAAACCGACGGTCTCGTCGACGATCGTGGCCGCGCCGCGCAGGCGCTCGCCGATCGCCATGGCCAGTTCGAAGCACGCGCCCTGGGTCTCGCCCCTGATGTGGAACAGCAGGTCGCCCGGGGTGGTCGGCGCGCTGTGGATCGGCCCGTTGTAGCCGGGGAATTCGTGCAGCTCAACGGGTTTGGGGCCGGCGAACAGGCGGTCCCAGGCCGTGGAGCCGATCGAGGTGACGCAGGTCAGGCCCTCGCCGGGCACCCGGAAACCGACCGAACGGCGCAAACCGGTGATGTTCGACAAGAGGTCGCGGACCGCCGACTCGCCGCCCTCGTCGATGGTGGCGACGAGGAAGATGGCGGCCGGCGTGAGCGGTTCGAGGATCGGCTGTGGCTCACCCATGCCGTCCAGAGTAGAGCGCGGCGCGGACAGGTTGGCGGCACGCCCTCGCGTGTCAGCGACCCGCAGGCAACCCCTATTTGGCGACGGTCAGCAGAAACGCCACGTTATCGATGGCTTTGACGCTGTGCCGGGCGCGCGGGACGACGATGAGATCGCCCGCCGAACCCTTCCACTCGTCGGTGCCCGCGATCAGCACGAGCGTGCCGCTGAGGACCTGGATGGTGGCGTCGCCCGCGTTGTCGTGCTCGGCCAGGCTCTGGCCCTCGGTCAGGGCGACGACGGTCTGGCGCAGCACATGGGTGTGGCCGCCGATGACGGTTTGCGAACTTCGGCCACTCGTCGAGGTGGCCGCCAGCTTCAGCTGTTGGCGGGCCACCGCGGTCAGCGATTTCTTGTCCATGGCATAGCGCCTTTCGCAGGCTCTCGCGGGGCTTGGTATCTGGGAGTATGCCCGAGACCGCGCCCGCGGTCGGGCGTTTTGCCAGACCGTTAGCCAGGTGTTGTCAGCGCCGGGTGTAGCGGCGAATGCGGTAGCGGAGACCGGTTTTCGACTCCTGCCACGGCGTTTCCGGCGCCTGCCACTCGGGGCCGATGACCGGGGCGAACGCGTCGCCGGTCACTCGCGTGTCGACCTCGGTGACCAGCAGCGTCGTCGCCAGCGGGAGCGCGGCGCGATAGATCTCGCCGCCGCCGGCCACCCAGACATCGCCCGGTCCGGCCAGGGCCAGCGCGTCGGGCAGCGAGGCGGCGCGTTCGGCGCCTTCGCCCGCCCAATCGGTCTGCCGGGTGACCACGATGTTGCGACGGCCCGCCAGCGGGCGGTAGGCCTCGGGCAGCGAGTCCCAGGTACGCCTGCCCATGATGACCGGATGGCCCATGGTGGTGTCCCGGAAATTGGCCATGTCCTCGGGGAGGCGCCACGGGATGGTGTTGTCCACCCCGATCACGCCGTCGGCGGCCTGCGCCCAGATGAGGCCGATCTGACCGCTCACACCGCCACCGGCGCCTTGATGGCCGGGTGGTGCTGGTAGCCGGTGAGCTCGATGTCGTCGTAGGTGTAGTCGAACAGGCTGGTCGCCGGGCGCAGGTGCAGGGTCGGGAACGGGTAGGGCTCGCGGCTGAGCTGCTCGCGCGCCTGGTCGACGTGGTTGTCGTAGATGTGCACGTCGCCGCCGGTCCAGATGAACTCGCCCGGCTCGAGCTCGGTCTGCTGGGCCACCATCAGGGTCAGCAGTGCGTAGCTGGCGATATTGAACGGCACGCCGAGGAACAGGTCGGCGCTGCGCTGGTACAGCTGGCACGACAGCTTGCCGTCGGCGACGTAGAACTGGAAGAAGGCGTGGCACGGCGCCAGGGCCATCTTGTCCAGGTCGGCGACGTTCCAGGCCGAGACGATCATCCGGCGCGAGTCCGGGTCGGTGCGCAGGGTGTGCAGCACCTGGGCGATCTGGTCGATGTGGGTGCCGTCGGGCGTGGGCCAGGAGCGCCACTGCACGCCGTAGACCGGGCCGAGCTCGCCCTTGTCGTCGGCCCACTCGTCCCAGATGGTCACGCCGTGCTCCCGCAGCCAGGACACGTTGGAGTCGCCGCGCAGGAACCACAGCAGTTCGTAGGCGATCGACTTGAGGTGCACCCGCTTGGTGGTGATCAGCGGGAAGCTCTCGGCCAGGTCGTAGCGCAGCTGATGACCGAAGATGCTGCGAGTTCCGGTGCCGGTGCGATCGGCTTTGGGGGTGCCGTCCGCCAGCACGTGCCGGAGCAGATCCTCGTACTGCGTATCAGGAGTGGCCACGCCTGGCGATTCTACGGTGCACGGCACCTGGCAAGCTCTCCGCGTATGCGCAAGCTCTACGTGATCGGCATCGGTGCCGGTGACCCCGACCAGGTGACGATGCAGGCGGTCGAGGCCATGCGACACGCCGACGCCTTCTTCGTCATCGGCAAGGGCGCCGAGAAGCAGGAGCTCGTCGACGTGCGCACCGCGATCCTGGCCGAGCACGTCGAGGGTCCGCACCGGATCATCGAGATCACCGATCCACCCCGCGACCGCACCCCCGACGACTACGCAGGCGTCGTGCGGGACTGGCACGAACGCCGCGCCGAACTGCTCGCGGCCGCCTTCGCCGAGGTCGACGGGGTCGGCGCGATCCTGGTGTGGGGCGACCCGGCCCTCTACGACAGCACCCTGCGCATGGTCGAACACGTGCTGGCCGGCGGCCGCGCCACGTTCGACTACGAGGTGATCCCCGGCGTCACCAGCGTGGCCGCGCTGGCCGCCCGCCACCGCACGGTCCTGCACCGCATCGGCGAACCGGTCCACGTCACCACCGGTCGCAGGCTCCGCGAGGAGGGTCTCGGCGCCGGGTCCACCGTGGTGATGCTCGACGGCGACTGCTCGTTCACCGAGATCCCCGGCGACGACGTGCACATCTGGTGGGGCGCCTACCTCGGCATGCCCGACGAGACCCTGATCGAGGGACCGCTGCGCGAGGTCGAGCAGCGGATCGTGGCCCGCCGCGCGGAGCTGCGCGCCGCCAAGGGCTGGATCATGGACGTGTACCTCCTGCGGGGACGTTGAGTCCCGACGCGGCCACGCACCCCGACCCCGAGGCGGGACGGCCGCGAACGCGCCGCACCAGCCGCTAAACTGGCCCTGTGCCCGAGCTACCCGAGGTGGAGGCGCTGGCGCAGTTCCTGCGGGATCATGCGGTCGGCGCGGTGGTGGGGCGAGTCGACGTGGCCGCGTTGAGCGCGGTGAAGACGTTCGACCCGCCGGTGACGGCGCTGTCCGGACGGGATGTCACCGGGGCGGGGCGCTGGGGCAAGTTCCTCGGAATGGACTGCGGCGGGCTGTGGCTGATCACCCATCTCTCGCGCGGTGGCTGGCTGCGCTGGGTGGACGAACCGAATCCGTTGCCGCCCAAGCCGGGCGGCAAGTCGCCGCTGGCCCTGCGGGTGCATTTCTTCACGCCGGCGGGCGCGACACCGTCGATCGACCTGACCGAGGCGGGAACCAAGAAGCGGCTGGCGGTCTATGTGGTCGACGATCCGAAGGCGGTGCCCGGCATCGCGCGGCTCGGTCCGGACGCCCTGGCGGTCACCGAGGACGAGTTCGCGGCGCTGCTGAAGGGAACCTCGCAGCGGATCAAGACCGCCCTGGTCGATCAGACGCTGATCGCGGGGATCGGCAACGCCTACTCCGACGAGATCCTGCACACCGCCAAGATCTCCCCGTTCGCGAACACGAAGACGATCCCGGCCGACAAGGTGTCGCAGCTCTACACCGCCATGCGCGAGGTGCTGCTCGACGCGGTGCAGCGCTCGGTCGGGCAGGACGCGGCCAGGTTGAAGGGCGAGAAGCGTTCGGGCATGCGGGTGCACGCGCGCACCGGGCTGAAGTGCCCGGTCTGCGGTGACACCGTGCGCGAGGTGTCCTACGCGGAGCGTTCGTTCCAGTACTGCGCCACCTGCCAGACCGGCGGCAAGGTGCTCGCCGACCGGCGGATGTCGCGGCTGCTCAAGTAGGGCTCAGCGGTCGCGCCACGCCTCCAGCAGGCGCAGCCAGAACTCGCTGACGGCGGGGAATGCCGGCACCGCGTGCCACAGCGTCTCCAGCGGAACCCGGCCGACCACGGCGATGGTGGCCGCGTGCAGTTGCTCGCCCATGTCGGGGCCGACGAAGGTCGCGCCGAGCAGCCGGTCGGACGCGGTGTCGACGACGAGCTTCGCGCGGCCACGGAAATCGTCGCGCGACAGCGACGAACCGGCCACGGCGATATCGATCTCGACGGTGTCGACGGCGTGCCCGGCGGTGCGCGCCTCGTGTTCGGTGAGGCCGACGGAGGCGAGTTCCGGTGCGGTGTAGACGACCTGGGGCACCTGCTGGTGGTCGGCGCTCGCGGTGAACCGGGGCCGGTCCAGCGGCCTGCCCTCGGCGCGGGCGGCGATGACGTCACCACACACCCTGGCCTGGTACTTGCCCATATGCGTCAGCGCCGCACGATGATTCACGTCGCCGACGGCGTAGAGCCAGTCGCCGGGCACACCGCGCACGGTCAGCTGGTCGTCGACCTCGACGTAGCCGGCGGGCAGGCCGACGGCGTCGAGCCCGAGCCCGTCGGTGGCGGGGGTGCGGCCGGTGGCGACGACGAGTTCGTCGACCTCGAGTTCCCCGTCGTCGAGAACGAGGGTGACCGGTCCGCCGTGGATGCGGCCGACGCCGGTGTCGGCGGGGTCGCGCCGGGAGATCAGCGACGGTTCGGTGTGCAGCCGCACCGTGACGACGCCGGTCTCGCGCAGGCCGCGCAGCACCAGCTCCGCGGCGAACGGTTCGGCGCGCGGCAGCAGGCGGTCACCGCGGACCAGCAGCGTCACCTCCTCGGCGCCGAGCTCGGCCAGCCAGGTCGCCGCCTCGCAGGCGACGACACCGCCGCCGATGACGGCGACCCGGCGCGGCACCACCGTCAGATTGGTGACGTCGCGGGAGATCCACGGCAGGGCCTCGGCGAGGCCGGGAATACGGGGAATGGTGGCGGTGGTGCCGGTGGCGAGCACGACCGCGTGCCGGGCGCGCAGGACGCGGACGCCGTCGTCGGTGACCACCTCGACGAGGCGTTCGCCCACCAGCCTGCCGGAGCCGCGCACCGGGTCGATGCGGGCCGACTTCGCCCAGTCGACCTGGGAGGTGTCGTCGCGATCGTGGGTGAAGGAGTCGCGCCGGGCGAGCACGTCGGCCACCTGTGGCCCGCTCGCGGTCACCCCCGGCATCGCCCGGCCCAGGCCGAGGACGGCACCGGAGCGCAGCAGCGCCTTGCTCGGAATGCACGCCCAGTAGCTGCACTCGCCGCCGAACAGTTCCCGTTCGACCAGCGCGGCGGTGCGGTCGCTGCCTGCGATGGCGTAGGCGGCGGCGTTCTCACCGGCCGGGCCCGCGCCGAGGACGATGACGTCGTATTCGGCGTCGGTCACTGCAGATAGCCCTCGACCTCACGCGGGGAACGCATCCCGGTGTCGTCGGGGGATTCGGCGGCGCCGGAGCGGGCGCGGCGCTGCCGCAACAGATCCCACGCCTGATCGAGCATCACCTCCAGCTGGGCCAGCTGCTGGCGTTCGGCGACCGGGTCGATCTCGCCCGCGGTGGCCTTGGCGCGCAGCGCGTGCTCGTCGTCGACCAGTTGCTTGATCCGCGCCAGGATGTCCTGATCGTTCATGTGCTCACCACTTCGATGGTCGGAGGGGTAGTGCCCGAACAGCGACCCGCACGGGGTCGGGGTCCATGCTACGACCGTGCCGGGCGGGGGCGCGGCGATCAGGCGCGCTACCGGGGGAGATCGTGGCGCGCGGCGGCGAGGCAGTCGGCCGCGATCGGCACCGCGGCGACCAGGTCGGCCGTGCTCGGGGCGGTGTAGCCGATGGCGACGCCGAACCGGTACGCCGCGGCCAGATGATGCCGCGCGAGGCCGTCGAGCAGGACGCCACGGTCGCGCGCGGCGGCGATCGCGCGCTGTTCGGCGGCCGCGTCGGGGAGCTCGACGACGACGTGGGAGCCCGCGTCGTCACCAACCACCGGCAGGCCGCGGCGGGCGAGCGCGTCGACCACCAGGGCACGTCGCGGTGGCACCACCCGGCGCAGCCGACGCAGGTGGCGGGCCAGGTCGCCGTGCCGGGCGAACTCGCTGAGCACCCGCTGACCCGCCGGGCTCGGCGCGGTGCCGGTCTCGGCCCGCCAGGCGAGCACCGCGTCGGCGATGTCGGGCCTGGCGACCAGCCAGCCGACGCCGAGCGTGGTGGCGATGATCTTGCTGGTGGTGCCGAGATGCACGACGACATCGGGTGCCATCGCGGCCAGCAGGGGCAGGGGCGCGGTGTCGTAGCGCAATTCGCCGTCGTAGTCGTCCTCGATGACGAAGACGCCGTTCGCCCTGGCGAATTCGATCAGCTCGACCCGGCGGGCGGCCTGCATGCGCGCGCCGAGCGGAAACTGGTGCGCCGGTGTGCAATAGACCGCGCGCACCCCGGGCGGGATCAGCTCGACCCGCAGTCCGTCGGCGTCGATCGGGACGGGCAGCACCCGGATGCCCGCGGCCCGCAACGCGCCGACGGCTCGCTGGTAGCCGGGGTCCTCGATCGCGACGGTGTCGCCCGGCCGCAGCAGCGCCGACGCCAATTCGCCGACCCCGGCGCTGGTCCCGGCCGTGGCGAGCACCACCGAGGCGGCTCCCGCGGCCAGACCGCGGTGCCGCAGCAGGTGTTCGGCGACGGCGGCTCGGAAGGCGGGCTCACCGGCGCGGTCCTTGCGGGTGTCGGCGGGGTGATCGCCCGCCGCGCGCCAGGCGCGTCGCCAGGCGG
>NZ_LPNR01000062.1 GCF_019266065.1 Nocardia sp. MH4 | reverse complement strand
CGGCCCCGGCACCCGCGCCCGCCCCGGCACCCGCGCCCGCCCCGGCACCCGCACCCGCCCCCGCGCCTGCTCCGGCTCCCGCTCCCGCTCCCACACGGCCTCAGCTCCCGCCCATCCAGGTGAACCCGGGCGACCTGCTCGACGGTGTGGGCGGCGCGGTGGACGAAACCCTCGAAACGGGCACGCAGCTGCCAGGCCAGATCCTCGGAGGAAATGGTGGCTGATATCGCCTTGGATTCATTCCCCGGCGCGCGAACCGTCCTCCGCGAACTCGATACCGCCGACGACCAGCCGGTGCTGCTGCTGATCCGTGGCCGAGCCGGAACTGGAAAAACAGTGCTGCTCAACGTTGTTCGCTCACATTTGCGCGAGCGTGGGATCCCGATGACGGATTCGGTACGCGACGACCCGGCCGACCGAGCTGTCCTGATCGCCGACAACGTGCATCGATACAGCTCCAACGACCTGCGAAATCTCTGCGCGGCCATCGAATCCGGCCGCCGCTCGGTGGTGCTCGCCGCCCAACCGCGCCCACACGATCCCCGACTACGTGTCCTGTCCGACATCGTGTCGCGACACGGCCGCACGGTGGAGCTGCGGGCGCTCGGCAGCGGCGACACCGCGTCGTTCGCCAGGGAACTCGGCGTGGCGGTGTCCCAGCCACTCGCTCTGCGCATCCATCAGCTCACGGCAGGTATTCCCGGTGGAGTCGTCGCGGCCCTGGCCGCCGCCCGCACGGCGCCGCTGGAGACCTGCGTGACGGCCGTCGACGAGGCGATCACCGCGTGGACGCGATCGATGCTCGACGCGGCGGAACCCGACCTGCTCGACGCGCTCGTGATCGCCGCGACCGGAACCGGGCTGGACGCCACCGAACTCACCGAGGTCCTCGGCGTAGACACCGCCACCGCCCACGATCTGATCGACCGCGCGCGGGCAGGCGCCTTGGTCACCGACGCCGACCTCTTGCTCACCCCCGCGGTGGGACCGCTGCGCATCCTGCTCGGAGATCGACGCTACGTCGAAGTTCAGCGCCGCCTGCTCGCCGCGCGGATCGACGCTGGACTGCTGCGCGACTGCACGGCGCTGATCCTGGCCGAGTCGGGCGTGGTCGACCCCCGGCTAGCCGAATTCCTTTGTCGCGCCGCGGAGAAATCGGGACACCCTGCGCGCTACTACGCGGCCGCGTCCGCCGCGGGCGCACCCGTCGAGTCGATCGCGTTGCGCTGGGCCGAGGCCGCCGCGCGGGCAGGCGACGCCGACACCGCTCTGCGGCTGGCCCAGCCGCTGCTCACCCAGGACGGCATCTCCGCCACCGAACTGGTGACCGCCGTGCGCGTCTGCGCGGCGGTGCTCACCCGGCGCGGCCTGGTGAGCCGCGCGGCCGGGTTGTACAACTGGCTCGGGCCCGATCGCGTTGGCGCCGATTGGGCGCCCGCCTCGATAGTGCTCACGCTGGCCGGGGAGACAGCGGCCGCGACCCGCATGGCCGCCGCGGCGCAGCTGTGGCCGCCGACCGAGGCCGACGCGGGCGCGCGGCTCATCGCGGGCGCGCTGCACGATTCCCTCGACCCCCACGGAACCGGCACGGCCACGGCGATTTCCGCACTTATCCAGGCAGGCAACACCGGTACCGACGATCGATATCTCCCCTGCTCGGCTGTCTCGATCGCCACGCTGTTGTGCCTGGGAACCGGCGAGCCGCGCCGGGCGGGCGACGCGCTGCGCCGGGCGGCGGGCCGGGGGGCGGGCCGTCAGCTCCCCGTCCTCACCGCCTGGGCCGCGTTGCTCGGCGGCGACGAGCAACACGCCGCGAACACCCTCGCCGAGATCGACATCGCCACGCTCGAACCGCGCGATCAGCTGCTCGCCCACGCGCTCGCCGTTGGGCTGGCCCGGCGCGGGGGCGACCACGCGGCGCTTTCGCGCGCATGGCAGTCCGCCAGCCCGCTGTTCGACGAGCTGGAAGCCGACCTGCTGAGTCTGCTGCCGATCGGCGAGCTCTGGCTGGCCGGCATCCGGTTGCGCGATGTGCGCCGGATCGAACCGCTGATCGACGCGGCACGCGGACTCCTACGCAAATTGGGCCGCGCGCCGGCTTGGACCAACCTGTTCCACTGGTACGGCGTCCAAGCCGCGCTCGCCGACGAATCACCGAGCGATCTGCTCCCCCACGCCCACGCGCTCAAGACCGCCGCGGCGGCAGGCGACCAGCAGGCCGCCGCGCTGGCCGACGCGGGCCGCACGTGGGTACTCGTGCTGCGCGGCCAGGTCGCCGCCGCCGAGGTGCAGGCCGCGGTGTCGGCACTGGCCGAGTTCGGCCTCACCTGGGACGCCGCCCGCCTGGCCAGTGAGGCCGCGCTGGCCGTCGGAGACTCCGCCACCGCGACCACGCTGCTCAAATTGGCCCGCTCGGTTCGCGCCAGGGCCCAGCCGGTGGAACAGCCCCTACCCGCGGTGCAGCCCCTGCCCCACGGTGCGGACGGGCCCGCCCCGCGGCCCCCTGCCACGGCCGCGCTCAGCGATCGCGAACGCGAGGTTGCCGAACTGGTGCTGCTCGGTCTGACCTATCGGGAAATCGGCGCACGGCTGTACATTTCCGCCAAAACCGTGGAGCATCACGTCGCGCGAATCCGACGCCGGATAGGCGCGCGCTCACGATCGGAATTATTGTCAATGCTCCGCGCCATGGGACACGGTTCACTGCTGGTGTAACTCGACGCGGACGACGTCGACGCCCGAAGCGAGGTAAACCGGATGGCCACTGGGGTCGGCCTGCGCATCGCCGATGACGAGTGCATCGCCGCGGTGGTCACCGAGGACGGCACGGTGCGAATCGTCGAACGCGACGCGCTGCTGCACATGTCCGACGAGGGCGATGCCGCGCTCGGCGGACCGGCGCCCACCGGGCACGCGCACTCGATCTCCGGTTTCGTCCGCGCGATCGGCGATCCGGCGGGTATCGATGTCGACGGTGGCGAGGCCTACCGCGCCGAGGACCTGCTGGCGACGGCGATGTTCTGCCTCATCGATCTCACCACCGAGCACCTCAGCGGCCCCGCCGAGTTCTACGCGACGCATCCGGCGCAGTGGACCCCCGAGGTGGTGCGCGGCGTGCGTGAGGCGCTGGACTATCTGGGCCTGAAGTCGGTGGCGCTGCTGGGCGAGGACGAACTGCCCCCGCCCGCCGAGGGCGTCGATCCCGGCCGCTCGTTCGCCACCGCCGCCGCCGAGGCCGCGCTGGTCGCGGTGCTGGCGACCCCGGCGGGCGCGACGCCGCCCGATCCGATCGTCACCGAGAACTCCCTCGTCGTCACCGACGTGATGCCCGCGCTGGCCCGGCCGGCGGCGACCGCGCAGGCCTACTCGGCGGCGATGCCGGTGACGGCGCAGCCGACGAAGGCGCTGGCCACCCCGACCTCGGCCATGCCGGTCGTGGTGGTGGAGCCGCGGGAACCCCGGCGCAGCCGCACGCCCCTGCTGATCGCGGTCGCCGCGCTGATCGGCTTGCTGCTCGGCGGCGTCGCGGTGTCGGTGGTGCTGCGCGGTAGCGAGACGACCGCGCCGCCGCCGATCTCCGACGCGAGCCCGGAATCGCTGACGGTGACGCCGACGCCCCAGCTGCCCCCGCCACCGCCGCCGGTCGTCGAGTCGACCACGCGGGCACCGGTCGTCACCACGACGCCCGAACCCGAGCCGGAGCCCTCGACCAGCACCGAAGCGCCGCCGACGACCACACCGGAGCCGACGCCGTCGCCCACCTCGACCCCGCCCGGCCGCAGCACGACGCGCCCGCTGCTGCCGTTCCAGACGTACCCGCCGGGGTATCTGCCCTCGCCCATGCGGATTCCCGGCTACAACTGATCCGGTGCGGGGGTACGGTAACCGCGCCCTTCGCGCGCCCGTGCCCTAGAGTGATGCGCTGATCGACATCACAGCCGCCGGCGGTGTTCTCGATCACTCGTGCCGACGAAGGGATTTCATGCGCAAGTTGGTGGCGCGTCGCGCCGCAGTCAAGGCAGCCTCCGCCGGTTTCGCCGCGACTGTTCTCCTGGCACCTCTGTTCGGCCCCGGCATCGCGACCGCGGAACCATCAGCGCCCCTTCAGCTTTCGGCCGACGCCTTACCCGCCGAGCTGGTGACCGCCCTCTCGCGCGACCTCGGGATGA
The DNA here is from genome assembly GCF_019266065.1 of Nocardia sp. MH4. GTDB lineage: Bacteria > Actinomycetota > Actinomycetes > Mycobacteriales > Mycobacteriaceae > Nocardia > Nocardia canadensis. The sequence goes on along the minus strand of NZ_LPNR01000062.1, from coordinate 31,565 downwards.
CCCCGACCGAATACCTCGACCGTGCCGCCCGCGCCCAGCAGCTGCGTGACTACGCCAGCGATTTCCGCGCCGAGAACCCCGACACCTTCGCCGGTGCCTGGATGACGCCGGAAGGCAAGGCCGTCATCGCCGTCACCAACGCCGAGGCGGGCAAGATCGCCGCGGCCGACGGCTACCAGACCCACCTCGCCCCGATCTCGGCCGGCGGCCTGGAGGGCGCGCTGGTGCAACTGGCCCAGTGGATCGCGAGCCTGCCGCGCGAGATCTCCGCACCGATCAGCTCCATCGCCATCGACGCGCTCAACAGCCAGCTGGTACTCAACATCGCCAACACCGGCCCCGGCCACCTGCTGAACCTGCCGACCCTGATCGCCACCATCAAGGTGGTGCTCTCCCCCGGCGGCGGCGGTCCGGTCGAGTACAAGCCGATGGGCGGCGACACCTACATCACCGCGACCAAGGACCTGCACGACACGACGCTGCGCGGCGTCGACGTGTGCTCGTTCGGTTTCAACAGCACCGACGCCGCGGGCAACGCGCTCAACATCTCGGCGGGCCACTGCAACCCGAACGTCGACAACGGCGGCACCGCGCCGGTCTACGTGCCGAACGTGCGCGACATCCCGAACAGTCCCGAGGTCGGCGCGTTCGCCAAGGCCGTGCTCGGCGGACCCGCCGCGCTGGACTACTCGGTGATCAAGCTGAACGAGCGCGCGATCAACGCGGGCATGGACCAGCCGCGGGTGCGCGGCGCGAACGGGACGTCGCTGACCATCACCGGCACCGCCGAACCGGTCACCGGCGCCCCGGTCTGCAAGACCGGCCAGTCCTCGACCTTCACCTGTGGTTTCGTCTCGGCGGACCATGTGGAGACCCAGCTGTTCACCGCCGAGGGCGTCAGCAAGACCATCCGCGGCTTCGCCAGCAGCGCCTGCACCCTGGGCGGCGACAGCGGCGGCGCGATCGTCACCGGCACCCTGGCACTGGGCATCACCAGCGGCTCCAACGCCGCCGAGGCGCCCAACTGCACCGAGGCCAACACCCAGCTGGCCCCGTACGGCGGCACCGCCTCGCTCGGCGTGCCGATCCGGCCGATCCTGACCGATATCGAAGCCACCTCGGGCGGGGGACTCGGTAGCGGGATCGCCGTGCGCACCAAGCCGAACGCGGGCTGACCTCACAACGAATCGCCGGACCGGACCGGGTGAGCGAAATCTCTTGCCCGGTCCGAGTAGGCATAACCCGCTCCAGCCCATATAGTTCGATCATGCTCCTGCCACGTATGGGTCGCACCCCGTCCGCGCGAAGCTCGAGAAGAGCTCGGAAGTCCGTGATCGCCGCTTCGGCGGCGATTCTGCTGTTCGGCCCCACGATGGCAGTCGCCGACGCGCAGCCCGCGCCGGCCGCCGACCTGCCCGCTCAGCTGATCGAGGCGGTCACGCGCGATCTGAAGATCTCCCCCGACGAGTACCTGCGCCGCGCCGATGTCGCGCAGCAGGTCGCCGCGTTCTCCACCACCGCGCAGCGCCAGTTCCCGCAGGCCTTCGCCGGCGCCTGGCTCAACGACGCCGGTAACGCCGTCGTCGCGCTCGCGTCCGGTCCCGGCGCCGATCAGGCCCGTGAGGCCGCCCAGTCGGCCGGTTTCGAGGTCCGCAACGTCGCCAAGAGCGAGTCCGCGCTGCGTGGCGAGAAGACCGCGTTCGAGAACTGGCTGGCCGCCGCGCCGCCGGAGGTCGCCAACCTGGTTCGTGGCGTCGTCATCGACACCGTGAACAACGCGATCGCGGTGCGCGTGGAGCAGGCCGGTCTGCCGCTGCCGAGCTTCATCGACCCGTCCCGCGTCGTCGTCACCGCGCCGCCGGTGGCCGGCGAGCGTGTCGACCTCTCGGCCACCCCGGTGGCCGGCGACGGCAACGGCGCGCTGGCCGGCGGCGACGCCTACGCCTCGGTGGTCGGCCGCAGCTCGCTGCGCTGCTCGCTGGGCTTCAACGGCACCGACCGCGCGGGCAACGTCATCAACATCTCGGCGGGCCACTGCAACCCCGACATCGGCTCGGCCGGTACCGGCAACGCCGCCGCCGTCTACGAGCTCAACGGTGACCGCGCGGGCGCCCAGCTGGGCACCTTCCAGAAGTCGGTGCTCGGCGAGCAGGACTACTCGATCATCCGGGTCAACGACAACGCTCGCGCCCGCTTCGAGAACAACCTGGTCCGCGTGCCGGGCAACGCCCCGATCGCGGTCGACGGCGTGGCCACCCCGGTGGTCGGCGCGCCGGTCTGCAAGTCGGGTGCGCGCACCGGCTTCAGCTGCGGCATCATCAACGGCGTCGACCAGACCGTGCAGGTCGGCGATCGTCAGCTCACCCAGAGTTTCTCGGCCAACATCTGCGCCCTGCCCGGTGACTCGGGTGGCGCGATCGTGACCGGCCGCCTGGCCCTGGGCATCTCCAGCGCGTCGTCGGTCGCCGACTACCCGATCTGCGAGATCCCGAACATCATCGGCGCGATCACCGGTGACGTCCCGCAGCTGTTCGCGCAGCCGCTGAGCGTCGTCCTGTCGGACAACCCGGGTCTGGCGGTCCGCACCAACTGATCGCGGTCCCACCGCAGGCACAGAGCAGCCAGAAGAGGCCGGTAGCAGTGCGCTACCGGCCTTTTCGGTGTCCAGGGCATGCTGGGGTCATGTGTCTGGTTCTGCTCGCTTGGCGAGCGCACCCCGAGTATCGGCTGATCGTGGCCGCCAACCGGGACGAGTTCTACACCCGTGCCACCGAGTCGCTGCGCTACTGGCCGGAGGAGCCGTCGCTGCTGGCCGGTCGCGACCTGGGCGCGATCGCGGTGGGCACCTGGCTCGGCCTGCGCACCGACGAGGCTCGCTTCGCGACGATCACCAATGTCCGCGATCCGCGCGACACGCCCGCCCACCCCCGCTCGCGCGGCGCCCTGCTGATGGACTACCTGCGCGGCGCGCACAGTCCACCCGAGTATCTGTCCGGGGTCGCGGACGCCGCGCCCGATACCTATGTCGGCTACAACCTGCTGACCAGCGATCTCCGCAGCCTGTGGTGGCAGTCGAATCGCAGCGGTGTCGGTCCCACCGAGCTGGCGCCGGGTCTGCACGGGCTGTCCAATGCCGCTCATGTGGCGACGGTGCCCGGATCTGTCCACAGTCGTCCCCAGGCCGACCCCACGGTCGTCGGCGTCGGCGCACCACCGCTGTGGCCGAAGGTCGGCAGCGGCCTACGCGGTCTGCGCGACATCGTCGCCACCGCACCGGATTCCGTCGACGACTACTTCGCCCTGCTCGCCGACCGCACCGAGGCACCCGATGATCGACTCCCGGACACCGGCGTCCCGTTGGCGCTGGAGCGCGCCGTCTCCGCCCGCTTCATCGCCCATGATCTGCACGGCACCCGGGCGAGCACGGTGCTGCTGATCCGGGAGGACGGTCGCTACACCATGGCCGAGCGCACCTTCGGCCGCCACGGCGTCGCCGGCGGTGCGGAATCGGTGTCCGGGGTACTGTTGCCGGATTGAGAAAACGCGGAAGGCCCCGCTCCGAATCGGAGCGGGGCCTTCGCGGTAACGCTGCTCGAGCGGTGCGGGATCAGTTACCCGGCGCCGGAGCCGAAGCCGCCTGGGTGGGCTTGTCGGCCCACACCGAGGTGTTCGGGGCCGCCTGCAGCACCTGCAGGAGCTCGAAACCGGCGACCGCCATGGTCGGGCCGCCGATGGCGATCATGCCGAGGATGCCGCCGATGGTGGCGCCCAGCGGCAGGCCGACGACGCAGCCGGCGAGCACGGCGATCAGGCCGAGGCCACAACCGACGATGGCGCCGATGGCGGTGCCGACGAAGGTACCGATCGCGGTGCCGATGCTGAACTTGCTGGAGAAGTCGTTGATCGCCTTCTGGTTCTCCTGGACCGAGGCGATCTCGGTGCCCTTGAGAACCGGCTGCGGGACGACGGTCTCCTGACCGATCTCGACACCGGCGGGCTTCTCCGGGGTCAGCGACAGGACCTTGCTGTCCTTGGCGACCTCGGTCTTCATCGGGATGTCGACGCCGTTGATCGCGTAATCGATCGGCAGCGAGATCACGACAGCCCCCCGACTGTCCTTGATCTCGGCGACCTTGGTCTTGGGAGCCTCCGGGGTCTCGCCCGCCTGCTCGACGATCGAGAAGGTGCCGTTCTGGAGGGTGGCGACGACGGTCTTGTCGACCAGCTTCACCGAGTACTTGATGTCCTGCGGGGCCTCTTCAGCATGCGAGGTGCCCATGGACACGGTCATAGCACCGATAACCAAGGCGGCTGCCGCAGTGGTCCTACGGAAGTTCATTCGGGTTCCAATCCATCAGGTGTGGTGCGGCGTGCGATCCGCGACACGCGAGACTCGTCAAGCAGAGACACACCGTGAGGTGTCCCTTACTTCTCCCCGAGCAGTGTGAAGACCGGCACAGCAGACAGAACAGCTGGAGCCTAATGGACTGAAACCCATGAGGCCAGAACGAATCTCACCGACCGGAGTAAGCCTGTCCTTAGCTCCGTCGCAGATCACGCACGGTTTACGGTGTTCACCAGCAGCCCTGGGAACCTTCCGGCAAACATTTATGTGATATTGCTCACAAGCAAAACCCAGGTCAAGCCGCAGTAAACAAGGTCAGAGCACAAATGCCGATCCTACGGTGGACACCGGTAGTTACTGGCCGGTAACTTAGCGCCGGTTACGATACGAGCCAACCGGGTGAGTTCGCCTCACCCAAGACCCTCGTGTTGCCTCTAAAGAAAGGTCGCGACATGAATGCCCTGACAATCACGTTGGGCACGATTGGAGCAGTGCTCAGCCTGTTCTGTTGGGCGTCGTTCCTCGGCGGCGCATGGAACATCGGCAAGGCCGTGACGATCGGGCAGTCCGCTCCGGACCGGTGGCGACCGTTCTTCCCGCGGTTCAAGACCATGCTCGTCGAGTTCATCGCGCACACCCGGATGAACAAGTTCCGCACCGTCGGCTGGGCCCACTGGCTCGTCATGATCGGCTTCCTGGCCGGTGCGCAGTTCTGGTTCATGGCCTATGGGCAGACCTTCGATCCCACCTGGTCGTGGCCGTTCATCGGCGAGACCTGGTGGTTCCATCTCGGCGACGAGATCCTCGGCGTCGGCACCGTCGTCGGCATCGCGACGCTGATGATCATCCGCCAGCTGAACCACCCGCGGTTGCCCGCGCGGCTCTCCCGCTTCAGCGGCTCGAAGTTCGGTCCGGCGTACTTCGTCGAGTGGGTCGTGCTCACCGAGGGCATCGGCATGGTGCTGGTGAAGGCCGGCGTGCTGTCGCTGACCGGACACTCCACCTGGACCGACCCGATCACCGGCCAGATCGCCAAGATCATCCCGGCCAACGTCACACTGATCTCGATCTTCGCGTTCATCAAGCTGATGTCCGGCATGGTCTGGCTGTTCGTGGTCGGCCGCAACATCACCTGGGGTGTGGCCTGGCACCGCTTCAGCGCGTTCTTCAACATCTACTTCAAGCGTGAGGCCGACGGCAGCGTCGCCCTGGGCGCGGCCAAGCCGATGATGTCCAACGGCAAGGTCCTCGACATGGAGAACGTCGACCCCGATGTCGACAACCTCGGTGTCGGCCGCATGGAGGACTTCTCCTGGAAGGGCTGGCTGGACTTCACCACCTGCACCGAGTGCGGTCGCTGCCAGTCGCAGTGCCCGGCCTGGAACACCGGTAAGCCGCTCTCGCCCAAGCTGCTGATCATGTCGCTGCGCGACCACGGTTACGCCGCAGCCCCGTACCTGCTGGCCGGTGGCCGCAAGGATCCCGGCGGCGACGAGATCGGTCTGGTCGACGCCGACGGCAAGCCCGACGAGGCGAAGCTGGCCAAGATCTCCGAGGCCGCCCGCGCCGAGTCCGAGCGCCCGCTGATCGGCGGCGAGGACGTGCACGGCGTCATCGATCCCGAGGTGCTGTGGAGCTGCACCACCTGCGGTGCCTGCGTCGAGCAGTGCCCGGTGGACATCGAGCACGTCGACCACATCATCGACATGCGCCGCTACCAGGTGCTGATCGAGTCGGAGTTCCCGTCCGAGCTGGCCGGTCTGTTCAAGAACCTGGAGAACAAGGGCAACCCGTGGGGCCAGAACTCCAAGGACCGCCTCAACTGGATCAAGGAAGTCGACTTCGATATCCCGGTCTTCGGCCAGGACGCCGACAGCTTCGACGGCTACGAGTACCTGTTCTGGGTCGGCTGCGCCGGCGCCTACGAGGACCGCGCCAAGAAGACCACCAAGGCCGTCGCCGAGCTGCTCGCCACCGCGGGCACCAAGTTCATGGTGCTCGGCGCCGAGGAGACCTGCACCGGTGACTCGGCTCGTCGCGCGGGCAACGAGTTCCTCTTCCAGCAGCTGGCCATGCAGAACATCGAGGTCATCAACTCGGTGTTCGAGGGTGTCGAGCAGTCGAAGAAGAAGATCGTCGTCACCTGTGCGCACTGCTTCAACGCGCTCAACAACGAGTACCCGCAGGTCGGCGGCACCTACGAGGTCGTGCACCACACCCAGCTGCTGAACCGCCTGGTGCGGCAGAAGAAGCTGGTGCCGGTGGCCTCGGTGTCGCAGAACATCACCTACCACGACCCCTGCTACCTGGGTCGGCACAACAAGATCTACAACGCGCCGCGTGAGCTCATGGAGGCATCGGGCTCGACCCTGGTCGAGATGCCGCGGCACGGCGAGCGGTCCATGTGCTGTGGTGCCGGTGGTGCTCGCATGTGGATGGAAGAGCAGCTCGGCAAGCGCATCAACGTCGACCGCGTGGACGAGGCACTGTCCACCAACCCGACCAAGATCGCGACCGGCTGCCCGTTCTGCCGCGTCATGCTCACCGACGGTGTCACCGCGCGTCAGGAGCAGGGTCAGGGCGAGGGCGTCGAGGTCGTCGACGTCGCGCAGCTGATGCTCGACTCGATCACTCGGGTCGACGCCGCCGAGCTTTCGGCGAACCTGCTCGTCGTCCAGGAGCCGAAGGCCGAGCCGGAGCCCGAGCCCGAACCGGAACCCGCGCCGGTCGCCGAGGTGGCCGAGCAGGCCGCCCCGAAGGCCGCGCCGACCGGCGGTGGTCTGGGCATGAAGGGCGCCGCGAAGGCCCCCGGCGGCGGTCTGGGCATGAAGGGCGCCGCCAAGGCACCGGGCGCCAAGGCTCCCGCTGCCGAAGCCGCTCCCGCCGAGGCCGCTCCGGCCAAGGGTCTGGGCATGAAGGGTGGCGCCAAGGCACCCGGCGGCGGACTCGGCATGAAGGGCGGCGCGAAGGCTCCGGGCGCGAAGGCAGCCGAAGCGGCGCCTGCCGCCGAGACCGCGGCTCCCGCGGCCCCGGTCAAGGGTCTGGGCATGAAGGGTGGCGCCAAGGCACCCGGCGGCGGACTCGGTATGAAGGGCGGCGCGAAGGCCCCCGGCGCGAAGGCTCCGGCCGCTCCCGCCGAAGCCGCCGCACCCGCCGAAGCCGCGCCCGCACCGGCCGCCCCGCCGGTCAAGGGCCTCGGCCTCAAGGGCGGTGCCAAGGCTCCGGGCGCGAAGGCTCCCGGCGCCAAGGCCCCCGCCGCCCCGGCTCCGGCCCCGGCAGCGGAAGCCGCCCCCGCAGCGGAAGCGGCCCCGGCCGCCGAAGCTCCCGCCGCGACCCCGGCCTCGGCTCCCACCGAGACCAAGCCGACGGTCGCCGCCAAGGGCCTGGCCATGAAGTCCGGCTTCAAGCGCCCCGGCCCGAAGGCCCCCGGCGCCGCAGCTCCGGCCTCCGCGGCCCCGGCTGAGCCGACGGCCCCGGCCGAACCGGCAGCCCCCGCCGAGCCCGAAGCCACGGCGGAACCGGCCACCCCGGCCGAGCCCACCAACGGCAACGGCAACGGCAACGGCACCCAGCCGGTGGCCCCGCCGACCGCCAAGCCCGGCGGCCTCGGCTTCAAGTCCGGCGCGAAGGCCCCCGGCCGCAAGAACTGACAACTGAAAAACCACGAGTGAGGCGCGGATTCCCCGGAATCCGCGCCTCGCTCGCGTTCACGCCCTTCGCTGCCGAACGCGGTCCATGGCAGCGCAGCGAGCTCTCAGCACTGGCTGGGCTCGTCGTTCTTCACCACGGACAGCACTGCTTGCGCCTCTCCGACCGGCGTCCCGGGCGCCGGTTCTTGCGCGACGACAACCCAATTGCGGTCCATCACCTGAGCTCGGCCACGACCACTGGCGTCCTCGGAGCGAGAGAAGAACACACCCGCGGCCTGGATCGTGTCCTGCGCTGCTTGCAGATTCATGCACACCACCGCGGGCATCAGCGCCGCAGGTGCTGGAGCGGCAGCGGGTGCGGTGGTCACCGGTGGGACTACTACCGGTGGCGCCGAAGACGTTGTCGGCGCGGGCGCGACCGTCGAGGGGCCGACTGCCGCGACCGTTGTCGTCGGCACGGTCGCCGACGGGGTGTGCGCTCCCGATGCGCTCTCGACCGCACAGCCCGTCGCTCCGACCAGCACTACCGTGGCTACACCGACCACTCGGCCGGCCATCGTCACATGATTCATCCTCAGATATCCCCTGCTCGCAGACGTCAGAGCGATCTCCTGACCGCCCCATCGCGCTCCCCCCGACAGGAGTGCTGCGCGAGCGTATCCCCGCTGCCGCAACCGAAAGGGCGATACCGGCAAGTAGCCGGCAACCGAATTCGCGTCAGCAGTCGGCGAACCAGGCTTTCGCGTAGCCCGCGGATTGGTAGGTGTAGTCCCAGGCCCAACGGGCCGGGGAGAGGTGGGGTTTCGGGTCGACGAAGAGCAGCTCGCCGGGCCAGCACTTGCCGAGGATGTAGCGGGCTCGGGAGATGTGGGGCGTGAAGGTGACGACGATGACGCGAGTCCAGTCGGTGCCGAGGCGGGCCAGTGCGCGGCCTTCGCCGAGGGTGGTGCGGGGACTGGGGTCGAAGCAGATGACCTCGAAGCGGTAGCCGCCGTGGCAGATCCGGTTGACCATCGGACTGTGCTCGTAGGGGTTGGAGATCAGGACGCGGGGCGCGTACCCCTCGGCGGCCAGCCGCAAGCCGAGCTGTTCGCGACCGTCGTGCGCGCCGCCGAGGACCAGGATCGCGTCGGCGGGCATCGGCGCGTCGACGCGCGGCCGCACATACACCGGCCACAGCGCGACCACCGCGACCAGCACCGCGAGCAGCAGCGCACCGAGAAGGAACCACAGCCGGCGCACCGGCTCGATGCTAGTGACGCGCCACCCACCCGACCCGATGACACGTCCACACCCGCGAACACCCTGCACACCCACGATCCGAACCTTGCACCCCGCAGGACACCATCACCGCAGGTAGCGGCCCCACGCGACCGGACGGCCGATCGATGTCTCCCCCTGTACACCAGATGTTGCGCCCCCTCTTGCCTCACTGACGCGGCGTAGCCACGCGCGCCGCTTACCAACAGAACTATGCGATGCACAGTCTTCGGAACGGGGTACCTGGGGGCCACGCATGCCGCGTGTATGGCCGAGCTGGGGCACGATGTGGTCGGGGTGGATGTGGATCCCGGCAAGGTGGCCAAGCTGGCCGACGGTGTGGTGCCGTTCTACGAACCGGGTCTGGACGAGGTGCTGCAACGCAACCTCGCCGCGGGCCGCCTGCGGTTCACCACCGACTACGAGGACGCCGCGGCCCACGCCGACGTGCACTTCCTGGGCGTCGGCACGCCACAGAAGAAGGGCGAGTACGGCGCCGACCTGAAATACGTCCACGCCGTGGTCGACACACTGGCCCCGATGCTGGAGCGCCCGGCGATGATCGTCGGCAAGTCCACCGTGCCGGTGGGAACCGCCGCGGCCCTGGGCGAACGGGCACGCGCGGCGGCGAACGTCGACGTCGAGGTGGCCTGGAATCCGGAGTTCCTGCGCGAGGGCTTCGCCGTGCAGGACACCCTGCGCCCGGACCGCCTGGTCCTGGGCATCGACAACGCCCGCGAGCGGTCGGCGTGGGTCGAGCAGCAGATCCGCGAGATCTACGCCGACCTGATCGCCGCCGAGATCCCCTTCCTGCTCACCGATCTGGCCACCGCCGAACTGGTGAAGGTCTCGGCGAACGCCTTCCTGGCCACCAAGATCTCGTTCATCAACGCGGTCTCGGAGGTCTGCGAGGCGACCGGCGCCGACGTGACGATGCTGGCCGACGCGCTGGGCTACGACGCCCGCATCGGTCGTCGATTCCTCAACGCCGGATTGGGTTTCGGCGGCGGCTGCCTGCCCAAGGACATCCGCGCGTTCATGGCCCGCTCCGGCGAGCTGGGCGCCGATCACGCCGTGGCGTTCCTGCGCGAGGTCGACAACATCAACATGCGCCGCCGCACCAAGGTGGTCGACATGGCCGCGCGCGCCTGCGGCGGCTCGCTGCTGGGCGCGAACGTCGCGGTCCTCGGCGCCGCGTTCAAGCCGGAGTCCGACGACGTACGCGATTCGCCCGCGCTGAACGTCGCGGGGATGATCCAGCTGCACGGCGCGGTCGTCACCGTGTACGACCCGAAGGCCGTGGAGAATTCGCGCCGGGTGTTCCCGACGCTGAACTACGCCACTTCGGTCGCCGAGGCGTGCGATCGCGCCGACGTGGTCCTGGTCCTGACCGAGTGGAACGAATTCACGGCGTTGACCCCCGCCGATCTGGATCCGGTGGTGCGGTCCCGTTCGATCATCGACGGTCGCAATTGCCTGGACCGCGCTACCTGGCGCGACGCCGGGTGGGTGTACGCCGGACTCGGTACCCCGTAGAGTGGCGATCCAAGCGGGGGCTGCCGGGCATAGATCCGAGTGTGCAGGCTCCGCATGTCGTGCAGTAGGGAACGAGATGGGCAGCTGATGAGTGCGGTATTGGGAGTATCGGTGGGGGCCGGCACAGTGCGCCTCGCACGCCCGCAGCACGGTGGTCCCCACGGCTTCGTCCCCCCGTATTCGTTCGAGCTGCACACCATTTCGATGCCGGAGCACCAGGCCGAGGAATCGGCCGCCGACGCGATCGCCGCGACGCTGGCCGCGGCTCCCGAGGTCGCGGCCACCACGGTGACCTTCCGCAGCGAACCGCAGGCCAGGGCCATCCGGGCCGCGATGGCGCGGCGTCAGCTCACCAACTATCAGCTGGTTCCCGAAGCGGTCGCCGCCGTGCATTTCGCGCACGCGACCACCGATATGCGCGAGGTCTCCGCGCTGGCGGTCTACGACCTGGGCAGTTCGGGGCTGACGGTGAGCGTGGTCAACGCCCGCACCAGCGACGTCTACCAGTGCGAGCGGATCAGCGACATCAGCGGCGACTACCTGGATTCGCTGATCCGGGAGCAGCAGATCGCCTCGGGCCGTATCGCGCATCCGGCCGACCCGGTGGGCTTGGCCGAGCTGGACGCGCTGTGCCGGGCGGCCAAGGAGCAGTTGTCGAGCACGAACGCGGTCGCGCTGCCCAGTGAGCAGGGCCTGGTGCTGCTCACCCAGGAGAACTTCGAAGCGCTGATGATGCTGGCGATCGAGTCGTCGGCGCGGATGACGCGCGATGTCATCATCCGCGCGCAGCATCCGGTGCAGGCGATCATGGTGATCGGCGGTGGCGCCCGGATCCCGTTGATCGCCCGGGTGCTGGAACGCACGATCGGCGTGCCGGTGATCGTGCCCGCCGAGCCGGAGACCGCGCTGGCCCGTGGTGCCGCGCTGCTCGCGCGGCCCGCGCAGGTCCAGCAGGCGCCTGCCGGTCCCCCGCCCGCCCCGATGACCGAGATCGACGACGCGACCCCGGCATGGCTGACCGCGCCCGCGCGCCGTCGCCGACCGCTGAGCTCGCTGACCAGCCGCAACGGCCACAACCGCCGGGAGCTGAACGCCGCGGTGCTGACGGTGAGTTCCCTGGTGGTGGTCGCCGCGATCGGCCTCGGGCTCGGGTACGGCCCCGAGGTGCTCGAACGCGGCAATTCCAGTGACGGCTCCCAGGCCGTGCCCGAGTCGAGCGCGCCGCGTCCGACCCTGGCGGGCCCGTCCTCGGCGCCCGCGACGACCACCGACGCCGTGCACGCGACGGTGGCCGCGCCGCCGGTGATCCAGCAGAACTCGCAACCGACCACCTCGGCGCCGCCGTCGCAGGGCCCCAACACCATCACCGTGGTGCCGGGCCTGCCACCGATCGTCGTCCCGACGTTGCCGCCGGTGGTGTTGCCCGGCTTCCCGCCGCCGGGGCAGTAGCGCTCAGTTCCTGGCGTGCCGGGCCCGCTGCGGCGGCGCGGCGACCGGCTTGGCGCCGAAGGGCCGGGCCAGCAGCACCGCGATGAGGGTGGTCAGCGGCACCGACAGGGCCAGCGCGATACCGCCGACCGCCGACCGCGCGATCTCGATGGCGACGGCGTCGCCGGTGAGCACGTCGGTGATGGACCGCCCGGCGATGCTGAACAGCAGCAGCAGCGGCAGCGCGCCACCGGCGTAGGCGAGCACCAGGGTGTAGACGGTGCTGGCGATGTGGTCGCGCCCGACCCGCATGGCCGCGGTGAAGATCTCCCCGCGAGACGCGTCTTCGTCGAGCGCGGCGAGCTCGAACGCCGCCGAGGCCTGGGTGATGGTGACGTCGTTGAGCACACCGAGCGAGCCGATGATGAAGCCGGCCAGCAGCAGCCCGGTGATGCTGACGTGCTGGATATAGGTGGCCACGTTGGTGTTCTGTTCTTCGGACAGGCCGGTGAGGTTGGTGATCTCGAGCGCCACCCAGGACAGCAACGCCGCGACGAGCATCGAGGCGAGCGTGCCGAGCAGCGCGGAACTGGTCCGCAGATTCACCCCGTGCGCGAGGTAGAGCACCACGTAGAGGATCAGCGCGCCCGAGACCAGCGCGACCGGAATCGCGGGCTTGCCGTCGAGCAGCGCGGGCAGCAGGAACATGACGACGACGGCGAACGCGAATACCAGGCCGAGCAGTGCCCGGAACCCCCGCCACCGCGCGACCACACAGATGACGATGACGAACGCGAGCACGATCACCAGCAGCGGCAGCCCGCGCGAGTAGTCCTCGAACGCGTACATGGTCGTGCCGCTGGGGTCGGCCGCGCGCACGATCCGGATCTCGTCGCCGGCGCGCAGGTCGGGTTGCCCGGGGCCCGGCGCGATTTCGAACAGCGTCTTCTTGCCCTCGTCGGGCCCGGAGCGGATGTCGATCACGCTGCGCTGACAGGTGTAGGAGGCGGCACGCGGCTCGATCGGCTGCCCCGTGAACACCTTCCCGTTCGACGGGCTACCGCACGGCCCGATGTCCTGTAGCACGACGGTCCCGGCCTCGGTGTGCACCGCGCCACCCGACACGGTCTGCATCGGCAACGGAATCTCGACATGCTGCGCGCTCGGCCACAAGATCGCGGTCGCAACCAGCACGATCACCCCGATCACCCCGAGCAGCCCCACCACGACCTTCGCCGCGGTAGCCCCGATGGCGATGGGCCCCGAGTGATCGTGGTGATGGTGATGATGATGATCGCTCACCGGCAAAGCTTAAAGGATGTCGTTTTCAAGAACGACTCGCAGACAAAAGCCTCCCCGCGCCTTGGTCTGGCCAAAGTTCGCGGGGAGGCGGGCTGTTTGTGGGGGCGGCGGAGAGCAGGGGGATGTCTCCGCCGCCCGCAGGCAGGCGCCCAGGGGGGTAGGCGCGCTTACCTGAGGCTCTCGGTTGTCCAGGGGGGGTAGACAACCGGGCCGGGCGCCGAAGCGCCGAGGACTACTGTACACAAAAGTTGGACTTTTGCACTAGTAGCTCTTCAAAAACTGCAAGATTCCGAACCCGGAGTCTGTTTTGGTCAATCTATACGGATGACCAGGTTGCCCAGGCCCCGCGAACTCACTGGTCACAGCCTCGCGGGGTGAGGACTCACTGACGGTAACTGGCGAGGAAATTGCCGAACCGCTCGATCGCCACCGCCAGATCCCGCGCCCACGGCAGGGTCACGATCCGCAGGTGATCGGTGTCGGGCCAATTGAACCCGGTGCCCTGCACCATCAGGATCTTCTCCTGCAACAACAGATCGAGCACGAGCTTCCCGTCGTCGTGGATCTCGTGCACGTTCGGATCCAGACGCGGGAACGCGTACAGCGCGCCGCGCGGCTTCACACACGACACACCGGGGATCATGTTGAGCCGCTCCCAGGCCACGTCGCGCTGCTCGAGCAGCCGCCCACCGGGCAGGATCAGGTCCTCGATGCTCTGGTGGCCGCCGAGCGCCACCTGGATCGCGTGCTGGGCGGGCACGTTCGGGCACAGTCGGGACGAAGCGAGCAGGTCGATGCCCTCGAGGAAGCCGGCCGCGTGCTCCTTGGGCCCGGTGATGGCCAGCCAGCCGGACCGATACCCGGCCACCCGGTACGCCTTGGACAGGCCGTTGAACGTCAGGCACAGCAGATCGGGCGCGAGCGAGGCCAGCGAGATGTGCTTGGCGTCGTCGTAGAGGATCTTGTCGTAGATCTCGTCGGCCAGCAGCAGCAGGCGATGCTTGCGCGCCAGGTCGACGATCTGCTGCAGCACCTCCGCCGAGTACACCGCCCCCGTCGGGTTGTTCGGGTTGATCACCAGCAGGGCCTTGGTCTTGTCGGTGATCTTCGATTCGATATCGGCGATATCGGGCTGCCAGCCGTTGGCCTCGTCGCACAGGTAGTGCACCGGGGTACCACCGGCCAGGCTGGTCATGGCCGTCCACAGCGGGTAGTCGGGCGCCGGGATCAGCACCTCGTCGCCGTTGTCGAGCAGCGCCTGCATGGTGACGGTGATCAGCTCGGAGACGCCGTTGCCCAGGTAGACGTCGTCGACGTCGAGCTCGGGGAAACCGGGCACCAGCTCGTAGCGGGTGACGATCGCGCGCCGGGCCGACAGGATGCCCTTGGACTCGGAATACCCCTGCGCGTACGGCAGCGCCGCGATCATGTCGCGCATGATCACATCGGGCGCTTCGAACCCGAACGGGGCCGGATTGCCGATGTTCAGCTTGAGGATGCGGTGGCCCTCGGCCTCCAAACGCGCCGCGTGTGCGTGTACCGGCCCACGGATCTCGTAGACCACGTCCTGCAGTTTCTTCGACTGCTCGAGAACGCGCGGCGGCACATGCGGCGATTGAGGACTCACCCGACCAATGGTGCCATCCGCCCTCATCTGCCTGGTGGCAGGCCCGCGGCGGCGGTGGCGCCGCAGAATTCCTCGATCCGCTCGTCGAGCTGGCGGGCCTCGAAGGCGTCGCGATAGGCGGGCGCGGCGATCCGCCGCCGCACCCCGGTCAACCGCTCGCCGAGCTGGGCGATGCGGCGATCCTCGGGCAACCCCAGCACCGGGCGCAGGGCGTCGGCGGCGCCGTCGATACTGCCGTTGATGAGGTGGGCCGCGGCGTTGTCGACCCGCGCCAGCGATTCGGCGCCGTAGGAGCGCTGCAGGGCGGGTCCGCTGGAGTACAGGGTGATGGCCCGTTCGGTGGCGGCCAGCGCCTGTTCGGCCCGACCGAGCTGGATGCAGGTGGCGCCCGCGTAGTACGCGGCCTTCGGCGCGCCGAAGCCGAACACGCCGCCGATCTCGTCGTGCAGCTCGTCGCGCCGGTCGCTCACCACCGCCTCGGCGGCGCGCAGGCAGCGGTCGGTCTCGGTGTCGCTGCCCAGCCGCGCCCACACCCTGGCCTCGATGTTGAGCAGCCGGACCCGAGCCAGGCCCTGCCCGGCGAATTCCTGTCCGCTGCGCGCCAATTGGACCGCGTTGCGCGGCCGATCCGACCAGTTCTCGATCAGCGCGTGCATGCCGCGGGTCCACGCGCGTAAGCCGTTGTGGCCGCTGAGTTCGGCGTATGCCCAAGCGGCCCTGATCTGTTCGCCCGCGGCGTCGAGGTACCCCAGGTCGGTGCTGGCGTTGGCCATCAGCCCCGACAGGGTGCCGGCGAGCAGGTAGAGATGACTGGTGTCGCCGGGCTTCTGCTGCCCGTCGAGTAGTCGGTACACCCGCCGCCGCACCCGCAGCATCTCGACCATCATGGGCGCAGGCGCGGCGTGCACGTATTCGTTGGCGATGCGCCGGACGTCGGCGTCGAGCTGGGCCAGCGTCGTCGCGCCGACATTCGTGCTCTCCGCGGCAGCCGCGTGCTCGCTCGCCTCGTGCGCAGCCGCCATGATCAACTCCCTCTCCGACATCACCTCGGGCACAGCGCCTTTGATCGCACCGGCGTCGACGAAAGCGAGCAGGTCGGCGTCGGCGCCGGTGGGCGCCAAAAGGGTAGAGAAACGTGCGCGGACCACGTCGTCGGACCGGGCCAGCGACGTGTCGAGCGCGGCTTGGTTCACCGGCCGTGGGCGCACGCGTGCGCCACCGGCCTCCCACTTCGAGACCAGTCGTTCATGCACGCCGAGATGAGCCGCGAACTCCCGGATGCTCATTCGTTTGGCATCGCGAAGAGCTCTGGCCTCTCTGCCTGTCCACTCCCCGACCACGGCGTCACCTCATCCGATGGACTACTGCTCCCAGAGTACGAGTGCGACAGTGAGACACGCCACATCTTCACGGAATCGGTTGCCTGAGGCAGTGAAAGGGCGGTGCGGGGCAGTGGTCGCGCGCACGCGCAGGGACCATCCTGGAAGGGTGGAAGCCAGAACTGTCGACGACTGGGTGTCTTGCTACCAGCGCGAATTCGGGCTACCCGTTCGCGAGCGTGGTGGCTTCGTGATGCTGCCGATCACCGATCGGCTCTGCGTGGTGCACCTGCCGACCACGCGCGCCGAGTCGGTGCTCGAGACCTTACGGGAGCAACGCCGGGCCGGTCCGGTGCTGGCCCGGCAGATCCGCTGGAGCCTGCTCACCGAACCCGATGCCCGGCCGCCCGCCGAGGTGGTCACCGAGCTGGCCGGCCTCGACATCGATATCCCAGGCATCGGCAGCGCGGTCATGCTGCCGACCAGCCTGGGCCGGTGGAGCCGCGAGGGCTGTCACTGGGTGCGTCCGCCCAGCCGCGACGACGTGCTGCCGCCGCTGTCGCTGGTGCTGCACCTCGCCCTGTCGGTGACCCCTCAGCGGGTCTCGACGGCGTTGAGCGAGGCGGGCGGCAACGGGAAGTTGAGATACGACCGCGACGGCGTCGGCCCACGCTGCCCCTGATACTTCGAGCCGGCCGCGGCGCTGCCGTACGGGTGCTCGGCCGGGCTGCTCAGCCGGATCAGGCACAGCTGCCCGATCTTCATGCCCGGCCACAGCGTGATCGGCAGGTTCGCCACGTTCGACAGCTCCAGGGTGATGTGCCCGCTGAACCCCGGGTCGATGAACCCCGCCGTCGAGTGGGTGAGCAGCCCGAGCCTGCCCAGGCTCGACTTGCCTTCCAGGCGTCCGGCCAGGTCGTCGGGCAGCGAGCACACCTCGAGCGTGGACCCGAGCACGAACTCGCCCGGATGCAGCACGAACGGCTCGCCCGGCTTGGGCTCGACCAGGCTGGTCAGCTCGTCCTGCTGCATGGCCGGGTCGATGTGGGTGTAGCGACTGTTGTCGAACACCCGGAACAACCCGTCCAGGCGCACGTCGATGCTCGACGGCTGCACCATCGAATCCAGCATCGGTTCGACACCGAGACGCCCAGCGGCGATCTCGGCCCGGATGTCACGATCGGAGAGCAGCACGCGCCCAGTCTAAGCAGCCTGATGCCGCAGGTAGACCGCCCCCACCCTCTTGGGCAGGACCAACGGGAGCCGATGGCCCCGGCGAATCGCCGACGTCGCCGAGGCCACCGGCCGGTATCCGCCGGAAAGCTACGGCGTCGGCTGGACGATGCCGCCCGGCCCGCTCGGCGGCGCCTGTGTCGTCGGGTTGACGAGGTCACCCGGTCCCATCGGCGGCGGCGTGGTGGTCGGGTTGACGATGTCGCCGGGCCCGGTCAGCGGCGCCGGACTGGTGGTCTCGACCGGCGGCGGGGCGGTCTCGCCGCCCCCGTCCGGCCCGGCGCCGTGATTCGGATTGGTGCAGATCGTGCCCTCACACGGCACCCAGGTCCCGTCCCCGTTCGGGTTGGGCATCATGCCCGGCGGCGTCGTGGCCGGGTGCTGATGCCCCGGGTCACCGTGGCCGGGGTCGTGCTCGGCCGACCCGGTGGTCGTCGTCGCCTTCGCGCTGGTGGTCGTGGCCTTGCTGGTGGTGGTCCCGGTCTCGGACCCGGAGTCGTCGGAGCAGCCCGCCCCGAGCACGGCCAGCGCCGCGATCACCGATACGAACAGAACCCGCTTCATTCAGTCAGCCTTTCGTCGTCCCGGCCCACCCGACCCGGCGACACCGAGCCGAAACCTCGAACCGGAGAACCTGTTACGCCGCACCCCGCGGCAAGACCGACCCCGCACGCAACGCTGACCCACTGTGCGGACCCGTCGACGCACTGTAGAACGCGACCCCACCCACCCGACCCGTATTCACCCCACCACCCGTCAACACCGGTCGACACCCACCCACCCGAACCGGCCCGAACAAAGAGTTGACCGGCACACGAGCCGGTCTGATAGAGTCGCGAACGCGCTCGATGAACGCACGCCGATGTAGTTCAATGGTAGAACTTCTGCTTCCCAAGCAGACAGCGCGGGTTCGATTCCCGTCATCGGCTCAAAGACAAATCCCCCAGGTCATCCTGGGGGATTTGTTGTTTCTGCCGGTCTGGCCGAGGTGCTCCCAAGGGGCCGTCGTGCCACACACGTGCCACTTAGGCACTGGAACGTCCGTCGCGGTAGTCCTTGGCCATCTGCGAAGGATCGCTGGCAATGCGACGTTCGGCGTCACCAGTTGCCCACTGGTAGATCAGCGCGGCCCGCATATCGTCGTGGCCCATACGGGCCATCGGATCCTTGGTCGACATCCCGACTTCGAGGCCCACAGGTTCGCGGTATGCCGCAAGTCGTGGATGTGGATGCCGGCAAGCCCGACCGACCTGGTGGCCGTCTTCCAGTTCACGTTCTTGGTGAAGTTGGACCGTCGCAACGGATTCCCCCTCAGACCGGTGAACACGTAGGAATCGGGCCGGTTGTCGACGTACTTCTCGAGGTGAGCCAGGATGTCGGGCCGGATCGCTTCTGGGACCGTCAACGTTCGGACACCTGCCCGCGACTTCGGGCGAGACACCACCAGTCCGAGCCCGGCGACCTCGACCATCGCCTTGCCGGCTCGCACACTCTCCGCGCCGTCAGTGATGTCGGCCCGGGTCAGCGTGGATGCCTCGCCCCATTGCAGCGACAGGAACGAGGTCAGCAGGATTACCACCCGATACCGCTCCGGGATCGCATGGGCGAGCGCGAACACCTGGGCCACGGACAACACCGGACGTTCTGGCCTGTCCTCCTTGTCGGCGTCCTTCACGCAGAACGGATTACGCGCAATGATGTTGTCCTCATCCACGGCGGGTGTTCAACGCCGCTCGGACCAGCCGGTACGCCTTCGCTGTCGTGATCTCCGAGGCACCGGCGTCGAGCCGTTCGGATCGCCATTGCCGAACCATCGGCGTGGTGAGCGTGCCGAGCTGGGTACCACCCATCGCCGTACGACGACCAAGCCGCGGATTGCTGAACGGAATTTCCGAGCCCGATTCTGCCGGCGTATCCCCCGATCGACTGCCACCAGCTCACCGACTCTCAGGGTGCTGCCGCACGAGCTCCGCTCGATTGCCTCGTAAGGCCCCGACTACCGGACCGCGTAGACGGTCACCACACCGTCACTAGTCCACCCGGAATCCGCGGCATGGGTCCCGATCACCAAGCCGCTCCCCAGGTGCACCGAATTGCTGAACGGAATCCTCGGTAGTTGGGCGACAGGCGCAGGTGTCGGTGCAGTGCTGGGCACGACGTGATCCGTACCCGGCTTGCCTCCCGCCATCGATCCCGAATCAGCCGCCACTGCGACTAGTACAGCGGCGGTGGTACAGCCCCTATCAGCTACCGATCAGCGGTAGATGGCGATCGGCTCCAGCCAAACAGCTGGCCCTTGCACCTCTCCGTCATATTTGCTAACAGGAAGCTCGAATGCAGCTGCCGGGTCTACGAAGCTTTGAAGCATCTCGCGAATTGTATCTCTCTCGACTGTGGTGACCGGAGCGCCAGAGACCAGACGCATCATAGGGAACCAGTCGCCCTCGTTTACTATTTTCTGAACTTGAGCAACTACCGTGTAGTAGCCGGTGACTGAACTCAAGTCGCCGACAATCCATTCCTCGCTCACGCGCATTCCTACCGTGGGACCCGCGTCCCCCTCGGGTATAGCGAGGAGTCCGACATATTCGTTCCCTTCGCCGCCTACAAACATCTTCATCAGTCGCGCCGTGTCTTTTGTGGACTTGAGCTCCGGCCCCTTCTGAGAAAAGGGATGGCCCTGCTCGGCAGCCTTCTCCGCAAACCATTGAAACATCCCCACCAGGCCATACATAGACAGAATCTCAAGCTCAGCGCGCAACACGACAGTGTCGCCCGGTTGCACATCGACGAGCGCCCCTTCCCCCCATCCCTCGAAGATCCCTAGCGCTTTTTGCTGCTCCAGCAGGTCGTACCAGGAGTGAAAAATAGAGAAGCGGGTCCGGGTCCGGGTCATCTCTTCCTCAAGACTCGAGGAGCCTTTCTTCAACCCCTCAGCCTTCGCCCCAAGGGGCCCCACGCCCAGATTCGCACCCAACGAACCACCGCCTTCTCGGGCGACAACAGCCTTGGATATAACCTCGTCCACCTTTCCAGCTTCCAACGCGGAAAGCGAGTTCACGACAATTTCGTCATTGAGGTAGAAGAAACTTTTGTGCAAAGATTTCGAAGGTTTCCGGTAGATTGCCATGGATCAGAGGATATCAGCGAAATAGCCGATTGGACGTCCTTCGGTGAATTCCCCGAGCAGGCCTACTAGTTACCTACCGGTTAGTTTGCGCGACCTTCAGTCGCGGCCTGGTTAGACGTTGCCGGACAGAAACGGTTCCGTCGAGTTTCGTAGCGACCTACGGGCTTGGCTAAGGCCGGATCGCATCCGTCGAGAAGCCGGTGAATAATCGAACACATGCGCGAATCGTCGCACCGGCTCTATCTGCGCAATGGGCGCTGGACTGAACCGGCTCCGGACCCACGGAAGCATTTCACCACTTCACGGAGGGGTACGGACGTCGGCAGATCGCCAGCGGACACGAGCTCTTCTACTGGTATTGAAAAGTCTGGGCCCCGCCGTCCATCTGGGCGCCTTCCCGCGCGAGACACACAGAGCCCGAATCGGCCGACACCAACCGCGGTGGGCCAGATCGATGCTGGTCATGTAGTCGGTCTACGGACCAGCTTGTACTGGTGCCTTCTTCGCCAATCGAGCGGCCCGCTGCCGATCCACTCTTGCTGGCCCTTGGTAGATCTCTTCGAGGATCTCGCTCATGAAGTTCAGGACGTCGTCGGCTTCGTCCTTCTCGATCGTCGTGGCGAAGTCGCCATGAGCCATGTCGTTACCCATGTACCGGATTTCGTGAGCGGCGTCCTTGGTGTGCGGTCGAATCCGACCTGCGGCTTGCATCGCGTCGATCTTGTCGGCAAGGGTTCCCTTGGTGAATCCCTTGTCTTTCGCTGTGGCTTCAACAACGGCCCGGGCGAGGATCACAGCCGCCCGGTAGTGCTCCACACTGAAGCATCCGGTTGCCTCTCCGGCTGCGGCACCGATCTGGATCGGCACATCCGGAAAAGCCTTGCTCATTGCCTGTTTCGGATACCACTCGATAGAAGCTGCAGCCTTGGCCGTATCAAAGTAGGGCGGCTGTATACCTGAGCCTTCCAGCGTCCCGATGACACCCCATTGGCATGATGCGCACCGGAAGACGGCGAAGTTCAGATAGACGCCCTGCGCGTCGCGCACCAGCCAGTGCGTATCGAGGCGATCCATGTGGGCGACTGCGCCGCACTTCCAACAGACGCGATTTGCCATGCCGCACACCGTACTCCCGGTCGACGCCGAGTGGAATCAGTTGTCATCGAGATGCTCGCCGTGCCACACACGTGTCATAAACCAGCGTCAACAGAGGCAAATCTGGTACACGGCGCGCAACCGCCATCCCAGGTCAGACCATCATTCCCGACTATTCGCCTACTTCGCATGCAGACAGCGCGGGTTCGATTCCCGTCATCGGCTCTTGCGGCGAAGGCCCCGGATCATCTGATCCGGGGCCTTCGTCGTCGTCGGTGTGGTCAGCCCGTGTGCAGGGTGCGGAACTTGCTGCCGTGGAAGACCAGTGGGTCGAGGTCTTCGCGGGCGGCGACGCGGTTGACGCGCAGGAGGACGACGAGGTGGTCGCCCGCGGGGACGTGGGTTTCCGGGACGCCTTCGATCCACGCGGTGGCGCCGTCGATGAAGACCGCTTCGCCGGTGCCGCGGTGCAGGGCGGTCCCGCGGAAGCGGTCGCCGTTGCGGGCGCCGAGGGCCTTGGCCGCCGCCTGCTGGTCGGTGCCGAGCAGGCTGAGGCCGAGGTGGCCGGCAGCGGCCAGTTTCGGCCAGGTCGAGGAGGAGTTCTGCACGCAGAACGAGACCAGCGGCGGGTCGAGGGAGACCGGCACGAAGGTGCTCACCGCCAGACCGTGCGGGGTGCCGTCGATCTCCGCGCACACCGCGACGACCCCGCTGGGGAAGTTGGCGAAGGCGCGGCGCAAGCCGCTGCCGTCGGCGGGAAAGTCCAAGAGCTCACGCATGATTCGTTGCCTCCACCGGCTGTTCGATCAGTGCCGCGACGACAGGCGCCCAGCGCTGGGCGTAGGCCTCGATGACGCCGTCCTCGGCGAAGCTACGATCGGCGAGATACAGCCCCGGCAGCGCCGCGGTCCCGCCGATTTCCACCAGGACCGGCTTGAGCAGCAGATCCGGGGCGAGCGCGTGGGCGGGCCCCGCGCCGAGCATCACCGGCACGGTGATCACCCCGGCCAGCCCGGTGCCGCCGTCGAACTGCTCGAGGAACAGTTTCAGCAGCCCGGTGTAGGTGGCCTTGAAGGTCGGACTGGCGAAGACGACCAGCTCCGAGGCGGCCACGGCGCGCGCGGCCGCGGCGACCTCGGGATCACCCCAGCCGAGCAGGCCGGGCCCGAGGGTCACGAGATCGATCACGTCCGGCTCGACGCCGGGGCGCAACGCCTCGGCGACCCGGACGGCCGCGGCCGAGGTGCGAGACGCCGGTTTCGGATTGCCGACGACGACGGTCACTGTCACTGGATTTTCCTCACTCTGCCATTCGTCCGTGCTCAGATGACGCCGTGCAGCGGCGGCGGCCGGTCCTGCAGCACCGCCCTGCCGATGTGCTGGTATTTCCAGCGCACCGGGTCGTGCAGAGTGTGGGTGCGCGCGTTGCGCCAGAAGCGATCGAGCCGATGCCCGGCCGCGGCGCTGCGCGTCCCGCCCACTTCGAATATCGCCGCCGACACCTCGTTCGCAGCGCGGTCGGCGAGGATCTTGGCGGTCGCGACCGCGATCGATGCCCGCGCGGCGTCGTCCTGGTGCTCGCCGCGGATCGCCCCGTCGACCGCCGCACCGGCGACGACCAGCGCGGATTCCGCCGCCGCCACCGACACGGCCAGCTCGCCGAAGCGCTGCACCACCAGCGGATCGTCGATCGCTCGGTCGACCTCGGCTTCGAACCACGGCCTGCTCCGCGTGCGCACGAACTCGGCGGCGGCTTCCAGCGCGCCCCGCGCGATGCCCGCGTCGATCGCGGCATGCAGCAGCTGGGCGAAGGCGCCGTAGCCGGTCGGCGCGTGCACCGCGGCGGCGCGGGCCACCAGCTGGTCGGCGGCCACGGTCACCGCGTCGAACTCGACGGTCCCACTGCCGGTCGTGCGCTGCCCCAGCGCGTCCCAGTCGTCGACGATGCGCACACCGGGCTCCAGTGCGGCGACGAAGGCCACGTACTCCCCTGCCGCCAGCCCCGAAACGCCGTGCGGATCATCGAGTCTGGCCAGCACGGCGAGCACATCGGCGAACAGCGACCCGGTGCAGTAGTACTTGGTGCCCTCGACCACGAACCGCCCGTCGACGGGACGCACCGTCGTGGCGATGTCGGCGACGGTGGCACCGCCCCGTTCGGACTGCGCGTTCGCGATGCGCGCGCCGGCGAGCACCCGCCCGAAGTACTCGCGCTGCTGCGCGGGAGTTCCGGCCAGCCGCAACAGGTTCAGATACACGAAGTGGCTGTGCGGCACCTGCGCGATATTCGGATCGGCGGTCGCCAGGATCCGGAAGACCTCGGCGACCACGCTCGGCGGCAGGTCGGCGCCGCCGAAGGCCGCCGGCACCGTGATCGCCAGCAGTCCGCTGGCCGAGAGCTGGTCCAGTTCCTCGTGCGGCAGCCTGCGCGTGTGATCACGCTCGGCCGCGCCCTGCGCGAAGTCGGCGGCGAGTTCGGTGGCGATCGCCAATGCCTGTGCGGCGGTGGTGATCCGCGCGGCGGTCACCACCGTCATCAGCGTCCCGCCGCGACCGGGGTCGCGGCGGCCTCCAGCTCACGCACCAGCGGCAGGACCTTGGCGCCGAAGTACTCGATCTCCTCCTGGAAGTGCAGGAACCCGGCCAGGATGAGGTCGACGCCGAGCGCCCGGTAGGCCACGATCCGCTCCGCGATCTGCTCGGGCGTGCCGATCAGCCCGGTGCGGAACCCGTCGTTGTACTGGACCAGATCCTCGAAGGTGGAGTCGGCCCACATGCCCTTGCGGTCGGCGGTCGACGCGCCCGCCTGTTGCACGGCGTCGCGGAACCCCTGCACCGCGGGCTTGTTCGCCTTCTCGACGATCTCGCGCAGGGTGTCGCGGGCTTCCTTCTCGGTGTCGCGGGCGATGATGAAGCCGTTGAGCCCGAACTTCACCTCGCGGTCGTTGTCCCTGGCGACCGCTCGCAGATCGTCCAATTGCTCGGTGACGCCGTCGAAGTCCTTGCCGTTGGAGAAGTACCAGTCGGCGTAGCGGCCGCCGTTGCGGCGCGCCGCGGTGGAGTTGCCGCCCTGGAACAGTTCGGGATTCGGCCGTTCGGGAGTGTTGAGCGGCTTGGGTTTGAGGGTGAAATCGCGGATGCGGTAGAAGTCGCCACCGTAGTTCACCGCGTCCTCGGTCCAGATCTTGCGGATCACCTCGAGGAATTCGGCGCTGCGCCGGTATCTTTCGTCGTGCTCGAGCCACGGCTCGCCCAGCGCCTGGAACTCACCGGCGAACCAGCCGGACACGACGTTGATCGCGAACCGCCCACCGGAGAGATGGTCGGCCGTCGCGCCGAACTTGGCCAGCACGGCCGGATGCCACAGTCCGGGATGGACCGCGGCGATCACCTTCAGCCGCTCGGTCGCCCCGAGCAGCGCGAGGCTGAACGAGGTCGACTCGTGCTGGTACTCCGCGCCATAGGAGGCGGTGTAGCGGACCTGCGAGAGCGCGTACTCGAACCCGTTGCGCTCCGCCGTCTGGGCGAGCTTCTTGTTGTATTCGAAGTCCCAGCCGGTGCGCTGCTCGATATCGCTGGTCACCAGCCCCCCGCTGACGTTGGGGACCCAGTAGGCGAACGAGACCTGGTCGGCGATTCTCTCCGTTGTCATAGCGGCTCCTCTCGTCGGGGTTTCCAGTGCAACACCGGCGTGGAGACCCGACGAGAGTTTGAATCGCCGCGATCGATACGGCCCGCGGCTCAGCGGCCCAGGTGCACGCAGCTCTCCGCGATCTTCGACTGCGCGGCGCCCACCTTGGCCGCGTCATCCTTGCCGAGCAGCTTGGCCGGATCACCGGACTGCGCGTTGGACACCATTACCCGCAGCCCGTCCTGCGACATCCCCGAATCGAGGAAGACCTGTGCCGCGCAGTCGGCCAGCTCCGGGTTGGTCAACCCCTTGTCCTGCAGCGACTTCGACAGCTCCGCCTGGGTGACCGCGGGCGCCTCGTCGCCGCCTCCGCAAGCAGATAGCACCGGCACGGCGATCAGCGCCGCGGCGAGCAAACAGATCCGCACTCTCGAGTCCTCTCGATCGCTGCGCATCGGCCGATGCGCAGCCGTGGAGGATCATGCCGCACCGCCGCCGCGAGGGCCACACCGTCCCACCCACCCGGAACTGACTCACGAGTAAGGTGAGCCCATGGGAGACCACCTCACCGCGCGCTTCGAGAGCGACCGCGCATATATCACCTTGAATCGACCGGGCAAACACAACGGACTGACCCTGGAAATGCTCCGCGATCTCGTCGCCGCGGCGCGAAAAGTGGCCGAGCACAAAGAAACCCGGGTCGTCATTGTCAGCGGCAACGGACCGAGTTTCAGTAGCGGACTCGATATCGCGGCGGCCACCCGCGATCCATTGGCTATCGTTCGGGAATTTCTCCCGCGACCGTGGCGCGGCACGAATACTTTTCAGGAAGCCTGCTGGGCCTGGCGCCGTCTCGACGTGCCGGTGATCGCCGCGGTGCACGGCCGCTGCTACGGCGGCGGCCTGCAACTCGCACTGGCCGCCGACTTCCGCATCGCGGCGCCGACGGCGGAGTTCTCGGTGATGGAAGCCGCCCACGGCCTGATCCCGGACATGTCGGGCGCGGCGACATTGTCGCAGCTCATCGGCATAGACCAGGCCATGCTGCTGACCATGACCGCCGACCCGATCGACGCCGCCCAGGCCGCCCGGATCGGCCTCGTCACCGAGGTCGCCGAGGACCCGCAGGCCGCGGCCGCCGCCCTCGCCGACCGGATCACCGGCCGCGATCCGCGCGCGGTCGCCGCCGCCAAGCGCCTCTTCGACCGGTCCTGGCACCGAAATCCGCGCGCCACGTTCGCCGCCGAACGCGCGGCCCAGGTGCCATTGCTCCTGCGTAAGGCCCTGAATCGTAGTTAGCGACAGGCAACTGAGAATTTGTTCATGCCAACCCACGAGTCGATGTACCACACGCCACTCCGATCGACTGTTAGCATCGCTGCGATTCGCCCAACAGTCGAAATGTGGTCCGCGACACAGGTGAACCTGAAGCGGTCTCGATTTTCGGCGTGACCCGGAGGCTCCGACGACCGTGAAGAAGACCGGTTCCATCCTGCTTGCCGCGTTCGCCGGAGCGACGGCCATGCTGGTGAGCGGAGCGACGCCCGCCGTGGCGAATCCCAACGCCATCAACCCCATCCCGGTGCTCAACGGAACCAACGGCCTGCCCGCCCTGCACGGGCGCACGCAGGCCGTCTTCCAGGTCACCGGCATGGCGAGCCCGAACAACACGCAGAACTACAACGTCCTCGGCACCGACCTCGGCATCATGTGGGACAACGGCCGCGGCGAGATGCTGACCGCCTTCGGCGACACCGCGGGCATCGGCTTCCCGAACCTGCTGGCGGGCAGCACCTGGGCGTGGCGCTCGAACATCCTGGTCCGCAGCCATACCAAGGACCCCTCCGGCGGCGTCTTCTTCGACAGCGTCGTGCGCGATGTCGTCGGCCAGGCGCGCGACCTCATCCCCAGCCCGAAGATCCCGTTCCTGGAGATCAGCCGCATCCCGACGGCGGGCATCTCGGCCAACGGCGTGCAGTACCTGTCGATGATGTCGGTGAAGACCTGGGACGCCCCCGGCGAGTGGACCACCAGCTTCTCCGGCCTGGCCGCCTCCGCCGACAACGGCGAGACCTGGGCCGATCTCGGCCACACCCGGCGCCCCGACGAGGGCGGCAACGCCAACTTCCAGATGAACGCTTTCCTCAAGGACGGCGGTTTCGTCTACGAGTACGGCACCCGTTCGGGCCGCAACAACGACGCGTTCGTCGCGCGCGTGCCGGAAGCCCAGATCGAGAACCTCGGCGCCTACGAGTACTGGGACGGCAGCGGGTGGAAGCTCAACGACGTGAACGCGGCGGCCCCGATCATGGGCGGCGTCGGCGAGCTGTCGGTGATGTACAACGAGTACCTCGGCCAGTTCGTCTCGCTGACCACCGACCCGTTCAACTCCGTGGTCATGCGCCGCGCGTCCTCCCCCGAGGGCCCGTGGAGCGCGCCGGAGGTGCTGATCGACGCCCGCGAGCTCCCCACCGCCTACGCGCCGTCGATCTTCCCGTACCAGACCGGCCGCGACCTCTACTTCATGACCACCATCCACACCCAGTACAACGTCGTGTTGATGCGTACCCGGCTCTGAGACCTGGAGAGCCTGAAGACCTGGCACCATAGGTCTGGCAAGCACATGGGTAACTCACCGGGGACGGGCTGACATGACCACCGATCAACCGCCGGCCGCATCGACAGCCGGTGACGCACCTGGATCCGGCCAGACGTCGCGGGGAGGCGGATCGGCGGCGGAATGGGACGCTCGGTATGCCCAGAGTGAATTGATCTGGGGCGCACCGCCGAACAGCACGGTGGTCGAGTACGTCTACGGCCTCGATCGCCGGATCCAGCTGCGACCCGACGAACCGGGCGGCACCGCGCCCGCGCTGCCCCGCGCGCTCGACCTGGCCTGCGGCGAGGGCCGCCACGCCCTGTGGCTGGCCACGCACGGCTGGCAGATCGACGCCGTCGACTTCTCCCAGGTGGGCATCGACAAGGGCCGCACGGTCGCGGCGCGACTGTCGCGCTCGGTGCGCTCGCGGGTGAACTGGCAGTGCGCCGACATCACCGACCTGGCCGGGGCGGGGATCACCGGACCGTACGAGCTGATCCTGATGGTCTTCGTGCACCTGCCCGCCGAGCAGCGCGGCGCCCTGCTGCGTGAACTGGCAGGCATGCTCTCCCCCGGCGGCGTGCTGCTCGTGCTCGGGCACGACACCAGGAACCTGACCGACGGCTACGGCGGCCCGCAGAACCCGGCCATCCTGTTCACTCCCGACGACATCCGCGCCGAACTGGGCGCGGCGGGCGAGCACATCACCATCCGCATCGCCGACGCGGTGCTGCGGCCCACCGAGGGTCCCGACGCGATCGACGCGCTGGTCCTGGCCGAACGGGACCTGCCGGAATCAGGCGAACCGGCCGCGTAGCTGCTCGGCGAAACTCCGCGCCGAGCTCAGGTCGTCGGCGCTGGGGCGGCCCTTGTTCAGCCCGCCGACCAGTGCGAGCGGCCCCATCGTGTCGAGCCCGCGGCAGGCGAACCCGCCCACCACCTCGAAGCCCTTGTCGGTGAGCTGGTCGCCGAGATTGCGCAGGTAGGGGCGGAAACGCGGCTCGGGCAGCCCGCTGGTGGCGAAGACGAACGCCTCGCGACCCGCTCCGGCGGGCAGCGCGTCGACGAACTCGCGCAGCCGGGCGTCCAGCGCCATCCAGTACACCCCCGACCCGAAGCCGACGAGGTCGTGGTCGGCGAGGTCGGCCGCGGTGATCTCCGACGGGTCGACCACCCGCGCGTCGAGCACCGAGCCGATGGTGTCGGCGACCTTCCTGGTATTGCCGTGCGACTTGGACGTGCACACGATGAGCGCCTTCATGACTGCCCCCTGCCTCGATCGAAGCGTGCTTGCGCGAAGCAGCCTAGCGCCAGCGGGCGAACCAGGGTTCGACTGTCGCGGCGATCACGTCGAATCCGGTGCGGAACGAATGCGCCTGCTTGGGGATCACTTTCACCTCGGCGGCATCGGCGGGATCGGGCACCCCGAACGGGTCGCTGCCGCCGTTGATCACCACGACCTCGATGTCACCGGGAGCGAGCAGCTCCGCACGCCTGCTCTTGTCCGGCTTCCCTGGCGGATGCAACGGGAACGACAGCGCGATCACCCCGCGCGCGCCGACGGCGACGGCGGTGCGACACGCCACCCGCGCTCCGTTGCTGCGACCCCCCTGGACAACCGGCACCCCGGCAAACCGGGCCCGCAGCGCGGCGACGATCTCGCGCCAGGCCTCGTCCTGCTTGTCCGCCGACCCCGGCGCCCGGCGCCCGGCCACCCGGTACGGCTGCACCACCCTGGCCACCGCACCGCCCGACTCGATCGCCGAATCACGCACTGCCAGAATGTCTTTCGCGTCGACACCGCCGCCGGCGCCGTGCGTGATCACCAGCAGGAAGGCCGGGTCGGCAACCTCGTCGAGCTCGATCTCGGCGGGCCCGGAACTCGTCTCGATGCGCACACCTCACGGTAGCCCCGCCGCCGCGGCGAGCAACGTTTCGGCGCCCATGCGTGTTTTTCACGTCACATTGCTCCCCAGCCCTTTGCCGAGACGATTACTCACCGGTAATATGGTCCATAAGTTACCCGCGAGTAGCATGCGGAAAACCGGTAAGGCTACCCCGGTGGACGTCACAGGGCGGGAACGGCAGACAACCGACCGCACCAGAACTCAACGGAGAGTGAGTACTCACATGGGCCACTACAAGGCAAACGTTCGCGACCTCGAGTTCAACCTCTTCGAGGTCCTCGGCATCGACAAGCTGCTCGATGCGGGCACCTTCGGTGACCTGGACACCGACACCGTCAAGGAAATGCTCTCCGAGGTCCGTCGTCTGGCCGAGGGTCCGCTGGCCGAGTCGTTCGCCGACGCCGACCGCAACCCGCCCACCTTCGACCCGAACACCCACTCGGTCACCCTGCCCGAGTCCTTCAAGAAGTCCTACAAGGCGCTCGAAGAGGGCGAGTGGGCCAAGGTCGGCGTCGTCGAGGAGCTCGGCGGCCTGAACGCCCCGTCCGCCATCACCTGGGCCCTGTCGGAGATGGTGCTCGGCGCCAACCCGCCCATCCAGATGTACGCCGCCGGCGCGGGCTTCGCCCAGGTCTTCTTCAACAACGGCACCGACGAGCAGAAGCAGTGGGCCGCCAAGATCGCCGACCGCAACTGGGGCGCCACCATGGTGCTGACCGAGCCGGACGCCGGCTCCGACGTCGGCGCGGGCCGCACCAAGGCGATCAAGCAGGAAGACGGCTCGTGGCACATCGAGGGCGTCAAGCGCTTCATCACCTCGGGTGACTCCGACGACCTGTTCGAGAACATCATGCACCTGGTGCTGGCTCGCCCCGAGGGCGCCGGACCGGGCACCAAGGGCCTGTCGCTGTTCTACGTCCCGAAGATCCACTTCGACTTCGAGACCGAGACCTACGGTGACCGCAACGGTGTGTTCGTCACCAACGTCGAGCACAAGATGGGCATCAAGGCCTCGGCCACCTGTGAGGTCACCTTCGGCGGCCACGGCATTCCCGCCAAGGGCTGGCTGGTCGGCGAGATCCACAACGGCATCGCGCAGATGTTCGACGTCATCGAGAACGCTCGCATGATGGTCGGCACCAAGGCCATCGCGACCCTGTCGACCGGTTACCTGAACGCCCTCGAGTACGCCAAGACCCGCGTCCAGGGTGCCGACCTGACCCAGATGACCGACAAGGCCGCGCCCCGCGTGACCATCACCCACCACCCGGACGTGCGTCGTTCGCTGGCCATGCAGAAGGCCTACGCCGAGGGCCTGCGCGCGATCTACCTCTACACCGCCGCCCACCAGACCGAAGAGATCGCCGCCGCGGTCTCGGGTGCGGACAAGGACGTCGCGTTCCGCGTGAACGACCTGCTGCTGCCGATCGTCAAGGGTGTCGGCTCCGAGCGCGCCTACCAGTACCTGACCGACTCGCTGCAGACCTTCGGTGGCTCCGGCTT
>NZ_LPNR01000061.1 GCF_019266065.1 Nocardia sp. MH4 | reverse complement strand
CCGGCTCGGGCGGGCACCTGGCGATCCCCGGCACCGCCGAGGTGCGCACCGCGGCGCCCGGCGCACCGGCGGCGCCCGCGCCCACCCCGCGGGAACGCGGCACCACGCCCAAGAATCAGCAGCAGTCCGCCCCGGACGAGACGGCCCCCGACCTGAGTTCGCTCGGCGGTCCGATCCTCACCGTGATGAACATGCTGATGCCGCTGGCCAGGGCACTGGGCATGGACAACACCGCGATCACCAACCAGTTGATCAACCTCGCCTACACGCTGGTCGGCCTGGTCTTCGGCCCGACGAAGTAGCCGCACGCGCGCGGCCGCCGACCCGCCCAGGGGTCGGCGGCCGCGGCCGTTGCGGCACAATCGGCACGGTGATTCCTGTGGTGATCGTTGCGGGGTTTCTCGGGTCGGGCAAGACGACCCTGCTCAACTCGCTGTTGCGCAACAACCGGGGCACCCGGATCGGGGTGGTGGTCAACGACTTCGGCGCGGTGAACATCGACGCGATGCTGGTGGCGGGCCAGGTCGACGCGATGGTGTCGCTGGGCAACGGCTGCGTGTGCTGCGCGGTGGACGTCTCCGAACTCGACGACCTGTTCGCGACGCTGGCGCAGCCGCGCAGCGCCGTCGACGTCATCGTGGTGGAGGCCAGTGGGCTGGCCGAGCCACGCAATCTGATCCGCATGGTGGTGGCCAACCCGAACCCGCGGATCGGATACGGCGGGCTGGTCGAGGTGGTCGACGCCGAGCTGTTCGGCGCGACGAGCGCCCAGCACCCGGAACTGGTCTCGCACCTGCGCCTGGCTGATCTCGTGCTGGTGAACAAGGCCGACCGGGTCTCGGCCGAGGCGCTGGCCGAGCTGCGCGCGCAGGTGTCGGAGTGGGTCGGCCAAGTGCCGGTCTACGCGACGACCTACGGCCGCGTCGATCCCGGTCTGCTGTTCGACGACCGGGTGCTCGCGGAACCGAAGGTGGCCCAGCAGCTCAGTTTCGACTCGTTGCTCGACGACCACGACCATGATCACGACGACCCGGCCCACCGGCACCTGCACGACGAATACGTGTCGGTGTCGTTCACCAGCAAGCGGGAGCTGGACCCGCGCGCCCTGATCGCCTTCCTGGAAGATCCGCCGCCGGGCCTGTTCCGGGCCAAGGGCTGTGTGGCCTTCGCGGTGGCGGGAGAGCGGCGCAAGTTCGAGATGCACCTGGTCGGCAGGCATGTGGTGTTCACCCCCGGCTCGTGGGGGCGCGGCGAGGAACGCGTGTCGAACCTGGTGCTCATCGGCACCGGACTCGACGAGGACGCGGCACTGGAACGCTTGCGCGGCACCGTCTTCGAGGGCGAGGAGCTGATGGACGACCAGGCGATGCTCGGCGTCTGGCGCTACACCCCGCGGTGACGCTCAGCCGCAGGCATTGACCCATTCGGACAGTCCGTCGGCGAACAGCTGCCGCTTCCAGATCGGCACCTCGTGCTTGATCCGGTCGACGAGTTCGGCGCAGACGGTGAACGCCTCGGCCCGATGCGGCGCCGCGACCGCCACCACGATCGCCAGGTCACCGATGGTGAGCGAGCCGATGCGATGGCTCGCCGCCACCGGAAGTCCGTGCGCGGCGGCGACTTCGGCGCAGATCTCGGTCAGGAACCGCTCGGCCTGGGGGTGCGCGGAGTATTCGAGCGCCGTCACCGCCTGGCCGCCGTCGTGATTGCGCACCTTGCCGGTGAACACCACGACGGCACCGAACTCCGGTCCGTCGACAGCCTTTTCGACGGCGATCGGATCCAGCGCCTGGTCGCTGATCGCGGTCAGGCGCACCGCGCCGTGGTCATTCATGGTCGCCGCCTCCGGCTACTTGCGCGAGCAGATGATTCAACAGGGGTTCCAGGACCGCGATCCCGTCCTTCACCCCGCCGGGCGAACCCGGCAGGTTGACCACGACGGTGCGGCCTGCCAGCCCGGCCACGCCCCGGCTGAGCGCCGCGAGCGGGAACTTCGCCGTGCCGCGCTGCCGGATGGCATCGGCGACGCCGGGCAGTTCGCGGTCGAGGACGGCCCGGGTGGCCTCGGGGGTGGCATCGGTGGGGGAGGCGCCGGTGCCACCGGTGGTGACGATCAGCGACGGCGCGTCCGTGAGGGCATCGGCCAACCCGGCCGCGATCTCGGCGTCGGCGTACACGAGCGGGCCACGCACCGAGAATCCCTGGGCGCCGAGCCATTCGGCGAGCACCGGGCCGGTGGTGTCGACGCGGGTTCCCGCCGCGGCCCCGGTGGACGCGACCACGACCACCGCCGTGCGCGAATCACGCACGGCGGTCGCGTGTTCGGTAGTGGTGTCGACCGGAGCGGTTGTCGCCGAACCGGATTCGGCGGGTGCGGTGTCCGATCCGTTGCCGGTCGGGCTCGTCGGCGCGCTGCTGGATCGCGCCTCCGGACGCACCCAATGCCCGTGCTTGCCACCTTCTTTGGTCACCAGCCGCACCCCGTTCATCACTGCCGCGGGGTCCACCGCCTTCACCATGTCGTGCAGCGTGAGCCCCGCGACGGCCACGGCCGTGAGCGCTTCCATCTCGACCCCCGTCGGCCCGGTGGTCTTGGCGGTGGCCTCGACGGTGATGGTCGTCTCGGTGAATCCGAACTCCACCTTCACCGACGACAGTGCCAGCTGATGACACAGCGGAATCAGCTCGGAAGTCTTCTTGGCACCGGCGATTCCGGCCAGCCGCGCGGTCGACAGCACATCGGCCTTGGGCATCCCCTCGGCCCGCACCAGCGCGACCACCTCGGCGGTGGTCTGCAATTCGCCTGCGGCGACAGCGATCCGGGTGGTGTCGGCCTTACCGCTGACATCGACCATGCGCGCGCGACCCTCGCGGTCGACGTGGGACAACTCGCTCATAGCGACAAGATTCGCACAGGGACACCCGCGGGCAGCGAGGTGACCTCGGCGGGCACATCGACGAGCACATCGGCCCAGGCCATGCCCGCGATGAGATGGGAACCGGGGCCCGAGACCACCTCGACGCCGTCGTCGGTCACCAGGCCGCGCAGATACTGGCGTCTGCCCGCGGGGGAGCGCACGGGTGTCAGCAGGGTGACCTCGGCGGTGGCCGGCGCGGGCAGGCCGCCCAGCGCGCGCACCACGTCGCGGGCGAACACCGAGTAGGACACGGTGGTGCTCACCGGATTGCCCGGAAAACTCAGCACCGGCACACCGTCGACGACCGTGTACCCCTGCGGTCCGCCGGGCTGCACCGCGACCGAACCGAAGGTGCCGCCCAGGGGCTGCAGCACGTCCTTGACCACCTCGAAATCGCCCTTCGACACCCCGCCGGAGGTGAAGACCAGATCGGCGGCGGCCACGGCGGCGCGCAGCACGGCGGTGAACTCCGCCGGATCGTCGGTGCTGTGCGCGACCTCGACGACCTCGACACCGTCGGCGCGCAGGGCCGCGGCCAGCGCGATCCCGTTGGAGTTGTAGATCTGGCCCGGCGCCAGCTCGGTCCCGGCGGGCTGGAGTTCGTCACCGGTGGTGATGCAGACCGCGCGCAGACGGCTCAGCACCGGCACGGTCGGCAGGCCGACGGCGGCCAGCGCCGCGATGTGCCGGGGCGCGAGCACGGTGCCCGCCCGGGCGACCAGCTCGCCGGCGCGCACATCGGTGCCGGCCTCGCGCACGAACTCACCGCGGGCCCGGCCGCGCTCGACCACGATCCGGCCCTCGCCCGCCTGCACGTCCTCGACCGGGACGACGCAGTCGGCGCCGGGCGGGATCGGCGCACCGGTCATCACCTTCAGCGCCGAGCCCGCCGGCAGCGGCTCGGTGCCCGGCTTGCCCGCCGCCACGACCCCGACGACCGGCAGGGTGACCGGCGTGACCGCCACGTCGGCGGCGCGCACCGCGTATCCGTCCATGGCCGAGTTGCGGAAGACCGGCAGATCGATCGGGGACAGCACGTCGGCGGTCAGCACGCGGCCCAGCGCGTCGGGCACCGCCACCTGCTCGGCCGGGCGGTCGGCGAGCGGGGCCAGCAGCGCGGCGACGGTGTCGCGGTACTCGTCGACGCTGCGCGCCGACGCGGTGGCGGGCCGGGGAGTCATGCTGCCAGCCTAATCGCCGTCCGACCGGCGGGTCAGGCCCGGATCGCTCACCGTCGAGGGGCACGGACGGTGAGCTGTCGACTTCGTGACGGATCGGCGCTCCGGACGGTCCGCGTCGGGGGCGACGGGTCATACTGTAAAGATGACGCTGGTCGAAATGGGGATACCCGCTGTGCGATCGGAGCGGCCCTCCCTCGACGGCCGGCCCGAGACGCCGCTCCTCGTCGACCGCTTCGGTCGGGTCGCGCGCGATCTGCGCGTCTCCATCACCGAGAAGTGCTCGCTGCGCTGCACCTACTGCATGCCCGAAGAGGGCCTGCCGCCGATTCCGCGCGAGGAACTGCTCAGCGCCGACGAGATCGTCCGGCTGGTGACGCTGGCCGTGCGGGAACTGGGCGTGCGCGAGGTCCGCTTCACCGGCGGCGAACCGCTGATGCGCCGCGAACTCGAGCAGATCATCGCGGGCTGTCACGCGGCCGTGCCCGACACCCCGCTGGCCATGACGACCAACGGCGTCGGCCTCGAACACCGCGCCAAGGCCCTGGCCGAGGCCGGACTGAGCCGGGTCAATGTCTCCCTCGACACCGTCGACCGGGCCGACTTCACCCGGCTGACCCGCCGCGACCGGCTCGAGTCGGTACTCGACGGCATCCGCGCCGCCCGCGATGTCGGGCTCGCCCCGGTCAAGGTGAACGCGGTGCTGATGCGGCAGAACCTGGCCGGTGCGCCCGACCTGCTCGCGTGGTGCCTGGCCGAACAGTGCGAGCTGCGCTTCATCGAGGAGATGCCGCTCGACGCCGACCACGAGTGGGCGCGCACCGACATGGTGACCGCCGCCGACCTGCTCGACGTGCTCGGCGAACGGTTCACCCTCACCGAGGCGGGCCGCGCCGACCCCTCGGCGCCGGCCGAGAAGTGGCTGGTCGACGGCGGCCCGGCCACGGTCGGCATCATCGCGACCGTCACCCGTAAGTTCTGCGACAGCTGCGACCGGACCCGGCTCACCGCCGACGGCATGCTGCGCTCGTGCCTGTTCAGCGACCAGGAGTTCGATGTGCGGACCGCGCTGCGCGCCGGTGCCGACGACGACGAGGTCGCCGAGCTGTGGCGCGGCGCCATGTGGCAGAAATGGGCCGGTCACGGTATCGACGCCGCCGGTTTCGTCCCTCCGGAACGCACGATGGGAGCCATCGGTGGTTGAGATCCGCTACTTCGCCGCGATCGCCGACGCGGTCGGCAAGAGCACCGAATCACTCGACCTGCCCGCGGGCGCGACCGTCGCCGACCTGCGCGCCTCGCTCGCCGCCGCCTACGGCTCCGAGGTCGACTCGCTCGTCGGGGTCTGCGCCTTCCTGATCGGCGACGAACTCACCCGCGACCCGTCGGCCATGCTCCGCGACCGGGTCGACGTCCTGCCCCCGTTCGCGGGCGGTTAGCAGGATGGTCCAGAGCGCGGCTCCCGACGTCGACGCCTATCTCGCCGAACTCCCGGACCATCGGCGCGCGGCGCTGACCCGGCTGCGTGAGCTGTGCCTGGCCGAACTCCCCGGCCGCACCGAGGTCATGGCCTACGGCATGCCCGCCTACGAGCGAGATGGTGTCGGCGAGATCGCCTTCGCGAGCCAGAAGCAGTACATCTCCTTCTACCTGCTGCGGGCCGACGTCCGCGCCGCCTTCGCCGAGCGCCTGGCGAGCCAGGACATGGGCAAGGGCTGCCTGCGCTTCCGCAAGGAACCGGACTACGACCTGGTCCGCGCTCTGTTGCGCGCGACGGCGTCCGGTGTCGGCGCGCCGGGGGAGAACTGAGTCGACCCGGCGGCCGGAATCCCGGGCAGCCGGCTACCGCCACCAGGTGTCGAGCGGGGTGACCGGGACGGTGCGCTTGTGCCGGGTGTTGGTGAAGATCGACTCCACGCGGGCGGCGACCTCCGGCGTGACGTCCTTGCCCTCGAGGTAGTCGTCGAGCTCGGCGTAGCGCAGGCCGAGGGCTTCCTCATCGGGCAGGGCGGGGCGGTCGTCCTCGAGGTCGGCGGTGGGGACCTTGGACCAGATGCTCGACGGCGCGCCCAGTTCCTGCAGCAGCGCGGCGCCCTGACGCTTGGTAAGACCGGTGAGCGGGGTCAGGTCGACGCCGCCGTCACCGAACTTGGTGAAGAACCCGGTGACCGCCTCGGCGGCGTGATCGGTGCCGACGACCAGCAGGTTCTCCTGCCCGGCCAGCGCGTACTGGGCGACCATCCGCTCGCGGGCCTTGATGTTGCCCCGCACGAAATCGCGCAGCCGCTCGTGGTCGAGCGCCCCGGCGACCTCGGCGGCCACCGCGTCGGCGCCGGGCCGGATGTTCACCACGACCGCCCGGTCGGGGTCGATGAAGTTCAGCGCGATCTGCGCGTCGTGCTCGTCGGCCTGCATGCCATAGGGCAGCCGCACGGCGAGGAAGGTCGCCTCGACGCCCTCGGCGCGCAGTTCCTCGACGGCGAGCTGGCACAGCCTGCCCGCCAGGGCGCTGTCCTGGCCGCCGCTGATGCCCAGGGCGAAGCCGCGGGCGGGGGTGGAGTTCAGGTAGTCCTTGAGGAAGTCGACGCGACGGCGGACCTCCTGCTTCGGCTCGATCTCCGGCAGCACGCCCAACTCGGCGATGATCTGTTCACGCAGTGTCCCCATGCCGCCTCACTCTACTTGTGCGGCAGGGGAAACGACGCGGCGAACGAGCCATTCCCAGTTGTCGCCGATCTGAGCGCGGGTGTAGCCCAGGATGTCGATCTGGTGAATGACCAGCGCCGCGGACAATGTCGACAGCAGCGAGTCGGCCACCAGCGGCAGTTCCCCGCTCACCCCGGCCTCCCGCAGCAACAGCACGACATGCGCCTTGTGCAGGCCGTACGGGCCGCCGCCGAACCGCCCCTTCTCCTCCGCGGCGCGGTGCAGATCGCCCTCGACAGCGACGTCGAGCAGGCGCGTACGGCCGAACGCGATCAACCGCTCGACCGGGTTCGCGGTGGGGCCCAGCGGGGGCGGCCCGAACATGAACGCCGCCTGGAATTTCTGTTCGGAGTGGTCGAGCAGGGCCAGCATCAGCCCGGTGCGGTTACCGAACCGCCGGAAGACGGTGCCCTTGCCGACCCCGGCGCGCTTGGCGACCGCGTCCATCGTCAGTCCCGCCACCCCGTGCTCACGCACCAGCTGCTGGGCCGCGTCGAGCAGCAGCGCGCGGTTGCGGGCGGCGTCGGCGCGCTCGATCGGCTCGGCCTCGCCGGGCCGTGGCGGCCCGATCGGCAGCAGCGGCGGCTCGTCCGGCCTGGGTGTGCTGGAGCTCACGCCGCTCACACGTCCTCCGCGGGAAGTAATCGGACTGCGGTCCGGTTAATGTCGGATGAAACTTCGATCATCCCACTGAGTACACCAGGAGTCGTCATGGCCGGGACCCGCATCCTCACTCTCGTCGGAAGCCTGCGCGCGGGCTCGATCAATCGCAGGCTCGCCGAGGCGGCCGTGCAGACCGCCCCGGAAGGTGTGGACATCGCGATCTACGAGGGTCTGGGGGAGATCCCGTTCTACAACGAGGACCTGGACGTCGCGGGTTCGGTGCCCGCGCAGGCCGCGGCGCTGCGTGCCGCCGTCGCCGCGGCCGACGCCGTCCTGCTGGTCACCCCCGAGTACAACGGCACCCTGCCCGCCGTGCTGAAGAACGCCATCGACTGGGCCTCGCGTCCCTACGCGGCCGGTGCGATCAAGGGCAAGCCTGTCGCGGTGGTGAGTGCCTCGATCAGCCCGCGTGCGGCCGAGTGGGCCCACGGTGACGCGGTCAAGGCGATCGGTGTCGCGGGCGGCGTCGTCGTCGAGGCGGCACACGCGCGCTTCGGCACCATCGGCGAGCGTTTCGGTCAGACCCACCCGGCTCAGGACGCCGAGGCGCTGACCCAGCTCGGCGCGACCGTGCACGAGCTGGTTGCCGCTGCGGACGGCAAGCTCGTCTCGGCGTAAGCTGCCTGTCGGCTCGACACGGGGCGTCGCATCCCACGCGGATGTGACGCCCCTTCGCATGTCCGCGAAGTTTGCTGAAGACTCGCCGGGATGCAAAATCGTGATCTGGGCCACTGTTTTCCCAGCGTGTCGATCGCGCGTCCTGGGACTTACGGCGTGGGAATTACATCTGTGCGACTCGCAACACCTTGTGTTGTTCCAATCTGTCGGCCACTAGGTGTAGTGTCTCCAGTACTGGAACACGGTGTGAAGCCACCACTGATCGGGCCCAAGGGAAGGGGTTACGAGCAGGGCTTTCTTCGCCAGATCCAGGAGTTTGCGCAGCATCACCGTTCGTGCACTGCATACGGATCACAGGCTGTGGATCAGGCATAGGAGAGGGAGAACCTAGATGACCATCACCGTGTACACCAAGCCCGCTTGCGTCCAGTGCAATGCCACCTACAAGGCGCTCGACAAGGCCGGGGTGGACTACGAGATCATCGACATCTCCGAGAACACCGAGGCCCGTGACTACGTCATGGCGCTCGGTTACCTGCAGGCGCCGGTCGTCGTAGCCGGTGAGGATCACTGGTCGGGCTTCCGCCCCGATCGCATCAAGTCGCTCGCCGTCGCGGCCGCTTAGGACCTTCGCCGGAAGGAGGCGTCATGCCCGAACGGACGACTCCGGGCGGGCTGGTCTACTTCTCCAGCGCTTCGGAGAACACTTGTCGTTTCGTCGAGAAGCTGGGTCTGCCGGCTACTCGGCTTCCATTGCACACCGCTGATTCGCTGCGCGTCGACGAACCCTACGTGCTGATCACCCCCACCTACGGGGGTGGTCGGCACGTGATGGGTGGACAACGGTCCGACAAGGACCTCGTACCGCGGCAGGTCGCCAAGTTCCTCAACGACCCGCACAACCGCGCCCTGCTGCGCGGGGTGATCGCGGCCGGCAACACGAACTTCGGCGATACCTATTGCGCTGCGGGCGACATCATCTCGCGAAAATGCGGGGTGCCGTACCTGTATCGCTTCGAACTCATGGGAACCGCTGAGGACGTCGCGCGCGTCCGAGAGGGATTGGGATTGTTTTGGCAACAGCAACCACAGCACCGACCGGCAAGACTGCCCGCCTAGAGCAGGCCGCGGTGCGCGGCGAGGCGGGCGAGGTCCTCGACTACCACGCCCTCAACGCGATGCTGAACCTGTACGGCCCCGACGGACAGATCCAGTTCGACAAGGATCGCGAGGCCGCGCACCAGTACTTCTTGCAGCACGTCAACCAGAACACCGTCTTCTTCCACAACCTGGACGAGAAGCTGGACTACCTGGTCGACGAGAACTACTACGAGGCCGAAGTCCTCGACCAGTACAGCCGCGAGTACATCAAGAGCCTGTTCCAGCGGGCCTACGCCAAGAAGTTCCGGTTCCCGACCTTCCTCGGCGCGTTCAAGTACTACACCTCGTACACGCTCAAGACCTTCGACGGCAAGCGCTACCTGGAGCGGTTCGAGGACCGGGTCGTGATGGTCGCGCTGACGCTGGCCGCCGGCGACCAGGTCCTCGCGGACAAGCTGGTCGACGAGATCATCGACGGCCGGTTCCAGCCCGCCACCCCGACCTTCCTCAACTCCGGCAAGAAGCAGCGCGGCGAGCCCGTGTCCTGCTTCCTGCTGCGCATCGAGGACAACATGGAGTCGATCGGCCGCTCCATCAACTCCGCCCTGCAGCTGTCCAAGCGCGGCGGCGGTGTGGCGCTGCTGCTGAGCAACATCCGTGAGCACGGCGCGCCGATCAAGAAGATCGAGAACCAGAGCTCGGGTGTCATCCCGATCATGAAGCTGCTCGAGGACTCGTTCTCCTACGCCAACCAGCTGGGCGCGCGTCAGGGCGCCGGCGCGGTCTACTTGCACGCGCACCACCCCGACATCTACCGCTTCCTCGACACCAAGCGGGAGAACGCGGACGAGAAGATCCGCATCAAGACGCTGTCGCTGGGCGTGGTGATCCCCGACATCACCTTCGAGCTGGCGAAGAAGAACGAGGACATGTACCTGTTCTCGCCGTACGACGTCGAGCGCATCTACGGCAAGCCGTTCGCCGATGTCGACGTCACCGAGAAGTACTACGAGATGGTCGACGACAAGCGCATCCGCAAGTCGAAGATCAAGGCGCGCGAGTTCTTCCAGACCATCGCCGAGCTGCAGTTCGAGTCGGGCTACCCGTACATCATGTTCGAGGACACGGTGAACCGGGCCAACCCGATCAAGGGCAAGATCACCCACTCGAACCTGTGCTCGGAGATCCTGCAGGTCTCGACCCCCTCGGAGTTCAACGACGACCTGTCCTACTCGAAGGTCGGCAAGGACATCTCCTGCAACCTCGGCTCGCTCAACATCGCCAAGGCGATGGACTCGCCGGACTTCGGCCAGACCATCGAGACCTCGATCCGCGCGCTGACCGCCGTCTCGGACCAGACCCACATCTACTCGGTGCCCTCGATCGAGCAGGGCAACAACGAGTCCCACGCCATCGGCCTCGGCCAGATGAACCTGCA
Source organism: Nocardia sp. MH4 (assembly GCF_019266065.1). Taxonomy (GTDB): domain Bacteria; phylum Actinomycetota; class Actinomycetes; order Mycobacteriales; family Mycobacteriaceae; genus Nocardia; species Nocardia canadensis. The sequence continues at coordinate 24,602 of NZ_LPNR01000061.1, read as the reverse complement.
CGGCTACCTGGCGCGGGAGCGGGTCCACTACGGCTCCGAAGAGGGCGTCGACTTCACCAACATGTACTTCTACACCGTGGTCTACCACGCGATCCGGGCCTCGAACCTGATCGCGAAGGAGCGCGGTAGCGCGTTCGGCGGCTTCGCGGAGTCGAAGTACGCCAGCGGCGAGTACTTCGACAAGTACACCGAGCAGGCGTGGGAGCCCAAGACCGACAAGGTCCGTCAGCTCTTCGCCGACGCCGGCGTGCACATCCCCACCCAGGACGACTGGCGTGAGCTGAAGGCCTCGGTGCAGGAGTTCGGCATCTACAACCAGAACCTGCAGGCCGTCCCGCCCACCGGGTCGATCTCCTACATCAACCACTCCACCAGCTCGATCCACCCGGTGGCGTCGAAGATCGAGATCCGCAAGGAAGGCAAGATCGGCCGCGTCTACTACCCGGCCCCGTACCTCGACAACGACAACCTCGAGTACTACGACGACGCCTACGAAATCGGCTACGAGAAGATCATCGACACCTACGCCGCGGCCACCCAGCACGTGGACCAGGGCCTGTCGCTGACGCTGTTCTTCAAGGACACCGCCACCACCCGCGACCTGAACAAGGCCCAGATCTACGCCTGGCGCAAGGGCATCAAGACGCTCTACTACATCCGCCTGCGTCAGATGGCCCTGGAGGGAACCGAAGTCGAGGGTTGCGTGTCCTGCATGCTGTGAGCTGAGCACGGGAAAAGGGGCGGTCTCCGTGGGAGACCGCCCCTTTCGCGTCAGCCGATACTGCCGAACAGATCGAAGCAGCACCAGCCGCCGCGCAACCACTGCCCGATCAACCGCCACAGCGACGGGTAGCGGCCGTCGGCGTAGCGCAGACGCAGGCCGAACGAGCATTTGCCGAAGGTCGTGCGGGTGAACCGCTGGACGACCGTGCGGTGCAGGAAGGACGCGCCGAGCCAGGCCGCGATGCCGTACAGGACGGCGGTCGAACCGGTCGCGAGGTACCAGACGGTGACACCGATGGCGGCGTGCAGCGCCGTGTCGATGAGGAAGGCGGGGATCACCCCGGTCTCGTCGCCGGTGGAAGTGGTTCCGCTGAGCGGGAATTCGTCTGCCGGGCGCTGCGGCTCCGCGGCGTCGGGGCGGACGTAGGTCAGTCGCCCGTCGGTGTCGCGCTCGTAGCCGCCGGTCCGCTCGGCGCGCCGGGGCGGTGTCGTCGTGCTCATGGGGCCCAGCGTGGCCGACCTCGCTTAACAACCACCCGGTGCCGACCTTGCCGTGCGCGGGAAGCCCAGGTCGCCGCGCCGCGGCGATGCGCGTCGGACCGGAATCCGCCGGTTACGGTGGAAGGCAACCCTGTTGTGTCGCAGCGCAGTGCGTCGATCCGAGGAGGCCGGATGTCCGTCGCGGAGCATGGGAAGACGGTGGGGGACGGGCTCGACCTTCCGCTGGCGCCGCGCGAGCGGATCGAACGGCCGGAACAGGCTGGGCGAGGCCGGGATTCGCGCAAGATCGTGCCGCGTTCGGCCCTCGGCGCGTGGGATCCCGGGCAGCGTGGGCACGATGCGCTGGCGACCGTGCTGGCGCAGAACGCGCTGCGGGCGCCGGATCTCGTGCCGATCCGGATGGCGCGCATGGCGGCCTCGCCGTGGACGTTCTATCGCGGCGGTGCCGCGATCATGGCCGCGGACCTGGCCTCCCGGCCGAACACCGGAATCGGCGTGCAGCTGTGCGGGGACGCGCACGTGCTGAACTTCGGGATGTGGGCCAGCCCCGAGCGCAATCTCGTCTTCGACCTGCGTGATTTCGACGAGACGCTGCCCGGCCCGTTCGAGTGGGATCTGCAACGCCTGGTGGCCTCGCTGGTGGTGCTCGGCCGGGACAACGGGGTGCCCGCGGCGCGGTCGGACGCGGCGGTGGCGGCGACCTCGGCCGCGTACCGCCGCGCCATGGCCGCGTACGCGCGCACCCCCGAGCTCGACATCTGGTATGAGCGGGTCGACGTGGAGGACTTCCTCGGCTACTTCGGCCCCCGCGCACAGGAGCTGGCGCGCAAGGAGATCCGGCGTGGGTCGGTGAAACGCACCAGCCGTGGCGCGTTCGGCAAGTTCACCGAGATCCGGGACGGGCGACGGCGGATCACCGAGCTCCCACCGTTCCGGGTGGCGGTCGGCGGCGACCAGCGCAGGCTCGTCGGGGCGGTCGTGCACGACTACGCCGAATCGGTGCCCGATCACATCTGGTCGCTGCTGACCCGGTTCCGGGTCGTCGATGTCGCCCGGCAGGTGGTCGGCGTCGGCAGCGTCGGGATGCGGGTCTACCTGGCCCTGCTCGAGGAGCGCCGGACCGGCGACCCGTTCTTCATCCAGGTCAAACAGGCGGGCCGCTCGGTCTACGAGGACTTCCTGGCGCCGAGCCGCTACGACAACCACGGTTCGCGGGTCGCCCACGGCCAGCGGATGCTGCAATCGACCACCGACAAGTTCCTCGGCTGGACCAGCGTGGACGGCATGGACTTCTACGTCCGTCAGTTCCGGGACATGAAGATCACCGCCGACGGCGCCCTCGTCGCACCCCAACTCGAACAGTTCGCCACCGCCTGCGCCCGGGTACTGGCCCGCGCCCACGCCCGCTCCGGCGACGCCGCCCGCATCGCCGACTACCTGGGCCGCAGCGAGCGCACCGACACCGCCCTGGTCGACTTCGCCCGCGCCTATGCCGACCAGAACGAGCGCGACCACGCGCAACTGGTGGCCGCGATCGCCGACGGCACGGTCGACGCCCACGAGGTCGGCTGGGCTTGATCCCGTGAGGCACGTCGGGACGCGTGACCGGTGACGGCGTCTCGGACGGTCGGCATCGTCGCTGCGCTGCCGGGGAAGTGGCGGCGCAGCGACGACACGACTACCCCGCCGAACCGGTGAGGATGCGTGGCAGGCCCGATGCCGAGCCGGTGCCGCTGCCGTCGGGCAACTCGGCACCCTGCGATCCGGGGCGGTGGATGCGGACGGTGACCGGTGCGGTGCCGTCGGCTTCCACGGTGACCACCCGCGCTCCGGTCGACGAGGTCACCCGGCCGCCGCTGACCTGTACCTCGTAGGTGTCGGGCAGGGCCAGGTCGGAGACATAGATCTCGGTCGGGGCCGACGCGGCTGCCGGCCGGTAGCGGTAGGCGAAATCGCCGGTCGCCGAATCGAACACCATCGCCTCCGGGATGCCCGCGGTGGCGCGAGGGTAGGTGCGGACCAGTTTGCGGCCGAGATCACCGTGGAAGGGGTCCGCGCCGGTGCCGCGGAAATGCCAGTAGTGCCAGCCGATGAAGCGCTCGTCGGCGCGGGCGGTGGTGTTGCGCAACACGGTCGGGTCGCCGTCGCCGAATTCGGTGACGAGGGTCGGGATGTCGGTGCGGTCGGTGAAGGAGTCGATGTTGGACCAGGTCTTGTCCTGCTGCACCGGGCACACCGCCCGCAGTTCCTCGGACAGTCCGAGGTAGATGGCGAGCTGGCTGGGGATGCAGTAGTCGTGCGGGGAGAACACGATGTTCGGGCTGGTGATCGGCGGATTCTTGCCCAGATGGCTGGGCATCGTCTCGTTCCAGGTCACGTTCGGCTCCCAGAACACCGGCACCGCGCCGTTGCGCGCCCGCACCGCGTCGGTCAGCCGTTGCAGCGCGCGCTGGTACTCGGCGTCGAAGTCCGGGCAGCCGTCCGGGAAGCAGGTGAGAAACGGTGTGCCGGGCCAGGGTTCGTTGAGCAGTTCGATCCCGAGCACGCTCGCGCGCCCGTTCATCCGCTCGGCGAGGGCGCCGAGGGCGGTCCCGAGATGATCGAGGACGCCGTAGGTGTTGTTCCAGACCTCGTCCCACCCGGCGTTCATGCTCGGCATCAGGTAGTACAGCGGGAAGCCGGGATTCGGCTCGCCGTCGCCCGGCCTGGCCCGGATCGCCCACTCGGGAAAGCCGTTGCCGCCCCAGATCTGCGACAACCCGTCCTGATGATTGTCGAGCAGGGTGTAGATCCCTTGTGCGGCAAGGGTATCCACCACCGCCTCGACGCGATCGAGATAGGCCGTGTCGACCACGCCCTCGGTCGGCATCAGTCCGTCGAAGGACACCCCGAGCCGCACGGTGTTGAACCCGTGCCGGGCGAGCAGCGCCGCCGCGTCGTCGCTCAGGGCGAACCCGTCACCGGGTTGCAGATACGGCGCGTCCTTGTCGACGGTGTTCACTCCGTGCAGCAGCACGGTCCGCCCGAATCCGTCCACCAGTGCCGCCCCCTGCGCCCGCAGCGGTGTCACTCCCGGCTCCGCACTCGCGGGCGCGATCGCGCCGCTCACGATCATGCCGATCGCCAGCGCGAACGCCGCCACCCACCTCGGCGATCGCCCCGGCCCTCGCCGCCGTCGAATGCCCGCTCTCGCCATCAGTGTTCCTCGATCCACTGGTAGACATGCGTCCAACTGAACGCACGTCCAAGTACTGGCGTGAGACCATAGCGTCGGACTGCCGATGTGGTCAAGGCCACACGAGTGGAATCGCCACGGCCGGAGGAGATGTCGGGGCCCGGTGGGGACCGACCTCGGGGCGGCGTCCGTCGATGCGACGACCACCGTCAGCAACATCGCCGACCAGCGCATCACCGGGCGCCACGGCGACGGGGAGCAGCTGTGGGATGTCGAGACCGACCGAGGTGGTGCGGGCGGCTCGCCGGAGCGGCGAGCTCGATCCGCCCCCGCGTCGCTCCTGTGGGTCGGCGAAGCGATCGCGGGGGCCCGGGTGGTTCAGCGGAGGGCGGGCAGGACTTCGCGTTCGAAGAGTTCGATGCCGGAGGTGTCGTAGGCGGCCTCGGGGAAGTTGCAGATGGCGTAGTCGAGGCCGAGATCCTGGACGGCGGTGAGGCGTTCGATGATCTGCTCGGGGGTGCCGACGGCGGCGCTGGTGTCGAACTGCTCGTGCACGCGGGCCTTGGCCTCGTCGGCGCCCAGGAACGGGGTGTAGCGGTCGATGACGGCGGAAAGGCGTTCCTGGACTTCGGATTCGGTGCTGCCGATGATGGCGTTGAAGTTGGCGCTGCGGGTGATCGCGTCGAAATCGGTGCCGACCTCGGCGCAGTGCTGGCGCAGGATCTCCGACTTGCGGGTGAATTCCGCCGGTTCGCCACTGAAGTTGGTGTAATCGGCGTACGTCGCGGCGATCCGCAGCGTCTTCTTCTCGCCGCCGCCGGCGATCCAGATCGGAATGCCGTTCTCCTGCAACGGCTTCGGGTGCACGATCGCATCGTCGACCTGGTAGTACTTCCCGTCGAGGGTGGCCCGGCCGGTCCGCCAGGCCTGCCGGAAGATCTGCACACCCTCGTCCAGGCGGCCGAGTCGCTCACCGGCCGGCGGGAAGCCGTAACCGTAAGCGCGCCACTCGTGTTCGTACCACCCGCCGCCGATGCCCATCTCCACCCGGCCGCCCGAGATCAGGTCGACGGTGGCGGCCACCTTGGCCAGGTAGGCGGGGTTGCGGTAGCTCATGGCGGTACACATCTGCCCGAGCCGCACGCGGGAGGTGCTGGCCGCGAACGCCGACATCAGGGTCCACGCCTCGTGGGTGGCCTCGTTGGTCGGCACCGGCACGGTGTGGAAGTGGTCGTAGACCCAGAGGGATTCCCAGTCGGTGCCCGTATCGAACCGCTGGGCGAGCTCGCGCATCACCGCCCACTGGTCCGCCGGTTCGATACCGACCAGGTCGAGCCGCCAGCCCTGGGGGACGAAGATGCCGAAGCGCACGTGATTCTCCTCAGTGTGATGATCGAGCCGGAGGTCGCGGCGCCTCGCACCGCGGCTGCCCTGCCCACTTTTCCCACTGCCGCGCACCGAGGCAACTATTGAACGCTCGGCGCGCTGAATCCCGGACCGGCGGTTATTCGCTTGGCGGGGCCGTCGCGGGCGGGCATGCTGAGAGCCGTATGAACGATATGCGACAACCACGCCTCGGCGTGGACTTCGGCCGGGTCATCCAGGGGGCGGCGCTCGCGCCGGGTGCCGCGGACACGGTCTTCCTGTCCGGCGGCTTCGCCGAGGCGATGAGCACCCCGCCCACTCCGCACGCCTTCGACGCGCTGGCCCGCCTGGTGACCCGCTTCGGCGGCAACGCCTGGGTGATCTCCAAATGCGGCCCGCGGATCGAGGAACGCACCAGGCAGTGGCTCGATCACCACGATTTCGCCGCGCGCACCGGCATCCCGCGCGAGCACCTGCGGTTCTGTCGCACCCGCGCCGACAAGGCGCCGCACTGCGCGGAATTGGGCATCACTCACATGATCGACGACCGCCTCGACGTGCACGCGGCGCTGCGCGGGCTGGTGCCGCGGCTGTACCTGTTCGGCGCGCAGGCCGCGCCCGCGCCGGACTGGCTGTGTCACACGCCGGACTGGCCCGCGGTCGAGCGGGTGATCCGCGCGGATCTCTACGCGGCGGGTCAGACGTTCGGGTCGCCGTAGGAGGCGGCGATGTCCTGGGAGCTGGGCCAGCGGCTGTAGGTCGGTGACTGCGGCCAGCCCTCGGGGCTGTCCTGCCATTCCTCCTGCCTGCCGTAGGGGAGCGCGTCGATCAGGCCGAAGGTGTAGGCGAGCTGTTCGGTGCCGCGGCCGTCGGTGTGCCAGCTGCGGTAGACGGTGTCGCCGTCGCGCAGGAAGGTGTTGACCGCGAAGCCCGCGCCCGGGCCCGCGCCCATGTCGGCGCCGAACGGGCTGTCATGGGTGGAGTACCACGTCATCGTGTTGCCGACGCGGCGCTTGTAGGCGAGAGCCTCCTCGATCGGGCCCTGGGTCACGATGACGAAGCGCGCGTCGTAGGCGGCGAGGAAGTCCAGCCGGGCGTACTGCGCGGTGAGGCCGGTGCAGCCGGGGCACTGCCAGGTGTTTCCGTCGGTCCACATGTGGTGATAGGTGATCAGCTGGGACTTCCCGTCGAAGACCTCGGCGAGCGGAACAGCGCTCCCGTCTTCGGCTTCGAGCGTGTACGGGGGCAGTTCGACGGCGGGCAGGCGCCGTCGCTGCGCGGCGACGGCGTCGAGTTCGCGCGTCGCGGCCTTCTCTCTGATCCGGAGCTTGTCGAGCTCGGCCTGCCAGGTGTCGCGATCGACGATGGTCGGCAATGCGGTCATGAGGGCCACTCCTTGAATGTGTACGGCGTGCACATTTGATATGTTCACACCGTACACTTCGGTCGGAGGGAGCTCAAGGGTTGGCGTATCACCACGGCGATCTCGCCGCCGCGCTCGTCGAGGCCGGGCTGGAGCTCACCCGGGCCGGTGGTCCCGACGCGCTGACGATCCGCGAGGTCACCCGCCGGGTCGGCGTCACGCCGAACGCCGCCTACCGGCACTTTCCGGACCGGCAGGCGCTGCTGCGCGCGGTGTCGGCGGCGATCGAGGCCGCGATGGCGACCGGGATGGCCACCGACCGGCGCCTGGCCACCCCGCGCGACAGCCTGCGCGCCGTCGGCCTCGGCTATATCGCCTTCGCGCTGGCCGAGCCGGGCTGGTTCGCCGTCGCGTTCTTCGGCGCGGGCGACACCTCGCCGGAGTCGGTGCTCGACTCGCCCGCCTACCTGGCCCTCGCCGACGCGCTCGACATGATGGTCCACGTCGGTGATCTGGCGCCCGCCGCTCGTCCGGCGGCGACCTGGAGCTGCTGGTCCACCGTGCACGGCTTCGCCGAGCTGGCGTTGCGGGGGCCGCTGCGCCATCTCGATCGCGCCGAGGTGTGGCGCCTTGCCGAGCAGGCGGTCGACACGGTGGTCGCCGGATTGCCGCCCGCGATGTGATCGAGGTCACTGTGACCAGTGGTACGTCGGTGTAAAGATGAAACGTCTGGGCTCCGCATGTACCCTGCAGGTGGAAGGGTGTGCCCGGGTGGGTACTCCGAGCGATCTGCACTGGCGATGGCCTGCAGCGACGACGAGGAGGTGGTGTTGCGATGCGCAGCGAACCCCCCAGTCGAAGGCCGCGCGGCGTCGCCCCTTCGCTCTCTCGCTGATTCCCGGTTGATTTCCTTCGGCTGTGCGTGACGGCTGTGGCGGTGGACGCCCGCGGTGGACAACACCGTCTCCCGATTCACTCACGTAGCATCCCCGCGGCCAGGCCGCAGGCATGCGCGCTGTCGCGCCAGAGGACTCTCCCATGTCGCAGATCGACCTCGTCGAAGCCCGTCACGTAGCCGCCGATTCCGCTGTGCCGGAAGCGGATTCGCCGCAGCAGCACCACCGCTCCGGCGCCGATGATCATTCGGTGACCGAGGCGCTGGAGATTCTGTCGGAATCGGTGCGCCACCTCGTCGAGACCCACCGGGTCGACGGCGCCATGGAGTGGCTCGACAACCGCCCGCCGCATGTCATCGCCGACGCGCTGGCCCGGATGGACGCCGTGCAGGCGGGCGTCGTGTTCCGGCTGCTCGACAAGGATCGCGCGATCACCGTGTTCGAGGAACTCGAGCCGGTCGACCAGCAGCAGATCCTGCAGGGCCTGCGCGAGAAGAGCTTTCGCGATCTGGTCGAGGCGATGGACCCCGACGACCGCGCCCGCATGCTGCACGAGGCGCCCGCCAAGGTCGCCAAGAAGGTGCTGGCCGGGCTGAGCCCGCGCGAGCGCCGGATGACCGCCGCGCTGCTGGGCTACCCGGAGGGCTCGGTCGGGCTGTACATGACGCCGGAAGTCGTCGCGCTGCCGGATAATCTGACCGTCGCGCAGGCGCTGGCCTGGGTGCGCGCCAAGGGCGGCAACGCCGAGACGGTGTACACCCTGCCGGTCGTCGACTGTGGTCGTCGGCTCACCGGCATCGTCGAACTGCGCGAGCTGGTCCTGCATGCGCCGGACGCGATGGTGTCGGAGCTGGTCGTCACCGAACCGGCGTTCGCGCGGGCCACCGACTCCGCCGAGAAGGCCGCGCGCCTGATGAGTTCCACCAACGACATCAACCTGGTCGTCGTCGACAGCGAGGACCGGGTCGTCGGGCTGCTCACCATCGATGACGCGATGGAGGTGCTCGAGGCCGCCGACAGCGAGGACGTGGCCAAGCAGGCCGGTTCGGCGCCGTGGGAGGGCCATTACATGGCCGCCAAGGTGTTCCAGCTGGCGCGCTACCGGGCGCTGTGGCTGATGCTGCTGTTGTTCGCCGCCACACTGACCGTCAGCGTCACCGACGTCTTCTCCACCACGCTCGAGCAGGCGGCCAGCCTGGCGCTGTTCATCCCGCTGCTGATCGGCGCGGGCGGCAATGCGGGCGCGCAGGCCGCGACGGCGTGTGTGCGCGCCCTGGCCGTCGGCGAGGTGCGGGTGTCGGACCTGTTCAAGGTGATCTGGCGGGAATGCCGGGTCGGCCTGGTGCTCGGCAGCATGCTCGCCGCGGCCGGCCTGCTGATCGGCACGCTGTTCGTCGGCCCCAAGATCGCCGTCGTCGTCGCCATCACCCTGGTCATCATCTGCGGCTGGGCCGCCACCATCGGCGGCACGATGCCGTTGCTGGCCAAGAAGTTCCGCATCGACCCCGCCGTGGTCTCGGCCCCGATGGTCACCACCCTGGTCGACGCCACCGGCCTGATCATCTACTTCACCACCGCCAAGCTCGTCCTCGGCATCTGACCCGATCCGGGCCGCGGCGACCAGGGGCCCCGGGTCGCCGTCAGCCCTGGGGGAACAAGGTGAGGGCGCGCGCCATCACGTCTCGGGCGACGTCGTCGGTGGCGGCGACGACCTCCACGATCGGGATGCGGCGGCCGAAGGCGGTGGATTCGGCCGGAAGCTCGGGGCCGACGGCGGCGGTGTAGATCGGAATCCGGTTGTCGTAGACCGAGACCGAGCGGTGCACGACGCGGCCGTCGATGTGTTCCTCGGTGCTGTTGGCGGCGAGGTAAGCGGGTACCCGGTACTCGTAGCCGACGGTGATCTTCTCGCCGCGGTAACCGAACAGGCATTGGGTGAGACGCTGTTCGTCGTCGGGGACGGTGTCGGCGAGTTTCGTGCGGACCGTGCACGGATCGGCGCCGAGCAACACGGTCGGCACGGTGTCGGGGGAGGTGCCCTGGGGTGGCGATTGCCGCCAGCGGTCGATCATGCCGGGGACCAGCTCGTCGGCGACGGTGCACGGATTCTTCCCCGGCGGTGTCGACAGGCCGAGGTAGAACGCGGCGCCGGAGGGGAAGTGGGCGGTCGCGCCGCACGAGCGGGGCTCGCCCGCGTCGCGGTCGGGAACCGAGCGCACGGTCACGTCACCGAGCTGCTCGGTCACGCCCCGGGCGCTCGGGGTCAGGCCCGGCAGCAGGGTGGCGTGCCAGGTGAGGGTGGTGCCCTCGCCGGAGGTGGTGCTGCCCAGGATCGCCCGGCACGAGTCCAAGCCGACGGTCACACCGGTGATGTCGCCCAGCGGTGCCAAGGTCTCGCGGGGCAACACGGCGCAGACGTCGACCTGTCGGGTCGCCTGGGCGACCGCGTCCCGCCCGGCCTGATCCCGTGGGACCTGCGACCAGAACTCCGGCGGTGGAGCGGGCATCACCGGCGGCGGGAGCGGCGGCAACTTCTCGTGGTCGGGCGCCGAGTCGTCGCCGCCGCAGCCGGCGCAGACGAGCAACGCGACAGCGGCCAGCGCCAACCTGCGGTCCATCAGCACCCCTGTCCTCGACGGATCCGGGCTCGGACGCGCGCCCGACCATCGAGTCTGCCCGCCGGGGCAACCAGGCCGCAAACAACTCGCGTCGGTCGTTCCCAGAACGTTGTGACCGGGTGCGAGTCAGTTCAGCAGCGGCAGCGTCTCGCGCATGATCTTCTCGGCGGCGCCCGAATCGGCGGTGACCGAGACCGTCGGCACGCGGGGGCCGAGCAGCGCGTCGGTGGGGCCCGCCGCCATGGTGGGGCCGACGATCGCGGTCAGCGAGGCGATGCCGGACTGCGCGGCGGGTGCGTCGAATCGGTAGACCTGCCGCGCGCCCACGGTGAAGGCGGGGGTGTCGTCGGTGATCGAGCGTTCCTCGTTGTAGTCGTAGGTGATGATGGCCTGGTGACCGTCGATGGTCAGCCGGCACGTGGTGACGCCCTGATCGGCCACCGGCACCCGGATACCGAGCAGCGGCGCGACCGCGCACGGATCGGCGCCGGTGACCACCGTTCGGTCCGAATCGGGCGAGCTGCCCTGCGCCGGCTCCGTGCGCCATTCGCTCAGCGCGATCCGCATCAGAGCCTCGGCGGTGGCGCACGCGTCCTTCGGCGCCCGCACGCTCATCGACAGATCGGCGCCCGCGACGAACCGCGCCCACACCTGGCAGCTGCCGCGCACCTGCGGGTCGGCCGAGCCGGACGGCTCGTCGTCGAACAGGACCCGCACATCGCCCATGGCCTGCTCGGTCACCGGCGCGTCCATGGTCGGTTCGCCGGAGAACATCACCCCGGTGGTCCAGGTCGCGTCGATCCCGGTGAGGTGCCCGTCGACCGCGATCCCCATCCGGCACTGGTTCGGGTGCACGTTCTCCACATCCCGCACGGTCCCGAGCCCCGTCACCGACTCGCGCGGGATGAGCGCGCACACGTCGATCGCCCGCACCGTGCGCAGCACCGTGGCCTTCTCCTGATCGGAAACCGCTGCGGTGGACCAGAATCCGCCGGTCGGCATGGTGTCCGGGGTGCCCGCGCGCTGACACGCGAGCACGGTCAGCGCCACGGCGATCAGCGGTACGAGCCGGCGCGGGCGAAGTGCCGCGACAGTGGTGCCGAGCAGCCGGCGGAGCATGGTGGATCCCCCTGTCGTGATCGCGTGTCCGTGCGGGGACACGCGAGCCGCAGTTTGCCGGGTGCCCGGTGAGAATGCAAAGGCACCTCGCGTGGCCGGATTCACGCGGGGACGCGGTCGCGCGCGTATGTGGCGAATCACGGGCGGTGCGATGGTGGTGCCGCGGCGGTCGTGCCGCACAATAGGGGCCGCGTGTGTGGCGCGGGTGTCCTGTCGGAGCGGCGGGGTTCGATGCGCTGCAACACAAGCTGTTGTGTTGGCGGGAGATGTCACCCACTACGAGTAGTGTTCAGGGTGAACGGGCTCGTACACGGCGGCGGTGCGGGTCAACGGTCAGGCGGAAAGGTGTGGAGGCGGAATGAAGCTCATCGATCGGGTCAGCGCCATCAACTGGAATCGGGTGCCCGATGAGAAGGACGCCGAGGTCTGGGATCGCCTGACCGGCAACTTCTGGCTACCGGAGAAGGTGCCGGTGTCCAACGACATCCCCTCCTGGAACACCCTGACCCCCGACGAGAAGCAGCTCACCATGCGGGTCTTCACCGGCCTGACGCTGCTGGACACCATCCAGGGCACCGTCGGCGCGGTCTCGCTCATCCCCGACGCGCTCACCCCGCACGAGGAAGCGGTGTACACCAACATCGCGTTCATGGAGTCGGTGCACGCCAAGAGCTACAGCTCCATCTTCTCCACGCTGTGCTCGTCGAAGGAGATCGACGAGGCGTTCCGCTGGTCGGAGGAGAACCGCAACCTGCAGCGCAAGGCCGAGATCGTCCTGTCGTACTACAACGGCGAGGACCCGCTCAAGCGCAAGGTCGCCTCCACCCTGCTGGAGAGCTTCCTGTTCTACTCCGGCTTCTACCTGCCGATGCACTGGTCCTCGCGGGCCAAGCTGACCAACACCGCCGACATGATCCGCCTGATCATCCGTGACGAGGCCGTGCACGGCTACTACATCGGCTACAAGTACCAGAAGGGCCTCGAGCTGGTCTCCCAGGCCGAGCGCGACGAGCTCAAGAACTACACCTTCGAGCTGCTCTTCGAGCTCTACGACAACGAGGTCGACTACACCCAGGATCTCTACGACGAGGTCGGCCTCACCGAGGACGTCAAGAAGTTCCTGCGCTACAACGCCAACAAGGCGCTGATGAACCTCGGCTACGAGGGCCTGTTCCCGAAGGACGAGTGCGAGGTGAACCCGGCGATCCTGTCGGCGCTGTCGCCCAACGCCGACGAGAACCACGACTTCTTCTCCGGCTCGGGTTCCAGCTACGTCATCGGCAAGGCGGTCAATACCGAAGACGAGGACTGGGAGTTCTGAGCGAACCCGCGTCCTGAGCCCGCGCGGCCGAATCCGCCTCGCCGCCTACCGATTTCCGGTGGGCGGCGAACACGGTGTTCCCGAGATCGCGTTCGGTCCGTAGCGTCGCGGGGATGAGCACCGCGATCACTCCCTTCCGCATCGACATCGCCCAGCGCGACCTGGACGATCTGCGTCGCAGGCTGACCGACGCGCGCTGGCCCGCCGAGCAGCCGGGCGCCGAGTGGCGCCGCGGTGTTCCGGTGGGGTACCTGCGGGAACTGGCCGAGTACTGGCGCACCACCTACGACTGGCGGGCGGCCGAGGCGGAACTGAACGCGTTCCCGCAGTTCACCACCGAGATCGACGGCCAGCGCATCCATTTCCTGCATGTGCGCTCGGCCCGGCCCGACGCGACACCGCTGCTGCTCACGCACGGCTGGCCGGGGTCGGTCGTCGAATTCCTGGACGTGATCGGGCCGCTCACCGATCCCGGCGCCCACGGCGGCGATCCCGACGACGCCTTCCATCTGGTGATCCCCTCGCTGCCCGGGTACGGGTTCTCCGGCCCGGTGACCGACGCCGGCTGGAATCCGGCCAGGATCGCCGCGGCCTGGGTCGAGCTCATGACCAGGCTCGGTTACCAGCGGTTCGGCGCGCAGGGTGGTGACTGGGGCGCGTTCATCACCCCCGAGGTCGGGCGGGCGGGTGGGGACCGGGTGATCGGCGTGCACGTCAATGCCGCGACCGTCGGCTTCCTGCCGTTCGGGCCGGTCACCGACGCGGACAAGGCGACGATGACCGTGGCCGAACTGGCCCGGCTCGACCGGCTCGCGCAGTTCAAGGGCGAGGGCAGTGGCTACTTCCGGATCCAGGCGACCCGGCCGCAGACCCTCGCCTACGGTCTGCACGACTCACCGATCGGTCAGCTCGCGTGGATCGTGGAGAAGTTCAAGGAGTGGACGTTCCCGGCCGACGGACTCCCGGAGGCGGCCGTGGACCGAGATCGGCTGCTCACCAATGTGATGCTCTACTGGCTCACCGGCACCGCGGGTTCCTCGGCCGCCCTGTACTACGAGGCCACGCACACCCGCTCGTGGTCGAGCACCCCGTCGACCACGCCGACCGGCGTCGCGGTCTTCGCCGAGGACGTCGCCATTCGCCGCTACGCCCAAGGCAATGCCCACATCGTGCACTGGTCGGAGTTCGACCGGGGCGGGCACTTCGCGGCGATGGAGGCGCCGGAGCTACTGGTCGGCGACATCCGCGCGTTCTTCCGCGGCCTGCGCTGACTCAGCGATCCCAGGGCGCCCGCAGATCGGGGTCGTCGAAGGCCTTCGCCGCGTCCCGGTACAGCTCGCTGATCCGGTGTTTGACCCGGGTACGGTCGGCCTCGGGGATATCGGCCTGGTCGAGCCGGGCCGCGGCATTGGCGACGGCGTGGAAGACGCGGGTGGGCTGTCCGTCGATGATGTCGGCGACCGGGAACTTGTAGTCGGCCTCGGTCGCCGGGTTACCGCCGGGCTGCCGGTACAGATAGATTCCGGCCAGCTTCCGAGGATCGCCCTTGGCCCATTCGAGCGCGTCGTGCTCGGCGCGGTGTCCGCTCCACGGATGGTCGCGCGGGGCCCACGGCAGGTCCAGATCGGCGGCGTTGTCGGACGCGGGCGGGATCGGTGCACCCTCGGAATCCTGAGCCATGTTTCCTCCTCGTACAGCGGCGACGGAGCAACGGCGCCGAGACGGCGCGACGTCATGGATCACTGCCCGCCATGATAGCAATCACGCTGCTACCTGCGGTTTGCCCATGGAAATCGGGGTTTTCCGATCTATCCGGTTGCCGATCTAATCGGAGCATGACCGCGATCGGACCACAGGCCACCCTCGGTGACATCCTCGATCGCGGCGGATCCGGTGCGGGGATCGCCGTCGTCGACGGCGACGAGAGCTGGACCTACGCGACCCTGTCCGGTGCGGCGCATCGGCTCGCCAGGGAGCTGATCACGCACGCGGTCGGCCCCGAGTCCGTGGTGGTGCTGGCCCTGCCGCGCTCGGCGGAGCTGGTGCGCGCGGTGTGGGCGGTGGCCGCGACCGGTGCGGCCGTCCTGCCGGTGGACCTGCGCCAGCCGCAGGCCCGGCGCCGCTACCTGCTGGCCGATGCCGCCGCCACCATCGGCATCACCACCCGGTCGATACTCGCCGAGCTGCCGACCTGGATCACCTGGCTGGTGCTCGACGACCCCGACTTCGCGCGGCGGTGCGCGCGCCATGATCCGGCGCCGCTCACCGAGGCCGACCGGGTCGCGCCGACACACCTGGACCAGCTCGCCTATGTCCTCTACACCTCCGGCTCGACCGGGGCGCCGAAGTCGGTCGCCGTGACCCACCGCGGGCTCGCGACGCTGGTCGCGGCGGTGTCGGCGCGGCTCGGCTCGTTCGAGCGGGCGCGTGTTTTGCAGGTCAGCTCACCGGGTTTCGACCTGTTCGTGCTCGAGCTGATGCTGACGTGCGCGCACCGGGCGACGGCGGTCATCGTGCCGCCGGAGATCACCGGTGGTGGTGAACTCGACGAGCTCATCGCCGACCGGGCGGTCACCCACGCCGTGCTCACCCCCGGGGTGCTGGCCACCCTCGACCCGGCGCGCCACGGGACACTGCGCGGGCTGGTGGTCGGCGGTGACGTCTCGGACCCGGCGCTGGTGGCGCGATGGGCGCCGGGGCGGATCTACGTCAACGCCTACGGCCCGACCGAGACGACGATCTTCGTCACCGCGACAACGCTGTCCGCGGGTGAGCCGGTGGTGCTCGGGACGGTGTTCGACGGTTGGTCGGCGATGATCCTGGACGATCGCCTGCGTCCCGTGCCACCCGGCGAGCCCGGTGAGCTCTACCTGACCGGCCCCGGTGTGGCGCGCGGGTACCGGCGCAGGCCGGGGACGTCGGCGACGCGCTTCGTGGCCGATCCCTTCGGCCGGCCCGGCGCCCGGATGTACCGCACGGGTGATCTGGTCCGCGCGCATCGCGGTGACGCGGCGGCCCTGGAGTTCCTCGGCCGCACCGACTTCCAGCTCAAGGTGCTCGGCGTCCGCGTCGAGCCGGGCGAGATCGACGCCGTCCTGACCGGCCATGATGCGGTCCGCTCGGCGATCACCACCGGGTGGGAGACCCCGGCGGGGGCGCGGGTGCCGGTGAGTTACGTGACGGCCGAGCCGGGTCGGGCCGTCGACACCGGCGCGCTGCTGACATTCGCGCGGAGCAGACTCGCCGCGCACGCGGTGCCCGCGACCGTGATCGTGCTCGACGAGCTGCCGTTGACGCCGGTGGGCAAGGTCGACCGCGCCGCGCTGCCCGCCCCGGTGTTCGCCTCCCGAGGCGGTGCGGCGCCGACGGATTCGGTCGAGCGGCTGATCGGCACGGTCATGGCCGGCCTGCTGGGCGTGGACTCGGTCGCCGCCCAGGACGACTTCTTCGCCCTCGGCGGGAACTCGCTGCTCGCCGCCCAGCTCGGGGCGCGCCTCGGCGCGGCGACCGGCAAGCAGATCCCGGTGCGCACCGTGTTCGACGCACCGACGGTGGCCCGGCTCGCCGTCGCGATCCGCCACCTGGCGCAGGCGGCGCCGCGACCGCCGGTGACCCGGCGCGCCCGGCCGGAGCCGGTGCCGCTGGCGCCTGCCCAGCAGCGTCTGTGGGTGCTCAACCGGATCGACCACCGTTCGCCGGCGGACAATATCGCGCTGACGGTGCGGCTGCGTGGGCCGCTGTCGATCGACGTGCTGCGCGCCGCCCTCGACGATGTGGTCGCGCGGCACGAACCACTGCGCACCCGCTACCCCGATCGGGACGGCGTCGGTATTCAGCACATCGTCCCGATCGATCACGCGCGCACCACCCTCACCCCGGTGCCGGTGCGCTCCACGGAAATCATGGACATGGTGGCCGAATTCGCTACGGCCGGTTTCGATCTCACCGTCGACCTGCCGCTGCGCACCAGGCTGTTCAGGCTCGATGACCACGACCATGCGCTGACCGTGGTCGTGCACCACATCAGCGCCGACGGCTGGTCGCTGGGCCCCCTGCTGCGGGATCTGCTCGGCGCGTACGCCGCGCGGCTCCGGCACTCGGCGCCGGAACTGCCGCCGCTGCCCGTCACCTACGCCGATTACGCACTGGCACACCAGGAGTGGTCGGCAGATCCCGCCGGTGCGGCGACCTTCGACAGTCAACTGCGGTACTGGCGGGCTCGGCTGTCCGGGCTGGCGCCCCGGCTGGCCCTGCCCGTCGACCGTCCGCACCCGCCGGTGGCCTCCGGACGCGGCGCGCTGTACGAGGTCACCCTCGACGCCGAGCTCACCGCCGCCCTGCGCCGGATCGCGGTGGCGCACGGCGCGACCCAGTTCATGGTGGTGCATGCCGTGCTCGCGGTCGCGCTGGCCCGATCGGGCGCTGGCACCGATATCGCCATCGGCACGCCGGTGGCCGGGCGCGGTGGCCCCGAACTGGACGACCTCGTCGGCATGTTCGTCGCGATGGTGGTGCTGCGCACGAGCGTCGATCTCGCGCAGTCCTTCACCGCGCTGCTCACCCGGGTCCGCGATATCGACCTCGGCGCGCTGGCCAACGCCGACATTCCGTTCGAACGGGTCGTCGAGGCGCTCGATCCGCCGCGCACCCGGGCCCACCATCCGCTGTTCCAGGTCGTGCTCACCGCCGAGACCCGGGTCGAGGCGGTCGGAGCCGACCTCGGCGGGCTCGTTGTCGAACCGGTCGCGCCGACCGCGACACCGGCGAAATTCGACCTCCAGCTGACGATGTCGAACCCGACGGCCGACACCGTGGGCCTGGCGCTCACCTACGCGACCGACCTGTTCGACCGCGACACCATCGCCCGGTTCGCCGAGACGATCGAGCGCATCGCCCGCGCGGTCGCCGCCGAACCGGGACGGACGGTCGGTGACATCGTGCTGGTCGACCCGGCGCCGGCACCCGTCGTGACCCGCCTCGACCACCGCACGCTGCGCGATCTGTTCGACGTCGCCGCGCATCGGCACCGGCACGCGGTGGCCGTGCGCGCGGGGGAGACCACCCTCACCTATCAGGACCTCGATGACCGCAGCGCGGCCCTGGCCCGGGAACTCGTGGCGCACGGGGCGGGGCCGGAGCGACGGGTCGCCGTCGTGGTGCCGCGCTCGGCCGAGCTGGTGGTGGCGATCGTCGCGGTGGTGCGCAGCGGCGCGGCCTACGTTCCCCTCGACCCAGGGAACCCCCGCGAGCGGATCGACTACCTGCTGGCCGACGCGCGACCGGTGTGCGTGATCGCCGAAGGGCTCGTGGTCCGTCACACCGACCCAGGCCCGCCGCACCGCACGTCCGGTGGGGACGCCTCGTCGGATACGTCTGAGCCGCGAGCACTCTCGGCCTATCGTGTCACCCACCCCGCGCACGTCGACGCCGAAGATCGGCGGCCGACCGGTGCGCGGCGCGAGCCCGACGCGGTGCGCGGGTCACAGCCTCGGCTCGCCACAGGAACGGACGGCACGATCCACGCGGCGAATCTCGCCTACGTGATCTATACCTCCGGGACGACCGGCACACCGAAAGGCGTCGCGGTGCAACATCGCGAGGTCGTCGCCATGCTCGACCGGACCCGGCGGGTGCTGTCGACCCGGTCCACCGATGTCTGGGCCCTGTTCCACGCGACGGCCTTCGACTTCTCGGTGTGGGAGCTGTGGGGTGCGCTCACCACCGGGGCGGCCCTGGTGGTGGTGGACCAGGACACCGCGCGCTCACCCGAGCACCTGCGGGAACTCCTGGTGCGCGAACAGGTCTCGATCCTCGGCCAGACCCCGTCGGCCTTCGCCGGGCTGGACGACGCCGACGCACGGGCCACGGGTGCTCCACCACTGTCTCTGCGGCGCATCGTCTTCGGCGGCGAGGCGCTCGACCCGCGCCGACTCGCCGCCTGGTACGACCGGCACGGCACGGGCGGACCCGAGCTGGTCAACATGTTCGGCATCACCGAGACCACCGTGCACGTCACCCACACGACCCTCGCCGCCGGCGCGCACGATCGCGCGGGCAGCCCGGTCGGCCGACCGTTCGACGGGCTCGTCGTGCGGGTGCTCGACGATCGGCTGCGGCCGGTGCCGACCGGCGTCCTGGGCGAGATCTACGTCGGCGGTGCCCAGGTGACCCGGGGCTATCTGCACCGGCCCGGCCTCACCGCCACCCGCTACATCGCGGATCCCGCGGTGGCGGGCGGCATCCTGTATCGCTCGGGCGATCTCGGCCGCTGGACTCGCGCGGGCACGCTCGAGCACTTCGGTCGCGCGGACCGCCAGGTGAAGATCCGCGGCTACCGCATCGAACCGGCCGAGGTCGAGGTGGCGCTGCTGGAGTGCCCGGGGATCGGCGCCGCGGTCGTGGTGGTGCGCGACGATCCGGCGACCGGACGACAGCTGATCGGCTACGTCGTGCCCGGCGGCGGTGAGGCGATCAGCGGCCCCGAGGTCCGCGCCCAGCTGCGAGACCGGCTGCCGGAGCATCAGATTCCGGCGGCGGTCGTCGTCATCGACAGTCTGCCGCTGACGGCGAACGGCAAGCTCGCGCTCACGTCGCTGCCGAGCCCGGAGTTCGGTTCGGCCGCCTACCGTGCCCCGGCGGGCGCCGTCGAACAGTGCGTCGCCGCCGTGTACGCCGAACTCCTCGGCCGCGACCGGGTCGGCGCCGACGACTCGTTCTTCGATCTCGGCGGCAACTCGATGGTCGCCACCCGCGTGGTGGCGCGTCTGCGGGCCGAGCTGGCCACCGACCTCCCGCTGCTGTGGCTGTTCACCGACCCCACCCCGGCAGGCTTGGCCCGCCGCATCGCCGAGAACACGGCGGGCGAGGACGTCTCCCTGCTGACACCGGTGCTCGCTCTGCGCGGGCAGGGGCGCGGCGCACCGCTGTTCTGCGTGCATCCGGTGGTCGGTTTGGCCTGGAGTTTCGCCGGGCTGACCGGCGAACTCGACTGCCCGGTCTATGGATTGCAGGCACCGGCCATCGCCGAGGAGGCGCCGCTGCCGGAGTCGCTGGACGCGCTCGCCGCCGACTACGTGGCGCGGATCAGGGCCGTCCAGCCGCACGGGCCGTACCGGCTGCTGGGCTGGTGCGTCGGCGGGGTCATCGCCCACGCCATGGCCGTGCGCTTGCAGGACCTGGGCGAGCGGGTGACGGTACTGGCCATGCTGGACTCCTTCGTCGGGGACGTCGAATACCGCAGCCAGACACCGGTGACGGTCGGTGATCTGCTCGGTCAGTTCGGTACCGACCACGAGTTGGTCACGCCCATCGGCGAATTCACGCCCGACGACGCGGTCGCACTGGTGGCCGAGCTGCCCGGACCGTTCACGGAACTGACCGCCGAGCGGGTACACCGGATCTTCGCGGGCATCCTGCACGCTCAGGTCATCGGCGCGGCGCACCGCCCCCGTGTCTTCCACGGCGACCTGCTGTTCTTCACCGCGGGCCGCGACGACCGCGGCGCGGGCCGGGCCGCGGGGGCGTGGCGCGACCACATCGACGGCGAGATCCGCGATGTCGCCGTCGACGCCACCCACTGGGACATCACCGGCCCGAGCGCCCTGACCACCATCGGACCCGTGCTGGCCGCCGCACTCGACCGCGCATGAGTCCCACGGTGGCGGCGACCCCTCGTCGCCGCCACCTGCTCAGCGCAGTGCCGCCAGGCCGATGCGGTCGATCTTGCCGGTCGGCGTGCGCGGGAGTTCGTCGACGAACACCACATCGCGCGGGGCTTTGAACCGGGCCAGACGCGACTTCACGTAGGTGCGGACGGCGTCGGCGTCGAGCTCGCCCGCCCGGACCACGAACGCGGCCAGCCGCTGCCCGAACTCCTCGTCGGGCACCCCGATCACCGCGGCCTCGGTCACGGCAGGGTGCCGGTAGAGCAGGTCCTCGATCTCGCCGGGGAAGACGTTCTCGCCGCCGGAGACGATCATGTCGTCGTCGCGTCCGTCGATGAAAAGCCTGCCCGCGGTATCGAAGTGGCCCAGGTCGCCGGTGCTCATCAACCCGCCCCTGAGCTGTTTGGAACCCCCACCGGAGTACCCGTGGAAGGCGATCGAGTTGCCGACATACACGGTGCCGACCGCGCCCGGGGTGGTCACCCTGGTGTCGCCGTCGTAGAGCGCCACCGTGATCCCGACCGGCGCCCGGCCGACCGTGCCCGGCGCGGCGAGCCAGTCCTGTGGCGTGGCGACGGTGGCGGTGCCGGTCTCGGTGCAGCCGTAGAAGTTGTAGATCACCGGGCCGAAGACCTCGATCGCCCTGCTGCCCAGGGCCGACGGGAGCGCGGCACCCGCGGTGAACACGATCCGCAGCGAATTGGTGTCGGTGGCGGACAGCGTTTCCGGGCCCAGATCGAGGATGCGGCGCAGCATCGTCGGGACGAGCACGATCATGTCGGCGCGGTGTTCGGCGATCTGGTCCAGGGCGCGGCGGGCGTCGAACTTGCCGTGCAGCACGATCGTCGAGCCCAGATTCAGCGACAGGATGAACTGGGACAGCGCGGTACCGTGGAACAGCGGAGCGCACAGCAGCACCGTCTGCCCGCGCCGCAGCGGCACCCGGTCGACGAATTGCGCGCCCGCCAAAGGCGATTCGACCCGACGTGGCGCGCCTTTGGGTGTTCCGGTGGTGCCGCCGGTGAGCAGGACGAAACCGCCCTGCTCGGCTGGAACGGGCGCCCGCGCCCCGGTCTCGGGGCCCTCGGTGTCGAGCAGGACCACCCCCTCGGGGAGCGTGTCGGCGAGCGCGGCCAGACTCGGGTCCAGGACCAGCGCCGCGACCTTTTCCCTGGACAGCACATCCCGCAACTGCGCAGCACCGAACCCGGTGTTGAGCAGCACCAGTCGCGCGCCGAGTTTCGCCGCGGCGGCCATGGTCTGCACCAGGCGCAGTCCGTCGGGGCAGAGCACGCCGATGGTGTCGCGCGCGGTGACGCCCTCGGCGTGCCAGCGGGCGGCGATCGCGTCGGTACGTCGGTCGAGGTCGCCGTAGCTGATCCGATGTGCGCCATCGACCAGCGCGATCCGGTCCGGGGTGCGCCTGGCCGAGGTCAGGATGCCGCCGGCGATCGGGCCGTAGACGCGCATCGCGCGAGCGGTGTGGACGAGTCGATCGGGGCGCCGCAGATCGATCAGTCCGGCACGCTGCATGGCGCGCAGCTGGCGCGCCATGGTCGACGCGGTGTGCGTCCAGGTCGATGGGCTCATGGTGGATCTCCCTGGGGGCGAGTGGACGTGGATCGGCTCAGCACAGCGTCGGCCCCGGGTCGGCACCGGCGGTGACCGCCAGCAGCCAGGCGACGGTGCCGAGCTCGGGGACGATCTCGGCGCTGATGTGCTCCGACATCGGCACCCGGAACATGCGCATGTTCACCCCGCGCGCGCAGTAGGCGGCGGCGATCTCGTCGATGGCCAGTTCGGCGGGCAGCAGCTGATCGGTGGTCGAATGCCACATGAGCAGCGGGATGTCCGGGGTGTTCTCGGGACGGCCGAAGCTCGCCGCTGCCAATCCCTCGTGGGCGGCGGCCAGCGCGGCGGCCGGGTCGGTCAGGTAGTCGGCGACCGGGCGCAGCAGTGTGGAGCCGACCGCGGTGTAGAGGCAGCGGTCCGCCAGATCGCGGGCGACCTGCTTGCCCTCCGGCGTCAGGTAGGTCTGCAGGGCCTGATCGAACTCGGGGTATTCGCGAGCCAGCCCGAGAATGGCCAGCCAGCCGGTGAAGTTGGCCTGCGGCTGGGTGCCCGAGATGGCGAACGGCGCGATCGCGACCTTGTCGCCGGGGATACCGCCCTGGGCGCTGGCGCGCAGCGCGAGCTCGGGCGCGTAGCCGCGGTGCTGTTCGGCGGCCGACGCCGAGGCGTTGCCGCCGCCGGAGTACCCCCACAGGCCCACCGGCGACGCCTCGAGACCGAGTCCGCCGCGCTGGGCGGCCCGGATGCCGTCGAGCACCATCCGGCCCTCGCTCGGGGACATGATCGTGTTGCGCTTGCCGTCGAAGTCGGTGACCACCACCGCCGCGCCCGCGGCCAGGAACTGGCCGATCAGCGCGACCTCCTTCTGGATGCCCGCCCGCAGCGTGTACGACGGATTGCACTGCCTGCCGAGGCTGTCGATCGCCTCCTGGTACGAGATCAGCGGGCGCGCACCGGGACCCAGCCACGGGATGCCCGGCATCAGCACGGTGGTCGCGGTGGCGATCGGGTTGTCGCGGGCGTCGGTGCTGCGGAACAGGAGCTGGGTGGTGTGCACCGGGACCGGGATGCCGAGCGCGTAGGTCTGTACGACGCGGGTGCGGATCACCTCGCCGTTGGCGTAGGCCGCGATATCGGCCGGGTCGTCGTACCAGGGGTCCTGCTGCGGGGTCGGCAGCGGTACGACCGCCGGATACACCTGGGCCTCGTTCGGCAACGGGGGGAGCTGGAAATCCTCGGCCACGGCGGGACCGGCGGTCATCGCCAGCACGGCGGCGGCCAGCAGGGCGGGGGCGCCGAGGCGTCGGGATCGGTGGGTGGCCGTGCTGCGCTGCATGGCATCTCCTTCGGTAGGTGATGCTGATTACAGCAGGTTCTCTTGTTAGTAACAAGAGTTCTTGTTCATATTGCGCGATCGGTAGGCTGAGCTGCGTGACGTCGACCGAGAAGAGTCCCGTTCGCTCCCGGCGCATCCAGGGTCTGGACGCCGAGCAGCGCCGCGCCCGCCGGCGTGAGCAGATCCTGGCCGCCGCGTTCGAGCTCATCGCCGTCGACGGCTACGTCAACACGGCGATCGAGCAGATCTGTCAGACCGCCTTCGTCGGCAACAAGGCCTTCTACGAACTGTTCGACAGCAAGGAGTCCTGCTACCTGGCCCTGCTCCAGCAGCTCAGCGAACGCGCCCAGGCCGAGGTCGCCACCGCGCTGGCCGAGTGCACCGGCGGGCGCGACGAGGTGGTGTCGGTGGTGGTGGCGGCCTTCGCGCACTCGCTCGTCGACGATCCCCGCGTCGCCCAGGTCACCTTCGGGGAGGCCAGCGGCATCTCCGCCAAGGTCGAACAGCAGCGCCGCACGAACCGCCGCTGGGCCGCCCAGTTCCTCGAAACCCTGTGGCGCGAATACGAGTTCGTCCCCGCCGCGGGCATCGGCATCGACCTGCACGCCCTCGCCGTCTCCACGATCGGCGGCCTGTTCGACACCGTCGCCGACTGGTTGCACCAGACCGCGGCGGGCACCACCGGCGAAATCGACACCCTCATCCGCGATCTCACGACCTTCACCGACATCGTGCACCTGGGGTTGGCGGCCGCCGCCGAAAAATACGCCGGTCGCTGATCGCGGAACTCCTCTTGTCGCGGATCAGGGTGCCGCGCTGGAGGTTACGGCGCGAAGCCGAGGGCGATCCGCTCCGTGGTCGACGCGACCGGGACGGCGCCGCCGGCGCGACGGCAGGGCGTTGACGGCGCGGCCCCGACCGCGCCGGACCCGGCGAGAGCGGTGCGGCG
>NZ_LPNR01000060.1 GCF_019266065.1 Nocardia sp. MH4 | reverse complement strand
GGCGGCCGCGGTGGCGCCCGCCGCCCTGGCCACGCTCACCACGGCGTTCCCCGAGGGGCCCGCCCGCGTCCGCGCGCTGGGCGTGTGGGGCGGGGTGAACGCGGCGGGCGGAGCGCTGGGCGTCCTCGTCGGCGGCGTGCTCACCGAGTACGCCGACTGGCGCTGGGTGATGCTGATCAATCTGCCGATCGTCGCGGTCGCGCTGCTGGCCACCGCCGCGGGTGTGCCCGCCGACCGGCCGTCGACCGGCGCAGGCCGACTCGACCTCCTCGGCGCCGCGCTGGCCACCGGCGGCGTCGGCGTGCTCATCACCGGCATCGTCCGCACCGATCGGCACGGGTGGATCTCGGCCGACACCGGCGCGACACTGGCGGTGGCCGCGGCCCTGCTGATCGGCTTCGCCCTCACGGAAAGGCAGGTTCGCCACCCACTGCTCCGGTTCGGACTGCTGCGCAACCGCTGGGTACTCGGCGGCAACCTGTTCGTCCTGTGCGCCGCCGCGGGCCAGTTCTCGGCGTTCTACCTCGTGTCGCTGTACATGCAGCGTGTCCTGCGGATGAGCGCGGGCGCCACCGGCGCGGCCTTCGTCCCGTTCTCGCTGTGTGTCATCGTCGGCACGCTGGTCGCGACCCGGGTCGGCGCCCACCGATCGCCGCGCCCGCTACTGATCGGCGGCGCGCTGCTGACCGCCACCGGGATCGGCTGGTTCGCCGCGATCAGTCCCGACGGCAGTTTCCTCGCCGACGTGCTCGGCCCCTCGATCGTGGGCGGTTTCGGACTCGGCCTGTGCCTGGCCCCGGTCGCCGCGGCCGCCGTCACCGCCGTCGCGCCGGGCGATGCCGGGATGGCCTCCGGGGTGTTCAACAGCGCCCGCCAACTCGGTGGCAGCGTCGGCGTCGCGGCGCTGGCTACCTTCGCCGCCGCCAGGTCCGGCGCGGGCACCGACGCGGCGGCACTCAACAGCGGCTACGCCTTCGCGCTCGGGATCGCCGCCCTGCTCTTCGTCGCGGCCGCGGCGATCGCCGTCCTCGTTCTCCCCGGCCCCGACCGCACGAAAACCACTGTTCGCGAGGACCTTCCCGCGGCAGCACAGTGAAAGGAAAGCCGATGTCCCCCATCGACCTGTTCGACCGCGCCCTGCGATTGCGGCCCGACGGCACCGTCGAAGCCGGCGAGCGCCGCATGGCCGCCGACGACGGCGGCTGGCAGCTGGCCGCCTTCCACGTCGACTCCGATGCCGACGTCCACGCCGATCACTGGGAGATGCATCCCGCCGGCGACGAGGCGGTGTGCTGCCTGCGCGGCGCGCTGCGCCTGTATCTGCGCCCCGAGTCGCCGGGCGCACCGGAGACCGCCGTGCGGCTGACGGCCGGCACCGCGTTCCTGGTGCCGCGGCACCGCTGGCACCGGATCGAACTCGACGAACCGTCCGACATCGTGTCGATCGGATTGCGTGGCGGCACAAGGCAGGAGCCGGTCGAACGCTGACCGCTCCGCCGGAAAACACTCGAGGGCGCTGCCGAAGCAGCGCCCTCGAGGTCGTGATCGAACGAAATCAGCGAACGGTGTGCACGATCAGCACGTCCGAGCGCGACTTGCGGGCCACATCCGAGGGCACCGAGCCCAGCAGGCGGCCGGTCAGGGTGTTCAGGCCCCGGTTGCCGACGACCAGCAGATCGGCCTTGGTCTCGTTGACCAGGTCGAGCAGCGAATCGACCGGCTCGCCGACGATGGCGCGCTCGACGATGTTCTTCGCCCCGGCGGCCACCGCCTTCTCCCGGGCTACGTGCAGGATCTCGTTGGTCGGCGCCGAGCCACGCACCTGGTAGGCCTCGTCCTTGAGCACGTCGGCCGCGGCGGCGACGTCGCGATCGTCGGTCGGGAAGTAGGCACAGGCCAGCACGAGAGTCGCGTCCGCGTCGCCGGCGAGCGCTGCGGCCTTCTCCACGGCGACGTACGACGAATCCGAGCCATCAGTACCGACGACAATGGTCCGGTAGGCGGTCATCTCTCCTCCAACTTGGTCGGTGCCAGCACCGATCAAACCCGGGAATCGAGCGTCAGCGCGGCAATTGGGTCGACCCTAACGCCAAAACAGGCCGATTTATCGACAAATCGCAACAGATCACATCGGGAGTGTTGACACCGGTCGGCACCCTGCCGGTGCTCTTCGCGACAGTCGCGAAGATTCACCTGCGACAACCAGACCGCGACTCGCGGAAACTGTGGCCTATCACAACACAATCAACGCGCCTGCGCGGCTGGGACTTTGCTCACATCAGCCGGAAAAACTGGGCAGTCCGCAGGCGGCGCTTCCGGTACCGGTCGAGGGCGCGACGGTCACCGTGGTCGGCACGATCCACCGAGTGCTGATGCCGACGACTTTCGCGGTCAGTTCGTGCTGCCCGGCGGTGGCGGGCCGCCAGGACGTGGCGGTGGTGCCGATGGCGGGCACCTCCACGGTGCCGATCACCGCGCCGTTGTCGTAGAACGTCACGTCGGCACCGGAGTCGCCACTGCTGTAGCCGACGACGTTGACCGCGGTGACCGTGTACGAGCAGCCGGCTTGCTGATCGGAGCCCTCGACCGCGACGCGCTGGGTCGAGTCGGCGTGCGCGAACGGCGCGACCAGCGCGGCCGTCGCCAGGACCGTGGCGAGACCGGAGCCGGCCAGACCCAGCCGGGTGCTCGGGCGGAAAGATGTTGTCACCGTCGATGTCCTCACTCTCCCGCAGCAGCGACCGCTGCGAATGCGCTGAGACTATCCACGGACACCGCCGTTCCCCGCCGAAACGACAATATTTCAGATACCCGATTTCTGGGGTCTCGACAGCGCGTCAGCCCGGCGTGGGTACCGCACTCGCCTGCGCTTTACGCGCGTATTCCCACGGTGACATCCCGATCTCGGCGGTGAATTCCCTACTGAAATGGGCCTGATCGAAATAGCCGAGGTCGGCGGCCAGACTCGCCAGATCGGGTCTGTCGCCGCGCGCGAGCAGATCCGCGGCGTCCTGCAACCGGAATCGGCACAGCACCCATTTCGGCCCGGCCCCGACATACCGGCGGAACAGCCGCTGCAACGTCCGGATGGGGACCGCGAAGCGATCGGTCACCTGGTCGACCCGGGTGAGCGCGGGATCGGCCGCCATCGCGGTGACGATCCGCGACACCAGCGCGTAGTGCGGGTCGTCGGCGCGACCCCGCCCGGCGAAGAAGTCCTCGACGATCGCCACCCGCGCCGCGTCGGAGGACTCCGCCAGCACGAGGTCGGCCAGTCCCGCCGCGGCGGGCAACACCTCGGCCAGGGGGGCCGAATCATCACGCAGCGCACCGACATCCATGCCGGTGAAGGCACCGAACCCACCGGGCCGGAACCGGAGGCCGAAGGTCTCCCCCTCGCCGTCGAGTTCGCGCACGTATTTGCTGGTACTCACCCCGTTGACGAAGCCGCCCGTGCGCGTGGTGCTGCGCTCGAAGGTGACGTTCACGCACGGGAACGACAGCACCTCGGCGCGATACGCGGGCTTACCCCGCAGATCCCAGCGCACGATCCAGTACCGGTCGGCGAACCCGGCCAGCGCGGGCCCGACCGCCAGCCGGTCCAGCGATCGATGCCTGGCCTGCTCCCCCGGATGCAGAATGCCCTTCATATCGGCGGGATCCGGCCGCGTCATCGGATCTGTCGCTTTCTTACAAGATCGGCGGCCACCGGCCGACCAGGATCGAAGACATGACCGATCCCGTTGCGCCCGTTCCGGAGGGCTACCACTCCATCACCTGTTTCCTGGCCGTGCCCGACGGCAACGCCGCCATCGCCTTCTACACCGAGGTCTTCGGCGCGAAGGTGCTCAGCCGGGCCGATCTGCCCGACGGGCAGCCCGCGCACGCCGAACTGCTGATCGGCGATTCCACGCTGCAACTGGGTATGCCCATGCCCGACAACAACGTTCGCGCACCCGAGGACTGGGTGCACACCTCGATCGTGCACTACTGCCCCGATGTCGATGCCGTGATCGCCCGCGCGGTCGCCCACGGTGCCCGCACCGCCGAACAGCCGCAGACCTTCGTCAACGGCGAGCGGTTCGGCGTGGTCATCGACCCGTTCGGCCACCGGTGGGCGGTGATCACCCGCATCGAGGAGATGACGCGGGAGGAAGCCGACCGCCGCATCGCCGCCTGGATGGCGGAATCGAGTTAGCGGTCGGCGTCGCCGGGGTGGCGCGGTGGGCATGATCAGCTCAGGCCCGCGGCGTCCATGCCGCGTAGTTCCTTCTTCAGGTCGGCGATCTCGTCGCGCAGGCGGCCCGCGAGCTCGAATTGCAGTTCGCGGGCGGCGTTCATCATCTGGTCGGTGAGGGAGGCGACCAGGTCGGCCAGCTCGGCGCGCGGCATGGACTTCACGTCGCGTTCGGCGTAGATGCCCGCGCTGACGGCCCGGCCGGGCTCGCCCTGGGCGCGCCTGCCGCGGCTGACATTGCGACCCGATCCGCCGACGGCGACCTCGTCGTCGGCCTCCAGGTACACCTGATCCAGGATGTCGGCGATCTTCTTGCGCAGCGGCTGCGGGTCGATGCCGTTGGCCTCGTTGTAGGCGACCTGCTTGGCGCGGCGGCGATCGGTCTCGTCGATCGCGTGCCGCATCGAATCGGTGATCTTGTCCGCGTACATGTGCACTTCACCGGAGACGTTGCGCGCCGCGCGGCCGATGGTCTGGATGAGGCTGGTGCTCGACCGCAGGAAGCCTTCCTTGTCGGCGTCCAGAATCGCCACCAGCGACACCTCGGGCAGGTCGAGGCCCTCGCGCAGCAGGTTGATGCCGACCAGCACGTCGTACTCGCCCAGCCGCAGCTGGCGCAGCAGCTCCACCCGGCGCAGGGTATCGATCTCGGAGTGCAGGTAGCGCACCCGCACGCCGAGGCCGAGCAGGTAGTCGGTGAGGTCCTCGGCCATCTTCTTGGTGAGGGTGGTGACCAGCACGCGCTCGTCGCGCTCGGTGCGCTGGCGGATCTCGTGCACCAGATCGTCGATCTGGCCCTTGGTCGGCTTCACCACCACCTGCGGGTCGACCAGGCCGGTCGGGCGGATGACCTGCTCGACGACCTCGCCACCCACCTGGCCCAGCTCGTACGGGCCCGGTGTCGCCGACAGATAGACCGCCTGACCGATCCGATCGGCGAACTCCTCCCAGGTCAGCGGGCGGTTGTCGACCGCCGACGGCAACCGGAAACCGAACTCGACCAGGTTGCGCTTGCGCGACATGTCACCCTCGAACATGCCGCCGATCTGCGGCACGGTGACATGCGACTCGTCGATGACGAGCAGGAAATCGTCGGGGAAGTAGTCCAGCAGGGTGGCCGGCGCCGACCCGGCCGGACGGCCGTCGATGTGGCGCGAGTAGTTCTCGATGCCGGAGCAGAACCCGACCTGGCGGATCATCTCGAGGTCGTATTCGGTGCGCATGCGCAACCGCTGCGCCTCGAGCAGCTTGCCCTGCTTCTCCAATTCGGCCAGCCGCGCGGCCAGCTCGGCCTCGATGTCGGCGACCGCGCGCTCCATCCGCTCCGGACCCGCCACATAGTGGGTGGCGGGGAAGATGCGCAGCGAGTCGACCTGGCGGACGACGTCACCGGTGAGCGGGTGCAGGTAGTACAGCGCCTCGATCTCGTCACCGAAGAACTCGATGCGGACCGCCAGCTCCTCGTAGGACGGGATGATCTCGACGGTGTCACCGCGCACCCGGAACGAGCCGCGGGTGAACGCCATGTCGTTGCGGGTGTACTGCACGTCGACGAGCAGGCGCAGCAGCGCGTCACGGTCGATCTCGCCGCCGACATCGAGCTGCACGGAGCGGTCCAGGTACGACTGCGGGGTGCCGAGGCCGTAGATGCACGACACCGAGGCGACCACGACGACGTCACGGCGCGAGAGCAGGCTCGAGGTCGCCGAGTGTCGCAGGCGCTCGACGTCGTCGTTGATCGAGCTGTCCTTCTCGATGTAGGTATCGGTCTGGGCGATGTACGCCTCGGGCTGGTAGTAGTCGTAGTAGGAGACGAAATACTCGACCGCGTTGTGCGGCAACATCTCCCGCAGCTCGTTGGCCAACTGGGCGGCGAGGGTCTTGTTGGGTGCCATCACCAGCGTGGGCCGCTGCAGCTTCTCGATCAGCCACGCGGTGGTCGCCGACTTGCCGGTGCCGGTGGCACCGAGCAGGACGACGTCCTTCTCCCCCGCGGTGATCCGCCGTTCCAGCTCGGCGATGGCGGCGGGTTGGTCACCGGCGGGCTTGTGCTCGCTGACCACCTCGAACTGCCCGCCCGCACGCTCGATGGTGCCGACAGGGCGGTGCTCGGAATGAGCCAGCGGGTGCCCCCGCTCCTCGTACCCTTCCGTCGGGATCTCGGTTGCGAATGCCATGCCCACCAGGTTAGGCCCGACCACCGACAAGTCGCGCGGACAGCACGCACACCGGCGCCGATCCGGCGACACGCGTGCGCCACGCCGAGGCACCGCTCGTGGGCCCGGTGTCGTTCGGATGAACTTCTGCTCAGCGGCGAAGCCGCTCACCTGCGCGGACGCCGGGCCGCGCGCGGCCCGCAGCATCGTGGCGACCCCAGGCGCGCGAGCACATCGCCTGGTCCGACCCGTGCCCGCGATCATCCAGCCGCGCCACCGCAACTTCGGAGCATTCGGCAGCGATGTCCGAAAAGTCCCATGTCCCAAGGATATTCACAGCGATGTGGTCCAGCAGACACGGCGCGTGACGCACATCCGGGCGTACCCTGAGTTGATCATCGGCACGTGGTGAAGGACAAGGCCATGAGCGCACTGCTTCCTCTGCTCGTCGCGGCTCCGGCGGTCACCGGATTCGCGGGATACTTCGCACGGGAGATCCGCGGCCCGCAGCCGCCGCCGGTCACCACCCCCACCGCGCCGCCGCCGGGCCGCCCCCGCGTCGAGTACTTCGACGTGGCAGAACTCACCAGCACCGACGCCAAGGGCTACATCCGGCCCGTCGACCGGTACGAGGTGCAGCCGTGGGGCGTCTACCTCGCCCGCACCGTCGACCGGCCGCGCGGCCGCTACGAGGAGTCCTGGCTGCTGCCCGGACCCGCCGTGCGCGCCACCATCGAGCACGATCGCCCCGGCCACCACCGCAGTCACGACTACGTCCTCGACATCGTCGAGTTCGTCCAGGTCGGGCCCAAACGCTGGCAGGCCACCGACTACTTCCTCGACATCGCGGTCCGCCGCGGCCGGTCGGCGACCCTGCGCGGTGCGGGCGAGCTGCTGGCCGCCCACGCCGCGGGTCACGTCGACACCGCCCAGGCCGATCGCGCCTTCGCCCGGGCCGCGGCCGTCCTGGACGGCCTCGCCGCCAACGACCACGATGTCGAGCAGTGGTTGCGCTCGCGGGAGATCACCCTGACCTGGATGTGAGCGGGCCCGGCCGGCCACCGGTAGATTTTCCGGTCATGACGCAGGCTTCCACCGTGCACGTGCATCCGCCCAAGATCGAGTACTTCGACGTCGCGGCGCGGACGAACACCGATCCGAAGGGGTTCGTCCGGCCGGTGGAGGTCTACCGGGAGCAACCGTGGGGCCTGTACATGGGCAGGCACTCCGACCATCCGAATTTCCACTACCTGGAATCGTGGGTGCTGCCCGAGCTCTCGCTGCGGGCGACGAAGTTCCACCACAATCCGGGGGTGGAGCGCTGGCAGGACGTCTACGTCGATGTCGGGGCGTTCACCCGCGAGTCGGCCACGCTGTGGAAGTCGGTCGATCACTACCTGGATCTGCTGGTGCGCACGGGCCGCGAGGTCGAGCTGGTCGATGTCGACGAGCTGCTGGCCGCGCACGCCGACGGCCTGCTCGACGCGGCGGACTGCCAGGCCGCGATCGAGCACGCGACCGCCGCGATCGACGGGATGGCCGCGCACGGGCACTCGCTCGAGGCCTGGCTGGCCACCCGTGGCATGACCCTGACCTGGCGCTGAAACGACGAAACCGCCCCGACCTCCGGTAGTGAGATCGGGGCGGTTTCCGCTCGGGGAGGATCAGCCGGCCGACAGGCTCGGGAACAGATCCGCCAGGCCGCCGCCGCAGCCCGCGCTGCCGGTCGCGGCCGCCTCGCCCACGGTGACGGTGATCGAGTCGCTGATCAGCAGCTGCCGCGCCTCGAGCTTGTGCTGTCCCGCCGTGGTGGGCTTCCAGGTGATGCTCACCGTGCCCGAGAGCAGCGACGGCGACACCGGGCTGCCCGGGATGTCGACGCCGTTGTCGGTGAACTTCACCGAGGTCAGCCGATCGACCTCGACGCTGGCGGTCAGCTTGTAGCTGCATCCGACCTTGTGGTCGGACCCAGCCACGGTGAGGTTGCCGACCCACGCCGAGGCCTGCGGTGCGGCCAGTACGACGCTGGCGGCGACGGCGCCGAGTGCGGTGATGCCGAAGCCCGCACGGCCGAACTGACGGTGATGTGTTGTCATACGCGCTACAACTTCCCTGTGAACCGAGTCACCGGCTGGTGACTCGGCACAATGTACCCAGCGCGCGACGCCGTTCGGCCACTTTTTGAAACATTGATGTTTAACAGATTGGTCTCGGGTCAGACGCGCGCCCCAGCCCACTCGGTGACCACCGGATAGACCGCGTCGAACCACGGTTCCTTCACCGCGTAGTACGCCTGCGCCGCCGCCTCCCCGGTCTTGCCCGCCGCCGCCTGCTCGGCCTCGCGCTTGATCACCAGATACGCCGCACGCGCGTCCTCCTCCTGGCGCAGCCAGTCCCGCAACGCGAGCGCGAACCGCTGGCCGGGCGAATCCTGCACGCGCAGATGGATATTCGCCGGACGGGCCGGATCGGCATTGCCGTGCAGGCGCTTGCCCCAGCGAGCCAGGTCGGTGCCATCGGGGTCGCCGGGGGTGGGCTTCGGGTTGTCGTGGGTGACCGACGGCGCGAGTGGGAACCCGGCCCCGGCCAGCGCGTCGGCCAGCGACTCGGCGGTGGCCAGGTCGGCCACCGTCACCTGGATGTCGATGATGTCCTTGGCGGGCAGACCGTGCACCGCGGTCGAGCCGATGTGGTCGATCCGCACCGCCGACGCGCCACACGCCAGGTGCAGCCGGGCGATGATCCGGCGGGCCTGGGCGGCCCAGTCCGGATCGGCGGGCACCAGCCGGTAGGGGGCGCCGGCGCGGACGCCCTCGCGCTGATTGCGTTCGAACGGCACCAGTCGCTCGGTCCACAGCGCGCGCACCTGGGCCTCGACGATCTCGGGGGCGCCGTTGTTGTCCAGCCACACGTCGGCGACCGCGTGCCGCTGCTCGTCGGTGGCCTGCGCGGCGATCCGGGTGCGCGCGTCGGCCTCGGCCACCCCGCGCTGCTCCACCAGCCTGCGCAGCCGGGTCTCGATCTCGGCACCGACCACCAGGACCAGCTGCATGAGCGGGGCCAGCCCGTTCTCGACGAGCAGCGGAATGTCCTGCACGACGATGGCCTGCTCCGGCGCCGCGCCGATCAGCTCGGCGGTGCGCGCGCCGACCAGCGGATGCGTGATCGCGTTGAGTTTGCCCCGGGACTCGTCGTCGGCGAAGGCGACCGCGGCCAGCGCGGGCCGGTCGAGACTGCCGTCGGCGGCGAGAATGCCCGATCCGAACGCCTCGACCAGCGCGGCCAGGCCCGGTGTGCCGGGCGCGACGACCTCGCGGGCGATCGCGTCGGAGTCGATCAGCACCGCCCCGCACTCGACCAGGGTCCGCGCCACTGTGGATTTACCCGCTCCCATGCCTCCGGTGAGGCCGATCCGCAACATGGGGCCCAGTCTCGCAGACGCCGCGCCGTGCGGTCTGCGCCCTCGGATTCTTTCCGACACGCCCAGGCGCCGACCGGCGCAAATCCGAGGTCGGGCGAGTCGCGTGGATTAATGTTCGCGCTGGCGAGAAGGCCAGCTCCAGCTACCGAAGGATAATCATGGGCACCACAGACCACCGGACGGCTCGCCACCGCCTGGGAATGCCCGGCGGTGTGCATTGCATCGAACACCCCGCTGTCGCAGCGACTCTCGCCGAATACCGCCGATCCTGGTTCACCGCCCTGATCTCCCCCGCCCGGCACAGCTTCGCCGCGATGCGCAAACGGCCCAGCATGGCCGCCGCCGCCGGCTACTGGGTCCCCGCCGCCGCGAGCTGACTCTCCCGCGACAGCGCGCACCGGGCCCGGCGATCATCGCCGGGCCCGCGCCGTGTCACACTCCGACCAGTCCGCTCGGCGCACGCCTGCTGCCCGGCTGCTGGGTCGGCATCGCGTTCGGCGGCACCGGATAGGGCGCGCCCTGACCGAGGGTGCCCGCCGCGATGTTCGGCCCGCACTGCGCGACCGCCGCGTCCGCCTTGGGCCGCGGGTCGGGCAGCACCGGCTTCGTCGCGTTCGGCGCGGCCGCGAAGTCGAAGGTCGAGGTCATGTCCCCGGTGACGCCGCGCCGCCACGCGGTCAGGTTCGGCACGTCGACCCCGAACCGGGTTTCCAGCAGCCGCAGTTGCGAGGTGTGGTCGAAGGTCTGCGACGCGACCAGCCCGCCGCGGCTGTAGGGCGAGACCACCAGGCACGGCACTCGGTAACCGAGGCCGATCGGCCCGGCGATACCCCCGGCGGCGGGCACCCGGTCCAGCGGCACGGTCAGGAACTCCCCGGCCGTGCCCGGGGGCGGCGTCGGCGGGACGACGTGATCGAAGAAGCCGCCGTTCTCGTCGTAGCTGATGATCAGCGCGGTCTTCTCCCACACCGCCGGATTCGACGTCAGGATGTCGAGCAGCTGCACGATCCCGAGCGCGCCGAACGCGGCGGGCAGGGCCGGGTGCTCACAGTGCAGCACCGAGGGCACCACCCACGACACCGCGGGCAGGGTGTTATCGGCGACGTCGGCCTGGAAGTCGTTGGGGTACACCGGCGCGATGCCACGCCGGGCCGGCTCGGAGTTCGGGTCGGCGGCCTGGGTGAAGCAGCCCATCATGCCGTCCAAGATCATCGACGAGGCCGGCCCGACATCGCGGTTGCTGTAGATCTTCCAGCTCACGCCCGCCTCGGACAGGTTCTCCGGGTAGGTGCGCCAGCTGTAGACGTTCTTGGGGATCAGCGTCGGCGTCTCCACCAGCGGGCCACCGGCCAGCCCGTCGGGATCGATGGTGGCGCTGACCCAGTACAGCCGGTTGGGGTCGGTCGGGCCGAGCACCGAGCAGTGGTAGTTGTCGCAGAGGGTGAACGCCTGCGCCAGCTCGGTGTGGATCGGAATGTCTTCGGGCAGGTAGTAACCCATCGCCGCGGGGGCGTTGGCCGGGCCGACCGAAGCCACCGACATCGGCATCCAGCCGTCGTTGCGGCCGTGGTTGAACGCCTGGTGCATGCCCGGCCAGGTGTGGTCGGGGTCGTTGATGCATTCGCCGTCGAGGGTAGCGCCACGGGTGGTGTCGAGCCGGAACGGTTCGACGAAACCGTCTGCGGTGGGCCCGATTCCGGGCGACCAGCCGTACTGGCGCCACGACGCCGAGGCCTCACCGAATCCCCGCACCCCCGACAGGGTGCCGAAATAGTGGTCGAAGGACCGGTTTTCCTGCATGAGCAGCACGAAGTGCTCGATGTCGCCGAGCCCGCCCAGCCCGGCGGGGTCGGCGGCGAAGGCACGGTCGATGATCGGATTCGCCCAGGAGGCAAGCGTTC
This sequence comes from Nocardia sp. MH4, assembly GCF_019266065.1. Classification (GTDB taxonomy): domain Bacteria; phylum Actinomycetota; class Actinomycetes; order Mycobacteriales; family Mycobacteriaceae; genus Nocardia; species Nocardia canadensis. The sequence continues at coordinate 22,211 of NZ_LPNR01000060.1, read as the reverse complement.
CCACGGCGCCGGCGGCCATCGCCTTGGCCAGGAACTGTCGCCGGTTGAGGCCGGAGAAGGGACCAGAACTCATGTCGATGGAGCACCTTTCCCGAGGAGGGGACGGAGCGATCGGCGCCGACACTACTCCACCGGACCCGGGAAAAGGCCGAAGGCCCCGGTCCGTGTGGACCAGGGCCTTCGGTACTGCTCTACCCGAATCAGGCGTTGCCGGAGAGCTTCTCCCGCAGAGCCGCGAGCTGCGCGTCGCTGGCGAGCGAACCGCCGGCGGACTCGGCCGGGCCGGAGGAGGCCTGCGAGCTGCCACTCTCGGAGGAGTAGTTGCCCGAGGCGGGACCGCCGTTGGCGGCCTCGGCGGCAGCGTCGGCTGCCATCTTCTCCATCTGAGCGGTGTGCATCTTGTGGCGACGCTCGGCCTCGGCGTAGCGGCCTTCCCACTCTTCACGCTGCTTGTCGAAGCCCTCGAGCCATTCGTTGGTCTCGGGATCGAAGCCCTCGGGGAAGATGTAGTTGCCCGCATCGTCGTAGCTGTCGGCCATGCCGTACTTCGACGGGTCGAACTCGGCGTGGTAGTCCTCGTTCGCCTGCTTCAGCGACAGCGAGATCCGGCGACGCTCCAGGTCGATGTCGATGACCTTGACCATCGCGTCGTCGCCGACGGCGACAACCTGGTCCGGGACCTCGACGTGGCGCTCGGCCAGCTCGGAGATGTGGACCAGGCCCTCGATGCCCTCTTCGACGCGCACGAACGCACCGAACGGAACCAGCTTGGTGACCTTGCCGGGCACGATCTGGCCGATGGCGTGGGTCCGGGCGAACTGACGCCACGGGTCTTCCTGGGTCGCCTTGAGCGACAGGGAGACGCGCTCGCGGTCCAGATCGACGTCGAGAACCTCGACAGTGACCTCGTTGCCGACCTCGACGACCTCGGACGGGTGGTCGATGTGCTTCCAGGACAGCTCGGAGACGTGCACCAGACCGTCGACGCCACCCAGGTCCACGAAGGCACCGAAGTTGACGATCGAGGAGACCACACCCTTGCGGACCTGGCCCTTCTGCAGCTGGTGCAGGAACTCGGAGCGGACCTCGGACTGGGTCTGCTCGAGCCAGGCGCGACGCGACAGAACCACGTTGTTGCGGTTCTTGTCGAGCTCGATGATCTTGGCCTCGATCTCCTTGCCGACGTACGGCTGGAGGTCGCGGACACGACGCATCTCGACGAGCGAGGCGGGCAGGAAGCCACGGAGGCCGATGTCGAGGATCAGGCCGCCCTTGACGACCTCGATGACGGTGCCCTTGACGGCCTCGTCCTTCTCCTTGAGCTCCTCGATCGTGCCCCACGCGCGCTCGTACTGCGCCCGCTTCTTCGACAGGATCAGGCGGCCTTCCTTGTCCTCCTTGGTGAGAACCAGGGCCTCGACCTCATCGCCCACGGAAACGACCTCGTTGGGGTCGACATCGTGCTTGATGGAGAGTTCACGGGAGGGGATGACGCCTTCGGTCTTGTAACCGATGTCGAGCAGGACCTCGTCACGATCGACCTTGACGATGGTTCCCTCGACGATGTCGCCATCGTTGAAGTACTTGATCGTGGCGTCGATGGCGGCGAGGAAATCCTCGGCGGAGCCGATGTCGTTGACGGCTACCTGCGGCGAGGTGACGGTGGTGGGCATATGTGGATTTGCTCCGGACGGATTGTGGTCGGTTGCGGACATTGGAACTTTCGGTACGCTGCGAGATCACCGCGACGAGGCGACGAAGGATACCGGGTAAGTATCGCACGGACCGCCACACTTGCTGGTGATCGAACTCAGCACGGGCGACTCCGTCATCGGATACCGTACGCATTCAACCCCGGCGCACAGCGCTCCTCGAAAGACACTCGCGTGCCTCAGCGTACGCGACCCGAGTCCAGCCGGGCAAACCACCCCCTCCACCCCGCCGATACCCTGGTCGCCGTGTCCGACGACGAACGCCATGCGCAGGCCAACGCGCTGCTGGGAACCACCGCGACCACCCGGACCAAGATCGGTTCGGCGGACAGCGAACGCGCGAGCAGGCGCTGGTGGGATGCCGATGCCGACCAGTACCACCAGACCCACGCCGACTTCCTCGGCGTCGACTCCCCCGGCGGCGAGTTCGTCTGGTGCCCGGAGGGCCTGCACGAGGGCGATATGGGTTTCCTCGGCGAGCTGACCGGCAGGTCCGTGCTCGAGATCGGCTGCGGTTCCGCGCCGTGTTCGCGCTGGCTCGCGGGTCAGGGCGCGCATCCGGTCGGGCTGGACCTGTCGATGGGGATGCTCGAGCGTGGCGTGGCGGCGATGGCGCAGGGCGGGCCGCGGGTGCCGCTGGTCCAAGCGGGCGCCGAGGCGCTGCCGTTCGCCGACGCGTCCTTCGATCTGGCCTGTTCGGCCTTCGGCGGCGTCCCGTTCGTCGCCGATTCCGCGCTGGTCATGCGCGAGGTCGCCCGGGTGCTGCGCCCGGGCGGGCGCTGGGTGTTCTCGGTGAACCACCCGATGCGCTGGATCTTCCCCGACGATCCCGGCGAGGACGGCCTCGTCGCGCGCATCCCCTACTTCGACCGGACCCCGTACGTGGAGGTCGACGGCGACGGCGTGCCCACCTATGTCGAGCACCATCGCACCATCGGCGACCGGGTCCGGGAGATCGTCGGCGCGGGCCTGACGCTGCTCGACATCGTCGAACCCGACTGGCCGGAGTGGCTGGACCGCGAATGGGGTCAGTGGTCGCCGCTGCGCGGGGAGATCTTCCCCGGCACCGCCATCTTCATCACCGAGAAGCCGCGCGTCTAGAACTCGGGCAGCGCCGCGAAGGCCGGGTCGACCCGCACGTTGGGCACGGTTTCGGCGACCCAGCGGCGAGCCCTGGTCAGCGCGTGATCGGGGAACACGGCGTCGAAGCGGACGTCGTCGGACAGCAGATAGGGCAGCCGACCGCGCAGCCCCGGCGCGTACGGGTGGGGCGGGCACATCTCACTGCGGTGGACCTGCGCACCGATCGAGGACTCCCGCAGCCCGGGCACCCCGGTCTCGGGACAGATGATCTGGAACACCGCGGAGCACCGATCCTTCGGTACCACGATCGAGGCGGCGAAGACGAGCTCGCCCCGCGGGCCCGGCAATTGCGTCTTCTCCACGCGCAGCAGCGCGGGCAACTGGTCGACCCAGACCACGAACGCCTCGATGAGACAGCCGGTGCGGGCGTGGTGCTCGGCCAGCCGCCTGCGCAGCCGCGGCAGATCGTGCAGCCGCGCGGGCAGGTCGGGCGCGCCGTCGACATAGGTCAACGCGACGACATCACGAGTGGCCGGATTCCCCCAGGTCGTGTTGTCCAACTGCTGCATTCCAGGAATGTCGAACGAGATGGGCACCGGGACAACTTACCGGCGCGGACGAGTTCGGTTGTGCCCGTGCGCGGGAGAAGTCGCGACTCAGGCGGAAATGCGTTCTTCGACCAACTCCACCAGCCAGGAGTGGTGATCGGTCACCATCGCGCGGCTGCGCGGGGTGGCCAGCACCGGCGCCAGCGCGGTGCGGAACGCCGCGGCGGCGGCGCGGTCGTCGAAGTCGAGGTCGACCAGGACGCGGCCGGGATCGCCCTCGACGCGCCCGACGCGGTAGGTGCGGACCCCGTGGTCGGCGCGGAAGCGATCGTACTGATCGAAGGCCGCCTTCCAGGTGTCGTAGTCACGCACGGTGTTGTCGATGTGCAGGGTGGTGGTCATGATCGCCTCCGTGGCCGGGTCGAATGGGATGACTCGAGTGTGGGCCCGATCGATGCCCGGCCGACATCCCTGATGCTGGGGGGTTTTCGCCGTAGACTGAGCCGGTGCCGAGCGCCTTGGCCGACCGGGTGAGCCGGCTGTGCCGTGCCGATCATGCCGCCAAACGACTACGTGAACTCGTGTTGGCCGAGATCCGGCTGTCGATGCCGTTCACCGGCCACGTCTTCGCGCTCACCGACCCGGTCACCGCGGTCGCGACGGCACCGCTCGCCGATGTGCCCGGGCTCGAGCTGGCGCGGCTGCCGGAACTGATCCGGGCTCGTTATCTCACCCCGCTCAATCGCTGGGACACCCTGCGCGGCACCGGCGCTCACTCCCTGCTCGACGCCACCGGCGGCGAACCCGACCGCTCGCTGCTGTGGCGCACCGCCCAGCGTGAGCTCGGCGTCACCGATTCGGCCACCGTCACCTTCGCCGACCGCTACGGCTGCTGGGGCTTTCTGGAGCTGCTGCGGGTCGACGAATCCCCTTTCACCAGAAGCGAACTCGCCGAACTCACCACCCTGACGCCGGCCATCTCGACCGCGCTGCGCGCCACGGTCGGCGCCGGGTTCGTCGAATCCGACGCGCAGCTGCCCCCACTGGGCCCCGCGGTCGTCCTGCTCGACGACGCCTTGCGCGTGCGCTCCCAGACGGCCGCCGCCGCCGAATCCCTGCTCCGTCTGCTGCCCCCCGACGAACCGATCCCGCCGGTCCCTGCCTCGGTCTACAACGCCGGGGCCGCCCTGCTCGCCGCCGAGGCGGGCACCCCCATCGGCCCCGCGTCGGCCCGCATCCACCTGGGCGGCAACCGCTGGCTCACCGTGAAGGCCGATCGCCTCGGCGACCACGACATCGCCGTCGCCCTGCAACCCAGCACCGCCGCCGAACGCCTTGACCTGTTCGCCCGCGCGCACGGCCTCTCGGCCCGCGAATCCCAGGTCCTCACCCTCCTCGCCACGGGCCTCGACTCCCGCGAGCTGGCCGCCGAACTCGTCCTGTCCGAGCACACCGTCAACGACCACGTCAAAGCCATCCTCGCCAAATCCGCCACCCGCACCCGCCAACGGCTCCTCACCCGAGTCCTCGGCAGCACCTGACGCGACCACTATGTCGATCGCGGCTTGCGGCCTGCCTGCTCGAGGGCCAGGCGCAGGGCGTATTCGATCTGGGAGTTGACGCTGCGCAGGTCGTCGGCCGCCCACTTGGCGATGGCCTCGTGGACGGCCGGGTCGAGCCGCAGCAGGACCTTCTTGGGTTCCTTCTTCGGCACCGTCATGTCGGTCAGGCGTAGAGGGATCCGGTGTTCACGACCGGCTGGGTGGCGCGGTCGCCGCAGAGGACGACGAGCAGGTTCGAGACCATGGCGGCCTTGCGTTCCTCGTCGAGTTCCACGGTGCCCGCCGCGGCGAGGCGGTCCAGCGCCAGGCCGACCATGCCGACGGCGCCCTCGACGATCTGGGTGCGCGCGGCGACCACCTGGGCGGCCTGCTGGCGGACCAGCATGGCCTGGGCGATCTCGGGCGCGTAGGCCAGGTGGGTGATCCGGGCCTCGATGACCTCGATGCCGGCGGTGAGGGTGCGCGCGCGCAGTTCCTCGGTGAGCTCCTCGGCAACCTCGGCACCGTCGCGCAGGCTGGTCCGTGAATCGTCGTGCGCGTCGTAGGGGTGGGTGGTGGCCAGGTGCCGCACCGCCGCCTCGGACTGGGTCTCGACGTACTCCTCGTAGTCGTCGACCGCGAAGGCGGCCTTGAAGCTGTCGACCACCTTGTAGACGACGACCGCCGCGATCTCGACCGGATTGCCGTCGGCGTCGTTGACCTTCAGCTTCTGGGTCTCGAAGTTGCGCACCCGCAACGAGATCGACTTGCGGTCGGTGAGCGGGAGCACCGAGAAGAACCCGGGGTCCGACACCGAACCGACGTAGCGGCCGAAGAAGGTGACGACCTTGGCCTCGTTGGGGTTGACGATGATCAACCCGGTGGCCAGCACCGCCAGCACCAGCACCACCACGGCCGCGGCGACCGCGCCCGCCCAGGCGAGCGCCCCACCGTCGTGCTGGGTGGCGGCGATGAACGCGAACACGGCGGCGGCGCCGAACACCAGGGTGAGCACCAGCCACCCCAGCAAGACGACGAACCCGTTGACGCGGAATGCGGACCGCAGCTCCATGACATCCTCCCGATATCTGAGTGATATCACTAAGATAGTAGATACCGGGGGGATCGACAAGCCGTGGCTACGCGGGCGCGATGTTGCGGTTGAAGCGAAACATGTTGCGCGGGTCGTAGTTCGACTTCGCGGTGGCCAGCCGGGCGTAGGTGTCGGGCGCGTAGCCCGCCTCGGTCTGCGCGGCGTTTGCGGCGGCACCCGCGCCGTAGAGGAAGTTCAGGCTGTGCCCGATCGTCCAGGGCGCCAGCGCTTCCCGGACCGCGGCCAGGCCCGCAGGCGCGGCATCGCCCTGCGCGCCGGTGATCACCCGCACGAGGAATTCGGCGTCGCGGTGGTCCACCGCCGCGCCGCCGTGCCGCAACGCCCCGCCCAGGTGGCGGATGTCGAGGACGGCCTCGACGGGTCCACCGGGCGCGGTCTGCGCGCGCAGCGCCGCGATCGCCTCGCCGGTCAGCTCGGACAGCAGCGCGTTGGTCGCGGCGTACGCGTGCGGGAAATCCGGATCGCTGTGGATGGCGTGCGACTCGGCGTACGGCAGCACGCGCAGGTCGTCGCGCATCCGCTCGCCGATCGCGCGCAGCGGGGCGACGAGCCGTTGCCCCTCCTCGGCCGGGCCGTCGAAGGCGATCCGGATCGAAGCGACGTGCCTGCCGCGCAACGGTTCCGGCACCGGGGTGATGTCCGGGAAGGTGAGCACCGCGATCGTCGAGGTGAGGGTGTCGGGCAGCGTCGCGGTCCATTGCCGCCACGTCTCGAGCGCCGTGTCGACCAGCGGGGTGTCGAACATCAACTGGCCGCCGTACACCTCGGTGACGGGCACCAGTTCGAGCTCCAGCGCGGTGACCACGCCGAAGTTGCCGCCGGAGCCGAGCACCGCGCCGAACAGCTCGTCGGCGGGGGTGAGCGTGCGCCTGCGGCCATCGGCGGTCACCAGGTCGATCGAGCGCACATGGTCAGCGGCATAACCGAATTCCCGGGCGAGCAGGCCGAGACCGCCGCCGAGCACGTACCCGACGACGCCGACCGACGGCGAGGAACCGGTGAGCGGCGCCAGCCCGTGCGCGGCCGCCGCCTCGATCAGGGCGCCCGCCCGCACCCCGGCGCCGATGCGCGCGGTGCGCGCGCCCGGGTCGACGGTGACGGCGTCCATCCGGCGGGTCGTGATCAGCACGCCGCGGTCGGCCGCCACCGAGAGCCCGTGCCCGGTGGCCTGCACCGCGACCGGAAGACCCTGCCGCGCGGCGTATTCCACGGCGGCACGGACGTCCTCGGCATGCACCGCGCCGACGACGAGGGCGGGGCGATGGGTGTAGGCGGTCTGGAACCCGGCCACCTCCTCGGCGTAGCCGGGGTCGGCCGGGGTGAAGACCGGGCCGGTGAAGGGCAGGGATTCGAGGGTCTGCGCTGCGTTGTCGGTCATGCCTTCGACTGTGCCGTCGCCGCTGGCAGAAGTACAACAGATAGTTGTTCTTGCTTCGATAAATATCAGTTATGTACTTCGCTAGAATCCCGGCATGGAACTGCGGCAGCTGCGGTATTTCGTCACCGTCGTCGACGAGGGCGGGTTCACGCGTGCGGCCGAGCGTCTGCATCTGACGCAGCCGGGGTTGAGCGCCCAGGTCAGGCAGCTGGAACGCGAACTGGGTCAGCCACTGCTGCACCGGGGCGCTCGGTCGGTGACGCCCACCGAGGTCGGCTCGGCGGTGCTGGCGCATGCACGGGCCGCCCTGGCGGCGGCCGACCGGATCGGCGAGACCGTGCAGGAATTCTCCGGGCTGCTACGCGGGCACGTGCGGCTCGGCGTGATCTCCGGCGCGGCCACCGAGGAATTCGATGTCGCGGGCGTGCTCGCCGACTTCCACGATGATCACCCGCAGGTGCGGATCAGCCTCACCGAGGACACCGCCGAGCGGATGCTGGCCGCCCTCGAGCGTGGCGAGCTCGACATCGCCCTGGTCGGATTGACCGGCGCCGCACCGAATCCCGGCATCGGACTGGACGTGATCCTGGAGACGCCGGTGGTCGCCGCCGTCGCCGGCGACGCGCCCGCCGACCCCGGCGAGTCGGCGGGCACGATCAGCCTGTCCGCGCTGACCGAACATCGCCTGATCTGTCTCCCGCGCGGCACCGGCCTGCGGGGCGTATTCGAAAGAGCGTGCGCTGCGGCGGGTTTCACTCCGGACATCGCCTTCGAGGCCGCCGCTCCCCCGCTGCTGCTGCGGCTGGCCGCCCACGGTCTCGGCACCGCGGTCGTGCCCGCGCTCACCGAGGACGAGGCGAAGGCGTTCGGCGTGCGCGCGCTGGCCATCGTCGACCCGCCGATCCGTGGGCGGCTCGCGCTGGCCTGGCGCACCGATCGCCCCGGCGGACCGGCGGCCAAGGTCTTGCTCGGCCAATTGCGCATCGCCCTCGGCCGCCGCTGAAACAGCCCGGAAATCCGCTGTGAACTGGCCTTTTACTCTGGACTTCACCATCGGACAGAGCGGATAATTCAGACATCCGGTGCCGCTGTCGGGGGGCGACAACGAAAGTATCGGACAAAGGACGAAACAATGATCGTCAACAAACTGGTGGCAACGGCGATATTCGCCATCGCGGCCACCGGTGTCAGCACGGCTATGGCGAATGGACAGGCCCGAGTGGGCCAGGATCTGACCTTCAGCGCGATCGACGGGCCACTGGCCTACACGACGACACTGGCGGCGGACCACTCGACGGCGACGATCGACCTCGTCGCGGGGCGGTTCGCGCTCGGCGACGGCACGGTCACCGTCTTCGCCGACGACGGCGCGGTGGTCGGCGCCATTCCGACGACCCTGCGCATGGCGACCGGGCAGAGCGTCACCGTGGCGCCCGCTCTCGACAGCAGCGCGCGGGTACTGACCCTCACCCCGGTCAGTGCGCCTGCGCCCGCCGCGGCGGCGACCGCACCCGCGGTGCTCGGCCTGCAGCAGGCCGCCACGACGGGCTCCATCGTCGCCGGCGTCGCGATCGGGTGCGCGGTCGGCATTCTGATCGGGATCTGGTTCTTCCTGGTCGGCGCGGTGGTCGGCTGCGTGATCGGTGGTGTCATCGGCGGGTTCATCGCCGCGGGAATGTGAGCGGGATCGAGTGAAGGAGAGACTCGTCTGACTGCGGTCCGCCACGACCGGCCCGGACCGGCCCGGTCCGGGCCGTGGTCGTCAGGCGGGGATCGAATCCTGGCGCGCCACGGCCACCGGCTTGCCCGCCATCTCGCGCACCACGAGGTAGATCGGGAAGGCGATGGGCGACAACAGGATCGTGGCGACCAGCAGCGGGCCCATCAGCAGCGGGGAGATCCCGCGCTCGCGGCTGTCGAGGTAGATCCAGCGGCCGAGGAACAGGTCCCAGGCGATGATCTGGGCCCACAGGGCGGTGAGCAGGGCCGGGTCGGCGACGGCGGCGGTGATCGCGTCCAGCGACGGCGAGGTGACCAGCGACCACAGCGCGCCGAGGACCGGCACGGCCACGATCGCCCAGATCGTCAACGGCAGCAACACGATCCACGGCGAGCCGATGATCGTCCGGGTGTGGCGCCAGGTGGGCGCCAGGATCATCAGCGCCCAGAAGGGCACAGTGACGAAGAACGAGAGATCGAAGAGCGTGCTCATGCGGTGACCGCCTGTCGGGTGAGGGTCGCGCTCGCGAGCGAGGCGAGAGTTCCGGCGACGACGAGGGTGACGATCGCCGCGGCCGCGGTCAGGGTGACCCGGTCGGGATGAATCAGCGGCTGACCGCGCAGGGCCTGCCAGGTGAGCAGCGCCAGCGTCGCGGCGTAGCCGAAGGCCACGGTCCAGACCAGCCCGAGGCGGGCACGCACGGAAGCGAACACCGGCACGCGCGGCGCCAAGATGAGCAGCAGCGCGGCGAACAGTGGCAACACCTGCAGGGCGTGCATGCCGAAGAAGTGCGGAATACGCAGGTCCCCGTGCGTGGTGCTCCAGCCGGTCAGCGGCATGCCCGGCGTGCCGTCGGGCGCGCCGACGGTGTGCGCGCCGGCGATGTCGGTCACGCCCGATTCGCGGTTCGGCATCAGATTGCCCAGGCCGAGCCCGACCAAGGTGATCGCCAGACCGAGCCGGATCGACCAGGTGGTCGCCCGGTCACCGAACCTGGCGAACGCGAGCTGCGCCGCGACGACCATGGTGGCGAGGAAGAGCACGAGGATGGTGCTGCCCATGGTGACCCACAGCACGGCATCGAACGTGGTGGTCATGTTGTAGTGGCTGCGGGTGCCGCGCACCACCTGACCGAAGATGATCAGCTGCTCGATGGCGCCGGCGACGACGATCACCGTCGCCATCGCCGAGGTGAGCCGGGACACCTTGGGCCGCAACGAGATCAGCCAGGCCAGCGCGACGCTGTAGAGCACGAACGAGATCGCGAACTTGGTCGGCTTGAACCAGGCGGTCGACCCGGCGATCACCCGGTCGTCGACCAGCATCCCGACCAGCCCGACGACGACCAGTACCGCGTTGATCGCGGCGAAGTAGAGCAGGGGGCGGTGGAGTCCGGACTGCCTGCGGGGCAGCGCGTCGAGGGACGAAAGGACAGACATGACGAATCTCCCAGAGATAGATAGCTTCACTATCCGTTATGGATAGTTAGACTATCCGCTGTATCCAGGGTGAGCAAGGGGGTGGCCGAAAGCAGAGGTGAACTGTGCGGATCTCCGAGTTGAGCGAGCGCAGCGGGATCGCGCTCGCGACGATCAAGTACTACCTGCGTGAGGGCCTGCTCCCGCCGGGCGAGCGGACCGGGCCCAACCAGGCCAGCTACGGCGAACAGCACCTGCGCAGGCTGCGGCTGGTGCGCGCGCTGATCGAGGTCGGCGGGCTGCCGGTGGCCACCGTGGGCGAAGTGCTCGCCGCCGTCGACTCCCCCGACCTGCCCATGTTCAGCCTGCTCGGCGTGGTGCAGGACAGCATCACCGCACCACCGCCGCCCGCCGCCGACGCCGAATGGGAGCGCGCCGCGGCCACCGTGCGCGCGGAGATGGACCGTCGTGGCTGGGACGCCGAGCCGAGCCCCGGGCCGATCGACATCCTCACCTCGGTCCTGGTGCGGCTGGCCCAGCTGGGCTACGAGGACTGGGGCACCACCGCGCTGCCGAGCTACTTCGACGGTGCGCGGGTGATCGCCGACAACGACGTGGCGACCGCGCTGGCCGCGGGCGGGCGCGACGACATCATCGACGCCGTCGTGGTGCTGACCGTCCTCGGTGACACCGCCATGGCCGCCATCCGGCGCATCGCCCAGGCCCAGGTCTCGCTGGAACAGCTGAAGAACCGCCAGGAATGAGCGACGGCCCCGCGGATATCCGCGGGGCCGTCGGTCTTTCGGCAGCTCAGAGCAGGCGCGACAGGAAAGCCTTGGTGCGCTCGTGCTGGGGGTTGGCCAGCAGCTCGCGCGGCGGGCCCGACTCGACGACCACACCGCCGTCCATGAACACCAGCTCGTCGGCGACCTCGCGGGCGAAGCCCATCTCGTGGGTCACCACGATCATCGTCATGCCGGAGTCGGCGAGTTCGCGCATGACGGTGAGCACCTCGCCGACCAGCTCGGGGTCCAGCGCCGAGGTGGGCTCGTCGAACAGCATCAACTTGGGGTCCATGGCCAGCGCCCGCGCGATGGCGACCCGCTGCTGCTGACCGCCCGACAACTGCGCCGGATAGGCGTTGCGCTTGGCGGCCAGCCCGACCCGCTCCAGGAGCTCCTCGGCCCTGGCGATCGCGTCGGCTCTGCGGAGGCCGCGCACCTGGGTCGGCGCCTCGATGATGTTCTCGAGGGCGGTCCGGTGCGGGAACAGGTTGAAGTGCTGGAACACCATCCCGATGTCGCGGCGCTGGACCGCGGCGTCGCGCGGATGCATCTCGTAGAGCTTGCCGTTCTTCTCCCGGTAGCCGACGAGATCACCGTCGACGTAGAGCCGGCCCGCGTTCACCTGCTCGAGGTGGTTGATGCAGCGCAGGAAGGTCGACTTGCCCGAACCCGAGGGCCCGACCAGGGTCAGCACCTTGCCGCGCGGCACCTCCAGCGAGACGCCCTTGAGTACCTTCAGCGCGCCGAAGTTCTTGCACACCCGATCGGCGAGCACCATCGGCGGCGTCGTCACTGCTGATTCGCTCATTTCGCCTTCACCGCCGCCTGCGCCGTGGCCAGTTCCTCGAGCTGCTTGGCCGTCAGCTGCCGGGTGGCACCGCGCGAGTAGTAGCGCTCCAAGTAGTACTGCCCGACCATCAGGACACTGGTGATCGCCAGGTACCAGGTGGCACAGACGAGCAGCAGCGGGATCGGCTGGAAGTTCACGCCGTAGATGTCGCGCGCGCGGCCGAACAGATCGGTGCTGAGCGGGATGGCCGTGACCAGCGAGGTGGTTTTGAGCATGCCGATCAGCTCGTTGCCGGTGGGCGGGATGATCACCCGCATCGCCTGGGGCAGCACCGTGCGGCGCATCGTCTGCGTCCACGACATGCCCAGCGCCACCGAGGCCTCGCGCTGGCCCTCACCCACGGAGTTGATGCCCGCGCGCACGATCTCGGCCATGTAGGCGGCCTCGTTGAGACCGAGGCCGATCACCGCGAACAGGAACGCCGCCTGCAGATGCTGCACGTCCAGGTGGAAGAACTGCGGGCCGAACGGCACGCCGAGGTCGATCTGCTTGTAGAGCGAGGGCACCAGGCCCCAGAACACCAACTGCACGAAGACCGGGGTGCCGCGGAAGATCCACAGGTACACCCACGCGGTGGTCCGCAGCACCGGGTTCGGCGACAGCCGCATCACCGCCAGCACGGTGCCCAGACCCACCGCGATCGCCATGGCGAGCACGGTGAGTTCCAGGGTCACCAGCGCACCCGCGGTGATCCGGCTGTCGAACAGGTACTTGCCGTAGGTGTCCCACCGGTAGGCGGGGTTCGTGGCCGCGCCGTAGACGAACAATCCCACCAGGATCAGGATGATTGCCGCCGCGATCCAGCGACCCGGCCTGCGCAGCGGGACCGCCGTGATCGGTTCGGGTTCGGCGCCCGGTCCGGGCACCTCCACCGTGTCGTTACGCTCGGTCACGTCAGCTCACTGCGCCGTTGATCACCGAGGTCTTGATCTGACCGTCCTGCACACCCCAGTTCGTGGTGATCTCGCCGTACTTGCCGTTGTCGATCAGGTGCTGCAGCGCCTTCTGCAGGGCCGCCGCCAGGGGCGAGCCCTTCTGCACGGCCCAGCCGTAGGGCGCGGAATCGAACAGCGGGCCCGCGGCCTCGATCTTGCCCTCGCTCTGCTTGATCGCGTAGGCGGTCACCGGGGAGTCGGCCGACATCGCGTCGACCTGGCCCAGCACCAGCGCGTTGGTCGCGGCGCTCTGCTCGTCGAAGGCCTTCATATCGATGGCCGGCTTGCCCTCGGCGACGCACTTGGCGCTCTTGGCGGGAATCTCGTCGGTGTGCTCGACCGTAGTGGACTGTACGGCGACTTTCTTGCCGCACGCATTGTTCGGATCGATGGCTTTACCGGTTTGCTGGGCCCACTGGATGCCCGCGGAGAAATAGGTCGTGAAATCGACCTGCTGTTCGCGTTCGCGCGAATCGGTGATCGAGGACATACCCACGTCGTAGGTGCCGGCCTGAATCGCGGGAATGATCTTCTCGAACGAGGATTCGACGTAGTCGACCTTCAGCCCGAGAGTGGTCGCCACGGCGTCGAGGAGGTCGACGTCGAAGCCGACGATCTTGCCGCTCGCGTCCTTGTACTCGTTCGGCTGGTACGGCACGTTGACGCCGACCACCAGCTTGCCTGCCTGCTTCACCTTGTCGGGAACGGCCGCGGCGAGCGCGTCGACCTTCTCCACCGAAACCTTGGTCACCTCGGCGGTGTCGCCCTCGGTGTTGTCGGCACAGCCGGTCAACACCAGCGCACCCGCGGCCGCGGTACACAACAGCCGCGCGGCGCTGCGGCCGAGAACAATACGAACAGACAAAGGAGCCTCCACATTTCACGTCGACGCCGGCCACGTGTCAGCGCCTGTTTGGCAATGTATGCGAACCGGACACAGCGTGGTGCGACAGTAACCGAAGATTAATCAGCCAATGTGAAAGGGGTCCCTTCACCTCCGGTGCACGCGCGCTCTGACCTGCTCGGTGAATTCGCTGGTCGAAGCCAGGCCACCCAGATCCGCGGTCGCGATTCCGGCCGCCAGCGTGGCCGCGACGGCGCGGGTGATTCGCTCGGCGGCGTCGTGCAGCGCGCGGTCGTCGTCGCGAACGGCCAACCACCGCAACAACATCGCCGCCGACAATTGCAGCGCCGCCGGGTTGGCGCGATTGCGCCCCGCCAGCCCGGGCGCGGCGCCGTGCACGGCCTGGGCCATCGCCTTGGTGTCGGAGCAGTTCAGGGAGGCGGCCATGCCCAGCGAGCCGGCCAGCTCGCCCGCGAGGTCGGAGAGGATGTCGCCGAACAGGTTCTCGGTGACGATCACGTCGTACTCGCCGGGCGTGCGCACCAGGTGCGCGGCCATCGCGTCGACGTGCTCGTCGTCGACCCGCACGTCCGGGTACCGCGCGGCCACCTCGTAGCAGACGTCGCGGAACAGGCCCGTCGTCATCGGCAGCACGTTCGCCTTGTGCACCACCGTGACCCGCTTGCGCCTGCCCTGGGCCAGCCGCAGCGCCTGGTGCGCGATCCGCTCGCACGCCTGCCGGGTGATCACCGCGACCGCCATCGCCACATCGGGGGTGGGGCGGAACTCCCCCGATCCGGCGAACATGTTGCGGTCGGCGTAGAAGCCCTCACTGTTCTCCCGCACGATCACCAGGTCGATGTCGGGTGCGCTCGCCCGCACCCCGGCGAACGCGGCCGCGGGCCGGATGTTGGCGTAGAGGCCGAGCCGTTTGCGGATGGTACCGCCGGGCGCGATCCGCATGTCGGTGGGATAGGACGCGTTGTCGTGCGGGCCGAGGATCCACGCGTCGAGGTCCTCGAGCGCGACCAGCGTCTGCTCGGGCAGCGGGTCGGCGTAGGCCGCGATGGCGTCGTGGCCCATCAGCAGCGGCACCCACTCCACCGGGCCGCGACCGGCCGCACCGATCGCCTCGTCGACGACCGCTCGCGTCGCGGCGACCACCTCGGGGCCGATTCCGTCTCCGTCGATCACACCGAGCCGCAGGCTCGCCTTCGCACCGTTCACGCGTCCATCCTCGCGCCTGACCGGACCGAGTCGGCCACGGGGACACGCGGGAGCGACTACTTTCTGCAGATCATGGTGCAGTCGGTGGAGTTGCTCCTGGACGAACACGGCGAGGCCGAGGTCCGGCGGCAGTGGGCGGTGCTGGCCGAGGCCGGGATCGGCAGTCCCCGCGGCGCGACCCATCGACCGCACGTCACCGTCGCCGTGGCGCGCGAGATCTGGCCCCGGATCGACCACGCGCTGGCCGAGATCGAGTTCCGGCCGCTGCCGATCACGCTGGGCGGGCTGCTGGTCTTCGGGGCCCGCAGGCCGATCCTGGTGCGACCCGTCGTGGTCACCGAGGACCTGCTCGCCCTCCAGCGCCGGGTCCACCACCTGGTGGCGCCCTGTCCCGGCGTCCCCGCGACCATGGCGCCGAACGCCTGGACCCCACACGTCACGCTGGCCCGCCGGGTGCCGCCGGACCGGCTCGGCGCGGCGATCGGCGCGGTGGCCACCGACCATGACTTTTCCACCGTTGTGGTGGGCATTCGCCGCTGGGACGGGGAGGCACGCCAAGAGCGCCTCGTGGCCGGTGGAAGATAGAGGGACGCCACGGCGTTACAGCCGAGGACACCGACAAGGAAGGGACGTCATGGCCACCCAGACGCTGACCCAGCAGAACTTCGACGAAGTAATCACCGGAAACGACGTGGTCC
Organism: Nocardia sp. MH4; assembly: GCF_019266065.1. GTDB lineage: Bacteria > Actinomycetota > Actinomycetes > Mycobacteriales > Mycobacteriaceae > Nocardia > Nocardia canadensis. The sequence continues at coordinate 6,358 of NZ_LPNR01000060.1, read as the reverse complement.
TCGTCGATTTCTGGGCTTCCTGGTGCGGACCGTGCCGCAGCTTCGCACCGACCTACGAGGCCTCCTCGGACAAGCACACCGATGTGGTCTACGGCAAGGTCGACACCGAGGCCGAGCAGGGACTCGCGGCCGCCGCGAACATCCAGTCCATCCCGACCATCATGGCCTTCCGCGAGGGCGTACTCGTGTTCGCCCAGCCGGGCGCGCTGCCGCCCGCCGCGCTCGAGGACCTGGTGACCCAGGTGAAGGGCCTGGACATGGACGAGGTGCGCAAGCAGATCGCCGAGCAGTCCACTCCCGCCGAATAGGCGCCGCGTACGCGAAGGGTCCGTTCACCTCGGGTGAGGTGAACGGACCCGGACGTGCTCGTCGGCTCAGCCGGCCAGCAGGTTGAGCCCCGCGATCATGGCGCGGACACTCGACTCGGCGGCATCGGCGCGCATGGCCGCGGCCCAGCCGCGCTTGCCGTTGAACTCGCACTGCACGAAGGTGGCGATGCCCTCGGCGGTGCGGCGCTGATGGAACTGCAGGATCTCGAGGGGGTAGCCCTCGTCGTAGAGCGCCGAGGTCATGGCGGCGACCGGGCTACCGGCCGCGATGACGGTGCGCAGATGGTCGGCGAATTCCAGGGTTGCGGTGAAATCCGTTCCGGAACAGGTGAATTCGCCGAGAGTGATCGGTCCGTCGATCCGGGTGTACCGGTCGAGGAACTGGGCGGGAGTCAGGTCGATGGTCTCGGCGCGCAGCCCCTTGGGGGCGGCGTCGAACAGGGCACGGTCCAGTGTCAGCAGTGTCATTGCAGGTGAGGTCTTCCCGAAGATCGTCTTCGTTGGCAGGTGGGACCAGCAGAACAATGAAAATCAGCCCGCAGCGAGGGGGCCGGTCCGAATCAGACCCCGCTACGGCGGGTTACTACGAGAAGAATCTGCCGTGTGGCTGCCTGCGCGGTCTGCGCAGCAGCGGCCGCGCGGTCGCGGTCAGCGACTAGCAGCGCGGCAAAGCGGTCGGCGGGATTCGGCACGGAATCGAGAATAGGGCGATCGTCGCGAAACCGCAACTTGCTTTTCGCCTCGACGTGTCTACTCGTGAGTACCATCACCGCAGCTCAGCGCGTACGCGCTCGGCGCCCGGTACCGTGGTCGCATGGGTACGGTCTTCGCGATGACGATCCCCGGGCTGGCGGCGCTGCTGGTCCTGCTGGCGCTGGTGGAAGTGGTCGTCAACCGGCTCACCGGCACCCGGATACTTCCCTGGACCCGCAAGCGCACCGGCCCGGCGGTGGCGGCGACCGGGTTCGAACATCTGACCGCGATGTTCCAGGGATCCAAGCAGCACGAGTTCGAGCAGCGGCAGAGCACCCTGATGCACCGGGAGACGCCGTCGGAGGGCGCGCCGCCCCGGGATCGGGTGGACCTCACCGGCGGCTCGGCCACCCTCGTCGTTCGCGGCGAGTGATCCGTATTCGCTAGTCCCCCAGCGGTTTCCGGCCATCGGCCAACCGCTCGACCACGGCCAGCGCCCGCGCCGAACCGTCGACGTCGACCTGCAGACGCAGCCCGTCGGGACGCGGACTCGTGCGCAGCACCACCTTGTCGCCCGCCATCACCGGGCCGACGTGCTCGACGATCGCCCGGTACGGCAGTTCGTGCCGGTCGGGGTGCGCGGCGAGAGCCTCCTCCACGGCTTCCCAGTAGACGGCGTTGTTGACATGGCCCAGCCGGTCCACGTCGGTCACCCGCAGCGGGAACGGCACCGCCTCGACATCGAGGTCGTCGAGTTCGCTCAGCGCGGCCCGCCAGCGCAGCCGGTGCTCGGTGGTGCTGGCCAGCATGGGCGCCATGAACGCGTCACTCATCCGGGCGGGCCGTCCGGCCACGGGGTCGATGTGGATGAGGAACGCCGCGGCCTCGATGTGCCCGCCGCGCTCGCCTTTGAGCTGAATCCGCATGTCGCACCAGCGATTCGACAGCGCGTCGGCCCACCGGCGTAGCTGCACGCGGTCACCGAACTCGATCGGCTCGTAGACATCGATCACGGTGCGCCGCACGATCCACGCCTGATGGGCGTCCCCGTCCTCGACCGCGTCGAGGTGGTCGAACCCGATGTCCTGCAGATACCGGGCCACCGCGTCGAGCCGCAGCCGGTCCTGCCCGTCGGTATCGCCGAGACGCACCGGCCACGACGCCGCGAAGGCGCGGGTGATGTCGGGGCAGTCGGGCAGCGGGGTCGCGATGACATCGGCGCTCATACCGCCGATGCTGCCACACCCCGCGCGCGAACCGAGGACGCATCTCCGGCCGGGCCCGGACTACTACGCCCCCTCGGCGGCCTGCTTGATCCCGTCGACGTGGCCGGCCCACATCGCGCGGGAGTGCTCGGCCTCGGCCGGGCTCGCGTTGTTGTCCTGACTCAGCGACAGGTGGGTGCCTGTCGCGCTGCCGGTCAGCTCGTAGGTGAGCGTGTGATAGCTCTCGGGCCGGTCGGGCGCGCCGCTGAGCGGGCTGTAGTGGGTGAGTTTCAGCAGTCGGCCGGGCTCGACGGCCAGGATCTCCCCTTTGTCCTCGTACGCGGTGCCCTCGTACTCACCCGTCCAGGTGATCGGGCTGCCCGGCAGCCAGTCGGTCGACACCTCGGCCCCGAACATGAACCGGCGGATCTGCGCCGGGTCGGTCAGCACGGCCCAGACCCGGTCGGGCGAGGCGGTGATCTCGGTATCGGCGGTAGCGACGAATCCGGTCATGGCACTCAACTCCTTCGGTCTACCCTCACCACCCTACGACCGCGCGGTCGGCGACGTCTTGGACAAAGGCGCCACCTGTCGCCGGGTGTACTCGTATTCCGGCACCGCGAAGCCGGCGTCGAACCGCGCGATCCCGGCGTCGGTGCGCTGCCAGCCGCGGTGCTCGTAGAAGGCGATCGCCGCGGTGTTGGCGCGCAGTACCTCCAGGTAGACCGGCCGATCGGGGAACCCCCGCGCCGACCAGGCCAGGCCCGCCTCGATCAGGGCCGTACCGATCCCCCGTCCGAGCAGGCCCGGCCGGGCATGCAGGTTGTCCAGCAGCACGCGCCCGTCCGGCATCGGGCGCAGGTAGACGAACCCCACCAGCTCGCCGTCGTCCTCGGCCACCAGCAACCCCGGCGTCAGCGCGTCGACCAGGATCGTCCGCCAGCGTGCGGCCAGGTCGGCGGGCATCGGCCCCGCCAGATACTCCGCGGGCAGCATCCCGGCATAGGCGACCCGCCAGCTGGCGGCGTGCAAGGTGGCGACGGCCGGCGCGTCGGCGACTCCCCCTGGTCGAATCAGCATCCGGTCATTCTGCCGACCGGGTCACGGCGGCGCCACCGCGTCACCTCGCCGTGGCGCCGCGCCGGGTGACCGCGTTCAGTGCGCCGCCGAATCCCAGCTGCGTCCGGTGCCGACCGAGACCGTCAGCGGAACCGAGAGCTCGATAGCGGACGACATCTGTTCCCGGGCAAGGGCTTCCAGCGTTTCACGCTCACCCTCGGCGACCTCGAAGACGAGTTCGTCGTGGATCTGCAACAGCATCCGGGAGCGCAGGCCAGCCGCGCGAATCGCGGTCTGCACGTTGATCATCGCGACCTTGATGATGTCGGCCGCGGTGCCCTGGATCGGCGCGTTGAGCGCCATCCGCTCGGCGGCCTCGCGGCGCTGGCGGTTGCTGGAATCCAGGTCGGGCAGATAGCGGCGACGACCGAACAGGGTCTGGGTGTAACCGACCTTACGGGCCTCGTCGACGACCTCCGACAGGTAATCGCGGATGCCGCCGAAGCGGTCGAAGTAGACGTCCATCTGCTCCTTGGCCTCGGCGGTGCTGATCTTCAGCTGGGCCGAGAGGCCGTAGGAGCTCAGGCCGTACGCCAGACCGTAGGACATGGCCTTGATCCGGCGGCGCATCTCCGGGTTCACCTCCGACAGCGGGATGTCGAAGGCCTTCGACGCCACGAAGGTGTGCAGGTCCTCGCCGGAGTTGAACGCCTCGATCAGGCCCGCGTCGCCGGACAGGTGCGCCATGATGCGCATCTCGATCTGGCTGTAGTCGGCGGTCATCAGCTCGGCGTAGCCGGGACCGACGACGAAGGTGTCGCGGATCTGGCGGCCGGTGTCGGTGCGGATCGGGATGTTCTGCAGGTTCGGCTCGGTCGAGGAGAGCCTGCCGGTGGCGGCGATGGTCTGGTTGAAGGTGGTGTGCACGCGTCCGTCGTCGGCGACGGACTTGAGCAGGCCGTCCACGGTGACCTTGAGCCTGGTCGCGTCGCGATGCGCGAGCAGGTGCTCGAGGAAGGCGTGGCCGGTCTTCTCGAACAGCGACTCCAGCGCGTCGGCGTCGGTGGTGTAACCGGTCTTGGTGCGCTTGGTCTTGGGCATGTCGAGCTCGTCGAACAGCACCACCTGCAGCTGCTTGGGCGAGCCGAGATTGATCTGCTTGCCGATCACCTCGTAGGCGGAGTTGGCCGCCTCGGTGACCCGGTCGGCGAACTGACGCTGCAGCGATTCGAGCTGGTCGACGTCGACGGCGATGCCCGCCTCCTCGAGCGTACCGAGCACGCCGAGCAAGGGCAGTTCCATCTCGTGCAGCAGCGCGGTCGACTCGATCTGGGCCAGTTCCCGGTCCAGGGCCTCGGCCAGGTCGGCGACCGCGCGGGCGCGCAGCATCTCCTCGCGGGCGATGTCGGCGGCGACGGTGTCCTCGTCGTCGAGCAGCGAGAGCTGGCCCGAGTCGCCGGTCTCGGCGCGCAGTTCGCGCTTGAGGTAGCGCAGGGACAGGTCGTCGAGGTTGAAGCTGCGCTGGCCCGGGCGGACCAGGTAGGCGGCCAGCGCGGTGTCGCTGGTGAGCCCGGCCAGGGTGAGGCCGCGCCCGCGCAACGCGTGTTGGGCGGCCTTGGCCTCGTGCAGCGCCTTGGGGACGGCCGGGTCGGCCAGCCAGGCGCCCAGGGCCGCCTCGTCCTCGGTACTCAGCGCGGTGAGGTCGATATAGCCGCCCTCACCGTCGGCGGCCGCGATGGCCAGCGCGCGGGCGTCCCCGTGTACCGGGGTGCCGGTGCCGACGATCGAGAGACCGTGGCGGACACCGGCTTTCGCGTGCTCGGCCAGCCAGTCGGCGACCGCGCCCTGCTCGAGGGCGGCGCCGCTGATCTCGAAGCCCGACTCCGCCTCCGGTTCGGCGGAGCCGAGGGTTTCGAACAGACGGTCGCGCAGCACCCGGAATTCCAGGTCGTCGAAAAGCTGGTGGATCTTCTCCCGGTCCCACGGCGCCTGGGCCAGCTGGTCGGGGGTGTAGGGCAGCGGCACCTCGCGCACCATCTCGGTGAGCTGGCGGTTGAGCACCACACTGGACAGATTGGCGCGCAGTGAGTCGCCGACCTTGCCCTTGACCTGGTCGACCTTGTCCACCAGGGTGGCCAGGTCGCCGTACTCGCGGATCCACTTGGCCGCGGTCTTCTCGCCGACGCCGGGGATGCCGGGCAGGTTGTCGCTGGGGTCGCCGCGCAGCGCCGCGTAGTCGGGGTACTGGGCCGGAGTCAGACCGTACTTGGCCGCCACCTCGGCCGGGGTGAAGCGGGTGAGGTCGGAGACGCCCTTGCGTGGGTAGAGCACGGTGACGTCGTCGTTGACCAGCTGGATCGCGTCGCGGTCACCGGTGACGATGAAGACCCGGTAGCCCTGGGCGACGGCCTGGGTGGTGAGCGTGGCGATCACGTCGTCGGCCTCGTAGCCGTCGATCGCCATCACCGGGATGCCCAGCGCGCCCAGCACGTCCTTGGTGAGTTCGACCTGACCGCGGAACTCGTCGGGCGTCGCGCTGCGGTTGGCCTTGTATTCCGGGTACGCCTCGGTACGGAAGGTCTTGCGGGACACGTCGAATGCCGCGGCCACGTGGCTGGGCTTCTCGTCGCGCAGCAGATTGATCAGCATCGAGGTGAAGCCGTACACCGCGTTGGTGGTCTGCCCGGTGACGGTCTTGAAGTTCTCCGCCGGTAGCGCGAAGAACGCGCGGTAGGCCAGCGAGTGCCCGTCCAGGAGCAGCAGCGTCGGCCGCTCACTCCCGGAGACGGTGGTCGTTGTCGATGCCTGAGCAGTCGTCGGTGAACTCACCCGAATGAGTGTAGGGACCACCACCGACACGGGCGAACGCCGCCGCGCCGATCGCAGGAACCACACCCCCGCCGCCGCACCGATCACCGCCATCGCACCGACTACTGCCACCGCCCCGCCCGCGCCGCACTGCCCCGCCCCGCCCCGCGCCGGCACCGCACCGCACCGCACCGCACCGATCATTGCCCCGCCACCACGGCCCGACCCCGAGGAGGGCCCCGCCGCGCAGCGGCGGGTCGCGGC
>NZ_LPNR01000059.1 GCF_019266065.1 Nocardia sp. MH4 | reverse complement strand
GGGCCCGGCCGGGGCGCACGGCCAGGGCGGCCAGCAGCAGCCGCGCCCGCGCGCCGGGCAGCGCGAGCAAGGTCGCGTCGTCGCGGCGGATCGCGATCACGCCGAGCACCCCCACGACGATGGGGGACGCGGCCACCGCGACGGTGGGAGGCGGCCCGTCGGGGCCGAGATGCTGTGCAGACATGCCGCAAGTCATCGTAGGCGAGCGCGACGACGAGCCGGCGTTCCCTGCGGGACCGCCCCGGGCGCGACACCACGCCCGCACGCCGCGGAATTGTCGGTAGCCCGGCTTAGGCTGACCCGCATGGGCGACTTCGAGGTGACCCGGCGCACGACCATTGCCGCCGAACCCGCACGCATCCACGGTTTCATCGATGATTTCCGCCAGTGGCGACTGTGGTCGCCATGGGAGGACGCCGATCCGCAGCTCGCACGCACCTATACCGGCCCCGAGTCGGGTGTCGGGGCCCGCTACACCTGGCGCGGCAACCGTAAGGCCGGCGCGGGCGCGATGGAGATCAAGGCCGACGCCGCGCACGAGATCGGCATCGAGCTGGCGTTCGAGAAGCCGTTCAAGGCCACCAACTTCGTCACCTTCACCCTCACGCCGCGCGGTGCCGCCACCGAGGTGACCTGGCGGATGACCGGCACCCACTCCGGGCTGATGGGCGTGCTCGGCAAGGTCTTCCCGATCGACAACATGATCGGCAAGGACTTCGACAAGGGACTGGCCCGGCTCAAGACCATCGCCGAATCCGCCTAGTACACCGGCCGGGGCTAGGCTTCGATCCATGGCTACAGCAGCGGAATGGATCGAGGGCGCCCGGCCGCGGACGCTGCCGAACGCGATCGCGCCGGTACTCGCCGGCACCGGCGCGGCCGCGTCGATCGGCGGGGCCGTCTGGTGGAAAGCGATACTGGCGCTGCTGGTTTCGCTGGCGCTGATCGTCGGCGTGAACTACGCCAACGACTACTCCGACGGCATCCGCGGCACCGATGATGTGCGGGTCGGTCCGCTGCGGCTGGTCGGCTCGAAACTGGCCTCCCCCACCGCCGTCCGCAATGCCGCGATCCTCAGCCTGGCGATCGGCGCGGTCGCTGGTCTGGTGCTGGCCGTGACGACCGCCTGGTGGCTGGTCGTACTCGGCGCCGTCTGTCTGGCCGGCGCCTGGTTCTACACCGGCGGCAGCAAGCCCTACGGCTACAGCGGTTTCGGTGAGATCGCCGTGTTCGTGTTCTTCGGCCTGATCGCGGTGCTGGGCACCCAGTACGTACAGGCGCTGCGCGTGGACTGGGTGGGACTGCTGCTGGCGATCGGCGTCGGCGCGTTCTCCAGTGCGGTGCTGGTCGCCAACAATCTGCGCGACATCCCCACCGACACCGAGGCCGGGAAGGTCACCCTCGCGGTGAAACTCGGCGACGCGCGCACCCGCACGCTGCACCTGATGCTGCTGGTCGCGCCGTTCGTGATCAGCCTGGCCCTGGTGGCCCGCACCCCGTGGGCACTGGCCGGACTGCTGGCGTTGCCGCTGGCGATCCGTGCCAATGCCCCGGTGCGCACCGGCAAGGGTGGGCTGGAACTGATTCCCGCCCTGCGCGATTCCGGGCTGGCGCTGCTGGTCTGGTCGGCACTGAGCGCGCTGGCCGTCGGACTCGGTTAGTCGTCGCCGTCCGGGACGAGGATGCCGAGCGCCCAGTTGACCAGCGAGATGATCACACCGCCCCAGAACGCCGCCCAGAAACCGTCGACCCGCAGACCGTAGTCGGACAGTTCGGTGATCTTCGCGGTGAGCCAGAGCATGCCCGCGTTCACCAGCAGCAGGAACAGGCCGAGCGTGAGGATCACGAACGGCAGGGACAGGAGCTTCACGATCGGCTTGATGACGGCGTTCACCGCGGTGAACACCGCCGCGACGATCAGGATCACCAGGGCTTTGCCCCAGTTCCCCGAATCGGCCGGGACCAGGATGTCGATCTTGTCGATCCACGCCGCCGCGGCCCAGATGGCAATGGCGTTGATGACCAATCGAATGGCTAGCTGCATAGAGCCATGCTAGGCCCGGAAACGGACATTGCGGCGGGTCTGACACACACCCGACGCAGAATTCACGCTGCGCGGTCGAGCATTCCGTAGACGTCGGCACGCAAGTCGGCGGCCCCGTCGCGGCCGCCGAGCAGGTCGGTGGTGGCCGGGTCGGCGCCGCGCAGGATCCCGAGCAGCAGGTAGGCGGTGGAGATCTCGCGCTCCCTGCGGTGGATCGCCTCGCGCAGAGCGAGTTCGAGCGACTTCTTGGCCGGCCCGGCGAACGGGATGTGCCCGGCGCCCAGCAACCGGCCGAAGACGCCGCGACGGACCTCGGGTTCGGCCCGGTCCCAGGCCTCGGGGCCGAAGTTCTCGGTGACGCTGGCCCGCACGGCGTCGAGGTCGATGCCGATCGAGCGCAGGGCTTCGGCGTCGTCGGCGCCCAGCGGCGGCGCGCTCGTCCGGGCGGCGAGAGCGGTGCGCACCCCGTCGGCGGTGATGCCCCGCGCGTCGAGCACCGCCCGCAGGCCCGGCTCGGCGTGGGTGATCACACCGAGCAGCACGTGCTCGGGTCCGATCTGCTTCGCGCCCAGGTCCTTGGCGTCGTCCTGGGCGCTCACTACCGCCACCCTGGCCTGTCGGCTGAACTTCTCGAACATCAGCGGGTACCGCCCTTCCGGTTGTGTTTCTGATGCACCGCCTGCTTGCTGACCTCGAGCGCTTCGGCAATCGCCTGCCACGACCAGCCGTTGGCCCTGGCATTGGCCACCTGGATGGCTTCGAGCCGGTCGGCCAGCCTGCGCAGGGCGAGTACCGCGCGCAGGCCGACCGCCGGATCGGGATTGCCCGCCGCCGAGGCGAGCGTTGTTGCATCGGTCATGTCGTCAATTTTGATTGACGTTCCACGCGGTGTCAACAAAAATTGACAACACGGTCAGCTCACCCGGTACACCAGCTTCGCGAACTGGCCCAGCTGGGCGACCTCGACCAGCCGCAGCCGATCGGACAGCAGGCGGCGCGGCAGCAACGGGGCGCCGCCGCCGAGGGTCACCGGCGCGACGCCGACGATCACCTCGTCGAGCAGTCCGGCATCGGCGAACTGTCCGGCGAGATCACCGCCGCCGATGATCCAGATGTCGCGGCCGTCGGCGGCGGCGACCATCTCCGCGTGCACCGGCCCGACCTCGCTCGCGACGAAACGCACATTCGCACCGGGCAGCTCGGGCAGCTCACGATGGGTGAACACCCAGGTCGGGCGGTCGCCGTAGTTCTCGTGCCACACTTCGGGCGGCTCGTTGGCCACCATCCACTCATAGGTCGTCGCGCCGAGACACATCGCACCGACGCCGAGCAGGAATTCGCTGACATCGCCGGTCGCGTTGTCGGCGTCGGGGACGGCCATCAGCCAATCCAGCGAGTTGTCGGGATCGGCGATGTAACCGTCGAGGCTGGTAGCGGTGTAGTAGCGGGTCGTCATGGACACTGATCCTGACAGTGAAACCTGACACCTCCGGTCAGGTTTCACCGATCAGCCGTGCCAGCGCCCCGTAGCGGCGAATTCGGTGAGGACGGCGGTGGGTCCGGCCAGGTCGAGATTCTGGGCGTCGAGCCAGGCGTCGTCGAAATAGGTACCGGCGTAGCGGTCGCCGCCGTCGCACAGCAGCGTCACGACGCTGCCGCTACGGCCCGCGGCGAGCAGCTCCGATACCAGATGGAAGGCACCCCACAGGTTCGTCCCCGTCGAACCACCGACCCGCCTGCCCAGCACCGTGCTGGCGTGGCGCGCCGTGGCGACCGAGGCCGCGTCCGGAACCAGGATCATCCGGTCGACGACCTGCCCGATGAAGGACGGCTCGACCCGCGGCCTGCCGATGCCCTCGATCCGCGACGGCATCCCGGTCTCGTAGCCCGCGTCACCGGTCTCGTAGCCACCGAAGAACGCCGAATGCTCGGGGTCGACCACGGCCAGCCTGGTCGCGTGCCTGCGATAACGGATGTAGCGGCCGATCGTGGCGCTGGTACCGCCGGTGCCCGCGCCGACCACGATCCACTCCGGGATCGGATTGGTCTCCAGCGCCAGCTGCTGGAAGATGGATTCGGCGATGTTGTTGTTGCCGCGCCAGTCGGTCGCGCGCTCGGCATGGGTGAACTGGTCCATGAAATGCCCGCCGGTCTCGGCAGCCAGGCGCTTGGCCTCGGTGTACATCTCCGGCGCCCGCTCGACGAAATGACATCGCCCGCCCTGGGCTTCGATCAGCGCGATCTTCTGCGGCGACGTGCTCGCCGGCATGACCGCGACGAAATCCAGGCCGAGCAGCTTCGCGAAGTAGGCCTCGCTGACCGCCGTCGACCCCGACGACGCCTCCACCACCGTGGTGCCCTCGGTGACCCAGCCGTTGCAGATCGCGTACAGGAACAGCGAGCGCGCCAGCCGGTGCTTGAGGCTGCCGGTGATGTGGGTGGACTCGTCCTTGAGGTACAGCTGCACCGGCCAGGCGGCAGGCAGCGGATACCGCAGCAGGTGGGTGTCGGCCGAGCGCTGGGAGTCGGCGTCGATCAGCCGGACGGCGTTGTCGACCCAGTCACGCGGGGCGCTGCGGTCGAGGTATTTCACGCGGCCGACCCGTCGTCGTCACCTCGCAACCGGGCCCGCAGCTGCGCCTTGTCCTGGCGGCGGCGCGCGTCGACGACGGCGATGTCCTCGTTGACCTTCGTGCGCAGCTTCTTGAAGAGGGTGAGCGAGAGCGGCATCGCGACGATCAGCGCGAACAGCGCGGCCACGATGATCGGCACCTCGACGCCGATGAGCTTGGCGACGCCGATGATCACCGCGGCGATCAGCACGACGAGCCCGAGCCGGGCCAGCGTGTAGAGGGCCAGATTGCGGACCAGCCGCTTCCCCGCGCCAGAACCTTGCTGACCAGTTGCTTCACTCACGCCACCAGCTTATGCGCGCCGCCGGTGAAGCCGTCAACAGACCCGCGCACGGCCGAAGGCGGGCCCGACCCCACGACGGCCAGGCTCGGCGCAGCCCCGTTCGCGGCTTTTGTCTATTACTTCCCCTTTACCAACAGTAGGTGGTTCGACTACGTGGGGGTCGCAGTGCGACGATGACGCCATCTGATGAGGGAACTGTCGAGAACGGAGAGGTTAGCTATGACTGCGATCACCGTCGGCGGCCAGGACACTCTGCTGACACCAGGCCAAGTAGCCGCAATGTTCCACGTAGACCCCAAGACCGTCACCCGGTGGGCCCATGCGGGCAGGCTCGGTTCGCTGCGCACGCCGGGCGGGCATCGCCGATTCCGCGAGTCCGAGGTTCTGCAGTTGCTGAAATCGCTCACCACCGAGGCAGCACCCCGCTGACCCGACCGGCCGACGCGAGTCCACCCGGGCTCGCGTTTGCCGGGAATTTCCCTTCCGTTACGGATGTGCACACGGCGCGGACACGGCTACCCTCGATAGCAGGAGGTGAGCGACGTGACGTACGTGTTGGCACTCATCGCGATCGTGGCCGTCGCGGTGTTGTGCTGGAAGGCGTTCGGCCCCGAGAAGGCAGGACCGAGTTCCGGCCCACCGTCGCGGCGACCGATTCTCGGCCCCGACGACGACCCGGAATTCCTCTGGCGCCTCGGCAAGCAGCACCGCGACGATTCCGGCCAGTCCGACCTGTAGTTCGCGCGCGCGTGAGCTTACCCACATACCCCCCGATGCACCGCGAAAAACCCGGGTAGATAACGTATTCCGGTGATCGATGTGCAGCAGAGTTCCATTCCGACCACTTGGCGCGCGGCCGACGGCAGCGCCGTGACGTTCACCGAGGCACGGTCGGCGTGGACTCGCGCCGCACACGAGGTCCTCGCCGACACCGCGACCAGGTTCAACAACTTCATCGTCAACACCGAGTTGGCGGAGCTGGTTCAGGAGGAATCCGGGATCCGCACGCAGGTGAAGTGGCAGCACTGGCTGCCCGTCGTGCTGGACAAGGTCGCCGAGCACTGTCACAAGAACAACGAGCCGCCGCTGAGCGCGCTGTGCGTGCGCAAGAACCAGACCGTGGGCACCGGCTACCGCTACATCCTCGAACTCGCGGGCCTGCCCATCCCCGACGACCTCGAGATGCACGCCGCCGCAGCCCGGTGGCAGTGCTACCAGCACTACGCCACCGATCTCCCCGCCGACGGCGGCCTCCCCACCCTCCCCCCGAAGGTCGCGGCCCTGCGCCAGCAGACCTCCCAGGACCTCGCCGCCGCCGAAGCGGCCGAAGCCGCCGCCAAGCCCAAGCGCACCTCGACGTCCTCACGCCGCAGCGTCACCGTCCCCAAGCCGGAACCGGTCCGCAAGCCCGTCTGCCTCAACTGCCACGTCGAACTCCCGGCCAACAAGATCTGCTACTACTGCTGATCCCGATCGCTCGACCGATGCCCGGACGCTCACCTGAGCCTCCGGGCATCGTCGTCTCCGGGCATCGACGACCACGTGACCGCCGCTACACGGCCTGAACGGTCACCCGGTAGCCGATGGTGATCTCTTTGCCCACATGCGCGGCACCGCCGAGGTAGAGCCATCGCGCGGTACCACCGGCGCGTGGATCAGGAAGGTATGTCGCACGGACGTACTCGACTCCCGACGGGAATCCACTCGCGGGGGCGGACGCGGTGCTCATCCACCACCCTTCAGCCCACACTCGCGGTTCGGGCGCGCCCTCGGACAGCGGTGGGACGTCCGGGAGGAAACCACCGAACTCGTCAGCCGCTGCCCGGGCGGACTGAAAGAACTTCCCCATCATGACGAGTCGCACAACGCCTCCGAAGACCGTGCAGCTCGTCGTGAGCCGCAACGGCGGAGCCGGTTGCGCGTAGAACTCCAAGGCCATGCGCCGACTGTACGGACAAGCCGACCAGGCGGCACAGCATCCTCACTGTGTACCGAACCCGCAGAAGTCGAGCCACCACCAACCGCCGCCCAGTTCCATCGTCGGGCAGACAGGTTCGCCGAACCCGTCGTACGGTCCGGGCTCGGGTGTTCCGACGAAATGCGCGTAGCCGTGCGCGTCGTCGGGGATCCCGATGTAGGTGGGTACGAACCGGACCGGCTGGCCATTACTGGTGCCGATCACTGCCACCTTGCAGTTCACCGAAACAAAACACAGATGCCGTGGCAGGTCGACACCGTAGTAGTCGATGCTGCGAAGCTCCGGCAGCTCCATCGCTGCGACAGCGGCGAAGGCCGGCCGTTCGACCCAAAACCTGGTCCATGCGGCAGCTTTCGGGTTGAAGAAGAGAAAAAGCGACCCGCCGACCCCGATCAGTGCGAGTACCGCGGTTGCCACCAGCGGCCACGGTCGCGTATCGCGGCTGGCCAGAAACAGCACGAACGCGAAGCAGGCCAGGACGATCACGAACACGCCCAGCAGCAGCGGGAAGGCGAGAATCCAGAACTCCGTGAAGACCCAGCCGATATGTAGCGTCACGCCGAGAGCGATCGTGGCCAAGACCGCGGCGCACAGGGGGCCGGCGAAGGATCGAAAAGCCTTGACGAACACGAACGCAGCCTACGTCGGCGACAGCGGTAGCGACCGCGTTCGCCCCGTTCCTCACGTCCGCCGACCACGTCGGGCCGACCTGAGAGACCGGTTATCGCGCTCCCCGGACCAGGGCCGCGCCGCTCAGCTCAGTCCGGCGTAGCTGTGCAGACCCGAGATCACCATGTTGATGATGAAGAGGTTGAACAGCATCGCGACGAAGCCGGCGATGTTGATCCAGGCGGCCTTGGTGTCGCGCCAGCCGGAGGTGGCTCGGGCGTGGAGGTAGGCGGCGTAGAGGACCCAGGCGATGAAGGAGCAGGTTTCCTTGGGGTCCCAGCCCCAGAAGCGGCCCCAGGCGGCTTCAGCCCAGATGGCGCCGAGGATGACGCCGGCGCCGAAGAGGGGGAAGCCGATGATGGTGGTCTTGTAGGCGAGCTGGTCGAGGGTGCGGGCGTCGGGGAGGCGGCGGGCGATGGTGCCGAAGATCGAGTTCGACTCCGCGCCCGCGGGCTGGCGCATGCGGTAGAGGTAGAGCAGGCTGGCGACGCCGGAGACCAGGAAGACGCCGCTGCCGATGCTGACGATGGTGACGTGGATCGGCAGCCAGAACGAACGCAGCGCGGGGACGACGGGCGCGGCGTCGGCGTAGAGGACGGTGCCGGCCAGGAACATCAGGATCAGCACGGGGACCAGCAGGAAGACCCACATGGACCGGTAACGCTGGTCACGCAGGAAGTACAGGCCGATCACCACGGCGGCCGCGGTGGCCATGGTGGTGAACTCGTACATGTTGCCGAGCGGGAAGCGGTGGGTGGCGAAGCCGCGCAGCACGATCGAGCCGACGTGCAGCAGCGCGCCGACGAGCAGTACCGCGAACGCCATGTTGCCGAGGCGCTCGGAGGTCGGCTTGGCGGCCGGGGTCTCGATCCGGCCGGGCAGCGACGGGTCGACGGGCGCGCCCGCGGTGACCAGCTCGCGCTCCGCGACCTTGTTGGCGCGCGCCGAGGCGTACTGCACCAGCAACAGCACCAGCGCCAGGGCGTAGATCGCCATGGCCGACATGAAGGCGAAGTCGCTGTAGCGCGCCACCGTTTCGTCGATCGGCATCAGTTCTCCGTTTCCGCGTCCAGTACCCGCGCGCGCAGCCGGTCGAATTCGCCGCCCCAGCCCGCCTGATCGCTTCTGGCCAGACCGCCCATTTCTACTACGGTCCGTCGTTGATCCACGGTACCTGCCCCGCTCTCGGCGGGGTACGCCCGGATCCAGATTCGGCGCCGCTTGACCAGCAGCGACACCAGCAGGCCCGCCATCATCGTCAGCGCGCTTACCAGCACCCATTGCTGGGCCGGATCGTGCGAGACCTGGAGGTTCACGAATTCCTTCGCGCCGTCGAAGGTGACCTTCGCGCCGCTGGGCAGCGTGGTCGACTCGCCCGGTCGCAGGTTGACCCGCGCCTCCTTGGTGAGCCGACCCTGCTTGATCATCTCCGGGTCCAGCGAGAACAGCGACTGCGAGCGGCCGGTGTCCAGGCCGGTGTTGCCGCGGTAGATGTCGACGGCGACGGCCGGATCGTCCATCGTCGGGAACGACGAGGTGAGCAGGCTGCCGTGGAACAGCGCCGTCGGGGCGAACAGGCCCTCGATGGCGATCTGGTTCTGCCGGCGCTCCTCGTCGGTGGCGTACATGCCGCCGGGCGGGTCGATCCGCAGGACGCCGCTGGACAGGAAGGTCCTGGCGTCGTCGGGGCGCCACTGGATGGTCTCGGTGCGGGTCTGCCCGTTCGGGAAGGTGACGGTGAACGTCGGCGCGAAACCGTGACCCTGCAGGTAGACGCGGTCACCGGCGACGCGCAGCGGATGGTTCACCCGCAGCTCGGTGGAGCGCCAGGTATCGGTGCTCAGGTCTTCGCCCGCCTGGTACTCGACGTTCGAGGTGAACATCTCGGCCTGGCCGGTGGGCAGGTAGTCGGCCTTGAAGTCCTTGACCCGCACGCACAGCGGGGTCATCCCGGTGCCGTCGTTGACATTGCCCGCGCGGAAGGAGTCGAACACCGCAGGCGAGGTGGTGCAGAAGCCGGCGCCGTTGTCGGCGATCACGATGACGTTGCCCTCGTAACCGAACAGCTTGCCCAGCGCGATCGAGGCGAGCAGCCCCACCAGCGACAGGTGGAAGACCAGGTTGCCGAACTCGCGCAGGTAGCCCTTCTCGGCCGACAGCGTGACCTCGCCGTCGCGCTTGCCCGGCCGCACCTCGGTGCGCCAGCCGCGCAGCTGCCCACGCGCCTGCTCGACGACGGCGTCGGCGTCGCGGTCGACGGTCTCGCTGAAGTGGTGCGGCAGCCGGCCCAGATTGCGCGGCGTCGGCACCGGCGGGGTGCGCAAGGCCCGGTAGTGGTCCCAGCAGCGCGGCAGGATGCAGCCGACCAGCGAGATGAACAGCAGCACGTAGATGGCGGTGAACCAGAAGCTGCCGAACACGTCGAACAGCTCGAACCGGTCCATCCACGGACCCAGCGTCGGCCGGTCGGCGATGTACTGCTCGACCTTCTGCGTGTTCAGGCTGCGCTGGGGCAGCAGGGCGCCGGGAATGGCGGCCAGGGCCAGCAGGAACAGCAGCACCAGGGCGGTGCGCATGCTGGTGAGGCCGCGCCAGGTATTGCGGACCAGGGCCCAGGCACGGCCGGGCAGGGACTGCCGGACGGGCGGGTTGGGGGTGGTCGGCGGAGTCAGTGTGTCAGTCATCAGATCGGGAGAGTCACCTCGGAGACGAACCCGTCACGCACCCAGCCGACGAACTGATCCCATGCCCCCGTGACCAGCGCGACGCCGACGGCGACGAGCAGAACACCCCCGATTACCTGAATGGTGCGCGAGTTGCGCCGCAACCATCCCACCCCACGCAGCGCGCCGGCCGACCCGAACGCCAGCACGACGAACGGCAGCCCGAGCCCGAGGCAGTACGCCACGATCAGCACGACACCGCGCGCCGCGGTGGTGCCCTCGGTGCCCGCGGACACCGCCATCACGCCCGACAGTGTCGGCCCGAGGCACGGCGTCCAGCCCAGCGCGAACACCCCGCCCAGCAGGGGCGCGCCGACGATGCTGGTGAACCTGCGCGGTTCCATCCTGGTGTCGCGCTGGAGCGCGGGCACCAGGCCGATGAAGACCAGACCCATCAGGATGGTCACCACACCGCCGATGCGCTGCAGCAACTCCCGGTTGACGTTGAGGGTCTGGATCACGCCGAACACGGTGGCCGTGGCCAGCACGAACACCACCGTGAACCCGGCGACGAACAGTCCGGCGGCACCGGCCACCCGCAGCTTGGCGCTACGGCGCTGCGCGGTGAGCGTGCCCACCTGCGCGGCACTGGCCGGTGGCGCCTCGGCGCCGACCAGTCCGGCCAGATAGGACAGGTACCCCGGCACCAACGGCACGACACACGGTGAAGCGAACGACACCAGGCCCGCGAGCAGGCAGGCACCCAACGCCAACAGCAACGGACCCGATGCCGCCGTCTGCTGGAAGGAATCCCCGACTGCGGCGAGCACCATCACTCGCTGGTGTCCTCGTCACGCTGCTCGTCGCGGGGCAACGACAGGGTGCGCTCGGTCTCGGCCGGTTCGACCGGGCCGAAATCGAACAGGCCCGCGCCGGCGACGCTGCGCGGGACGGTCGCGATGCCCGCCCAACGATCGTCGACGGTCCACCCCGCTCCCATGCGGCGCGCGCCCTGACGGGGGCGACACGCGGTCAGATTTCCGGGACGACGACGGCTCACTGCTTCTCCTCGGCGGCGATGCGCTCGACCACGGGCTGCAGATCTTCTGCCAATAGCGAGCGAAGGAAGACCGCGGCGACCCGGTGCTGACGATCCAGGATCAACGTGGTCGGAATGACACTGGTGGGAAAGTTTCCGCCGAGCGCGAGCAAGGTTCGCATCGACGGGTCGTAGATGGACGGGTATTCGATCTTGTTGTCCACTACGAAGTCCTGGGCTTTGTCCCGCTGGTGATCGCGGACATTGATGCCCAGAAACGCGACGCCCTTGTCCTTGGTCGCCGCGAAGACCTTTTCGAGCGCGGGCGACTCGGCGCGGCACGGGCCACACCACTGTCCCCACAGATTCACGACCACGATCTGGTTCGGGAAATCGTCGACCGAGACGGTCTTTCCCTCGTTCATCAGATCGGGCCCCGAGAGCTTGCCGATCGTTCCGCGCGTCGCGGGCGGATCGTAGTAGATATCGGTTCTACCACCGGGCGAGACGAATTCGAAGGTGCCGCCCCCGGTGGCCACCGCATCGGTACCTGTCGAACAGCCGGCGGCCGCGACGATCACGAACAGCGCGGACAGGACGGCAGTGATCGCCCGCAGCCGGTGGCTGCGGGCGGGGACCGACGCGGTGGAGCGTGTCATGCGCCGTGAACCGAAGGGTCGGAGGCGCCCGCTGGTTCGGAGTACACGATGTCCACCAGGGTATCCCCGTGGTAGACCAGCGAGGTCAGCGAGGCGAGCGAGCACTGCCGGTTGCGCGGGTCGTGCCACAGACGCTGGCCCTGCAGGAACCGGCGCAGCGTCCACACGGGCAGCTGATGCGAGACCAGCACCACCTCGTGACCGGCGCCCTCGACGCGGGCCTTGTTGACCGCGGCCAGCATGCGATGCGCGATCTGCAGATACGGCTCGCCCCAGGACGGGGTGAACGGGTCGCGCAGCTTCCACCAGTGCCGGGGCTTGCGCAGCGCGCCGTCGCCGACGGACACCCGCAGGCCCTCGAAGGTGTTGCCCGCCTCGATCAGGTTCTCGTCGGTGCGCACGATGACGTCGTGGGCGGCCGCGATCGGGGCCGCCGTCTCCTGGGCGCGTTGCAGCGGGGAGGCGATCACCAGGGAGACGTCGTGGTCGGCCAGCGAGCGCGCGACGGCCCCGGCCTGCGATCGGCCGGTCACCGAGAGGCTGAAGCCGGGCAGGCGACCGTAGAGGATGCCGTTCGGATTGTGCACCTCGCCGTGGCGCAGCACGTGGACGATGGTTTCCACCGTCGCGGGGTCGTCGTCGAGGCCGGGCGGCGCGGCGGCGGGCGCGGGATGCGGCGCCTCGTCACCGTCGACCGGAGTGGTGAATTCTGCGTCGGGCTGGTCGGAGCTCACGCTGGGGATCCTTCGGGGGTTGCGGCCGCGGCCGCGAGGGCGGCGGCGGGCAGAGCGGCGGCGATACGGTCGAACGCGTCCTCGTCGAGCGCCGCGGAGACGAACCATGCCTCGAACGCGCTCGGCGGCGCGTACACGCCCGCGTCGAGCAGAGCGTGGAAGAAGGCTGGGTAACGCCAGGTCTGGCTCGCCTTGGCGGCGGCGTAGTCGGTCACCGGGCGGTCGGCGAAGAACACGCTCACCATATTGCCTGCGAACTGCACTTGATGCTCGACCCCGGCCTCGGTCAGGGCTTTCGCGAACAGACCGCCGAGCCGATCGGCGTTGCGATCCAGGGCCGCGTACACCTCAGCGTCGGCGGCGCGCAGCGTCGCCAGGCCGGCCGCGACGGCGACGGGGTTACCGGAGAGCGTGCCCGCCTGATAGACCGGGCCGAGCGGAGCGAGGTTGTTCATGATCTCGGCGCGACCGCCGAACGCGGCGGCGGGCAGGCCGCCGCTCATCACCTTGCCGAAGGTGTAGAGGTCACCGGCGACGCCCTCGCGGCCGTACCAGCCCGCGGCACTGACCCGGAAGCCGGTCATGACCTCGTCCATGATCAGCAGCGCGCCGTTGTCGTGCGCCAGGGTGCGCAGGCCCTCGTTGAAGCCGGGCAGCGGCGCGACCGCGCCCATGTTGCCCGCGGCGGCCTCGGTGATGACGCACGCGATCCGGCCTGGGTTGGCCTCGAACGCGGCAGCGACGGCGGTCAGGTCGTTATAGGGCAGCACGATGGTGTCGGCGGCCTGGGCGCCGGTGACGCCGGGCGAGGTCGGCAGCCCGAGCGTGGCGACGCCCGAGCCCGCGTCGGCCAGCAGCGCGTCGACGTGGCCGTGGTAGCAGCCGGCGAACTTGATGATCTTGGACCGGCCGGTGAAGCCGCGGGCCAGCCGCACCGCGCTCATGGTGGCCTCGGTGCCGGAGTTGACCAACCGGACCCGCTCGACCGGCTCGACCCGCGCGGCGATGGCCTCGGCCAGTTCGATCTCGGCCTCGGTGGGCGCGCCGAACGACAGTCCGCCGGTGGCGGCCCGCTGCACCGCTTCGACGACGGCGGGGTGCGCGTGGCCCAGGATCATCGGACCCCAGGAGCAGACCAGATCGACGTATTCGTTGCCGTCGGCGTCGACGAGGGTGTAGCCGTTCGCCGAGGCGATGAACCGCGGAGTTCCGCCGACCGAATTGAACGCACGGACCGGGGAGTTGACCCCACCCGGGATCACCGAAGCGGCCCGCTCGAAGAGCTGAGCGGACATCGGTACCTGCGACGGACTGGCCTCGGCCGCGCGCGGAGAAGAACTCACGGATTCCAGTCTCTCAGCTCGCCTCGGCGCGCCGGACGACAGGGTGGAGCACAGTGACCCAGACCGCAGCGACCCACCGGCGACACGCCCGACACGCCGCCCCTGCGCGGAGATCATTTGGATCCGGGTGCGCTGGCCTGCGGCTACGCTGCGGGCTGCTCGAGCACCGAGCGGTAGACATCAGCTATCAGCGGAAGGGTGTTTCATGCGTTTCGGCGTCACCAGCACTGCACTGTGTTTCCCGCGGGCTGCCCTGTGTACGGGGTTCGTCGCGGCCGGAGTGGTCCTCGGCGCGGGCACGGCCACCGCCTTCGCACCGCAGGTCCACCCGGATCGGATCGGCGCCCAGCTCGACCACGAGGAGACCGTCGCGCTCGGCGCGGGTCCGGTCCCGGCGCTCACCGCGATGTTCGTCCCGGCCAACCGGATCGGCGCGGGCCTGCACGGGGACACCACGCTCTACCGCGACGCCGACGGCGGTATCCGCGCCACCCTGCGCCAGGTGGTGACGGAGGCGGCGAGTCATCCCGACGGCACCGTCACCGTGTTCCTGAACGCGCCGGGCACGCGCGGAGGCCGCGTCGTCGACGTCTACCAGCAGTGGGCCGGTTAGGTGTACATGCAGGGGACGTCGGCCGAGATCGTGTGCAGCTGGCACATGATGCTGTTGTAGATGCCGCTCGAGCCGGTCTCCGGGGCGAAGCCACCGGCGGCCGGCTCGGCGACCATGGGGGTCAGGGGCAGGCCTGCGGCCTGGGCGGGTGCCGCTGCCAGGGCGATCGCCGCCACGGCCGCGGCGGCCGTACAGAATCCCGCGGTGAGCTTGGTCATCGGTGGTCCTCCATGTTTGCCCGCCGAGGCGAGCGGTCGAGATATGTCCCGAACCCCAACGCGCGCATCGGGATTCGGCTTCACTCAAGACATCGGTTCGACGGACCGCAGTGCTACAGATCGGGTCGCGATCCGGGCGACGGCGTCGATCACCAGCAGCCCCGCGACGATGACCAGCGCGCTGGCGAGCAGCAGCAGCGGCGGCACATAGCGGACGGCCTCGAACCCCGGATGCTCGTCGGAGGTGACGAAGCCGGTCACCCGTCGTGCGTGGCGCCAGCTGTAGACCGCTCCGGCCAGGCAGATCACGGCGAGGCCGAGCTCGAACAGCGCCGTGGCGATCCAGCGTTTCATCCTTGCGATCCTGCCAGGGCCGAGCCCAGCGCGGCGCGCAGCCCGGCGTGGTCGATCGCCCACGCCTGCACGATCCGGCCGTCCACCAGGCGCAACCCGATGCCGCGACGGCGCCGGGGCACGCCGCTGAGCGCGCCGAGCGCCCGGCCTTCGGCGGCGTCGTCGTCATCGGTGGGCAGCACGGCGGCGATCTCGGTCAGCGGCACGGACTCGACGCCCTGATGCAGGGTGGTGCCGGTCAGTTCGACACGGGCGTGGGTGCGGCCGGCGATCACCTGGAGCACCGTGAAACCACCGATGGCGACGGCGCAGAAACCGAGGGCGAACCCGTGCAGCGTGCTGCCCGCGAGCCACTCCACCAGCAGGATCACCGCGCACAACAGCGGGCCGTAGGCGATCGCGCGCCAGCGCGCGCCGGGCTCGGAGAACAACACCATGGGAGGACCGCGGCGCCGAGGGCGCCGGTGGATCAGCCGACCAGACTCGGCAACAGAATCAGTGCGATGGTGACGACGGCCAGCAGGACCATCAAGCCGATGACCAACAGGTCGCGTCGCAGGCGGTGCTGCTGCTCGATCACCACGCGCATCATTGCCTCCGAATCCCCCGGACTTCTACCGGTCACATCACTGGGATTACCCCAAATCCCTGTGATCATGCTCACCATACACTGTGGCGTGTCAGTGACCAAAGACGTCGGGGTTCAACCTGGCGTTCACCGGCGGTTCAGCTGGAAGTACCTGGTCGATTCCGGACGGTAACTCAGGTACGCCGCGCCGACCGCCAGCACGCCCTGCACGATCGCGGTGCCGCCGGCGACCATCGTGGCCACCGAGGTGTCCCCGGAGAAGGCGAACATGGTGGCGATCGCACCCATCCCCAGCCAGACCGCGACGACGGTGAGTACCGTGCGCGCCCAGGACTTGCCCCGGCCGAGCTGCTGCGCGATCAGTACGGTCACCCCGGCGAGCACCAGCCCGACGATCGCGGTCAGTACGAAGGCGGCCAGCACCATCACATCGACCGTGGACGCGGGGAAATTCGGGTCGCTCTTGTGCATCTCGTCGAGGAACTGCTTGCTCAGCTCGTCGCGCTGCCCGGTCATGGTGACGATTCCGGCGCCGGTGTAGACGACCCCGAGCCCGGACACGGCCCACCACAGCTGGCGTGCGGTGCCGACATCCTCGGGCATCGGGAGGGACTCGGGTTTGTGCGGTGGAACGATCACGACAGCCAGTGTGCAGCCTCGGTCGCCCAATAGGTGAGCACGATGTCGGCGCCCGCCCGCCGGATACCGATCAACGACTCCAGGACCGAGGCCCTGCGGTCGATCCAGCCGCGCTCGGCGGCGGCGGTGATCATCGCGTACTCGCCCGAGATCTGGTACGCGGCGACCGGGACGGTGGAGCGGTCGGCCACATCGCGCAGGATGTCGAGGTAGGACATCGCCGGCTTCACCATCACGATGTCGGCGCCCTCGGCGAGGTCGAGCTCGAGTTCGCGCAGCGACTCGCGGCGGTTGGCCGGGTCCTGCTGGTAGGTGCGGCGATCGCCTTCCAGCGACGAACCGACGGCCTCGCGGAACGGGCCGTAGAAAGCGGAGGCGTACTTCGCCGCGTAGGCCAGGATGGCGGTGTCGGTGCGCCCGACCGCGTCCAGACCGCGCCGGATCGCGCCCACCTGGCCGTCCATCATCCCGCTGGTGCCGAGCAGATCGGCGCCCGCCTCGGCCTGCGCGAGCGCCATCTCGACGTAGCGGTGCAGGGTGGCGTCGTTGTCGACCGCGCCGTCGGAACCGATGACGCCACAGTGGCCGTGATCGGTGAACTCGTCCAGACAGGTGTCGGCCATGACGACGGTCGCGTCGCCGACCTCCTCGGCCAGTGCGCGCAGACCGCGGTTGAGGATGCCGTTCGGATCGCTGGCCTGGCTGCCGGTGGCGTCCTTGTCCTCGGGCAGCGGCACGCCGAACAGCATCAGGCCGCCGACCCCCGCGGTCACCGCTTCGACCGACGCCTTGCGCAGCGAGTCCAGCGAGTGCTGATACACGCCGGGCATCGAACTGATCTCGCGCGGTTCGTCGATGCCGTCGGCGACGAACATCGGCAGCACCAGCTGACGCGGCTCGAGCGTGGTCTCGGCGACGAGCCGACGCAATGCGGGTGTCCTGCGCAACCGCCGCGGGCGGTCGAAAGCGGTCATAGACCGCAGAATACGCCTGGGCGAGCAGGCCCGCGACGGCGCCTACACGGCGTCGCCTGCGCGGGCCACCTCGCCCAAGATCGACTCGAACGTGGCAAACACCGGGAGCGGTCCGGCCGAGTTCCACGTCTGGTTGGTGAGCAGGATTCCGGTCACCGCGCCGTCGGTGGACCAGGTGGAGCCGAGGCCGCCGGACCATCCGTAGGAGCCCGCGCGCGGGCCGTCGGGCAGGTCGCTGAGCTGCACACCGACGCCGTAGCCCCAGCCCGCGCTGCCGTCCGGGTTCGGACCGCCGCGCGCGAGCTGCGCGGCGGTCAAGTGGTCGCGCGTCATCGTCGCCACCGCCGCCTCGGACAGGATCCGGGTGCCGTCGAGGACGCCGCCGTCGCGCAACATGCGGGCGAACCGGTGATAGTCGGCGAGGGTGGAGACGAGTCCGTCGCCACCCCCCTCGAACACGGGCGGCGTGCTCCACTGTCCGTCGACCGGATCGAAGACCACGCGCGCGCCGTCGCGGTCGGCGTAGTGCGGGCCGAAGCGGTCGAGCTTGTCGGCGGGGACGGAGAAGCCCGTGTCCACCATGCCGAGCGGACGCAGGACCCGCTCGGCCAGGAACTCCGAGAACGGCCTGCCGGCGGCCCTGCCGACCAGGAAACCGAGGATCGGCGCGCCGACGTGATAGAGCCAGCGCTCCCCCGGCTGATATTGCAGCGGCAGCGTGCCGAGCCGGGCGAGCCAGGTGTCCGGTCCCGGCAACCGCGCGGGCGTCGGCGGACCCCAGCCGAGGCCGAGCTCACTCCAGGCCGCGTCGAACGGCTTGGGCGAGAAGTCGGCGAAGTCCATGCCCCAGCCGAGCCGGAAGGTGAGCAGGTCGTCGACGGTGATCGGGCGCCGGGCCGCGACGGTGTCGGTGATCTCGGCGGCGGGATGCGCCAGCACGCGGCGGTCGGCGAGTTCGGGCAGCAGTCGATCGACGGGCTCGGCCGGGTCGAGCAGGCCGTCGTCGATCAGGATCGAGGCCGCGACCGCGGTGAGCGGTTTGGTCATCGAGGAGATGCGGAAGATCGTGTCGGCGCGCACCGGCGCCGCGCGCGACTCGTCGACGTGCCCCGCCGTCCCGGTCGACACCGCGTCACCGACCGCGACCAGCCAGGCGAGGCCGGGCAGTTCACCCTGCTCGACATGCACGCCGAGACGTTCGCCGATCCCGTCCACCGTCATCGCGTCTCCTCCCGTGACATCGGAGCCCACTAGACCACACGGGTCCGACAGCCGCCCGGCGACAGGCCGCCACGAACGTGTGGATAACATCGAATCGCACTGGAGCTCAATGGCTTCCGCGAGAGATCGACGAAACTTGTCGGACCCTCTCGCTACAATCGAAAGCGTGTTCGAGGGTTCCCGACGATCGGGGGCGGGACCCATTCGCGACGGGAGGACGCCATGAACGCCATTGCCGCAGCACCGAAGTCCACGTTCATCACCGCGCCGTACGTACCGCTGGAGAAGAAGCGCCTGCCCGCGGGCAGGCCGCGCCGCTGGTACGTGGCGCACAACCGCAGGCTCAAGGCCATGCGGCTGACGATCGCGCTGCTGGATTCCGGTGTGTACCTGCCGAATCAGGCGACCAACGACACGATCCGGCGCACCGCCGAGCAGATCGAGCTGCGCCCGCCGTCGGATGCCACCTGCCGGCTGGTGCGCACCCTGCTGCGCTACAGCCGATGATTCCGATACGCCGAAGGCCCGCCACGGTGGGCGGGCCTTCGGGCGGTCTCGGCAGGCTAGCGGCTGCTGCTGCGGCGGCTCTTCTTCCGCGGCGGCGGCAGCAAGCCCTCCGCGCGCAGGCGCGAGGCGTGCTCGGCCAGCGCCTCCACCAGCGGACCCACCTGCGCGGTCTCGGGCTGCACGTCCACCCGCAGGCCGAACTCGATCGCGGTCTCGGCCGTCTTCGGGCCGATGCAGGCGACGATGGTGCGCGCGTGCGGCTTGCCCGCGATGCCGACCAGGTTGCGGACCGTGGAGGACGAGGTGAACAGGACCGCGTCGAAGCCGCCGGTCTTGATCATCTCGCGGGTCTCCGCCGGCGGCGGCGAGGCGCGCACGGTGCGGTAGGCGGTGACGTCGTCGATCTCCCAGCCGCGCTCCCGCAGGCCCTCGGCGAGGGTCTCGGTGGCGATGTCGGCGCGGGGCAGCAGCACCCGGTTGACCGGGTCGAACACGTCGTCGTAGGGCGGGAAGTCGGCGAGCAGGCCCTCGGAGGACTGCTCACCGCTGGGCACCAGCTCGGGGTTGATGCCGAAGGAGCGCACCTTCTCCGCGGTAGCCTCGCCGACGCAGGCGATCTTCACACCGGAGAACGCCCGCGCGTCCAGGCCGAACTCGGCGAACTTCTCCCACACCGCGCGCACCGCGTTGGTGGAGGTGAACACCACCCACTGGTAGCGGCCGTCGACCAGGCCCTTCACCGCGCGCTCCATCTGCGCGGGGCTGCGCGGCGGCTCGACCGCGATGGTCGGCACCTCCATCGGGATGGCGCCATGGGTCACCAGCCGCTCGCTCATCTCGCCGGCCTGGTCCTTGGTGCGCGGCACCAGCACGGTCCAGCCGTAGAGGGCACGCGACTCCCACCACGACATCTTCGAACGCTTGTCGACTTCCTTGCCGACCGTCACGACCAGCGGTCCGACCAGCTCGGAGGCGGCGTTGTTCAGCGTGGCCAGCGTGGCCTCGATCGTGCGCTGCTGCCGGGTGGTGCCGCGCACGGTCACCGCGACCGGGGTCTGCGGGGCCAGCCCGTGCTCGACCAGCGCGCTCGCGGTCTCGGCCAGGTGGCCGGAGGTGGCGCTGAGCACCAGCGGACCGGGCGCGGCGGCCAGCGCCGCCCAATCGACCTCGCCGCGCACATCGGCCTCGGTGTGCCCGGAACCGAGGGCGATGCCGGCGTAGCTGGGCACCGCGGAGCCGTTGGGCAGACCCGGCAGCACCTCGAACACCATGTGCGAGCGGGTGACAGCGTTGACCTCGTTGATCACCGAATCGGTGGTCAGCGGATCACCGGCGACGACGCGCACCACATCGTGGCCGTTGCGGGCCTCGGCGATCAGCGTCTTGGCCACCTCGGCGGGCTCGCCGAGCGCGGGCCGCACGTCGACCGGACGCTCACCGTCCTCGGCCGCCTCCACGCCGAGGCCGATCAGGGCGAGCACGCCCTTGTCGACGTCGGGGTCGGTGAACGCCAGTGTCGCCCGCTCGAGCACCTCACGGGCGCGCACGGTCAGCAGGGCCGGGTCGCCGGGGCCGGATCCGACGAAAAGGATCCGCCCTGGTTGCTTCTTGGTGCCTCGGCTGCTCATCGGTTGTTCTCCATCGGGCTGGAATTGGTGAAGTCTGGGGCGGGAGTGTTCACCGCCTGTGTGGGGGAACCGACCTCCGGTTCCGGCTCGTCCGCGACGCTCAGCAGTGCGCGAGCGCCCAGATCCAGCAGTTCGCGCGCGAGCGTGCGGCCGAGCTCCTCGGCGTCGGCGGGCGCCCCGACGATCGAGGCTCGCAGCACATCGGAGCCGTCGATCGCGGCGGCACAGGCCCGCAGCGACAGCTCCTCGAAGATGCGGCCGTCCTCGTCGATCGACTCGACGACCTCGGCGATCGCGCCGATCGGGGCGGTACAGCCCGCCTCGAGCTCACCGAGCAACGAACGCTCGGCCAGGACGGCGGCCCTGGTCGACGCGTCGTCGAGGCCGGTGAGGATCTCGATGAGTTCCTGGTCGTCACTGCGGCACTCGACCGCGAGGGCACCCTGCGACGGCGCGGGCAGCATCTGCACCGGCTCGAGCGACTCGGTGATCGCGTCGGTCCGCTCGATCCGGGACAGGCCGGCGCGGGCGATGACGATCGCGTCGAGCTCGCCCTCGCTCACCTTGCGCAGCCGGGAGTCGATGTTGCCGCGCAGGGGGACGATGTCGAGACCGAGGCCGAGCGCGCGCAGCTGGGCGGCGCGGCGCGGCGCGGAGGTGCCGACCTTGGCGCCCGCGGGCAACTCGCCGAGAACCAGGCCGTCGCGGGCCACCAGCGCGTCACGCGGGTCCTCGCGGGGCGGGATCGCGGCGATGGTGAAGCGCGGGTCCTGCGCGGTGGGCAGATCCTTGTAGGAGTGCACCGCGATGTCGATGCCGCCGGCGGCGAGCTCGTCGCGCAGCGCCGAGGTGAACACGCCAACGCCGATCTTCTGCACCGGATCCGACGACAGGTCGCCGGGGGTCTTGATGACGACCAGCTCGGCGGGCTGACCCGCGGCGATCAGCGCATCGCGGATGGTGCCCGCCTGTGTCAGGGCGAGCAGGCTGCCGCGCGTGCCGATCCGCCACGGCGCACGAATGCTGCCTGCGGTCACGGTGTCCTCTTCCTGCACTGTCGTGGTCATGATGCGGTGTCCTCCTGCGCATGCCCGAGAGGCCCTGCGTGGTTACGCGGGCTGCCTCCTCCGGGCCTCGACTCGGTCATGCGGGACTGCCCGTCGCCGAGGTGTCCTGCGGTGAAGTCATCAGCCAGCGCGGACTCCGCCGCGGCGACCTCCATGGGAGCGGCAACCGCTTGCACCGCACCGGGTTTCAGCTCGAACAGCTCACGCAGCGCCTCGGCGTAGCTGTCGCCGCCCGGCGTGGAAGCCAGCTGCTTGACGCGCACCGTCGGCGCGTGCAACAGCTTGTCGACGACGCGGCGCACGGTGCGCGCCACCTCGTCGCGGGCCGGATCGGCCAGGTCGGGCAGCCGCGAATCCAGCCGCAGCAGTTCGGCTTCCACCACTTCGGCGGCCCGCTGCCGCAGCGCGGCCACCGTGGGGGTGACCTCCGCCATGCGTTGCCCGGCAAGGTATTTGGCGAGTTCGTCGGCGACGATCTGACGCGCGGCGGCGGTGTCGTCGGCCGCGGCGCCCGCGGCCGGATCGCGCTGCAGCGATTCGATGTCGATGACGGCGACGCCGGGCAGCCCGGCCACGGCGTGCTCCACGTCGCGCGGCAGGCCGAGGTCGCAGAAGACCAGCGGCCGCTCGGCGGCTTCGGTGGTGGCCCGGCCCGCGAGCGCGCGGTGGGTGTCGGCCAGGGTGACGACCGCACCGACCGCGCCGGTACAGGTGATGACGACATCGGCGCCTGCCATCGCCTCGGTCAGCCGCGACATCTCCATGGCCTCGGCGTCGACCCCGTGCATGCTGCGTCCGGTCTCGGCGAGGCGCTGGGCACGGTCGAGCGTACGGTTGACGACCACGATCCGGCCGATCCCGGCCCGCGACAGATGCGCGACGGCCAGCCCGCCCATCGCACCGGCGCCGACCACCACCGCGGTACGGCCCGCGAGATCGCCGACGACGCCGCGCGCCCGGTCCAGCGCCACCGACACCACCGACGCGCCCGCCCGGTCGATCCCGGTCTCCGAGTGCACCCGCTTGCCGACCCGCAGCCCGTGCTGGGCCAGCTCGTGCAGGGTGCGCCCGACCGCCTGCTGCCCGTCGGCACTGGCGTAGGCGCTGCGGATCTGGCTGAGCACCTGCTGCTCACCGACGACCATCGAATCCAGGCCGCTGGCGACCGCGAACAGGTGCTCGGCGGCGGCTTCGCTGTAGCGCACGTAGGCGTGCCTGGTGAGGTCGCCGAGCGGCAGCCCGGAATGCTTGGTGAGCAGTTCGCTGACCTCGCCGAGCCCGCCGTGGAAGGCGTCGACCACGGCGTAGATCTCGACGCGGTTGCAGGTGGAGACGATCATCGCCTCGGACACGTGGCTGGAGGCGAGCAGCCGGTCGACCAGCTTCGGGCGGTCGGCCTCACTGATCGCGACCTTCTCGAGCACCGAGACCGGCGCACTCCGGTGAGAAATTCCGACGAGCAGGACACTCATGACAGCACCTCGCTCGCGCTCGGCGCCGTCCTGCGCGTCCGCGCACTGGCCTGCTGATTCGCTCGCTGGCGCTCGCTCATGGCGTGATCACCGATCCCTTGGTGCTTGGCTCCGTTGCCGAATGCGGGGTGGCTGTGTGTGGAGTGGCTGAGCGCGGCGCGGTGCGGCGCGTAGGCCTGCCGCGCGCCGGTTCGACCGGCGCGGGGTGCGTGAGGGCGGGATGGTTCTGCGCGGGAACCCGGCGCGCGATCCGGCCGGATCCGGCCTGCGCCACCTCGGGCAGGGCGGGCGCGTCGTTGCGAGCGGCGTCGAAGGAGAGCATCTGCAGCTCCATCGCCAGGTCGACGCGGCGGACCTCCACATGGGCGGGTGCGCGCAGTTCACACGGGGCGAAGCTCAGGATGGACGGGAGCCCGGCGGCGACGAGCCGGTCACACACGTCCTGGGCGGCCTCGTCCGGCACGGCGAGCACCGCGATGGTCGGCGCGAGCGCCGGGATCTGCTCGGTCAACCGGTCGACATCGCGCACGACCAAACCGGCGTACGACTGGCCGATCACCGCGGAGTCGTTGTCGAAGATCCCGACCACGGTGAAGCCACGTACCCCGAAACCGCCGTAGCCGACCAGGGCGCGGCCCAGATTGCCCGCACCGATCAGCACCACCCGATGTCCTTGCGACAGACCGAGCACATCTTCGATCCTGGTGCGCAACTTGGCTACGTCATAGCCGACACCCCGCACACCGTTGGGTCCGAGGAAGGAAAGATCCTTGCGCAGCTTGGCCGAATTGACACCCGCCGCGACAGCCAGTTCCTCACTCGATACGATGGCTACACCCTCGTCGGCCAACCCGGCGAGAACCCGGAGATAGGTAGCAAGACGAGTCACCGTGGCCTGGGGGATATCCCTCTGAAGAGCCTTGCCGGAGACGCCACCGGGCGTCTCATGCTGCTCTGTCACGTCGTCGGCTCCTCGTGCCGGGCCTGATCACGGTCCGGTTCCTGTCGTTCGTTCACCGGTGTGGGTCACTGCGTCGCGAGAGCGCGACCGGTGCCATGGGGGGCTGTGCAAACCCGGTCACCGCCGCTGCTGAGCGCGGCGGTGCGGATTGCGTGCCACCACCGTAACCGCTTGTGCAGGCGTTCACAAAGTCGGTGAAATTGGCCTCATTTTCCGCCGCGACCAGCGAAACGGCTCAGGTCGGCCCGCAAACGCGGCTCGTCGACGTCGAAATAGCTGTGTTCACGGCCGTCCAACAGGACCACGGGCAGCCGATCGCCGTATTCTGCGCGGAGTCCGGGGTCACTGGCCGCCGCCTCGTCGACGTCGACGGTGTGCACCGGGAGACCGAAATCACCACAGATGGTCTCCAATTGCGCCAGTGCCGTGGTGCACAGGTAGCAGCCGGCGCGCGTCAACAGGGTCACGGTGGGTGTGGGATTAGTCATGAGCCCTATTTAATCCCCGAGCCCGCCGCGGCTTGTCGGTGAATCCGGTTACTGTGGACATGGTTCGCGCGACTAGCGGAGGGTACTGGTGCCGGAACGTTCGAAGGTGGCTAGGGCCGGATTCGTCGCAGGGCGATTCGGGGAGTTCCCTGCGCGGTGGCAGCCCAGCCGCCTCGGCCAGGAACTGCAGGAACAGTTCGCACGGCTGCCTCGCAGCCCGTTCGGGCCGAGCGAGGAGGAGCTGCGCGCCAATCTGGCCGGTGAGGCCAGTGCCGACGCCGCGCTCACCCTGCACGAGTCCGAACTCGCCGAACAGGGCGAGCCGACGGGCCCCGAAGTACCCCGCGATCTGACGGCGGCGGCGTTCTTCGACGTCGACAACACCCTGGTCCAGGGTGCCTCGATCGTGCACTTCGCCCGCGGGCTGGCCGCCCGCAAGTACTTCAAGACCTCCGACCTGGTCGACGTCGCCTGGAAGCAGGTGAAGTTCCGGGTCACCGGCAAGGAGAACTCCTCCGACATGGCCTCGGGCCGGGAGAAGGCGCTCAGCTTCATCGCGGGCCGTCCGACCGCGGAACTGGCCGCGCTCGGCGAGGAGATCTACGACGAGATCATCGCCGACAAGATCTGGCCCGGTACCCGCGCGCTCGCCCAGATGCACCTGGACGCGGGCCAGCAGGTGTGGCTGGTCACCGCGACGCCAGTGGAGCTGGCCAATGTCATCGCCAAGCGGCTCGGGCTCACCGGCGCGCTGGGCACGGTGGCCGAGAGCGTCGACGGCAAGTTCACCGGCCGCCTCGTCGGCGACATCCTGCACGGCCTCGGCAAGGCGCACGCGGTGCGCACGCTGGCCATCCGCGAGGGCCTCAACCTCAAGCGCTGCACGGCCTACTCCGACAGCCACAACGACGTGCCGATGCTCTCGCTCGTCGGCACCGCGGTGGCGATCAACCCCGATTCCGACCTGCGTGAGGTCGCCAAGAACCGGGGCTGGGAAATCCGCGACTTCCGCACCGGCCGCAAGGCCGCCAAGATCGGCGTGCCCACCGCGCTCGCGCTGGGCGCGGCGGGCGGTGCGGTCGCGGCGGCGGTCGCCCGCCACCGCGAGCACTGAGCCACCGCGGCGCCGCTACCCCAGAACGGGGTTGCGGCGCTTGGCCAGCAGTTTGTAGAGGGTCTGCTGGATGGTCTCGCGAACCTGGTCGGTGACCTCGAACATCGTCATCGGGTCCTCGGCCTCTTCCGGCTCGTAGGCCGTGGTGGCGATCGGCTCGCCGAATTCGATGTACCACTTCGAGGGCAGCGGGATCGCGCCCAGCGGGCCCAGGTGCGGGAACAGCGGGGTCACCGGGAAGTACGGCAGGCCGAGCAGACGAGCCAGCGGCTTGATGTCGGCCAGCTTCGGGTAGATCTCCTCCGAGCCGACGATCGAGCACGGGATGATCGGCACGCCGGTGCGCACAGCGGCCGAGACGAACCCGCCGCGCCCGAAGCGCTGCAGCTTGTAGCGGTCGGCGTAGTTCTTGCCGACGCCCTTGAAGCCCTCGGGGAACACGCCCGCGATCTGGTCGGAGCGCAGCAGGCGCTCGGCGTCGGGGTGGCAGGCCAGGGTATGGCCCGCCTTGCGGGCCAGCGCGCCGAGCAGGGGCAGCTCGAAGATCAGGTCGGCGGCCAGCAGCCGCAGCGCCCGGTGGCTCGGATGCTTGTCGTGGATGGCCAGCTGCAGCATCAGCCCGTCGAGTGGAACGGTGCCCGCGTGGTTGGCGACGATCAGCGCCCCGCCGGTGGCCGGGATGTTCTCGATGCCGGCGACCTCGACCCGGAACCAGTAGTCCGACAGCGGCCGCAGGGCGGGCAGGATGACCGACTCGAGCAGGTGCTCGTCGTAGCCGAACTCGTCGACCGAGTAGTCGCCGGTGAGCCTGCGCCGGGCGAACTCCGCGGCGTTCTCGATCTGGCCCGCGACGGTGTCGCGGACGATGTCGGACAGGGTCTTGGGCGGCCGGGTCGGCATGCCCGGCCTGCGTTCACTCAGCGAGGTGACCGGAGTGGCCTGCGTCGGCTGGTCCGGCCAGCGACGCGCCTGCGGTCGTTGTCGGGTCTCGACATTCACGTCGAGACGAATGACTTTCGCTCCCTCGTTCATGTGTGCGCTCCCGAATCGGCCCCGATGAGGCCGAGCAGTTTGGTTTCCGCGGCGTCGATCCAAGCCGGATCGAAGACGGGCCGCAACGCTGCGCCCGCGATGAAGTCGTCGAATGCCTGGACGGTGGTCCAGCGTGGGGTGAAACCGAGTTCGGTCCGCATGCGGGTGGTATCCAGCCCGCAACCGAAGTAGAAGTAGTCGGGTTGTTCACCGCTGAATCCGCGCATGACCGGGCCCATCAGCGTGCGCCCGACAGTGCGGAAAACGAAGAACGGCACCGGCGCGACAATACGGCCTGCCCTGCGGATCGCCTGGGACATGGCCAGCGCGCCGTCGCCCGCGATATTCACCGTACCGCCGTGTGCCCGAAATGCCGCGTGCACCAGGACGGCGACAGCGTCTTCTTCGTGCAGTAATTGCAGTCTGGCTTCGCGCCCGAGCACGGTCGGGGTGATCGGCGAACGCAGATATTGCACGCCGCGATCGGCCAGCCGGGGACCCACGATCGGCGCGAAACGCAGAATCGAGGCGGAAATATCGGGCCTGCGTCGCGCCATTCCGCGCACCAGTGCCTCGATATCGATCATGTCGCGCGCAAACCAACCGGCCGGTGGGGTACGCGCGCCCATTTCCTCGGTGAATTTCGCCGGATCCTTGGCGCTGCAGCCGTACACCGCCGAGGACGACCGGACGACAACGCGCCGCACCGACGGCGCCTTCTGACACACGGCGAGCAACTGCATCGTGCCGAGCACGTTGAGATCCTTCATCACCGCGCGACCGCCACCGGCGGGCGGACGGGTGAGCACGGCCGCGTGCACGACGGTGTCGACGTCGTTGCCCTCGACGACCTTGCGGATCAGCGGATTCCTGATGTCGGCGCGCACGAACTCGGCGCTGCCCATCCGACGGCGGAGCTCCCGGCTGGGGGTCATCGTGTCGACCGCGATCACGCGTTCGACACCCGGTTCCGCGGCGAGCCTGGACGCGACGTTGCCACCGAAGAAGCGGCTGGCTCCGGTCACCAGCACTACCTTCGGTACGTGTCGTTCCCGTGTATCGGAACTCGGACCTGGCCCCACTCAAAGCCCCCTGCTTCTCATGTATTCCCGCGTACCAGAGTAGCCGCATTCGTGCCACCCACCGACACGATCAACAAGCTTTTAACGAGGTCGACTCGTCAGCGCATGACGAGATTCACAAACCTGATCTTTTCAAAACGAGAGCCCGCCACCGCGATGGTGACGGGCTCTCGTAGGCACGCAGGCTTACTTGCCGAGTTTGCGCCGCTGCACACGCGTGCGGCGAAGCAGCTTGCGGTGCTTCTTCTTCGACATACGCTTGCGGCGCTTCTTGATCACAGAACCCATAGGGTTTCCTCGCGTTTCTCTACTCGGCATACACACGCGGTGTCGCGTGCGTCGTCTGGTGTCCGCGCCGCCGGGGCGCACCGGACACCACGAAGCGGTGCCACCGGCAGGCGGACACGAACCGAGGGTTCATGCTACCGGGACACCCGAGCAGCGACGAAACCGCCCTTGTGGCCGACCTAGGTCAGCCGGCGTCGAAGTACGACGTCTCCAGGTAGTCGTGCACCGCCTTCGCGTGCACCCGGAACGAGCGGCCGACCCGCACCGCGGGCAGTTCACCCGAGTGGACGAGTCGATACACCGTCATCTTCGACACCCGCATGAGATCGGCGACTTCGGCGACGGTGAGAAACTGTGTGCCACCGCCGATCACCGGTTGTCCCTGCGTGGAGCCGACCCGCGGAGTCGGGGAACCCGATCCGCCGCCCGACGCCGGTGAATTGCTTGCAGACATTCTGTTCGCAGACATCATGGCACCATTGACCTCCGGCACGTCCGCGCCGCCGGCTTCCCCACCGGCGGAACAGACACGCACGTGCTTCTACGAGCTTAGCGGGACCAGTGGGATTACTGCGACGGGTGTGAGAAATCGGTTTTCATCCCGGGTACCCGATCGTCATTCGTTCGACGCGCCCTGTTCCGCCGAGCGTTGCTTGGAGGCGTGCAGCGCCTCGATGAACGTCGACCGCACCGCACCACGTTCGAGCACCCGCAGCGCCGCCGCCGTCGTGCCGGCGGGTGAGGTGACCGCGGCCCGTAGATCGACCGCGTTCTGCCCGGTCTCGTCCAGCAGCGCCGCCGAGCCGATCATGGTCTGCATGACCAGCTGGCTGGCCACATCGCGCGTCAGCCCCAGGCTCACGCCGGCGTCGATCATCGCCTCGACGACGAGGAAGAAATACGCCGGCCCGGAACCCGACACCGCGGTGACCGCGTCCATCTGCGATTCGGCCACCGTCACCACCTTACCCACGGCCTCGAGCATCTCGCCGACGAGCTCGAGCTGCTCGGGGTCGGTGTAGCGGCCCGGCGCGAGCACGCTCATCCCCTGCCCGACCAGCATCGGCGTGTTCGACATGACGCGGACGACCGGGAAGCCCGCGGGCAGCTTGGACTCGAGCCGCGCGGTGGTGACACCGGCGGCCAGCGAGACCAGCACCTGCTCGCTGCCCGAGTCGAGGTCGGCCTTGGACAGGTCGGTGAGCACCGAGTCGACATCGCCGGGCTTGACCGCGACGACGACGATGTCGGCCCCGACGATCGCCTCGACGACCGAGCCGCTCACCCGCACCTTGAAGCGCTCGGCGAGCTGCGCGGCCCGCGCGGCGACCGGCTCGACGACGACCAGATCCTTGGTCGCCCGGCCGGACTCCAGCAATCCGGCGACCAGCGCCTCACCGATCCGACCGCCACCGACCACCGCAATTCTCGTCATGCAGTCAAGGTTAGTGGTGCGCCACCCCTCAGCGCGCCGCCGGGATCAAGGCCAGCTGGCGACTCTGCGCGACGACGGCGCCGGTGGAGTCGATCACCAGCTGGTCCTCGTCGAACATGCGCTCACCGACCTCACGGGCGGTCGCGATGACCCGCAGCCAGCCGGGGGCGGGGACGCGGCGCAGGTAGGTGGTCATCTGGACGGTCGGCGACCAGCCGAAATGCCCGAGGTTGATCGGCACCGGCGGGCTCATGTCGGCGGCCATCATGGCGAAGGCGGCGCGCACGCGCGGGTCGGTCTCGTCGCCGTCGAGCGGGCGGATCCACAGCCGGGCGCGGGGCGCGCCGGTCTCGCCGCGGGCGAAGTCGGCCCATGTCGCGTCCAGGTAGACCCGGGCCACCTCGCCGACGTGCACGATCTTGCCCATCGGCGAATCGGGGGTGTACTCGAGCGCGGTGGCGTCGGGCTCGGCGGGCATGTCGGTGCCGGTGTCGCTCCAGCGGGTGCCGTCGACGTCGAGGTGGCCGAAGGTGAAGGCGGTACGCACGAGGGTGCGGCCGTTCTGGATCAGCTCGGCGTCGACCAGGCAGATCTGGCGGCCCTTCTTGCGCAGGTGGACCGCGTACTCGACCTCGCCGGGCTCAGGAGCGCCGAGGAAGTCGGAGCTGGCCGCGATCGGCGCCATCCGCGCGAGCGAGGCGTCGGACTCGGTGAGCCGACGGGTGGCCGCGGCCGCGCTGGCGGCGACCATGGTGCCGCCGTGCACCTTGGGACCGATGGTCCAGGCGGGCGCGATGATGCCGACGTAGCGCCCGGTCTCGGCATCGGTGGTGGGGAGCTCGGTCAGGTCGACGACCTGACTGAACGGCGCGTCGGTCGCGAGTTCTCGCGTCATCGTCACTCCTGGTCGCGGTTCACTGTAGTTCGTACAGCGTACAAGCATGCTATGCAAGGCACCATACTGCGGCGGTGTGACCGAGTCGATGGCTCAGGTGAGGTCGGCGTGGGTGGCACCGGTGAGGTGCCTGCGCGCGAAGTCGAGCGTGCGGCCGAGCAGGGCCGAGCGTTCGGCGGTGGTCCGCGCGGTCTGGGTGTTGATCTCGGCGACCGCGTGCCCGGTGAAGCCGGTGTGCACCAGGTGCTCGCACAGCTGCGCGCACGGCTGGGTGCCGTCGCCGGGGACCAGGTGTTCGTCGTGGGCGGCGCCGCGGCCGTCGGCCAGATGCAGGTGCACCAGGCCCTCGCCCATCCGCCGGGCCAGCTCGAGCGCGTCGGCGCCCGCGGTCGCGGTGTGCGAGAGATCGAGGGTGTAGTGCTCGAAGCCGATGTCGGTCGGATCGAAGGACGGACTGAACGCGCTCACCGCGGGACCGGGCCCGGAGCGGCGTTCGAGCCTGCGCACCGCGCCCTCGCGGAACAGGGTGTCGGCCCGCATCGGGAACATGTTCTCCACCGCGACCTTGACCGGGTAGCTCGCCTCCAGCTCACCGACCTGGTCGGCGAAACCCTTGGCGTAACGGCGCTGCCAGCGAAACGGCGGATGCACCACCACGGTGTCGGCGTCGAGCGCCTGCGCGGTGCGCACGCTGCGCTCCAGTTTGGCCACCGGGTCGGCGCCCCAGACCCGTTGGGAGATCAGCAGACACGGCGCGTGCACCGCGAGCACCGGCACCCCGTAGCGCTTGACGTAGGACTGCACGGTCGCGATGTCCTGGCTGGCCGGTTCGGCCCACACCATCAATTCCACACCGTCGTAACCCAATTCGGCCGCATAGCGGAACGCCGCCTGGGTGTTCTCCGGATACACCGACGCCGTCGAGAGCCCGATTCCGATATCCGCCCGCGCGTTCCCCACAGCCCACTCCCTGCTTCAGCTGGTACTGAGGAGAAAGGCTAGCGGTCCGAGCGTCACGAAGACGCCTACGACGACGGCGATCACAGTGCTGTAGATGTCGTCGGTGCGGCGCAGTATCCGCACGAGGGCCACCAGTCCGAGGATGACGACCATGGCCAGGGCGAGCGCGACCCACGGCAGCGTCTCCCACATCGTCTCGAAACCCTTGAACAGCAACATTCCGGCGACCGCCGCGCCGGCGCTCTGGCCCGCCAGGATCAGCCACTGCCTGCGGTGGTCGTCCGCGGCGGCGCCGCGGGCCAGCCGGGAGACGCGCCCGCCCGCGCGACCGGCCGAGACCCGGCTCG
>NZ_LPNR01000058.1 GCF_019266065.1 Nocardia sp. MH4 | reverse complement strand
CGGCCGAACCGGTCGCGAGCACGGCGCCCGCGCCCGCCGAACCGGTACCGAGGACCGCGGCGACGCCCGCCGAGCCGGTGCCGAGAATCGCGCCGACGCCGGCCGAACCGGTACCGAGCAGCAGGCCGAGACCGGCCGAACCCGTGCCGAGGACGGCGCCTGCGGCGGCCGAGCCCGCCGCGGAACCGGCAGCCGCGGAACCCGAGGCGGACCCGGTTCCGGCGACGTCCTTCTTCGGGATGTCCTGGGCGACCTGGCCGGGAATGGTCAGCGGCTGCCACTCACCCTCGCCGGCGACCTGCGCACCCGCGGGGTGCGGTGGATCGGCCGGGCCGGCGGGATCGGCGCCGGTGTCGCTCTGGCCGCTGTCGCCTTGCTCGCCGCCGCCGGAACCGCTGGGGAGCCGCAGTTCGGCGGGCTTGCCGTTGCCGGTGTGCTGACCGCCGTTGTTCTGACCGCTGTCACCGTTGCCCTGGCCACTGCTGCCGCTCCCGGGCGCCTGAGCGG
Organism: Nocardia sp. MH4; assembly: GCF_019266065.1. Taxonomy (GTDB): domain Bacteria; phylum Actinomycetota; class Actinomycetes; order Mycobacteriales; family Mycobacteriaceae; genus Nocardia; species Nocardia canadensis. Next base: position 30,860 of record NZ_LPNR01000058.1, on the reverse strand, counting down.
CGGGAGTCGGTGGCTTTTCCGGTGCGGCGACGGCGACCGCCGGCCCCAGTAGAGCAGAACCGGCCAGCACACTCGCAGCGGCAAGTACGCGCAAGATGCGACCAACGGCCATGCGCTTGTCATCCCCTTAGTATTTCAGCGCAGCATTACCCCCGGTCGCGACACATTCCGGGATCGACGAACAGTAGCCCATAGTAAACCCACCCCTGCTTCCACGCAGAAGAGAGCAAGAGTCGTCCAGCCCCCTGAACGTGTGTGACATGCCATAAGCGCAGGCCGGGGAGGTTTCCCCGGCCTGCGCTCATGGAGTTTGCTATGCGCCGTACACCGGCTCCGGCGGAGTGCTCTTCTCGATCAGTTCGGCCACCACCGGACCCAGTTCCGCGGGGTTCCAGCGGGCGCCGCGGTCGACCGGGGCACCGTGGCGCCAGCCCTGCGCGAGTGCCACCTTGCCGCCCTCGACCTCGAACATCCGGCCGGTCACCCCGGCCGACTCGGTGCTGCCGAGCCACACGACGAGCGGGGAGATGTTCTCCGGCGCCATGGCGTCGAAGCCCGAATCGGGGGCGGCCATGGTGTCGGCGAAGACGGTCTCGGTCATTCGGGTGCGGGCCGCGGGCGCGATGGCGTTCACGGTCACGCCGTAGCGGCCGAACTCGGCCGCGGCGGTGAGGGTGAGACCGGCGATACCGGCCTTGGCCGCGCCGTAGTTGCCCTGCCCGACGCTGCCCTGCAGACCGGCGCCGGAGCTGGTGTTGATGACGCGGGCGTCCACCGGACGACCGGCCTTGGACTCACCGCGCCAGTACTCGGCCGCGTGCCGCATGGTGGCGAAGTGGCCCTTGAGGTGCACGCGGACCACCGCGTCCCATTCGTCCTCGCCCAGGTTGACCAACATCCGGTCGCGCACGAAACCGGCGTTGTTGACCAGCACGTCGAGCCCGCCGAAGGTGTCCACGGCCTGCCGGATCAGGTTGCGGGCACCCGCCCAGTCGGCGACGTCGTCGTAGTTGGCCACGGCCTGGCCACCGGCGGCGACGATCTCGTCGACGACCTGCTGGGCCGGGGTCTCGGTGGTCGCGGCGCCGTCGAGCGCGGTGCCGACGTCGTTGACCACCACGCGCGCGCCCGCCGCGGCGAAGGCCAGCGCGTGCGCGCGGCCGATCCCGCGGCCTGCGCCGGTGACGATGACGGTGCGGCCCGCGCAGATCTGCTGCTGGTCGTCCATAGGAAAGCTCCTGTTTCTCTGGCGGCTGGCGCCGCGGGTTTCGGCCTCGTGACCTCGCATCCGAGGGGCGACACTGCGCCTTCGGCGTTCCGTCCCGCCCCTCGGATGCGAGGCGGCCGAAACCGAGGTGGTCGGGTCTAGTGGTTGGCGTTGGCGGCGTCCAGGAAGGCCGGGCGTTCGCCGCCGCCGTGGACGAGCAGGGTGGCGCCGCTGATGTGCGCGGCCAGCGGGGAGGCCAGGAAGATCGCGGCGCTGCCCACGTCGGCGGGGCTGGCCAGCCTGCCCAGCGGGACGGTCCGGCCGACGGCGGCCACCCCGTCGGCATCGCCGTAGTGGAGGTGACTGAGTTCGGTCTCCACCGGGCCGACGACCACCGAGTTCAGCCGGACCTTGGGCGCCCATTCCACGGCCAGCGAGGACGCCAGGTTGTCCAGACCCGCCTTGGCCGCGCCATAGGCGGCCGTGCCCGGCGACGGGCGGTGCCCGCTGACGCTGGTGATCATCACGATCGAGCCGCCCGCGTCCTGCTTCTGCATCGCCGCGTTGGCGTGCTGGGAGATCAGCAGGGGCGCGAGCAGATTCAGCTCGATGATCTTCTGATGGAACCGCGGGCTCGCGGCGTCGGCCATGGCGAACGGCGCACCGCCCGCGTTGTTCACCACATGGTCGACCCGGCCGTGCCGATCGAGGATCTGCTCGAACAGCGCGGCGACGGCGTCGGGATCGCGCACATCGCAGGAGAAGTGCTCCGTGCCACGCTCGCCCACCGTGATCGGCTCGTCGGCGGGCCTGCGCGCGCAGGTCAGCACGGTCGCGCCCGCGGCGAGGAAGGCCCGGCTGATACCGGCGCCGACACCGCGGACGCCACCGGTCACCAGAACGATCTGCTCGGAAAGGTCGATTTCTACAGCCACCGTGCTAACCTACCAAGCAATTGCTTGCTTTGTCTCGGGTTCGCCGGGGCGCGCACGATGGGACTTGCGATGGGGATAAACCGTCACACCGAAACCGAGGGCGTCGAAGTCGTCACAGTCGACTACCCGCCGGTCAACGCACTACCGTCCGACGGTTGGTTCGCCCTGGCCGACGCGGTCCGGGCGGCAGGCCGTAATCCGGAGACCCGGGTGGTCGTGCTGCGGGCCGAGGGGCGCGGCTTCAACGCCGGCGTCGACATCAAGGAGATGAACGCCGACACCGGCCACACCGCGCTGATCCGCGCGAACCACGGGTGCTTCGACGCCTTCGCGGCCGTCTACGACTGCGAGGTGCCCGTGGTGACCGCCGTCAACGGCTTCTGCCTGGGCGGCGGCATCGGCCTGGTCGGCAACTCCGACGTCATCATCGCCTCCGACGACGCCACCTTCGGCCTGCCCGAGGTGGACCGGGGCGCGCTCGGCGCGGCCACCCACCTGGCCCGGCTGGTCCCCCAGCACCTGATGCGGACCATGTTCTACACCGCGGGCAAGCTCACCGCCCAGCAGCTGCACCACTTCGGCTCGGTGTACCAGGTGGTGCCGCGCGCCGAACTCGACGCCGCGGCCATGGAGGTCGCCAAGAACATCGCGAACAAGGACGGCCGCGTGATCCGGGCCGCCAAGCGCGCGCTCAACGGCATCGACGTGCAGGACGTCCACCGCTCCTACCGCTACGAGCAGGGCTTCACCATGGAGCTCAACCTCGCCGGTGTCGCCGATGAGATCCGGGCGCGTTTCGACGACGATCTCGCCGCGCAGAAGAAGGAGAAGTAGACGCCATGCGCGACAAGAGAATGACGCTCGACGAGGTCGTCGGCGAGCTGCGCAGCGGCATGACCATCGGCATCGGCGGCTGGGGCTCCCGGCGCAAGCCGATGGCGCTGGTGCGCGCGCTGCTGCGCTCGGACGTCACCGACCTGACCGTGGTCACCTACGGCGGCCCCGACCTGGGCCTGCTGTGCTCGGCGGGCAAGGTGCGCAAGGCGTACTACGGCTTCGTCTCGCTGGATTCTGCGCCCTTCTACGATCCGTGGTTCGCCAAGGCGCGCACCGAGGGCGCGATCACCGTGCGCGAGATGGACGAGGGCATGGTCAAGTGCGGTCTGCAGGCCGCGGCGGCCCGGCTGCCGTTCCTGCCGATCCGGGCCGGACTGGGGTCCTCGGTGCTGGACTTCTGGGAGGGCGAGCTGAAGACGATCCAGTCGCCGTACCCGGCCGCCGACGGACGGACCGAGACGCTGGTCGCGATGCCCGCGCTGAACCTCGACGCCTCCTTCGTGCACCTGGACCTGGCCGACAAGCACGGCAATGCCGCCTACACCGGCGTCGACCCGTACTTCGACGACCTGTACTGCCTGGCCGCCGAGCGGCGCTACGTCTCGGTGGATCGCCTGGTCGAGACCGAGGAACTGGTGAAAGCCGTTCCGCAGCAGTCGATCATCCTCAACCGCATGCTGGTCGACGGTGTCGTCGAGTCGCCCGGTGGCGCGCACTTCACCTTCTCCGGCAGCTACGGCCGCGACGAGAAGTTCCAGAAGCACTACGTGGCCGCCGCGCAGACGCCCGAGTCGTGGGCCGAGTTCAAGGCTCGCTACCTGGATGTCTCCGAAGCCGAATACCAAGCCGCCGTCCACGCTTTCGCCGAGGAGCAGAAATGAGTTCAGCATCGCTAGGCGATTCCGTGAAGGGTGGCGGCCTGGAGACGGGCGGGCCCATTACTCGTGCTGAGGTCTGCGTCGTCGCCGCCGCGGAGATCTTCCGCGGGGCCGGTGAGATCATGGCGAGCCCGATGTCGACGGTCACCACCATCGGCGCGCGACTGGCCCGGCTCACCTTCGAGCCCGATCTGTTGCTGTCCGACGGCGAGGCGCTGTTCTTCGCCGAGGTTCCGGCGATCGGCGCGAAAGCCCCCGTCGAGGGCTGGATTCCGTTCTCCAAGGTGTTCGACGTGGTGGCCTCCGGCCGTCGGCACGTGGTGATGGGCGCCAACCAGATCGACCGGTTCGGCAACCAGAACCTGTCGGCCTTCGGTCCGCTGCAGCAGCCGACCCGGCAGATGTTCGGGGTGCGCGGCGCGCCGGGCAACACCATCAACCACGCCACCAGCTACTTCGTGCCCCGGCACAACAAGCGGGTGTTCGTCGACCAGGTCGACATCATCTCCGGCATCGGCTACGACCGTATCGATCCCGAGAACCCCGCCTATCGCTTCCATCACCTGCACCGCGTGGTGACCAACCTGGGCGTGTTCGACTTCAACGGTCCCGACCACACCCTGCGCGCGCTGTCGCTGCACCCGGGCGTGAGCGCCGACGAGGTCGCCGAGAACACCTCCTTCGAGATCGCCGAGCTGGGCACCGCGGGCGAGACCAGGCTGCCCTCCGAGGAAGAGCTGCGGATCATCCGTACCGTGCTCGACCCCAAGGGTTTCCGGGAGAAGGAGGTGGCGGCGTGAGCGGTCAGCGGCCGGAGGCGGCAACCGAGCGTGACCACGCGGCCCGCCCGAGCACGCCGAGCGGAGACAATGTGAGCGCGCGGCTGCGGACTCCGCTGACCGAGCTGGTCGGCATCGAGCATCCGGTCGTGCAGACCGGGATGGGCTGGGTCGCCGGTCCGCGCCTGGTCGCGGCCACCGCCAACGCGGGCGGCCTGGGCATCCTGGCCTCGGCCACGATGACCTACGAGGAGCTCGAGGCGGCGATCGCCAAGACCAAGTCGCTGACCGACAAGCCGTTCGGCGTGAACATCCGCGCCGACGCGACCGACGCCACCGAGCGCATCGACCTGCTCATCCGCGAGCGGGTCAAGGTCGCTTCCTTCGCGCTCGCGCCCAAGAAGGACCTGATCGCCAAGCTCAAGGACGCCGGTGTCGTGGTGGTGCCGTCGATCGGTGCCGCCAAGCACGCGGTGAAGGTGGCCTCCTGGGGCGCCGACGCGGTGATCGTGCAGGGCGGCGAGGGCGGCGGGCACACCGGCCCGGTCGCCACCACGCTGCTGCTGCCGTCGGTGCTCGACGCCGTCGACATCCCGGTGGTCGCGGCCGGTGGCTTCTTCGACGGTCGCGGCCTGGCCGCCGCGCTGTCCTACGGCGCGGCCGGTGTCGCGATGGGCACCCGCTTCCTGCTCACCCAGGAGAGCACCGTCCCCGAGGCCGTGAAGCAGGAGTACCTGGCGCGCGGCCTGCAGGACACGGTGGTCTCGGTGAAGGTCGACGGCATGCCGCACCGGATGCTGAACACCGAACTGGTCGAGAAGCTGGAACACTCCGGCGGCTGGCGCGGACTGTCCGCCGCGGTCGGCAACGCGGCCAAGTTCAAGTCCATGACCGGCATGAAGTGGTCGACGCTGATGCGCGACGGCCTCGCGATGCGCAAGACCAAGGACCTGAGCTGGTCCCAGGTCGTGATGGCGGCGAACTCGGCGATGCTGACCAAGGCAGGCTTGGTCGAGGGCCGTACCGACGCGGGCGTGCTGCCCGCGGGCCAGGTCACCGGCATCATCGACAGCCTGCCGACCGTGGCCGAGTTGATCGACGGCATCGTCACCGACGCCGTCGCCCGGATCGCGGCCGTCTCGGCGCTGACCATCGAGCCCGCCGCCGAAGCCCACTGACCCGGAGCCGTACCCGGCTCCCTCCCCGAGCTCGCCCCGATCGACGGCCCAGAGCCAACCGTCGGTCCCCTGGGGCGATCGAACACCGGACCCGGTGTCGCACTCACGAGGTGCGCATCGGGTCCGGTGCGCTTTTCGGCTCAGAGCGCGAAGACGGTGAACTGCGTGGTGGCGGGTAGATGTGCCAGCGGCGTGGTGCGCACGGTCGCCTCGATCCGGCCGGGGCCGGTGGCCAGTACGACGCCGACCGCGGGGCCGGTCTGCCCGGCGGGCCCGCCCACGACGACGGTCGCGACCGAACCGCTCGCACCGGTGTCGAGATTGCGCCAGTCCACCGTGGCGGTGACCGAGCAGCCGCTCTCGTGCGAACCGGGCGTCGCGCTCCAGAAGGTGCCGCGCAGATACACCGCGGCCTCGCCCGGACCGCTGTAGTCGCTGGGGCCGGGAATGGCGGTGCCGTCGACCTGCCCTGCGCAGGTCCAGCCGGTGGCCAGGGTGTAGGTGGGGGCCATCGTCGTGGCGGCCGAGGCCGCCGTCGTCGTGCCGAGAAGTAGTCCGCAGGCCGCTGCCGCCACGATCGCGGCACGGCCGAGGTGCTGATGCATCGCTGTCGTCCCTTCGTCGCCGTTCGGGTTCGATCCAGCGTGGCACCTTCGGTCGCGGATCACCAGCACCGACCACCCCGCGTCAGCGCGGCCGCACCTCGACGCGGTTGTCGTGGAAGACCGCGCCGCCGCCGTAGTCCGAATCCCGTTCGGCGATGGTCGCGTTGACGGTGGCGCCGTTGGTGAACTTGGCCCAGCGGCCCTTCGTCGTCCCGGCGACGCCGGGGCGGACCCGGTCCGAGACCTCGGCCACCGCCTCGAACGACCCGCGCGCGTTGGACACCAGGACCGGCTCGCCGTCGGTGATACCGCGAGCCGCGGCGTCGTCGGGGTGCAGCGTGATGGTGGATTCGCCGGCTCGGCGGCGCAATTCGGGATTGCCGCCGAAGGAGGTGTTCAGGAAGTAGTGCGAGGCGGCGGAGATCAGCACCAGTCCCTCGCCGGGGTCGGCGGGCGGGGTGTAGTCCGGGAGCGGATCGTGGCCGGCCAGTTCGGCACGCGCCGAGACGAATTGCAGCTTGCCCGCCGGGACCGAGCCGGGCTGGATCTTGAGGAAGCCGTCGGCCCTGAGCCGGTCGAGGTCGTGGCCCTTCAGCAGCTGCCTGGCCAGTTCCTCGTCGGAGTCGTAGAGCGCCGGTTCGGTGAGACCGAGGCGGCGGGAAAGCCTGCGGAAGGTCTCGGTGGTGGACAGGCATTCGCCCGGCGGCTCGACGGCGGGCTCGTTCCAGACCAGGTAGAGGTGGCCGTAACCGGCGATCACGTCGAGGTGCTCGGGCTGCATGGTGGCGGGCAGCACGATGTCGGCGTAATCGACGGTGTCGGTGCCGAAATGTTCGAGCACGACGGTGAACAGGTCCTCGCGGGAGAGCCCTTCGATCACCCGGCGCTGATCGGGATTGGAGCCGACCGGATTCGCGCCGATCACGAACAGCGCCTTGACCGGCGGGTCCTCGGTCTCGAGCAGGGCCTCGCCGAGCCGGGTCATCGACAGGGTGCGCACCGGATGCGGCAGCAGATCGTCGCGGACCAGCGCCGCGTCGTCGAGCCGGAAATGACCGCTGGTCGAATAGTGCAGTCCCCCACCGGGAATCGCCCAGTCGCCGGTGACACCGGGCAGGCAGGCCAGCACCCGCAGCGCCATGCCGCCGCCCGCGTGCCGCTGCATGCCCTGGGACGCGCGGATGGCGGTCGGCCGGGTGCGGGCGATCCGCTCGCCGAGCGCGACGATCCGCTCCCGCGGCACGCCGGTGATCGCCGCGGTGCGCTCCGGGGTGAATTCCATGACCCGCTCGCGGAATTCGGGCCAGCCCTCGGTGTGCTCGGCGATGAACCGGTCGTCCTGCGCGCCGAGCGAGACGATGACGTGCAGCAGCCCGAGCGCGAGCGCCGCATCGGTGCCGGGCAGCGGGGCGATGTGCTCGTCGCAGCGCTCCGAGGTCTTGGTGCGCACGGGATCGATCGAGACCAGGTAGGCGCCGCTGTCCTGCACGAACTTCCACAGATGGTGACCGGAGGTGAGCGGGTTGGTGCCCCACAGCAGGATCAGCTCCGACTTGGCGAAGTCCTCGGGGTCCATGCCGCCGGAGGTGCCGAGGGTGTAGCGCAGGCCGGTGCCGCCTGCGACGGAGCAGATCGTCGCGGCGTGATGCGAGGCACCGAGGACGTTGAACATCCGGCGACCGGGATAACCCTCGAGTCCCTGCAGGTAGCCCAGGCTGCCGGTGCCGTGGAACGGCCAGATCGCCTCGCCGCCGAACTCCTCGACGATGCCGGTGAGCCGAGTGGCGATCTCGTCGAGCGCGTCGTCCCAGCTGATCCGCTCGAAGCGGCCCGAGCCCTTGGGTCCGACCCGGCGCAGCGGATAGCGCAGCCGGTCGGGCGAGCCGACCTGCTCGAGATAGCGATTGACCTTGACGCACAACGCGCCACGGGTCACCGGATGGTCCTTGTTCCCCCGCAGCCCGGTGGCCTCGCCGTCTTCGACGGTCACCACCCACGAGCACGCGTCGGGGCAGTCGAGCGGGCACGCGCCGAGCACCTTCACCCGTTCATCGTAAGCCGGGGGTACGACACCCGCCGGGCGGCGATCAGGGGTAACACCAACCGGCAGGAATGTGATGTAAGTCACGTAAGGGTGGTTTCGCGGACGCGTCATCACCGGAGATCTAGACGCGCGGAGGCCCTGCCACAGGTCGGGGCATCGTGCCCCCACGCTTGGTGGGAGGTAGGAGATGAGAACGTTCGGCAAGAAATTGATGGTGAGCGCGTCGGCGGCAACGCTGCTCGGCGCGGGGGTGGTGATGGGCGCGGCGCCGGTCCAGGCGCAATGGGGTCCGTCGGGATGCTCGGCCTATCCGGTCAACAACACCTCGGCGTACTCGCAGTGTTATTGGCCGATCCGGCATCAGGTGCGGATCGAATGCAGGCAGTGGTGGGGCTGGTTCGGCAGCAGCTGGGCCACCTACGAACGCCGCGGCAACATGGCGTGGGACGGCCAGCAATCCTGGGCGCACTGCGACTTCCCGGGCACGCTCCAGCGATGGGATGTGGTGACCTATTGGTGGTGAACGACGTGTGGTCCCCGGCGGAAATCCGCCGAGGACCACCAGAACTCGTCCGGACTACTTGTCCGCGTCGAGCCGCTCGATGATCGTCACGTTCGCCGTGCCGCCGCCCTCGCAGATGGTGAGCAGACCGTAGCGGCCGTTCACCCGCTCCAGTTCGTTGAGCAGGGTGGCGAACAGCTTGGCGCCGGTCGCGCCGAGCGGGTGCCCGAGGGCGATGGCGCCGCCGTTGACGTTCACCTTCGCCGGATCGGCGCCGATCTCCTTGATCCAGGCCAGCACCACGGGCGCGAAGGCCTCGTTGATCTCGATGACATCGATGTCGTCGATGGTCAGGCCGGTCTTCTCCAGCGCCCACTGGGTGGCCGGGATCGGCGCGCTGAGCATGAAGATCGGGTCGGCGCCGCGCGCGCTGACGTGGTGGATGCGGGCGCGCGGGGTGAGGCCGTATTCCTTGACCGCCCACTCCGAGGCGAGCAGGGTGGCGCTGGCGCCGTCGGAGATCTGGCTGGCGACCGCCGCGGTGAGCGGGCTGCCCTCCGACAGCGGCTGCAGACTCGCCATCTTCTCCAGGCTGGTCTCGCGCGGACCCTGGTCGACGGTGAAGTCGCCGACCGGCACGATCTCGTTGTCGAAGCGACCCGCGGCGATGGCGGCCTTGGCGCGCTCGTGGCTCTGCAGCGCCCAGCGCTCCATGTCCTCGCGGGTGATGCCCCACTTCTCGGCGATCATCTCGGCGCCCTTGAACTGGGAGACCTCGCCGGTGCCGTAGCGCGAATCCCAGCCCTTCGCGCCGATGAACGAGGACTCGAAGCCGTACGGCTTGCCCGCGAGCATGGCGGCGCCGATCGGGATGGCGCTCATGTTCTGCACGCCGCCCGCCACGATGACCTCGGCGGTGCCGCTCATGATGGCCTGCGCGCCGAAGTTGATCGCCTGCTGGCTGGAACCGCACTGCCGGTCGACGGTGACGCCGGGCACCTCTTCGGGGTACCCCGCGACCAGCCACATGGTGCGGCCGATGTTGCCCGCCTGCGGGCCGAGGTTGTCGACGCAGCCGACGATGACGTCGTCGACGATCGCCGGGTCGATGCCGGTGCGCTCGACGAGACCACGCAGCGCGGCCGCGCCGAGATCGGCGGAGTGCACCTCGGCCAGCGCGCCACCACGCTTGCCGACCGCGGTACGCACCGCATCGATCACATAGGCCTCCCGCAGCGGGGTATAGGGGCGGCGCTCGGCGGATGCGGTCATGATGGAACTCCTATTTCGCGGTGCTCCCGGGCACGGTCAGCCCGTCGAGCACGATGGTGAGATATTGCTGAGCAAGGCTTTGCACGGTGATCGGGCCACCGGGGGTGTACCAGCGCACCGCGACCCACACGGTGTCGCGCAGGAAGCGGAACGCCAGTTCGACGTCGAGTTCGGGCCGGAAGCTGCCGTCGGCGACGCCGGCGGTGAGCACCCGGTGCCACAGGTCGCGGAACTCGGTGTTGAAGTCGCGGATGTAGGCGAAACGCTCCACATCGCGCAGGTTCTTGGCCTCGGCCTGGTAGATGGCGACCGCGGCGTGGTGCCGGTCGAAGGCCTCGTAGGAGGCGATCACCAAGGCTTCCAGGGTCTCTCGCGAGCTCAGTCCGGCGGCCGCGATCTCGCGGTAGCGGCCGAACAGGTCGTCGAGGAAGCCGCGCAGGATCTCGTCGACCATCGACTCCTTGGAGTCGAAATGGTGGTAGAGGCTGCCGGAGAGGATGCCCGCCGAGTCGGCGATGTCCCGCACCGTGGTGGCGCGCAGTCCACGCTCGGCGAACAGGTTCGCGGCGAGGTCGAGGAGCTCGGTGCGGCGAGAACGTTTCACGGTGTCGGATGCGGTCACAACGTCATCCTACAACCAAGCATTTGCTTGGTTTCCGGAAACTCCGCGCTCGGGGGCCGCCCATCATGCGCGCTGACTGCTCACCGAGACCACCTCGCCGGTCAGGTACGAGGTGTAGTCGCTGGCCAGCATGGCGATCGTCGCGGCGACCTCCCACGGCTCGGCGGCGCGGCCGAAGGCCTCCCGCTCGCTCAGGGCGTCGAGCAGCTCGGTCGAACTGACCTTGTCCAGGAACGGATGCCGCGCGATGCTCGGCGCGACGGCGTTGATCCGCACCCCGAACTCGGCGGCCTCCACCGCACTGCACCTGGTCAGCGCCATCACGCCGGCCTTGGCGGCAGCGTAGTGCGCCTGGCCGTGCTGCGCGCGCCAGCCGAGCACGCTGGCGTTGTTGACGATCACGCCACCGTGTCCGGCCGAGCGGAAGTACCCGAGCGCGGCGCGGGTGCAGCGGAAGGTACCGGTCAGGGTGATGTCGAGGACCTGGTCCCACTGCTCGTCGGTCATGTCGACGACCGGCGTCTCACCGCCGAGGCCCGCGTTGTTGACCATGACGTCGATCCGGCCGAGTTCGGCGGCGGCGTCGGTGAGCAGCTGGTTCACCTGCGCGGTGTCGCGGACATCGCACACCACGGCGCCGACCTTGCGCTCGGGGAACTCCTTGGCGAGCAGCTCGGCGGTCTCGGTGAGCCTGCGCTCGTGCCAGTCGGAGACGACGACGTCAGCGCCCTCCTCCAGGAGCCTGCGCGCGGTGGCGGAGCCGATGCCGGTACCCGCCGCGGCGGTGATGACGGCCTTACGGCCGGTCAGCAGGCCGTGGCCGGGGATGGACGGCGGCGGGACAGAGAGCGGACCGGTCACGGGCGGGCCTCCCGCGGCAGGCCGAGCACCCGCTCGGCGATGATGTTGCGCTGCACTTCGTTCGAACCTCCATAGATCGTGTCGGCGCGGCTGAACAGGTACAGCCGCTGCCATGCGGTCATGTCGTCGGGACCGAGGACCAGCCCGGCGGCGCCCTGCACCGCCATGGCGAGTTCGCCGAGTCCGCGATGCCAGTTGCCCCACAACAGCTTCGAGACCGACGCGCCACCGGCGTCGTCGACGTCCTCGCTCATGGTGCGCAGCGCGTGCGCGCGCAGGACCCGCAGGCCGACCCAGGCGTTGTCGATGCGCTCGGCGATCAGCGGGTCGTCGGCCGCGCCGGTCCGCCGGGCCAGGGCCTCGATGTCGGCGAGTTCGCGGGCGAAGCGGATCTGCTGACCGAGGGTGGAGATGCCGCGCTCGAAGGTCAGCGTGCCCATGGCGATGCGCCAGCCGTCGCCCGGTTCGCCGACGACCAGGTCGGCCTCGGTGACGGCGTCGTCGAAGAACACCTCGTTGAATTCGGAGGTGCCGGTGAGCTGTTCGATCGGGCGCACCTCGATGCCCGGCTGATTCATCGGCACCAGCAGATAGGACAGGCCCTTGTGCCTGCTCGACCCCTTCTCGGTGCGCGCGATGACGAAGCACCAGTCGGCGACGTGCGCGAGCGAGGTCCAGATCTTCTGGCCGTTGATCACCCACCGGTCGCCGTCCAGGCGCGCGGTGGTGCTCACCGCGGCCAGGTCGGAGCCGGCGCCCGGTTCGGAGTAGCCCTGACACCACAGCTCGCCGACCGAGCGCACGCCCGGCAGGAACCGCTTCTTCTGTTCCTCGGTACCGAAGGCCAGCAGCGTCGGGCCGAGCAGTTCCTCGCCCACGTGCGAGACCCGCGCGGGCGCGTCGGCCTTCGCGTACTCCTCGTGGAAGATGACCTGCTGGCGCACGCTGGCACCGCGGCCGCCCCATTCGACCGGCCAGCCGAGGCAGGTCCAGCCCGCCGCGGCGAGGTGCCGGTCCCAGGCCAGCCGCTCTTCGAAGAACTCGTGCTCGCGCCCCGGCCCGCCGGTGCCGCGCAGGTCACGGAACTCTCCGGCCAGGTTTTCGGCCAGCCAGTCGCGTATTTCCGCGCAAAACTCCGCGTCGGAGGTCGCGGTATCGGAATCTGAGGTCTGGATCACGCCCACCTCGGTAGGATAACCTACCAAGCACTTGCTTTGTTAGCCGATTGGTGAGGACCCCGTGACAACCCCTGCACAGACCACCCCGCAGGCACTGCGAGACGTCGCCGCGGCGCATCCGCACGAGCCGGCCCTGATCGACGGCGCGACCCGCCTGACCTGGTCCGACCTGCTCGACCAGGTCCGGATCGCCGCCCGCGCCCTGATCGCCCGCGGTATCGACCGCGGCGACCGGGTCGCGATGTGGGCGCCCAATACCCACCACTGGGTGGTCGCGGCGCTGGCCGCGCACTCCGTCGGCGCCGCGCTGGTGCCGCTCAACACCCGCTATGTCGCCGCCGAGGCGGCCGACGTGCTGGTCCGGGTGAACGCGAAGGCGCTGTTCGTCGCCGGGCCGTTCCTCGGCCGCGATCGCGCCGCCGAACTGCGCGCGGCCGCCCCGGACCTCGAGATCGGCACCGTCGTGGTGATCCCGGTCGAGGGCGAGTCCGCCACCGACGACGCGTCGCTGAGCTGGCCGGCGCTGCTGGAACTGGCCGAGACCGTGTCCGCCGAGGCGGGCGAGGAGCGGGCCGACGCCGTCTCCCCCGACGACATCTCCGACATCCTGTTCACCTCCGGAACCACCGGTCGCAGCAAGGGCACGCTCGTCGCGCATCGGCAGGCACTGGGCGTGGTGCGCGGCTGGGTCGAGTGCTCGACGCTGCGCACCGGCGACCGCTACCTGATGATCCCGCCGTTCTTCCACAACTTCGGCTACAAGGCGGGCATCCTCGCGTGCCTGGTCACGGGGGCCACGATCGTGCCACAGGCCACCTTCGACGTGCCCGCCGCGCTCGCGCTGATCGAGTCCGAGCGGATCACCGTGCTGACCGGCCCGCCGACGATCTACCAGACCATCCTCGAGCATCCCCAGCGCGGCGAGCGCGATCTGTCCTCGCTGCGGGTGGCGGTCACCGGCGCGGCGACGGTGCCGGTGGTGCTGATCGAGCGGATGCGCGAGGACCTCGACTTCGAGGTGGTCATCACCGCCTACGGGCTGTCCGAGTCGGCCGGTTTCGGCACGATGTGCCGACCCGAGGACGACGCGGCCACCATCGCCAACACCTGCGGTGGCCCGATCGCCGACTTCGAGCTGCGCCTGTCCGAGGCCGGTGAGGTGCTGCTGCGCGGCCCCAACGTGATGCTCGGCTACCTCGACGACCCCGAGGCCACCGCCGAGGCCATCGACGCCGACGGCTGGCTGCACACCGGCGACATCGGCGTCGTCGACGAGCGCGGCTACCTGAAGATCACCGACCGGCTCAAGGACATGTACATCACCGGCGGGTTCAACGTGTATCCCGCCGAGATCGAGCAGACCCTGGCCCGGCTCGACGGTGTCGCCGAATCGGCGGTCATCGGGGTGCCGGACGAGCGGATGGGCGAGGTCGGCAAGGCCGTCGTCGTCCGCAAGGCCGGCTCGACGCTGACCGCGGACGAGGTGATCGCCTTCGCCGCGTCCACCCTGGCCAATTTCAAAGTGCCCCGGCTCGTGGAGTTCCGCGACCAGCTGCCCTACAGCGCGGCGGGCAAGGTGCTCAAGCGTGAGCTACGTGAGGAGAAGTCGTGAGTCCCGAAACCGACGCCGAGGTCGTCACCTATGAGGTGCGCGGATCGGTCGCCGTCGTCACCATGAACCGGCCCGAGTTCCGCAACGCGCAGAACTCGAAGATGACCTACGCCCTCGACGCCGCGTTCGTGCGGGCCGTCGAGGACCCCGAGGTCAAGGTGATCGTGCTGGCGGGCAACGGGAAACACTTCAGCGCGGGCCACGACATCGGCACCCCGGGCCGCGACCACGACGTGCACTACGAGAACAAGGCCGCGCTGTGGTGGGACCATCTCGACCGCGCGGGCGGCGATCAGCGCTTCGCCCGCGAGTCCGAGGTGTACCTGGGCATGTGCCGGCGCTGGCGCGAGATCCCCAAGCCGACCGTCGCGATGGTGCAGGGCGCCTGCATCGCGGGCGGGCTGATGCTGGCCTGGGTGTGCGACCTGATCGTCTGCTCCGAGGACGCCTTCTTCTCCGATCCCGTTGTCCGCATGGGCATTCCGGGTGTGGAGTACTTCGCGCATCCGTGGGTGATGGGTCCGCGCGCGGCCAAGGAGTTCCTCTTCACCGGTGACCGGTTCGACGCCGCCCAGGCCAAGGAGTGGGGCATGGTCAACCGGGTCGTGCCGCGCGCGGACCTCGAATCCGAGGTGATGGCGCTGGCCGAGAAGATCTCCGCCATGCCGCAGTTCGGGCTCGCGCTCACCAAGAAGGCCGTCAACCAGGCCGAAGACCTGATGGGCATGCGCTCCGGCATGGACTCGGTCTTCGGGCTGCACCATTTCGCACACGCGCACAACGCCGAAGTCGGCGCCGATTCGCTCGGCGGGATGACCGCCCGCTCGATGAAGGGCGCCGCGACCGAACAGAACGGGACGAAATAAGTGGACCTCGAGATCGACCCGGCAGTCCGGGAGTTCCAGCTGGAGGTGCGCGAGTTCCTCGCCGCCAACGTCCCCAGCGAACCGCTGCCGTCCATGGACACCGCGGCGGGCTTCGAAGCCCATCGCGCCTGGGAGGCCACGCTGGCCGAGGCCCGCCTCTCGGCGGTGTCGTGGCCCACCGAGTACGGCGGCCGCGACGCCTCCATCCTCGAGTGGGTGCTGTTCGAGCAGGAGTACTACGCGGCGGGTGCGCCGGGGCGCGTCGCCCAGAACGGCATCTTCCTGCTCGCCCCGACCCTGTTCGAGCACGGTACCGCCGAGCAGCTGGCCCGGATCCTGCCGCGGATGGCGCGCGGTGACGACATCTGGGCCCAGGCCTGGTCCGAGCCCGAATCGGGCAGCGACCTGGCGAGCCTGCGCTCGACCGCGCGCCGCACCGAGGGCGGCTGGATCCTCAACGGCCAGAAGACCTGGAGCTCGCGCGCCACCTACGCCGACTGGGCCTTCGGCCTGTTCCGCAGCGACCCCGAGGCGCAGCGTCATCACGGTCTGACCTACGTGATGTTCCCGCTCTCGGCCGACGGCGTGAGCGTTCGGCCGATCCCGCAGCTCGACGGCGAGCCCGGCTTCGCCGAGATCTTCCTCGACGACGTCTTCGTCCCCGACCGCGACGTGATCGGCGCCCCGAACGAGGGCTGGCGGGTCGCGATGGCGACCTCGAGCAACGAGCGCGGCCTGTCGCTGCGCAGCCCCGGCCGGTTCAGCGCGACCGCGCAGCGGCTGATCGACCTGTGGACCGAGACGACCGAACCCAGCGACACCGCCGCGCGCAATGCCGTGGTGGACGCCTGGATCGGCAGCGAGGCCTACCGGCTGCACACCTTCGGCACCGTCACCCGGCTGACCGACGGCGGCCAGCTCGGCGCCGAGTCCTCGATCACCAAGGTGTATTGGTCCGAACTCGACATCGCCATGCACCAGACGGCGCTCGACCTGCTCGGCCCCGCCGCCGAGCTGACCGGCACGTGGACCGACGGCTACCTGTTCTCGCTGTCGGGCCCGATCTACGCCGGCACCAACGAGATCCAGCGCAACATCATCGCCGAGCGCATCCTGGGCCTGCCGCGGGAGAGCAAGCGATGAACCGCCCGACCTCGGGTCCGCCCGCCCGGCCATTGGGCGCGCCGAATACCCACCGCCGCCCGGTCGCGTACCGGGCAGCCACCCGTTCGACCACAGGAGTTCCGCGATGAAGTTCGCACTCGCCACCGAACAGCTGGACTTCGCCGCCGAACTGCGCAAGGTCCTCGACGCCGCGCAGGTACCGGCCGCGACCCGCGCCTGGGCGGCGGGCGACCCCGCCAAGGGCACCGCGCTGCTGCGACAGGTCGCCGAGATGGGTGCCTTCGGCCTGATCGTCGACGAGCAGTACGACGGCGCCGAAGCCACTCCCGTTGACCTCGTCGTCGCACTCGTCGAGCTGGGCCGGGCCGCGGCGCCGGGCCCGGTGATCGAATCGGCCGCGGTGATTCCGGCACTGCTGCAGCGTCTCCCGGACGCCGAGCCGGCGCGGCGCTGGCTGCCCGCGCTCGCCGGCGGCGCGCTGCTCGGCACCGTCAGCTTCGGCGGCACGCACCGCGGCATCACCCTCGATGCCGACGTCGCCGATCTGGTGCTGGTCGCGGACGGCGCGCGGCTGTCGGTCGGCCGCCGCACCGCCTCGGTCGGTCCGCTCGCCTCGATCGACCCGGCTCGCAAGCTGGTCGCCGTCGAGGCCGAGGAGACCGTGGCCGACGACGTCGCGGACGCGATCGACTACGCCTTCGACCTCGGCGTCCTCGCCTGTGCCGCCCAGCTGCTCGGCGCGGGCCGCGCGCTGCTCGACCAGACCACCACCTATGCCAAGCAGCGCAAGCAGTTCGGTCGCGCGATCGGCGAATTCCAGGCCGTGAAGCAGCAGCTCGCCGATGTCCTGATCGCCCTGGATCTGGCGGAGCCGCTGCTCTACCGCGCCGCGCTCACGCTGGACTCCGACGATCGCGCGCGCGACGTGTCGGCAGCCCTCGTGGCCTGCGGCGATGCCGCTCACCGCGCCTCCCGCGCCGGTCTGCAGGTGCACGGCGCGATCGGCTACACCGCCGAATGCGACCTGTCGCTGTGGATCACCAGGGTGGCGGCGCTGCGCACCGCCTGGGGCACCGCCGATTTCCACCGCGGCCGCATCGCGGAGGCGCTGCGCGCGGCCGAACCCGCGGCGGTCTGAGGCGAGCGGATGCCACTCCCCGTACCCACCGACGCGGTGACCATCACCGACTCTGCCGAGGAACCCCATGTCATCGAATGAACTACTCGAATTCCGCACCTCCGTCCGCGCGCTGCTGGCCAAGCACGCCACGCCCGCCGCGGTGCGCGCGGCCATGGACACCGACCTCGGGTACGACCCGAAGCTGTGGACCATGCTGTGCGAGCAGGTCGGCGTCGCCGCGCTCGCGGTGCCCGAGGAATGGGGTGGCGCGGGCGCCGGACTGGTCGAATCGCTGATGGTGGTGGGCGAACTGGGCCGGACCCTGGCCGGGGTGCCGATGCTCGGTTCCGCCGTGCTCGGCGTGCAGGCGATCCTGCTCGCGGGCGACGAGCAGGCCTGCGCCCGGCTGCTGCCGGACCTGGCCGACGGTTCCCGCACCGCCGCGCTGTGCTGGGCCGACGCCGCGGGCTGGGACTCCTCGGGTGTCGACGCGAGCGACGGAAAGCTCAACGGCGCGGCGCATTACGTGCTGCACGGCGCCCAGGCCGACCTGCTGCTCGTGCTCACCGAGGACGGCCTGTTCGAGACGACGGCCGACGCTCCCGGCGTCGTCGTCGCCCCGACGCCTGCCCTCGATCCGACCCGCAAGCTGGCCGTGATCGCCTTCACCGACACCCCGGCGACGCGGATCGGCACGGCCGACCCGGCGGCCCTGCGCGCCCGTCTGCGCGAGATCGCCTGGGCCGCGCTCGCCGCCGAGCAGGTCGGCGCGGCCAGGCACTGCCTGGAGATGACGGTGGCCTACACCGCCTCGCGCGTGCAGTTCGGCAGGCCGATCGGCAGTTTCCAGGCACTCAAGCACCGGATGGCCGATATGTACGTGCTGGTGGAGTCGGCCGAGTCGACTGCGCTGGCCGCCGCCCAGGCGGTGGCCGAGCACAGCGACTCAGCCGCCGAGGACGTCTACGTCGCCCGCAAGCACTGCACCGAGACGTTCACGCACGTGGCCGCCGAGACGATCCAGCTGCACGGCGGCATCGCCATCACCTGGGAGCACGACGCCCACCTGTACTTCAAGCGGGCCCACGCCACCGCCGAGCTCTTCGGCACCGGCCGTCGCCCGGTCGCGGCCGCCTGACCGCACCCATCGAAAGCCCTGGTCGCAGCCCCGCGACCAGGGCTTTCGGCATGTTGTGCGAGATGTCACCGTCCCGGAGCGCGGATCGCTGGATTTAGATAGTTAGCTTATGCAATAATATTCTTCGTGCAGCCCCCAGAGCAGCCCTCCCCGGACGACATCGTGGTCGACCTGTTGGTCACTGCCGGACGGCTCACCCGGCTCGCCGGGGCGATCAGCGACGACGATCTGCCCCGCGCGGTCCTGCGTGCCCTCGCCGTGCTCGACGAACACGGCGGCCTGCGGGTCAGCGACTTCGCCCGGATCGATCGATGTTCCCAACCGGCGGCAACGGCGCTGATCGGTCGGCTCGTCGCCGACGGCTTCGCCTCCCGCACCAGGGACCCGCAGGACTCCAGGGCGGTTCTCATCGAACTGACCCCGGCGGGCCGGAACCGCCTCGTCGAGGCCAGGCGTGCCTTCGCGGCCGCCATGGCGCCCGGACTGGCCGACTTCGATCTCGATCGCCTGATCCGGCTCGACACCGACATGAACGACCTGCTGACAGCCCTGCGTGCGGTTGCCCGCGGTCATCAGTGATGCAACCAGGAGCGCCAGTGAGCCTTTCCCCGTTGACTCGCGCCGACGACACCGCCGCCGCCGCAACCACCTCCTCCGCCGGACAACCCAAGGCCGTCTGGGCCGTCGCCTTCGCGAGCGTGATCGCGTTCATGGGCATCGGCCTGGTCGACCCCATCCTCAAGCCGATCGGCGAACAGCTGCACGCGAGCCCGTCGCAGGTCTCGCTGCTGTTCACCAGCTACATGGCCGTCACCGGCGTCGCCATGCTGATCACCGGAGTCGTCTCCAGCCGCTTCGGCGCCAAGAAGACGCTGCTGTCGGGCCTGGCGATCATCGTGGTGTTCGCCGCGCTGGCGGGCATGTCGAGCACGATCGGCGAGATCATCGGCTTCCGCGCGGGCTGGGGTCTGGGCAACGCGCTGTTCATCGCGACGGCGCTGGCCACCATCGTCGGCGCGGCCACCGGCGGCGTCGCCAAGGCGATCATCCTCTATGAGGCCGCGCTCGGCGTCGGCATCGCGACCGGCCCGCTGCTGGGCGGCCTGCTCGGCGGCATCAGCTGGCGCGGACCGTTCTTCGGCGTCTCCGTGCTGATGGCGATCGCCTTCATCGCGATCGTGGTGCTGCTGCCCGAGATGCCCAAACCGGCCGAGCCGACCTCGATCAGCGCGCCGTTCAAGGCGCTGCGACACAAGGGTCTGCTGACGGTCAGCATCACCGCGCTGCTCTACAACTTCGGCTTCTTCACCCTGCTCGCCTACACCCCGTTCCCGCTGGACATGGGCACCTACGCGATCGGCTTCATCTTCTGCGGCTGGGGCATCTTGCTGGCGCTGGCCTCGGTGTTCCTCGCGCCGAAACTGCAGGCGCGCTTCGGCACCCTGCCGATGATGGCGCTGTCGCTGGCGCTGTTCGCCGCCGACCTGGCCGTGATGGGCATGTTCACCGAGCACAAGGCCGTGCTGATCGTCGGCGTCGTCATCGCCGGCCTGTTCCTCGGCGTGAACAACACGCTGATCACCGAGGCCGTGATGATCTCCGCCCCGGTCGAGCGCTCCACCGCCTCGGCGGCCTACAGCTTCGTCCGGTTCGCCGGCGGCGCCGCGGCGCCGTGGGTGGCGGGCAAGCTCGGCGAGCACAGCGTCTCGCTGCCGTTCTGGCTCGGCGCCGCCTGCACCGCCGCCGCCGTCGCGGCGCTGTTCGTCGGCCGCAACGCCCTGGCTCACATCGACGACCACGACCCGGCGCCGCACAGCGTCGAGGAAGCACAGGCCATCACCGTCGGCGATTGAGTCATTGGAGCGCTGGCGCGGTCGCGGTCGACGGCGTCGGCCTGGCCCGCCTCGGGGTCGGGCGGACGCGGCTGGGAATCGAGCGACGGCGCGGTCGCGGCGTAGCGTCGAGCACATGAGCGACGACAAGCGCGGGCGCGTCCGGGTCGAGCAGGCGCACAAGCGCGTGCGGGCTTATCTCGACGGCAGACTGGTGGCCGACACGCTGCGGCCCCTCTTGGTCTGGGAGGTCCCCTACTACCCGACCTACTACGTCCCGCTGACCGACGTCAGAGCGGATCTGGCACCGAACGGGACCGACGAACACTCCCCCAGCCGTGGCGAAGGCACCGGCTACGACGTGGTCTGCGGCGGCCTGCGCGCCGACGGAGCGGCGCTGCGCTACCTCGACTCACCGCTGCCGGACCTGAAAGACGCTGTCCGCCTCGACTTCGCGAGGTTCGACTGGTTCGAGGAGGACGAACCGATCTTCGTCCACCCCCGTGACCCGTATTCCCGGGTCGACATCCTGGGCAGTTCGCGCAATGTACGGGTGGAGATCGACGGCGTCACCGTCGCCGACTCGTCCTCGCCGCGCATCCTCTTCGAAACCGGCTTGCCCGCACGGTACTACCTGCCGCTACCCGATGTCCGGATGGATCTGCTGACCCCCTCCGACACGCACACCAGCTGCCCGTACAAGGGCACGGCCGACTACTGGCACGTCGATGTCGACGGCACCGAGCACCGCGACATCGTGTGGATCTATCGCACGCCGCTGCCGGAGAGCCAGAAGATCGCCGGCTTGGCGTGCTTCTACAACGAGAAGGTCGACATCTACCTCGACGGCGTCCGCCAGGACCGCCCGCACTCCCCGTTCAGCTGATCATTCGGGGATCTCGAGCACGCCCTCGTCGACCGCCCACTTGATGGACTTCTCCAGCGACGGGCACGATTCCGGCCTGCCCGGCCGCGCGCCGTGTGCGCTGAGCTGGGCGAAGACCGGGCAGTGTGTGTCCGGTCGTTCGGTCCACTGCACCGAGGTCTGGTGCGCGCTGGACTTGCGCACCAGAACCTCGGACTGGCAGGCCTGACACCGCAACGGTGTCAGGCCCTCGTCCAGATAGTGCTGCTTGTCGACCGTGGTCTGGGCCCGTACCGCGGCCTGCCGCACGGGCTGATCGGCGAAGTCGGGTGCCTTGGCCCAGGTCGGTGACATGGTTACACGCCCGCTTCGGCTTCTGCCTCGGCCTTGCGGCGCAGGTTCTCCGCCACCTCGGCCTCCCAGGCCTGGTTGGCCTTGGTGGTGTCGACCTCGAACTCGAAGCGCTGGGTCATCTTGTCGGTGACCTCGGCGATGTCGACGTAGAACTGCTCGTACCAGCGGCGCAGCTGGTAGACCGGGCCGTCTTCCTCGCACAGCAGCGGGTTCTCGACCTTGGACTTGTGCTTCCAGATCTCGACGTCCTGCAGGAAGCCGTCGCCGAAGAACTCCGTCATCGAGGCCGCCAGCTTCTCGGCGGTCGCGTCGTCGATGCCCTTGGGCTTCTCGACGGTCAGGCCGTACTGGAGCACGAACTCGTCCTGGCTGACCGGGTAGTGGCAGTTGATCAGCACGACCTTGATCTCGTACCCGCCGTAGATGTTGACCAGCGGATTGATCATGTAGGACGGGCCGAAGTAGGACGCCTCCGACTTCAGCAGCGTCTCACCGCCGTACTTGGCCGCCATGCCGATATCCGGCCTGCCCTTGGTCTCCAGGAACTGTGTCGCCACATGACCCTCGAAGACGTTCTTGAAATACGTCGGGAAGGCATAGTGGATGTAGAAGAAGTGCGCCATATCCACGACGTTGTCGATGATCTCGCGGCAGTTGGAGCCCTCGATGCGCATCGTGTTCCACGTCCACGGCGTCCAGCCGCCGTCATGATCCTCGCTGGGGTTGCCCTCCGTATCGGTGTAGGGGCCCTCGATGTGCGGGATCGTGACCTCGGCGGGCGGCTCGTTGCCCTCGTGGTCGTGCCAGATGAACAGCTGGCCGTTGCGCTCGAGCGTCGTCCACTTCCTGGTGCGGGCCAGCGGCGGAACGCGGCGCGCGTAGGGAATCGACGTGCACTTGCCACTGGCGCCCCAGCGCCAGTCGTGGAACGGGCAGGCGATGTCGTCGCCCTTGACCGTGCCCATGCTCAGATCGCCGCCCATATGCCTGCAGTAGGCGTCGAGCACCCGGATCTCGTCGTTGGTGTCGGTCCACACCACGAGCTTGGTCCCGAAGATCTCGATCGCGTGCGGCTTGCCGTCGCGGAAGGTCTTCGCGAGGCCGACACAGTGCCAGCCGCGCGCAAACCTGGTCGGCGTGGTGCCGACATCGAGTTCCCTCACCTTGGGGTTGACTGCCATCCCGAACCCTCCTTCTTCACTAGAACACGTTACAAAACGAGGGCGCTTCACGCCAGCTATCCAGCGAAGTTCGCTCCGAGCCCCTGTTATATCCGAGGTAGGGCGATCTTCTCGACAGAAATGAGAACCTGTTCTAATCTCAGAGTCGAACAAGAACCGGTTGTCGATCCGACAAGGCAGGAGCGGGCTCCGAAATGACGCAAGAAGTGACCGAACGGGTCGAGGCACTGCTGCCGACACTGCGTGAACGTGCGCAGGAGGCCGAGGACCTGCGCCGCATTCCCGATGAATCCATGAAGGCGCTGCAGGAGACCGGTTTCTTCCGGCTGCTCCAGCCCAAGCAGTGGGGCGGCCACGCCGCCGACCCGGTCGTCTTCTACGACACCGTGCGCAAGATCGCCAGCGCCTGCGGGTCCACCGGCTGGGTGGCCGGCATCATCGGCGTGCACAACTGGCACCTCGCGCTGTTCGACCAGCAGGCCCAGCAGGACGTCTGGGGCGAGGACACCGACGTGCGCATCTCGTCCTCCTACGCCCCGATGGGCGCGGGCCAGGCGGTCGACGGCGGCTACATCGTGCGCGGCTCGTGGGCTTGGTCCTCGGGTTCCGATCACGCCACCTGGGCGGTCCTCGGCGGTCCGGTGATCAAGAACGGCAAGCCGGTCGACTTCGGCAGCTTCCTGATCCCGCGCTCGGACTACCGCATCGATGACGTCTGGAACGTCGTCGGCCTGCGCGGCACCGGCTCCAACACCG
This sequence comes from Nocardia sp. MH4, assembly GCF_019266065.1. Taxonomy (GTDB): domain Bacteria; phylum Actinomycetota; class Actinomycetes; order Mycobacteriales; family Mycobacteriaceae; genus Nocardia; species Nocardia canadensis. Next base: position 7,113 of record NZ_LPNR01000058.1, on the reverse strand, counting down.
TGGTCGTCGAGGACGTCTTCGTCCCGTCGCACCGCTTCCTGAGCTTCCGCGCGATGAGCGAGGGCCGCGCGCCCGGCCTCGAGCAGAACACCGACGCCGTGTTCAAGATGCCGTGGGGCACCATCCACCCCACCACCATCTCCACGCCGATCGTCGGCATGGGCTACGGCGCCTACGAGGCACACGTCGAGCACCAGGGCAAGCGCGTGCGCGCGGCCTTCGCCGGCGAGAACGCCAAGGACGACCCGTTCGCCAAGGTGCGCGTCGCCGAGGCGGCCAGCGACATCGACGCCGCGTGGCGTCAGCTCTCGGGCAATGTCGCCGAGGAGTACGCGCTGCTGCAGGCGGGCCAGGAAGTCCCGTTCGATCTGCGCGTGCGCGCGCGCCGCGACCAGGTCCGCGCGACCGGCCGGGTGATCGCCTCGATCGACAAGCTCTTCGAGTCCTCGGGCGCCACCGCCCTGGCCAACGGCACACCGCTGCAGCGCTTCTGGCGCGACGCGCACGCCGGTCGGGTGCACGCGGCCAACGATCCCGAGCGCGCCTACGTCATGTACGGCACGCACGAGTTCGGCCTGCCCGTCACCGACGCCATGGTGTAGCCGATGACCCAGACCGCTGAAATCACCTACGAATCGACCTCCCGCTACGCGCAGGTCACCCCCGAGCTGAAGCTGCACTACCACGAGGCGGGTGTCGGCAACGGCCCCACGATCGTGCTGCTGCACGGCGGCGGGCCCGGCGCCTCGGCGTGGTCGAACTTCGCCCGCAACATCCCGGTGCTGGCCGAGAACTTCCACGTGATCGCGCTCGACCAGCCCGGTTTCGGCAAGTCCGACAAGCCGGTCGACCATCCGCAGTACTTCGTGCACGCGTCCACCGCGCTGCTCGCCCTGCTGGATCACCTGCAGATCACCGAGCGGGTGCACCTGCTGGGCAACTCGCTCGGCGGCGGCACCTCGGTGCGCTTCGCCCTGGACAACCCCAAGCGCGCGGGCAAGCTCGTGCTGATGGGCCCCGGCGGGCTGAGCACCAACCTGTTCGCGCCCGACCCGACCGAGGGCGTCAAGCTGCTCTCGGCGTTCAGCTACGCGCCGACCAGGGAGAACCTGGAGAAGTTCCTGCGGATCATGGTCTTCGACCAGTCGCTGATCACCGAGGAACTGATCGACGAGCGGTTCGCCCTGGCGAGCACGCCCGAATCGCTGGCCGCGGTCCGCGCGATGGGCAAGTCCTTCGCCGGCGCCGACTTCGAGAAGGGCATGCTCTGGCGGGACGCGTACAAGCTGCGTCAGCCGGTGCTGCTCATCTGGGGCCGCGAGGACCGGGTGAACCCGCTCGACGGCGCGCTGGTGGCCACCAAGGTCATCCCGCGCGTGCAGCTGCACGTGTTCGGTGGCTGCGGCCACTGGGCGCAGCTGGAGAAGTTCGACGAATTCAACCGGCTCACGGTCGATTTCCTCGAGGAGAAGCAATGAGTATTCGTGCCCTGGGCTACATGCGCATCGAGGCCACCGATATGGCGGCCTGGCGCGAGTACGGCCTCAAGGTGCTCGGCATGATGGAGGGCACCGGGCTGAATCCCGACGCTCTCTACCTGCGCATGGACGATTTCGCCGCGCGACTGGTGATCGTCCCCGGTGAACAGGACCGGCTGCTGGTCTCGGGCTGGGAGGTCACCGACGCTCCCGGCCTGCAGCAGCTGCGCGAGACCCTGGCCAAGGCCGGCGTCGCCTACACCGAAGGCACCAAGGAAGAGCTCGGTGAGCGTCGCGTCGAGGGCATGATCCGGTTCCAGGACCCGTCCGGGAACACCCTCGAGGCCTTCCACGGCGCGCAGTACCTGGGCCGCCGCTTCGTGAGCCCCTACGGCCACAAGTTCGTCACCGCCGAGCAGGGCCTGGGCCACGTCGTGCTGACCTGCACCGACGACGCCGCGGCGCAGGCGTTCTACCAGGACGTCCTCGGCTTCCGGCTGCGCGACTCGATGCGGCTGCCGCCGCAGATGGTCGGTCGTCCCGCCGACGGCGACCCGGCCTGGCTGCGCTTCTACGGCTGCAACCCGCGCCACCACGCGCTGGCGTTCCTGCCGTTGCCCAACCCGACCGGCATCGTGCACCTCATGGTCGAGGTGGAGAACTCCGACGACGTCGGCCTCTGCCTGGACCGCGCCCTGCGCAAGAAGGTCAAGATGTCGGCCACCCTCGGCCGCCACATCAACGACAAGATGCTGTCCTTCTACATGAAGACGCCCGGCGGATTCGATATCGAATTCGGCTGTGAGGGACTCGAAGTCGACGACGACGACTGGATCGCCCGCGAATCCACCGCGGTCAGCCTGTGGGGTCACGACTTCACCGTCGGATTCAAGCAGCAATAGGAATGGCGGCGAGGGACATGACCGAACAGACACCGGCGATCGACGGCCGGCAATTTCGTAATGTGCTGGGGCAGTTCTGCACCGGCATCACCGTGATCACCGCGCTCGATCCGGCGGGTGAGCCGATCGGCTTCGCCTGCCAGTCCTTCGCCGCCCTGTCCCTCGACCCGCCCCTGGTGCTGTTCTGCCCCACCAAGGGGTCGCGCTCCTGGGCGGCGATCGAGGCGGCGGGCAAGTTCTGTGTGAACGTGCTCGCCGAGGCACAGCAGCCGACCTGCGCGCGGTTCGGTTCGCGCGAGACCGACAAGTTCGCCGGAGTCGCCTGGCACACCTCCGAATTGGGTGTGCCCGTGCTCGACGATTCGCTGGCCACCATCGAGTGCACGGTCGACTCGGTCGTCGACGGTGGTGACCACTACATCGTCATCGGCCGGGTGCGGGCGCTCGCGGAGTCGGAGACCACCAACGGTCGTCCGCTGCTGTTCTACCGCGGTCAGTACACCGGCATCGAGCCGGACAAGACCACGCCCGCGCCCTGGCGCGCGGACCTGGATCACTTCCTCACGACCACCAGCCTCGACACCTGGCTGTGAGTCCCGCGGGTGCGGCCGCCCACACGATGCGCGGCCGCACCCGTTTCCGTCGTTTTTAAGTGCTCATTCGGTGAGCACTTTGAGCCGGATGATGGTTCGTATGACCATCGACTACATCACCTGTGCCGCAGCGAGCGACTGGGATTCGTGGCTGGCCACCCATCACGACACCGCCGGTGAGGTCTGGGTGCGGATCGCCAAGAAGGGCGCCCCCGAACCCTCGGTGACCATCACCGAGACCCTCGACGGCGCGCTCTGCTACGGCTGGATCGACAGTCATCGGCGCGGCCTCGATGCCCACCACTACCTGCAGCGTTACTCCCCGCGCCGGGCCCGCAGCCCGTGGTCGCAGGTCAACGTGGCCAAGGCCGAGGCCCTCATCGCGGCGGGCCGGATGCGGCCCGCCGGGTTCGCGGCGATCGAGGAAGCCGTCGCCGACGGCCGCTGGGCCGGGGCGTACGAGCGCCAGCGCACCGCCGACACCCCCACCGACCTGCTCGCCGCACTCGCCGACGCGCCCGCGGCGCGAGCCGCCTACGCTGCCCTCGGCCGCTCCGACCAGTACCGGCTGTTCCTGCCGATCCTCAAGGCGACCACCCCCACCGAACGCGCCACGCGGGTCGCCCGGGCCGTCAACGCCTTGTAGCCCGACGCGGGTCGCCAAGATTGTCAACGCCTCGTAGCGAACACGACCGCAGATACGCACCGAGCACCACCAGCGCGGGCGGTCCCCCACACCAAGCACCACCACCGCGCACAGGCCGCCACGCCGAGCACTCAGCGCGGGCAGTGCCCCGCACCGAGCACAACCAACGCACACAGTCCCCCACACCAAGCACCACCACCGCACACAGTCCCCCACACTCAGCACTCAGCGCCGAGGTTGAACCGTCCACCGCGCAGACCAAGCGGTGTGCGGGCCCCGGCCGTCAGACCTCTTTGACCAATACCGCGCGGGTGTAGAGCAGCGAGAACCCTCGGCCCTGCGCGTTCCGTTGCGACATAGAACCCGGCTGGGTCGTGATCACCGCGAGGTCGCACCCCGCTGCCACCGCCTCGGTCAGGCGTGCCGACAGAAGCGCGGTCTGGACGCCGTGCCTGCGATGCGCGGGCAGGGTCGCGGCGCCCGCGAGCGCAGCGACGCCGCCGCCGGTGCGCATGCTGGCGCCCCCGGCGGGCACGCCGTCCCGGTAGGCGACGTAGCGACGGGTGTCGTCGATAGCGGCCATATCCCGCATCACCGCGGCGATCGCCTCGCGCGGAAACTCCTCGTGCGCGGGAACACCCGCGTCATCGGGATGCGCGAACCCGTCGACCACGACATCGAGCCAGAGATCGAAGCCGTCCTCATCACGGCGCACCTCGACCCGCTCGGGCCCGGTCCAGCTACGCCCGGCCAGCTCCATACCGAGCACATTCTCGAACGACATCAACCGATAACCCCGCCCAGTCAACTCCGCCGCGATCCGCGGATCCCCCAGATGCGCCAGCTCCACCTGCACCGGCACCCCCACCGCCGCATACGCGGCCTCGACCGCCGCCCACTCCCCCGAAGAAGGCGCCCCACCGAACCCGACCCCCACGACTTTGTTCAACGGCGACCCCACCTCCGCGAAACACGCGGCCCCACCGGCGAACTCCCGCACGAACCCCCCACCCCCCGGCGCCCGCTCCACCCCTGCCCGAGCCGCCCCGGCAATAGCATCGACCTCCGACCGCTCGACCCGAGCAGCCATCTCGACCCCACAGAACAACGTCCCCACAGTTTCACCCATGCCCTACTTATATCGCCCTTGTCCAGCGACTTTCGCGAGCGAGCGCGGCCCATCAGCGGCAACCGCCGCGTCGTCGCCACGACTCGTCCCCCCTCCGGACCTCCCTCGGAAGCTGGAATGCGGCATGGCAGGACGACCGGACTCCGCTACCGGCGCCTCACCCACGTCGACGGCCACCTCCCCCGCCACTGAACCAAGATCACCACGCTGCGGTGGCGGGCTGCTCTCGGCCGATGCCGCCACCACAGCGTGGTGATCAACTGTCCAGACGGGCGCCACTGGCGGTGAGGGCCGCGTGGATGCGGTCGAGGATGATGTGGGGGCGGCGGTAGAGGAGATTCGCGCTTACTCGGATGATTCGCCAGCCGTGTTCGGCGAGGATCGCGGAGCGGTCGATGTCTTTCGTGCGCTGGGACGGGTCGGTCCAGTGGTGGGCGCCGTCGTATTCGACGGCGACCCGCCATCGACGCCAGCCCATGTCCAGGCGGGCGAGGAATTCGCCACCGCTGTCGCGAACCACGATCTGGGTGCTCGGCGCCGGGAGACCGCTTTGGACGATCAACAATCTGGTGAGTGACTCCGGGGGCGACTCGGCGCCCGGGTCGACCAGCGGCATAACCCTGCGCACCTGCGCACACCCGCGCTCACCCCTGTGTTCGGCGGCGAGCGCGATAACGGCGTCCGGGTCGAGTTTCGTTGCCCGGCACAGGGCGTCGAGTACCGGAACCGCACTGCGCGTGGAGAGCCGACGCGCGAGGTCGAACGCCGTTCGTTTCGGAGTCGTCACCGGGAACCCGTCGACAACGCATTGCTCGTGCTCAACTATCCGAGCTTGGCGAGTCCTGATCCACTCCGGCGGCCGGCGATAGGTCGGCACCGCGATCTCGGCAGGAAGCTCCGCCCCGATCCACTTGCTTCCGAACATCGCGGCAGCCGAAAACCCGACAAGCACACCGGCCCCTTTGGTCCAATGCGCCGCCGCCTTGGCTCGCCCCACCGCATCGAGCCGATACCCCCGCCGAACATAGACGTCGTGCGCCACCCGATCGAAGTCGTGCCGCAATTCTCACCGCGTCACCACCCCCGCAGCAACCGCCCACGACCCGACAAAAGCCCCCTCGAACACCCCCATAACCAGCCATGATCCCCCACCACACCGACAAACAACCGACCCCACACCCGAACAGTTGATCACCACGCTCTGGTGGCGGGCCGCTCTCGACCGATACTCACACCACAGCGTGGTGATCAATCGTCCAACGCTCTAGCGGGTGGGGCGCCGGGGGATTCGGCCGTTGCCGTTGCCGGTGGGGGTTCGTTGTTGGGATGCTCGACGAGCGAATTGCCATGCGGCGGCGGAGGTCGAGGAAGCCGAGAAGGTCTGGTTCGAGCTCCCAGATCACGCGCAGCATCCAGTGCTGTCCGCGCAGGTCGATCGCGGCTCAGGCGACGCGGGGACGCACCTGGACTACGAGGTCGGCGTCGAGGGCTCGAGCGAGGCGCTCGAGTACGGGCAGGCTGGGGACCGTTCCGCCTGCTTCGAAGCGGGCGACCGCGGACTGCGTCATGCCGGCCGCGTCCGCCAGGACGGACTGGCTCCAGCCGCGGTCTTCCCGCATACCCCGGATGGTTCGCCCGAGCTCGAAGGCGAGCCGCGCGGCGTCGTACGCCTCGGCTGCGCCGGGCTCCTTCAGGCGCTGATCCCGCAGGTCAGCCCACTCACTACGCTCCGTCATCGTTGCCCTCCTCCAGAACATGCCGCTCGGCATCGCAACGCCGCATTGCACCGCGCGCCCGAGCTACCTCACGTCGCTCAACCATCCGTGTCTTGACGAAGACCGTCAGCAAGACGATTCTGCGCCCCGACGCGATCCAGTACGTCACCCGCACCGCGTCCGATCCCAGATAGAAACGCAACTCCCGGAGTTTCCGGTCGAGCTGTCTCGTATACGGTTCGCCCAGCAACGGTCCGGCGTCCTGCAGCAAGTCGATGTAGAACGCGGCGTGAGCGAACATGTCGGCCGGAAGCTTCTCCAACCATTCACGCACCTCAGGTTCCAGTTCAACGCTACCCCAACCCATAGCGTTGATGCTATATCCAGGGGGAAGATAGTCATGCGGAAATGGAATATCCGACAGGAGGGGCACACGGTGTCCGGGCGCCGGCGGATCCGGTTGACCGGAAACGCCGAACGGCGTGACCCGGGGGTCGGGTCACGCCGTCAGGGGGGTGTGGGGTCAGGCCGAGGCGGTGGCTTCGCGCTGGAGTTCCAGGGCGATGTCGATGAGCTGGTCTTCCTGGCCGCCGACGAGCTTGCGTTCGCCTGCGCGGACGAGCATTTCGGCGGCGGAGACGCCGTAGCGT
>NZ_LPNR01000057.1 GCF_019266065.1 Nocardia sp. MH4 | reverse complement strand
GGTACTGCACTCGACAGGGTGTGGGAGAGTAGGACACCGCCGGAACATCATTGCGAAAGGCCCTCCAACTACGGTTGGAGGGCCTTTTTGCGTTCCCGGACAAGACCTCTCGGATAGCAGGCCGGCTCGTAGCGTGCCCCCGGAATCGGGGGATTGCATTCCGAGGCAACGATGTTTCACAAAACGGTCCCGCAGCGGGCCCCGGTCAGCCACCATGGTGCGACGTTGCTTCGGGAGGTCACCATGGATTGGTTGTTCACTCACAAGTCTCTGCGACGCGGCGCGGCCGCCCTCGTGTTGCCCGCCGCCCTGATCGGCGCGATAGCCACCGCCGCACCCGCGATCGCCGCACCCGCCCCCGACCCGCTGGCCGGCGTCGCCGACGGCATCGCGGGCGCGGCGAATTCGATTGCGGGCGTTGCCGGTATCGACCTGCCCGACACTTACGGCCCGGAGACCGCGATCGTGGTGCTCGGCTACGGTCTGCAGCCGGACGGCACCATGCGCGCCGAACTGGGCAACCGGCTGCACGCCGCCCTGGTCCAGGCGTTCATGTCGCCCTCCTCCCCGGTGATCGTCACCGGCGGCAACCCGCGCAACGGGGTCACCGAGGCGCAGGTGATGGCGGACTGGCTCAATATCCGCGGGGTCGCCCGGCACCGGATCTACACCGAGACCCAGGCGGGGTCGACGGTGCAGAACGCGGAGTTCTCCGCGAAGTTGATGGAAGCGCTCGGCGTGCACAAGGCCGTGCTCATCACCTCCGCCGACCATATGCGCCGCGCGCTGGACAACTTCATGGCGGCGGGCATTCCGGTGGTCGCGACGATGACACCGGAGGTCGCGCCGCTGTGGGCGCAGCCGTTCGGTGCCGGGGGTGAGCGATAGGCGCGCCGAAGTCGGTGGCGCGCACTACGATGCGTCTGGCGCTGTCGCGGGGTGTGATGACGCCTCGAGTGGACAGGGGTATGTGATGGACAGGCCTGCGTGGGCACCGGACGGCGTCGATATGCAGCAGCCGAGCCCGGCTCGGATGTATGACGCGCTGCTCGGCGGCTCGCACAACTTCGCCGTCGACCGGATGGCGGCGGAAATGGCGATCGAGCTGGTGCCCGATCTGCCCCGCCTCGCGCTGAGCAATCGGGCCTTCCTGCGCCGGGCGGTGCGGTTCATGCTCGACGCCGGGATTCGGCAGTTCCTCGACATCGGTTCGGGCATCCCCACCGCGGGCAATGTCCACGAGATCGTGCACGACATCGCTCCCGAGGCGCGGGTGCTCTATGTCGATATCGATCCGGTCGCCGTCGTCCACTCCCGGACGATTCTGGCGGGCCGGGAGCGGGCCGACGCGATCGAGGCCGATCTGCGCAAGTCCGACGATCTGATCGCCGAGGTGCGGGAGACCGGACTGATCGACTTCGATGAGCCCGTCGGGCTGCTGCTGATCGCGGTGCTGCATCTGGTGCAGGACGCCGACGATCCGGTCGGCAAGGTCGCCGCGCTGCGGGAGGCGGTCGCGCCCGGCAGTTTCATCGCCATTTCACATCTCACCTCGGAGATGCGGCCGGAGGATGCCGGTAAGCTGGGAGCGCACTCGGCGAACGAGACCAGGGTCGGGATCCAGTTCCGGTCCAGGGACGCGATCGTGGAGATGTTCGAGGGTTGGGGCATGGTTTCCCCCGGGGTTGTCGAGCTGCCGTCGTGGCGGCCGGAGTCCGAGCGGGATCAGCACGAGAAGCCTGGGCGTTCGCTCGGGTTGGCCGGAGTCGCGCGGAAAGAATGAGCCGTCGATCCGGCGGTGCTGCGAGATGACAGGGTGGACGCGTAGTGGGGTCGTGGGAGCTGGCGCAACGGTGGGCCGATGCCCTCGACGGCGTTGTCGCTCCCACTCTCAACCGCTCCCAGATCGAGGAGATGCTGGCGGCGCTGTGCATCGGCCTGATCGAGGCGGCGCGCGGTGGCGAGGATCCCGATGTGGCCCGCCGTACGGCGCGGATGCTGGTCGCCGCCAACTACCGTGATCCGGCGGCGGTGAGCCGTTCGGTCCGGGTGATCTGTGTAGACCTGGTCGAGATCGCGGCCGACGGGCCGGACGATCCGCTGCTGCCGGAGATCAGGGAGCGCGCGATCGGCCTCGCCGCCGATTTCGCGGCGGGCTTCACCGCGGCCTTGCGCGCCGCTGCCCTGGCCGAGCAGGAGGCGACGCTGGCCGCCGTGCTCGCGACGGCCAGCGAGGCCGAGAGCCGTCGCGCGCTGTCGGAGGCACGCTTCGAGGCCGTGTTCGACGGCGCCCTGGTCGGCATCGGCACCGTCGACATGACCGGGCGGGTGGTGAACTGCAACGCCACCATGGCCGAGATGCTCGGCCACACCCCGGAGACGATGCCGGGCCGGACGGTCGCCGATATCCTCGGCCCGCAGAATCTCAACGAGGCCTTCGTCGAGCTGCAGCGGATGGTCAGCGGTGAATCCGAGAGCTTCCGCACCGAGACCGAGCATCTGCACGACGACGGCGAGATCACCGTCATCGATCTGTCGATGTCGGCGGTGCGCGACGCCGACCGCAATATCCAGTTCCTGATCGGGGTGGCCGTCGACGTCACCGAGCGCAAACAGCTCGCCGACCGGCTGTGGCACGACGCCAATCACGACGCGCTGACCGGCCTGCCCAACCGGCCGCACCTGTTCAACCGGCTCGCCGACGCCGAACCGCCGATCGGGGTCTGCTATCTGGACCTGGACGGCTTCAAGGAGATCAACGATCTGTGGGGGCACACGGTCGGGGACCGGGTGCTGCGGGTGGTCGCCGACCGGATGCGCGACACCGTCCGTCCGCTGGAGGCGATGGCCGCCCGGATCGGCGGTGACGAGTTCCTGGTGCTGGTGGAGCAGTGCTCGGGCTCCGAGCAATTGTCGGTGCTGGCCGACGATCTGATGTCGGTGCTGACCGCGCCGCTCGAGGTGGACGGGCACATGCTCGCGGTGGGCGTGAGCGTCGGCGCGGCCTACTTCGACGAACTCCCCGGCGCGGTCGACGAATTGGTGCACGCGGCCGACGCCGCGATGTACCGGCACAAGCACGACACCCGCCGCTATCCGGCCCGGTAGCGGCCGGGCCGGACAGCCGGGCCCCGCTCAGGTGAGCTGGCGTTCCCGGTTCGCCGCGCGGGCCAGTGAGCGGTCGCGCTGTTCCTCGAAGCGCACGACGTCCTCGCGCAGCCGGTCCAGGAAGGCCGCGAGGTCTTCGCGGGCCCGCTCGCCGCGCGCGCCGAAATCGGTGCGTTCGAAGATGTTCCACTTGCGCAGCACCGGAAGCAGGACCTCCTCGAGGTGCTGGCGCAGATCGTAGATGCCGTGCTTGGCCATCATGACGCCGTTGCGGCGCCAGCCCGGCATGCCCGCGCCGGGCATCTGGAAGCCCTGCACGATGGTGTTGATCGCCTCGATGGCCTGATCGGGTGCCAGGTCGAGCGCGGCCTCGCAGAGGTTGCGATAGAAGATCATGTGCAGGTTCTCGTCGGTCGCGATGCGGGCGAGCATGCGGTCGGCGATCGGGTCGTCGCAGACGCGACCGGTGTTGCGGTGGCTGACCCGGGTAGCCAGTTCCTGGAAGGTCACGTAGGCGACCGAGTACAGCAGGCCCGCTACGGACGCGGAGCGCAGATCGACATCGCCCGCCTTGGCCTCGACGACGGCCATCGCCGAGTATCCGTTGGTCATATGGATCATCCTGGCCTGCTCCAGAGCGACCGGGTCGACGCCACGGGTGACGACCAGATAGTCGCGGAGCACGATGCCGTGCCGGTTCTCCTCGGCGGTCCACCGGCCCACCCAGGTGCCCCAGGCGCCGTCCTTGGAGAAGTTCTCGGCGATCTCCCGGTGGTAGGACGGGAGATTGTCCTCGGTGAGCAGATTGGTGATCATCGCCGCCTTGGCGAGTTCACTGAGCTGGGATTGTTCGGGGTCCCAATCGATTCCGCCCATCGCGGCGAAGTTGCGGCCCTGCTCCCACGGGACATAGTCGTGGGGATGCCAGTCCTTCGCCATCGACAGGTGGCGGTCGACGTTGCTCGCGGCGACCGGTTCGAGTTCGATGAGCAGTTCCAGTTGGGTGAGGTTCCTGGCCACGCTCGTGCCCTTTCCATGAAGTGAAAAGCAAGAGTTGCGCTGGTCCGGTAGTGTTGCCCGTCGTCGCCGGGTGCTCTGGGTCGAATGCGACCCACCGACAATAGACCCGGCGCATCGCGCCTCCGAACGACACGGTGCGGCAGCGCCTGTTTCTGAATTTGGGCGCGTCGCGGCGCCTGCATATACGCTCCACCAGTTCAGCTCCATCAGCGGTTCCCGATCAGTCGTGGCATAGCTAGAGAGAGTGAGCGAAAAATATGACGGACATCGTGGTCACGAGCCTGGCGGCGACCACGTCGATCGCGGGCGACGTCGACTCGACCTGGAAGGGTCTGCTCAACGGCGAAAGCGGTATCGACGTCCTGGAGGACTCCTTCATCGACGATTTCGAGTTGCCGGTGCGGATCGGTGGCCACCTGAAGGTCTCCCCGGCTGCCTCGCTCACCCGCGAGGAGGCGCGCAGGCTGTCCTATGTCGAGCAGATGGCCGTGGTCCTCGGTCGCGAGGTGTGGCGCAACGCGGGCAGCCCCGAAGTGGACCGCGACCGGCTCGGTGTCTCGGTCGGCACCGGGCTCGGCGGCGCGGAATCCCTGATCTACGCGCGCGACAAGCTCGGCAACGGCGGCTACCGCAAGGTCTCGCCGCTGACCGTGCAGGCCATCATGCCCAACGGTCCCGCGGCCTGCGTCGGCATCGAATTGGGCGCGCGCGCCGGTGTTTCCACGCCGGTGTCGGCCTGTTCGTCGGGCTCGGAGGCGATCGCCAACGCGTGGCGGATGATCGTGATGGGCGATGCCGACATGGTGGTGACCGGCGGGGTCGAGGGCTCGATCCAGGCGGTGCCGATCGCGGCCTTCACCCAGATGCGCGCGATGAGCACGCGCAACAGCGATCCCAAGGCGGCCTCGCGGCCGTTCGACAAGGACCGCGACGGGTTCGTCTTCGGCGAGGCCGGCGCGATGATGGTGATCGAGACCGAGGAGCACGCCAAGGCGCGCGGCGCGACCATCCACGCGCGGCTGCTCGGTGCCGGGGTCACCTCCGACGGATTCCACCTCGTCGCACCGGATCCCGAGGGCACCGGGGCGGCGCGCGCGATGACGCGGGCCATGCAGACCGGCGGGATCAGCCGCACCGACGTCACCCACATCAACGCGCACGCGACCGCGACGCCCATCGGCGACACCGCCGAGGCCAACGCGATCGGCAAGGCGATCGGCTCGCACGCGTCGGTGTACGCGCCCAAGTCGGCGCTCGGGCACTCGATCGGCGCGGTCGGCGCGCTCGAGGCGGTGCTGACCGTGCTCAGCGTGCGCGACGGCATCGTGCCGCCCACCCTGAACCTGGACAACCAGGACCCCGAGATCGATCTGGACGTGGTCTCCGGCGAGGCCAGGCGTGGCCGGATCGACTACGCGGTGAACAACTCCTTCGGATTCGGCGGGCACAACGTCGCCGTCGCCTTCGGGCGGTATTGACGATTGCCACGCGCGCGCCCGGTACTGTGCCGGGCGCTTGCGAGTTCTTCTTTGTTCGGCGTCATTGCACGAGTGCAGCCTCTCGGCGAGGCATTGTGCGTTGAAAAGGATAGGGAATGATCGGCGAGACTTTCGACGACTATGTGGACGAACTGGGCAATATCCGGATTCCCGGTGACCAGACCCTGATCGACTTCGTCGACAAACACAGCGAGGCCAACGGCGACGATCTGGCCTACCGCTTCATCGACTATTCGCGGGAGCGGGAGGGCGAATACCAGGAGCTGACCTGGCGGGAATTCGGCGTCCGGCTGCGGGCGGTGGCCGCGCGGTTGCAGCAGGTGACCGAGCCCGGTGACCGGGTCGCGGTGCTGGCGCCACAGGGCCTGGACTACGTCGTCGCGCTGTTCGCGGCGGTGTACGCGGGGAATGTGGCTGTGCCGCTGTTCGATCCGGAGGAGCAGGGGCACAGCGACCGGCTGCACGCGGTGCTCGGCGACTGCGAGCCGGCGGCGGTACTCACCGTCGGCAGCGCGGCCGCCGGGGTCCGCAACTTCTTCCGCGAGCAGCCTGCCGCGCAACGGCCCAGGATCATCGCGGTCGAGGCGATCCCGGACACGGTCGGCACGCGGTGGCGCAGGCCCGACATCAATATCGACAGCGTCGCCTATCTGCAGTACACCTCGGGTTCGACCCGGGTGCCCGCCGGCGTGGAGATCACCCACCGCGCCGTCGGCACCAATCTGCTGCAGATGATCGACGCCATCGGCATCACCGAGAACGCGCGCGGGGTCACCTGGCTGCCGCTGTTCCACGACATGGGGCTGCTGACGGTGATCCTGCCGACGATCGGCGGCAAGTTCATCACCATCATGTCGCCGAGCGCGTTCGTGCGAAGGCCGTCGCGCTGGATCAAGGAGCTGGCCGCCCAGGCCGATGGCGCCGAGATCTACTCGGCGGCACCGAACTTCGCGTTCGAGCACGCGGCGGTGCGCGGGCTGCCCAAGGGCGACGAGTCGCTGGACCTGTCGAACGTGATCGGTCTGATCAACGGCAGCGAGCCGGTGTCGGTGGCCTCGATGCGCAAGTTCAACGAGGCGTTCGCGCCGTACGGGCTGTCCAAGACCGCGATCAAGCCGTGCTACGGCATGGCCGAGGCGACGCTGTTCGTCTCGGCGACCCGGCGCGACGACCAGGCGCGGGTGGTCTACGTCGATCGCGGACAGCTCAACGCGGGCCGGATGGTGGAGGTCGACGAGCACGCCGCCGACGCGGTCGCGCAGGTGTCGTGCGGGTATGTCGCGCGGTCGCAGTGGGCGGTGATCGTCGACCCGGAGACCGGCATCGAACGCCGCGAGGGCGAGGTCGGTGAGATCTGGCTGCACGGCGACAACATGGGCATCGGGTACTGGGGCAGGCCGGGGGAGACCGCCGAGACCTTCCACAACCGGGTGATCGCCCGTACGCCCGTCGGCAGCCGGGCCGAGGGCGCGCCCGACGACGCGCGGTGGATGCGCACCGGCGACTTCGGCGCTTACCACGACGGCGAGCTGTTCATCACCGGCCGGGTCAAGGACCTGGTGATCGTCGACGGCCGCAATCACTATCCGCAGGATCTCGAGTACTCGGCCCAGGAGGCGAGCACCGCGCTGCGGCCCGGGTTCATCGCGGCGTTCTCGGTGCAGGCGGGGCAGTTGCCCGCGGCCGTGCTCGCGGCGGGCGGGATCACCGACGAGATGGCCGAGGCGCTGGTCGTCGTCGCCGAACGTGGCACGGGCGCGGCCAAACTCGACCCGGGGCCGATCGTGGACACGGTGCGGGCGGCGATCGCGCGCAGGCACGGTGTGACGGTGCGCGACCTGCTGCTGGTGCCCGCGGGCTCGATCCCGCGCACATCGAGCGGCAAGATCGCCCGGCGGGCCTGCAAGGCGGCCTATCTGGACGGCACGCTGCGCGGTGGGCACCGGCAGGACGCCTACCCGGACGCGCCGGAGGAGTGAGCCGGTTCGGCCACCGGGGTGCCGGTGGCCGAACCGCGGTGCCACCGTGGTCAGTTGACGCAGGGGATGGTGCTGCCGATGGTGGTGGTGACCGGCTTTCCCGCGTCGGGCAGCGGTGTGGTCGAGCCGCCGGGAACGGTGGTCGTCGGGGTCGCGGACGTTGTCGTGGTGGTCGGTGTCAGTTCGGTGGGCAGGGTGAAGTCGGCGCCGACGACCACGCGGACGTGGCCGGCCGCGAGCGTGGTGGACGCGGAAACCGGTAGCCCGCCCAGGGTTTCGGCGAGCGTTTCGGCATCGGCGGCCGCACCGGGGCCATAGGTGACAGACGAGGTGGGGCTGTCGTCGGCGGTCCCGTTGCCGATCTCGCCGGCCCGGTAGCCGCGGGCGGTCAGTGCGGCCGACAGGGTCGCGGCTTGGCCAGCGACGCCACCGACATTGTGCACATCGACGACGCTGGCCGGGATCGGCGCCGTGGTGGTGGTTTTCGGTGCTTCCTGCCCGAACGCGGCCTGGACCTCCCGTTTGATCGCGGCCGGGTCGACGATATTGACATCCTGGCCGTCGATCACGTCGTAGCGCACCACCGGCAGCGTGCGGAACTCCACCGGCAGCGACTCCGCGGCGCCCAGCTCACGGGCGAAGTCGAACAGATTCCAGCCGTCGGAGAGCACCACGTCCTTGTGCGCGACATCCATCAGCGCCGAGAGCCTGCTCAGATTGCCGAGCGTGCCGGAGTCCTTGAGCGACTTGGCCACCGAGGTCAGGAAGGCCTGCTGGCGGTGCGTGCGATCGAGGTCGCCGTTGCGCAGCCCGTGGCGCTGCCGGACGAACGCGAGCGCGTCGGAGCCGTCCAGATGCTGACGGCCCGCCGGGAACACCGCGCCGGAGAACGCACTGTCGTCGACCGCGTTGTTCAGACACACGTCCACGCCGCCGACCGCGGTCGCCAGGTCGTAGAACCCGGCCAGCGAGATCTCGGCGAACCGATCGATCGGCACGCCGACCAGATTGCGCACGGTCGACACGATCGAGGCGCGGCCCGCCTCCCGGCCGCGCCGCTCCAGCACCACCGGGTCCTTCTCGCCCTGTTCGATCAACTTCGCCTGGACCGCGGCCTTCTTCAGGCCGTAGGCCTCCTTGATCTTGACCTGTGAATAGCCCGGGATGCCCGAGACCGGGACGTAGTCGTCGCGCGGGATGGAGAACGCGACGATCTTGCGCAGATCGGCCGGGATGTGCAGCAGGATCAGCGAGTTCGCGTTGTAGCCGCCGTCGGTGCCGTCGCCGGCGTGCAGCTGGTCGAGGATCTCCTTGGGCAGGTCGTTGCCGTCGAGGTCCTTGCGGGTGTCCAGGCCGATCAGCAGGATGTTGACGTCACCACCGCGCGAGCGCGGCGCGTCCTCGCCGAGAGCGGTGGAATGGGTGAAGCCGGAGTCGAAGTCCTGCTTGGCCGACCAGGCCAGGCCGGTGCCGGTGAGCACGGCCAGCGCGGTCGTCGCCCCGAGCATCCTGGCCATGATCAGCGCGGCGCGACGGAAGCCGCCGCGACGGGCGCTGGGGTCGGCGTGGCGGGTCTGCCTGCCGATTCGCTGTGGTCCATATCCGGGGGTGTCCCGGCGCGGTGGACGTGCCGGGGTGTCGTGTCTTCGGTTCACCGCAGTGCGCTACCTGCCTGCCACTGTTCCCACGGAACGCTCCAGTCGCCGTTCTGCCACACCTCGAGCGGGGCGCCGCCGGTGTTGCGGATCTCCACCACGTCGCCGGGCTGGGCGAAGTCGTAGAACCATTTCGCGTTCTCGCCGCTGAGGTTGAGGCAGCCGTGCGAGACGTTGGTGTTGCCCTGCGCCCAGACAGTGTCGTCGAGTTGATGCAGGTAGATGCCGTCGGTGCTGATCCTGGTCGCCCAGCCGATGCTCTCCTTGTAGCCGAGCCGGGAGTTGACCGGAAGGCCGTAGGTGGAGGAATCCATGATCACCGGGTTGGCCTTGTCCATCACGGTGTAGGTGCCCGGCTGGGTCCAGAAGGTGATGGTCTTGCCCGCGACCACCTCACTGCCGCCCATTCCCATCGAGGTGGGCATGGTGCGGATCAGCGTGCCGTTCTCGTAGACCCGCACCTGCTTGTCGTTGTCGTCGACGATCGAGACGTGCGAGGGGCCGATGGTGAAACTGGTCTCGGTGTCCTCCTGGCCGTACAAGCCGCCGCCGAGGTCCTTGCCGTAGATGTCGGCGGCGAGGGTGACCTTGGTGCCGGGGGTGTAGTAGTTCTGTGGCCGCCAGTGCGCGTTGCGGTCGTCGAGCCAGTACCAGGAGCCGGTGACCGGCGGGTCGGTGGTGACGCTGAGATGCTGCTGCGCGGTGGCCCGGTCGGGGACGTCCTCGTCGAAGTGCGCGACGACGACGGTGCCGACGCCGTAACTACCCGAGGGGGCGAGCGCGGCGCCGCCGGTGGTCCGGAAATACACCTTCGTCTGGTTGTTGGGCGCGAGGGTCGAGAACGACGAGGCGATCGGTCCCACCGTGCCCGTGACGGTGAGCGCTTCGGCGCCGACGGTATAGGTGTGGCCGTAGCCGAGTGGCTCGGCGGGCTTCCAGGCGGTCTGATCAGGGGTGAAGATGCCCTCGACGGCGCGGCCCTGCTCGTTGGTCATGGTGACCGAGGTCAGCTTGCCGTCGCTGGTGCTGACCCGCACCGGCGCGAGCGGGTCGACCTCGGTCGCGCCCGCCGCGGGCGCGACGGTGATGACCGGGTCGGGCGGGGCGGTGGACTCGGGTCCCGAATCGGTGGCCGTGCCGCTACACGCCGCGACGAGCAGCGCGAGCCCGGCAGCGAGCCCGGCCCGGAAACGACGTCCTGACATTCGCCCTCCCTGTGCCCGGTGCCCGATCAGCCCTGCAAGCCGACCTCGACGTCGAGTGAGATCGTGATCTTGTCGCCGATCACGGCGCCGCCGTTGGCCATCGGCATCTCGGTGGTGATGCCGAAGTCGCGGCGGTTGATGGTGGTGGTCGCGGTGAAGCCGGCGACCGGAGCCTCGGTCATGCCGGGGCCGGCGCCGAGGAACTCCACGGACAGGGTGACCGGGCGGGTGGTGCCGCGGATGGTGAAGTCGCCGGTGACGTCGAACTCGGTGCCGCTGGGCCGGAAGCCGGTGGCCTTGAAGGTGGCGAGCGGGTAGTGCGATACGTCGAAGAAGTCGGCGGTGGCCAAGTGGGCGTCACGCTGCGGGTTGTCGGTGGTGACCGAGTCGACCTGGATCTCGACGTCGGCGTCGGCGGCACCGTCGGGGTGGATGACGAGCGTGCCGGCGAAGATCGTGAATCGGCCGCGCACCTTGCTCACCATCAGATGCCGTACGGAGAATTCCAGGGCTGAGTGGCTGGGGTCGATGACCCAGGTCCCCGCGGACAGTCCCTTGGTAGGTGCCGACATGATCTCTCCTCACTGAGCGGACCGGCCCGACGGCCGACGTGACGTGAAGCGATGACGGCACCCAGCCTAACCCCGCGTCAGTCCTCGCTGCTGGTGCGATCGCCGAGGAACCGCAGCAGCGCCGGGTCGGTGGAGGTGAATCGGTCGACTTCCTGACCGCCCGTGCACTCGAACAGGCCGATGGTCACCGAGCCGGCGCGACGGGCCAGCACCCGCCAGATCGCGCCGGAATCCGTCCAGCGCCGCAGAGTCTCGATCGGGTTCACGCCCGTGGCTCGCGGTAGTTCGCGGCGACCAGCGCCAGGCAGGCCGCGGCGATCAGCGCGACCACCAGATACATGGCCGGATAGCCGAAGCCGAAGCCGCCGTGCAGGGCCGACAGGACGGCGGGCACGCCGAAGCCGAGATAGCTCACCGAGTAGAACACCGCGTTCAGACCGGCCAGGTCGCCGGGGCCCGCGATCCGCTCGATCTGCTGAAGCCCGGCGACCAGGCCGATGCCGTAGCCGCTGCCGAGCACGACGGCGGTCAGCAGCGTCACCGGGATGCTCAGGGTGGCCGCGGTCCACGACGCCAGCACCATGCCCGCGGTGAGCAGCACCAGGGCGACGACCGCGGCCCGCGCGGTGCCCGGCCGGTCGATCCGGCGTGCGACCGACTGGATGGTGAAACCGCAGCCCAGCGTCACCATGGTGACCAGCGCGGAGAAGGCGATCGGGGCGTCCTGCACGCGTGGCAGCATGAGCGTCGGCAGCACGGCGTAGGCGGTCGCGTTGGCGGTGAACAGCCACAGCGCGATCGGCACCGCGACCCGCAGGAACCGGCGATGGCCCGCGGCGGGAATCCTCAGATCGTCGCGCAGCCTGCCCGGATTCGGCTGTCGGGTGACCGTTTCCGGTGACCTGGCCAGCCAGAGCGAGGTCGCGACGCACAGCACCGCGTTGACGAGATAGGCGGTGGAATCGGGCAGCGGGCCCCACTGCGCCAGCACCCCGGCCACGCCGGCCCCGAGCGCGAAACCCGCGGTCAGGCTCATCGCCGAGCGGCGCGCGCCGACGCCGGCGGCGGCCGCGGCGTAGGGCGGCTGGGACAGTTCCTTGAGCCAGCTGCCGCCGACCGCCATGGCCAGGCCGAGCGCGACGCCGCACAGCATCCGGCCCGCCGCCAGCATCGGGACCGAGGCGGCGCCCGCCGCGAGCAGCAGCGATCCGGCGGCCGCGATCAGCGGGGCGGGCAGCATCAGCGGGCGACGGCCGAACCGGTCCGAGAGCGGGCCGCCGATGAGCAGCGCGGGCACGATGCCGAGGACGTAGTAGAACAGCAGCAGATCGACCGCCGTCAGCGGCAGGCCGTGGTTCTTGTACATCACCAACAGCGGCGTGAACTCGTTGCCGCCCCATGCGATCGCGACCATCGCCGCGGAAACGCCGAGCCAGGCGCGCGTGCGCGTGCCGGTGACGGCACCGGGCCGTTCGCTGGTGAGAATCGCCATCACAGGCCCTTTCCGTCGTGCGCGCACCGGGGCACGCTCACGGGGCGAATGGTGGCAACCGGTCTCATTTTAGGCGGGGCCGATCGCTGTACTACGGTCGGCCTGTGCGGGAGCTGCGGGTCGGGTGTGCGATGTGGCAGCACCCACAGTGGCAGCAGCGCCAGGTAGCGCCGGGGGAGCGGCTGCGGACCTACGCGGGGTACTGCGGCGCCGTCGAGGGCAACACCACCTTCTACGCGACTCCGTCGGCCGCGACGGTCGAGTCCTGGGTTCGCCAGACCGCGCCGGACTTCCGGTTCGTGCTCAAGCCACCGCGCGCCGTTACCCACGAGCGCAGACTCGTCGACGCGCGGGGCGAGCTGTGGGCCTTCCTCGACGTGATGGCGCCGCTGGCGTCGCGGGTGCACGCGCTGTGGATCCAGTTGCCCGCGTCGTTCGGGCCCACCGATCTGGGCGCGCTGGCGCGGTTCCAGCGGGAGCTGCCCGACGGGCTGCGCTGCGCGGTGGAGGTGCGGCATCCAGCGTTCTTCACCGACGAGCGGGCGGCGGTGCAGCTGGAACGGGTGCTGGGCCGGATCGGCGCGGAGTGGGTGCCCTTCGACACCACCGTGCTGTTCGACGGACCGGCGGGCGACCCGTCGGAGTACGAGGCGCGCGCCAAGAAACCGCGGGTGCCGCGGCGGATGCGGGCGCTGACGGAGTATCCCGTCGTGCGCTATCACGGCCGCGCCGACGAAGCGCGCACCGTCGCGGGCTGGCAGCCGTGGGTCGAGACCGTGGCGCAGTGGCTGCGGGAGGGTCGCTCGCCGACGGTCTTCGTGCACACCCCCGACAACGCCGCCGCCCGCGCGCTGGCCCGGCGCTTCCACGACGCGGTCGCCGCCGTGGTGCCCGGCCTGCCGCCGCAGCCGACGCCCGCGCCCGACGGGCCGATGACCCTGTTCTGAATTCCGCGCACACCTGTCGGACCCTCGTGGCATGCTGTGCGCCAGCACTGGGGAGTGGGTGGGCGGACTCGAAGGGGACGAGTGATGTCTACGGATCGACTGTCGTTGTCGCGGGCGCCGCACTGCGAGCCGGGTCTCGCCGATCAGCGGGCGGACGCTGGTGTGCCGCATCGGGTTTCCGTTCCGCGCCGCCGCGATGCCGGTGGCGCGCCGTACGGGGTGCGCCGGGCGGTGCGCGCGTCCTGTGTGCAGGGCGCCCGGAGCCGCGCCGAATCCGACACCGGGGCAGCGCGTTTCGCCGAGCAGGTGGTGCGACTGGTGCTCGAGGTCGTCGACCGGCGCAGGCCGGTCGACCACTTGCGCTCCATGACCGACCCGCTGGTGCTGTCCGCGGTGCGCACGATGCTCACCCAGAACCTCGCGCCCGGCCGCGCGCTCGGTGCCGCCTCCCTGACGCGCGTGCGCGTGACCGCCACCGATCCCGGTGGCGCCGAGATCTTCGCCTCCTACCAGCGCGGCGACCGCACCTTCGCCGTCGCGGGCCGCATCGAATCGACCAGGGACCGTTGGCGATTGGTGGCCCTGCGATTGTTCTGAGTCCCCGGCGCGCGCTGGGCTCCGGGGCCACCCGGATTGCCCAGCGCGCGTCGGCTGCTCGGGCGCGGCGGCCGAGAACCTTGCGTGTGTGTCCGCTGCGAGTGGCTGGAACTTGGAGTGCGTCATCGCCTGGCGGCTGGGACTCGCACCGTTGCGTCAACGGGCGGGTGCTCCAGCTGCGCGGTGGCTGGGGCTCGTGCGGGCACGTCAACGCGCGGGTGCGTCAGCTGTGCGGTGGCGATCCGCTCGCCTGCCTGCGGTGGCGTGGCGTTGCGGCCCTCGCGAGGGCAGGTCGTCGGCTGGCGCGATGGTTCGCAGCGGACCGGGGGCCGCGGTGCGCCCGATGCCGGTGGGCGCTCGGAGAGGACGGAAGCTGCGTTGACGAGCGGTGCGGTTGGCAGACGGGTATCTCGGGCCGAGCTCCGTTCGCCGCCTGCCGAGACGGTTCGGGTGTCGGCTGGGCGAAGGTGGATGGGGGGTGTGGCCGACGTGGTCGTGGCGATATCGGCGTAGTGAACGGGCCCCGCCGCCCGAAGAACGGGGTCCGCCTGCCGCGCCGGACCTGGGGGAGGGTGGGTGTGAACCCGGGCGCGGCCGTGGAGCGGTGGTGCGCCGGTTCCGTGGCCGGTTCGGGCAGCGCACCGACTGTTATTCGGTGCGCGGGCGGTTCCGGCTTGGTTGCGCGCCACCGCTTTCCGGGCTGTCGCCTTCGGGGCCGTCGGGCAGTCGGCGCGCGCCGTTGGCCACCTCGACGATGAGATCGTCGTAGCCGCAAGCCAGTTCGTGCAGGCGCAGCTGGGCCGCGCGCAGTTCGGATTCGGCGCCGCAGGCCAGCGCGCGATAGGTGAGCGCGGCGAAGTGGGCCATTCGATCGACGACGGCGCCGATGCTCTCGGTGTGCATCGGCGCCGTCGTCGCGGGCCGGGGGGAGCGGATGACCACCCACCGGTCGATCTCGCAGACCAGACGTGCCCGCTCCCAGTCGATCTCGCTGGTATCGCCCGGTACGAGCTGTTCGCGGCGTTCGTGCAGACCGGCCAGTTCGTGCGCGGCGCGCAGGACGGGATCACCGTCGCCGGCGAACCCGCAGACCGCCTGCATCATGTGTTCACGGTCCGGCAGTACCGGTTCCTGTCCGGGTGCACCCGATGAACCGCCGTCCGTGTCCACTGTTGCCGCACCGTCCTCGTCGCCCGCGTTTGCACCGCTTCCGAAGGACATTCGTCTCCATCGCAGGTCCGGATAGGTCACGAAATGGCAGCTCAACCACGAAAACCGGCCGCGAGCAGCAGCGTCGCTGCGGCTCGCGGCCGGTCGAGACCCCCTGTGCGCAGGAGTGTTACAGGCTCCTGGCGATGATCTCCTTCATGATCTCGTTGGTGCCCGCGTAGATCAGCTGGACGCGGTTGTCGACCCACATCCGTGCGATCGGGTACTCGTTCATGTAGCCGTAGCCGCCGAACAGCTGCAGGCAGGTGTCGGCCACCTGCATGGCGCGGTCGGTGGTCCACCACTTCGCCATGGCGACGGTGGGGATGTCGAGCTCGCCACGGATGTGCTTCTCGACGCAGTCGTCGATGAACACGCGCGCGATGCGGGCCTCGGTGGCGACCTCGGCCAGCTTGAACTTGGTGTTCTGGAATCCGAAGACCGGGCGGCCGAACGCCTCGCGCTCCTTGGTGTAGCGCAGGGTGTGCTCGAGGGCGATCTCCATGCCCGCGACCGCGCCCATGGCCACGATCAGGCGCTCCTGCGGCAGCTGCTGCATCAGCTGGATGAAGCCCTGGCCCTCCTGGGTGCCGAGCAGGTTGGTCACCGGGACGCGCACGTCCTCGAAGAACAGCTCGGAGGTGTCCTGGCCCTTCTGGCCGATCTTGTCGAGCACGCGGCCGCGGCGGAAGCCGGGGCGGTCGGCCTCGACCAGCACCAGCGACACGCCCGAGGCGCCCTGGGTGGGGTCGGTCTTGGCGACCAGGATGATCAGGTCGGCCTGCGCGCCGTTGGTGATGAAGGTCTTCGACCCGTTGATGACGTACTCGTCGCCGTCGCGGATGGCCTTGGCCTTGACGCTCTGCAGGTCGGAGCCGGTGCCGGGCTCGGTCATGGCGATCGCGCCGACGACCTCACCGCTGGCCATCTTCGGCAGCCACTGCTTCTTCTGCTCCTCGGTGCCGTAGGCGAGCAGGTAGTGGGCGACGATGCCGTTGTGCAGGCTGACGCCCCACGAGGTGTCGACGGCGCGGGCCTGCTCCTCCATGAGGACGGCCTCGTGCGCGAAGGTGCCGCCACCGCCGCCGTACTCCTCCGGGATCGACAGACACAGCAGACCCACTTCACCCGCTTTGTTCCACAGGTCGCGGTCCACGTGGTGCTGCTCGCGGTACTTGTCGATATTGGGGACGAGTTCCTTGGCCATGAAGGCACGGGCGAGGTCGCGCAGGGCGTCCAGGTCCTCGTTCATCCAGCTGGACCGGTTCACGGCCATCGAGTCTCCTTACGGCTCGGCACAGCACTGGTCCAGGGGTGACCAGTGGTTACAGATACAGTGTGGACCACTATTGGCGAAGTGGCAATAATGAATTCTCGCCGGCGTGGGCCGGTGTGCGGACGCTACCTTGACGGCGTAAAACGCGTGCCCGATTCGCGTTGTCCGCGAACATTGTTCGACAACGGATCCGCACCGAAGGTGCGAAAACAGTGGTCCGCGCGGAGGTCGGCGATTATCTTTCGGGGTCGCGCTACCGACCGGTATCGCCTGCGCGTGTCGCTCGCGGCGCGCCGAGAATGGGCAGCGGTGTCGGAGCATCGGTTTCGCACCGGAGGGTGTATGGACTATTAATGGCGTGTGCCGTTCACACGTGTGGTCACCCGTCTGCCTTCGCGATGCCGGGGCGGTGGTCAGGCATGACCATCGAGTCTCCCGTCGAGGACGATGTCAGCCAGCTCGCCCAGCGCGTCGAACGGGCGCGTGGGCGCCTCGCCTATCAATTCGATCCCGCGCTGACCGACGCGCTGTCCGAGGACGAGCTGCGCGCGGAGCGGGAACTCGCCGAACGCATCCGTGAACAGGATCGCGAACAGCGCTGGAAGCACACCCAAGCGATGGCGCAGGCCTCCGACCGGGCCAGGAGCACCACCGAAGCGATCGAGAAGGCCGACATGCGAGATCTGCTGCTCGCCAGGAAGGCGATGGCCGCCCAGCGGCGCGAATCGAGCCCGCACGCGAAGCTGGCTTCGCTGTACCGGCATCGGTCGTGGTCGCTCAAGGCGCTGGCGGGCGTCGTCGGCGCCGGCATGTTGTGGTCGGCCGTGAACGTGCAGCACAACATCGCTCCCGGCGGCCCGAGCGATCCGCTGTACTGGTTCAGCTACCTGCTCGAGGCGATGATCAGCGTCTGTCTGATCATCATCATGGTCGGCACGAACAAAGTCGCCGAGTGGGGCGTCATCGACAACCGGCGCCAGGTCGCCATGGCCGAGATCGCGCTGCTCGGCCTCACCGTCACCCTCAACACCTACCCGTATGTGCGCGATGGCCGGTGGTACGACGCCGCGGTGCACGCCGTCGCGCCGGTGATGATCGGTGTCGCGCTGCTCATCCACGACGCCGCCAGCGCGAGGTACGGCCTGGCCATCACCCGGGCGACCAGCCAGGTCAGGGACATGCCCGACCCGGCCGAGAGCATGCTCAACCGGCACGCCACCGAGGGGGTGCGCCTCACCTACACGCCGCCGATGACCGGTCAGGCCCGTGCCGAGGCGTTCGCCGCCGACCAGGCCGCCGCCACCGCGCCGATCAGCCGTGAACCCGCCTGGGCGCCCACCGAGCCGATCGCCACCGGCAACGGTAAGCCCGCCGAGAAGCGCAAGCGGTTCGGCATCGGCAAGCCGGGGTCGGACAAGACCGCGGCCAAGAAGACCGTCGCGCCGCCGTCGGTCGCGCCCGAGCCCGCCGAAGCGGCCAAGCCCGCCGAGACCGTGAAGTCCACCGACTCGGTCCCCGCGGCCCGCAAGAGCACCATCTCCGACATCGAGGCGCGCGTCGAAAAGGCCTTCGCCGAAGCCAACTTCGGCTATGAGGCGATCGAGCCGGTCAACGTCTACGACACCGGCCAATTCCGCATCGCCGAGAGCCTGGAGCAGGAACTCAACGCGATGCGGGAGGCCCGCCGTCAGGCCCGCAAGGAGCGCGCGGGCTCCTGATCACCGCTTGACCGCGCCGCTGATTCGTGCTCGCTGAGCACGGTCGGCGGCTATCGTGCTGCGAATGAACGGGCGTGCGTTCGTCATCGGGGCGGTCGGTCTGCTGTGTGGCTACCTCAGCGGGTACGTCATCGGCCACACGCGAACCAACTTCGCCGTCGTCGCGCGCGACGGGCGGGCGAGCTGGTTCGGGTCGGGGCCGGGGTCGGCCGCGGTGATCGCGGCCGTCGTCGCGGTGGCCGTGGTCGTGCTGCTCGGTCGGTTCCGGGCGCGATATCTGGTCGCGGTGGCGGCGGGGATGGCCGGGCTGGCGATGGTGGTCGCGATCGCGGCGTTGCAGTCCGCCGGGACCTGGTCCGAGCAATGGGTTCTCGGCAGTATCGGTGCCGGGCTGCTGATCGCGGCCGCGGTGCTGCGGCCCGGCGGACAGACCTGGTTCGTCGTCGGATCGATGATCGCGGTGCTGTACGGCGCGCGCATCGACGACAGTGTCGAACTGTCACGGCGTTACGCCGACTACCTGACCACGCGCACCGTGCCCGACCTGCCCGACAGCTGGCCGTTGCTCGTCGCCGCCGTGATCGCGTTGCTGGCGGCGGGTTTCGTGGTCGGGCGGGAGCGGATCGCGCCGGTGTCGTCAGGGCGCGCGGTGGCCGTCGGTGCCGGGGTTCCGCTGGCAGCCGGTGCGCTGATCTGGGCGCTGGGCGTGCTGCCGGGCAATCCGTCGGTGACGGTCGCGGTGGTGGCGGTCGCCGGTGTGGTCGCGGTGAGCCTGTGGTTGCCGCCCGTCGAGGCCGTCTATGTGCTGACCATCCTGGCGATCTCGGCCGCGATCGCGGTCGATCCGGTGGTCGGCGTCGGGCCGGACCGGATCGGCCTGTCGATCCAGATCGGCGCGCTGGCGCTGGGCGCGCTGGTCGGCACGGTGTGGTGGCGGGTTCCGGTGGCCGGGATCGGGCTGTGCGCGCTGGTGACGCTGAGCGGCCTGGTGGCGGTGCTGAGCGGCGGCGCGGTGATCGCCGAACTGGCCTTTCGATTCGTCCTGCCCGCCGCCATCGGCCTCGCGGTCGGCGCCTGCCTGCCGGTCTCGCCGATGACGGTGATCGGCGTGTCGGTGCTGCCCGTGCTGGCCCGGCTGTTCGAGAACAGCCGGGCCGGCCGGGGGTCCGAGCTCGAGCTGGGCTGGACGGCGTACACGCCCGACACCTATACCGTCGCCACGCGCACTGCGCTACCGCTGGCGGCGGCCACCGTGGTGATCCTCGGCTGCGCGGGGCTGGTGCGGTGGCGGCAGCGTGACGGCGCCGACCAGGGACAGCCCGTGATCTAGCCGAAGATGCCGCCGGAATGACCCGCCTGCTGGCCGCCGCCGGTGCCGCCGATGAAGCCGCCGGGCGGCATCTCCGAGGGCTGCACGATGACGAAGCCGCGCCCGGTGAACGACAGCGTGCTCGCCTCACCGGTGCTGCGGCCCATCAGCCTGCCCAGGCCGAACGAGTCGTTGCGCTTGATCCCGGTCTGCAGGCTCGACGACCACGCGACCGCGGCGTTGGGGTCGGCGAAGGTGGGCTGGTCGACGGTGAGGACCACCGGGGTGCCGTGGGTGGTGATGGCGATGCGGCCGCGGCCGGTGAACACACAGTTGAACAGCCCCGCGTTGGAGGCGTAGCCCGCGGCGCCCTGGACCCGGCCGATGTCGTAGCGCAGGGTCGAGTCGAAGGCCAGCACGTTGGCGCCGTTGATGGTGAGGCCGTCGGTCCCGTCGAGGTCGATGATGTGCACGTCGGCGGCACTGTTGGCGACGAACAGGTCGCCGCGGCCGGTCACCTTCATCAGCGGCACGCCCTCCCCGGTCAGGTGCTGCCGGATGGCGCGGCCGATGCCGCCGGAGCCGAGCGCCTGGAATTGGAGGTCGCCCTGGTAGGCCACCATCGAACCGGCCCTGGCCATCACCTCGCCGTTGAGGCCGACCTTGATCATCTTGCCGCCCTGCTTCTGGATCCCGAGGCCGTTGACCTCGGCGTGCGAGGGGTCGAACAGGTCGCTGTGCACGGGCTGGGCTCCTTGCTGGGAAGGGAACGGAGACTGCGGGGCGGGAGCTCCCGGATACGGCGGAGGTGGGACGGGCGCGGCCTGGCCGGGCGGGAAGGCCACGGTCGGCGCGCTCGGTGGGTAGGCGGGGGGCGGGCCCGGTGGAGTGGCGGGCGGGGTGCTCGGCGGGTAAGCGGGCGGCGGGGTGGGCGCGGGCGGTTCCGGCTCGTCGTCGAGGTTCACGCCGAACGCCGAGGCGATCCCGGCCAGGCCGTCGTCGTAGCCCTGCCCGATCGCCCTGACCTTCCACGCGTCACCACGCCGGTAGATCTCGACACACACGACACCGCTCTCGGTGGTGAGCCGGGGGATCGGGAAAGTCAGTGTCCCCGAGGTCGATCCGATGGTGGTGGTCAGCTCGCCGACGGCGGCGAAGGTGGTGGGACCGCGCCCGTCCAGGCTCGCGGTCACCACCACCTTGTCCACGTCGGCGGGCAGCGCGGAGGTCCGCACCTGCACCACGTCCGGTCCGCCGTTGCCGTGCCGGTAGACGACGCCGGGCCCGGTCGGCTGATTGAAGAAGACGAAGTCGGCGTCGGAACGCACGACTCCGGCTGTGTTCAGCAACAGGGCCGAGACGTCGACCGAGGCCGAACTCGCCACGGTGACGGTCAGCTCGTCACCGGGGGCGGGGCGGTTCTCGCCGGGAGCCAGCGCGGTCACGACACCACGTCCCATGACTGGGTGGTTTGTCCGATTCGAAATCGTTCCACGGCCTCGATAGTGCCGTGTGTGCCGCCGCCGCGCCAGCTGCCCCTGTCAGCGCGGCTGTTCCCGGTCCAGCGGGATTTCCAGATGCACGGTCTGGAATCCGTCGTGGGGGCCGCGCGCGTCGTGCACGACCCGGCCGAAGGTGAGCCAGAACTCCAGGGCGCCGGGTGTCCGCGCGTCGGTGTGCAGGTACAGCTTCTCGAACGACGACGTGGCGCGCACGTGCTCGATCGCCGCCGCGACCAGCCGGGTGGCCAGGCCGCGCCGGTGGTGTTCGGGCCGGACGTAGACCCGGAACAGCTGCGCGGTGGTCGCGTCCGGATAGGCCAGGGCGAGCTCGGCCGGATGCGGTGGGTGCGCGGGCCCCTGCGCCCGGACCGCGGTGGTCGCGACGATCGCGCCGTCGTGTTCGGCGACCCAGAGCCGATGGCGGGGCTCGCGCAGGTACGCGTTCTCCGGATCGATCACGTCCTGGTGGTATTCGGGCAGGTAGCCGATGCCGAACACGCGATAGAAGGTGTCGAGCATGACGCTGCGCGCGCCCGGCAGATCCGCGAGTCCGGCGGGCCGGACGAGATAGTCGGTGGTGGCGGTGGTCATCGCACCCGCTCCAGTTCCCGGTCGAGCACTTCCAGTCCCTCGACCGCGACCGGTCCCGGCCCGGTGTAACCGAAGGGCGCCACGATGATCCGGTCGTCGCGGATCGCGCGCAGCCCGGCGAGTTCGGGTCGCTGACGCAGCGCGGTGCGGACCGCCTCGGGCGTCTGATCGCCCTGGGTGAGCAGGATGATCACCGCCGGATCGCGGGCGATGAGGGTCTCGGTATTGGCTTCGAAGTTGCGCTTGTCGATGCCGCCGTAGATGTTGTCCAGGCCCAGGATCTTCATCTGGGCGTCGACGGTGCTCTTGGCCCCGTAGGCCTTCAGCTGGGCGCCGTCGCGGGAGATGATCAGCGCCGCGGCCGGAATGCGGGCGGCGCCTGCCGGATGCCGCTGGGTGACGGCGTCGACGCGGCGCTGTAATGCGGTGACCTCGGCGTCGGCGGCACTCGCGGTGCCGAAGAGCTTGCCGTAGAGGGAGATGTCGGCGAACACGTCCTCGAAGGTGCCCGCCGCGTCGCGGCAGTAGCCGCGGGTCACGATCAGCGGGATGTTCACCTGGGCGAGGTCGTCGGGGGTCACCGAGAGTCCTTCGACGCTCACCACCAGGTCGGGGGCGCGGCTGATGATCTCCTCGCGCGCGAGTTCCGCGGTCGGCGCGGTGATTTCGATGCCTTTCAGCCGATCGCCGTATTCGCCGGGGAAGGCGGCGGCTTCGAAGGTGCGGGTGACGATGCGATCGGCCGCGCCCGCCGCGGCGATCAGCGGAGCGGCGATGGACCCGACGGTGACGACGCGCTGCGGCGGCGCGGTGAAGGTGACCTCGCGACCGCAGCTCGAGATCGTCATCGGGAAGCCGTCGGCGGCCGGGGTGGTGGCCGGGGCGGGCGTGCCGCACCCGGCGACGACGGCACTGGTGAGCAGGGCGAGAACGGGCAACGTCGCACGGCGCGACGCGGAGACACCTGAGAACACGGTGATCGGGTTTCCTTTCGTGGAGCGAAGAATTCAGGAGGCCGGGGCCTGGAAGCGCCGGATCAGGATCAGCAGCAGGGGCGCGCCGACGGCTGCGGTGACGATGCCGATGGGCAGCTCGCGCGGCGCGAACACCGTCCGCGCGGCCACATCGGCGACCACCAGGAACAGCGCCCCGAGCAGCCCGCTGACCACCAGCAGCTGTCGGTGCGCCGCACCGGCGCAGAGCCGGGCGACGTGCGGCACGATCAGCCCGACGAAGCCGATGGCACCGGCCACGGCCACCACCGCGCCGACGGCCAGCGCGACGATCAGCAACGCCCACAACCGGATCCGGTTCGGGGCGACGCCGAGCGTGCGCGCGGTGTCGTCGCCCGCGGCCAGCGCGTCCAGGCGCGGAGCCAGCAGCAGCACCGCGACCGTGGTCGCCGCGACGACGGCCACCGTGGTCGCCACCGAGGACCACGCGGCGGGTGCCAGCGAACCGAGCAGCCAGAACAGCACCGTCCGGGCGCCTTCGGGCCGGTCGGAGGCGAAGATCAGGAAGCTGGTCGCCGCGGCGAAGATGTAGCCGATCGTGACCCCGCCCAGCAGTAGCCGCAGCGAGGTGAGCTGTCCGTTGATCCGCGCGATGACGAACAGCAGCGCGGTGGCGGCCAGCGCGCCGACGAACGCGCTCGCCGCCAGGGCCGTCGCCGTCGTCGCCGCGGTGATCCCGAACAGCAGATACACCGCGGCGCCGGTCGAGGCGCCGGAGGTGACGCCGAGGATGTGCGGGTCGGCGAGCACATTGCGCACCACGGTCTGCAGCACCGCACCGGTGATCGCCAGTGCCGCCCCGACGAGCGCGCCGAGCAGCACCCGGGGCACCCGCACCAGCCAGACGATGGAGTCCTGCGCGGAGGTCCAGTCGGCCGTCACCGGGTGCCCGAGGGTGTGGTGGCCGATGATCCGCGCGACCGTGCCCGGCGGCACCGCCACCGGCCCCAGCCCCGCGGCCACCAGCAGGGTCACCACGAGCGCGACACCCAGTACACCGGCCGGCAGGAGCGCGCGCCGCCGGTGCCGGGCGTGGTCGAGATCGTCGACCGTGGGTGGGATCGTGAGCGTCGCGGTCATCGCGCAACCGCCTCTCGGGTCGCGGGCGACGGTGTGTCGTCGCTCGGTGTGTCGGGATCGCCGGGGTCCGCGGTGAATGCTCGCGCCTGCACCGATCGGTCGGCCGGGGCGGCCGCCGGTTGGTTGGCCCGGGCGGCTGTCGGTTCGTCGGTGGGGCCGAAGAGGAGTTGGATCGCGCCGAAGGCGGTGGTCCGGCGGACCGGGATGCCGTAGACGGGCTCGAGGACTTCCGGGGTCAGGACGTCGGACACGGTGCCCGCGGCGGCGACCCGGCCGCCGTCGAGCAGGACGAGCCGGTCGCAGTAGCGCGCGGCCAGGTTCAGCTCGTGCAGCACCACGATGGTGGTGGTCGCGGTGAGGCCGCGGACCAGGCCGAGCAGTTCGTGTTGGTAGCGGATGTCGAGGTGGTTGGTCGGTTCGTCGAGCAGCAGGTGGTCGGCCTGCTGGGCCAGCGCCCTGGCGATCAGGACGCGCTGCCGTTCGCCGCCGGACAGGGTCGCGAACCGGCGTTCGGCCAGCGCTCGCGCCCCGACGTGGTCGAGCGCGGCCGCGGCGGCGATCCGGTCGGCGCGTGCATACCCTTGGAACGCACCGACCCACGGCGACCGGCCGAGCAGCACCGTCTCGGCGACGGTGACCGGGGTGTCTGGCGGGGATTCCTGGGCGACCACGGCCAGCCGGCTCGCGAGCGCCCGGCCGCGCAACTGGTCGACCGGCGTCGTATCGATCACGACGGTGCCGCCCGCCGGGCGCAGCGCGCGATACATCAACCGCAGCAGGGTGGACTTGCCGGACCCGTTCGGCCCGATCAGCCCGATCGTGCTGCCCTGGTCGACCTGGAAGGTGATGTCGTCGAGGGTCGTTCGGCCGTCGTAGGTGAAGCGGATCTGGTCGACGGTGATCATCGCGGTGTGCTCTCTGCTCGGGGGTGGGACGACAGGTGGGCGCGCTCGCGCGGCGGCGTGTCGACGGCGGGCCGCCACGAGTGGTGCACCGTGACCGAGCAGGCGAAGCCGTCGCAGATGCGCCGCGCGGCGAGAACCTGCTCGCGCAGCCGGGAATCGCTGTCGGCCAGCAGGATCCCCGTCGTGGTGCCGCTGTGCGCGACGACGACGCCGAGCGCGCCGATCGCGCGCGCCGCGCGGATCGTCGCGTCCAGATGCGGCCGGTCCCGCAGCGTCGCGCTGAGCACCGCGCTGCGGGTGGCGACCGCCCCGACCCCGGCGAGGTCGCCGCGTGCGACCGCGACCGTCAGTTCGCTCAGCAGCCGGTCGTATTCGCGCTTGTCGGCCGGGCCGAAACACGGCCCGGCGCGGTTGAATTCGACGGTGTCGACCGCACCGCCCTCGTCGCCGGTGACGATGGTCAGCGGCGGCAGCGTGCCGAGCCGGGCGAGCAGCCTGACCTCGCGATGGAAGTAGGCGACGGTGCCCGGATACATGACGCCGTCGGAGGGTTCGATGGCGCGCAGGTCGGCCTCGAGTTCGTCGACGGGCACGGTGCGGCCCTCGGCGTCGGCGACCGCGCGAGCGGTGGCGACGAGGTCGGCGGTGGAACTGGCCAGGCCCTTGCCCTCGGGCAGTTCGCTGTGCAGGGTCAGCCGTCCGCCCCGCAGCACCCGGGACCGGGCGACCATCGCGCTCGCCAGCCTGCGCGCCTTCGACTTCTGTTCCGGCACCACGGTGATGCCGTCGCCGCCGGGCTCGAAGACGGCCACGGAGCCGCGCCGGATGGGCAGGGTGACCAGGAAGTGCCGATCACGCGCGGTGACGCCTTGCAGCAGTTCCCCGCAGCTGCCGTAGGCGCGCCCGACGCCGATCCCGGACGCGGTGAGGTCGGTGGTCATCGGTGTCACCGCCGTTCGCCGGGAGAGTCGCCGCTGGGTACCGTGGCCGCCGACGCCCCGCGAGAGGCACCGCTACGGGTGGCGCCGGGCGCGCGGGCCGCGAGATCGGGAGTTCCGCCGATGCCGGTGGAGCTGGGAATGCGGCCCGGGGGAGCAGGAGGGGCATCGCTACCGGTGGCGCCGGGCTTGCGCGTGGGGGAAGTCGCAGGGGCGACGGCATCGGTGGCGCCGGGCATGCGCGCTGGGGGAGCCGGCGGGGCGTCGGTGTCGATGGTCTCGGGGCCGGGGCCGGGCAGCACGTCGTGGTGGTGCAGGCGTAGCAGGGCGAACGCCGACAGCAGTCCCGCCGCCGCGCAGAGCAGGGCGGGCGGCCAGGTGAGCGATCCGCCCGCGCGATCGAGTATCCAGCCGATCACCGAGGTGGCCACGACCGTGAACACCCCCGACGCCAGATAGAACGCACCGAAATACGTTCCGGTCAGCCGATTCCCGGCGAAGCGGCCGATCGCCTCGTTCACGAACGGCTGCACCGCCGTCACACCGAGCGCCAGCAGCACCGCGGCCGCCACCACGGGCGCGACGCGGATCACGGTGCCCACCAGACCATCACCCGCCGCCGCGACGAGCCCCGCCAGGGCGGGTGGCAGCAGGAACGACAGACCCATGATCGCCATCCCGAGCGCCATCGCGGGCCCCCGCCGCGATCGGCGCGCCAGCACCGTGGTGACCCGCACCTGCAACGCCACCACCGCGATCGTCTCCACCACGAACAGCGCGGCCACCGCGGCGGGACCGTGCCCCGGCCCCGCGCTGTCCTGTGCCTGCAGGGTGAACACGAAGTAGATCTGGCTCTGCAGCGCGAACATCGGCATCAGGGCGAGGGTGAAGGCCCAGAACCGGCGATCGGTGAACACCGTCGCGAAGTCGGCCCCGACGCCGCCGTCGTGCCGGGGCACCGGTCGGGCGGGCAGCAGCAGCCACTGCACCACCGCGAGCACCGCGAAGATCGCCGCCGCGACCAGCGCGGATATCCGGAAGCCCGCCGCGATCAGGACGGTGCCGAGCACCGGACCGATCGCTGAGCCCGCGTTGCCGAACACGTTGAACAGCGCGAACGCCTGCGCGGAACGGGCACCGCTGTCACGAGCGATGAAGGCCCGGACCGCCGGATTGAACAGTGCCCCCGCGAAACCGGTGAGCACTGAGGCCGCCAGCACCACCGGCAGCGACCCGCCCACGGCGAACAGTGCGAAACCGAGCGCCCGGACGGCGAGTCCGGTCATGATCACGCCGCGGGCGCCGAGCCGGTCCGCCGCCGAGCCGCCGACCAGGAACAGTCCCTGCTGGCTGAGATTGCGGACCCCGAGCACCACACCGACCACCGCGGCCGACAGGGCGAGGTCGTCGAGGAGGTACTCCGCCAGGAAGGGCACCAGCAGGTAGAAGCCGATATGTCCGACAAGGTGATTCACCAGCAGCAGCCGCACCGCACCCGGCATCGCGCGGAACGTGGCCGGCCCGCTCATCCGGCGGCCCCGCCGCGCGACCGCGAACCCGGCGCGGCTGCCGGCGAGCCGGATCACGCCGTCACCTCCGCGGCGGGATCGCGCACGATCGCGCAGCGGCCCCAGCCGGTCACCTCTGACCCCGTGGGCGATTCGAGCTCTGCCGGTGCGTGGGCGTGCGGGCCGAGCAGGTTGTTGGCGTGGCACCAGTCGTCGTCGTAGATGGTGCGCAGGTAACGGTGCGGCCCGTCGGGAAACACGGTGAGCACCCGGGCTTCCGGTGCGCGGTCGGCGGCCCAGCCCGCGACCAGGGCGGCGGCGCCCGTGCTCCAGCCGCCGGCGATCCCGGTCGAGGCCGCGAGCCGACGGCACGACGCGACCGCCTCACTGGCACCCACCCAGTGCACCTCGTCGAAATCGGCGTAGGCCACATTGCGGGGCAGGATGCTGCTGCCCAGACCGCGCATGAGTCTGCGCCGGTCGGGCTGGCCGAAGATGCGGGAGCCGACCGCGTCCACCCCGATCACCCGCAGGTGGGGCCACCGGGTGCGCAGTACCCGGGTGAGCCCGGCGCAATGTCCGCCCGAGCCGATCGAGGCGACGAGCACATCGACGGTGTCGACCTGGTCGAGGATCTCCGCACCCATCGCCTGGTAGCCGCCCGCGTTGTCGGGGTTGTCGTACTGGTCGGGCCAATAGGCGCCCGGTGTCGCGGCGAGCAGTTCGGCGAGCCGGTCCAGCCGGGCGCGCTGCCACCCGCCCGTCGGGTGCGGGGTGGCGACGACCTGGAGGGTGATCCCGAAGGCCGAGAACAGCGAGCGCAGTTCGGGTTCCAGCTCGTCGTCGACCACGAGCAGGACCGGATGTCCGAGTGCCTTGCCCGCCAGCGCCAACCCCAGACCGAGGGTGCCGCTGGTGGATTCGATGATGGTCGCGCCCGGCGCCAGTTCGCCGCGGGCCGTAGCGCCCCGCAGCATCGACAGGGCCGCGCGGGCCTTCATGCCCGCGATGCTCGCGGCTTCGAGTTTCGCCGTGTACCAGCTGCTTTCGGTGGCGATCGGCACGACGGGCGTACCACCGACGAGCTGGAGCAGGGCGGGCTGCGGTGTGGTCATGAGCGCTCTCGATAGGTGACGACGGTGCTGGGTCCGCCGTCGAGGGAGAAGAACGGGTACGGCTCGGCCGAGATCGCGTGCACGCCGGCGCCGAGGAACCACGGCAGCACCGCGCTCCCGGTCTGGGCGAACAGCACCAGCGGGAGACCACGATCGACGGCGATAGCGCGCAGCGTGTCGAAACTGCCGTTACCCAGCGTCATTCCGGTGACCAGCAGCGCGTCGAAGTCCGGCGGGGCCGCCGCGACGGACTCGTACACGGGCTCACCCCATTCGGTGACGCCGCCCGCGAGGTCACACGGCAGATACTCGATCGCCCGCGCCCGTAGTTCGGCCAGCAGCGAGCCGACCACCCCGACGACCAGCACCTTGCCGACCCCGGCGGGCAGCAGGTCGACCACCGCCATGGCCCGGCGACGGGACTTCGTCAGGGAGGTCGGCCCGTCGATCACCACCGGTTCGCCCGTCGCCCCGGCCGCGCGCGGATGCGGCCGCGTGTGCATCAGGTAGGCGTCCAGGGCCGCGATCCGGACCTCGGCGCGCGGATGCGCGAGCAACTCCGCGATCGAGGCCGCGACGCAGTCGTCGACGAGTTCGGTGGTGGCCGTGCCGGGTTCGAGCCCGCACGAGCCGACGGCCGCGCCGAGCCGGATGCTCAGCACCTCGTTGCGGTAGCCGCGGGTCCGGCCTGGGTGGTGGGTGCCGTAGGTGGTGCGGAACGCGGTCGAGGCGTGCAGGGACGTGGCGTCGGGCCCGAGCAGGCCCGCGCGCGCCCACTCGGTGAGTTCGGCGACCGAGGGGGGACAGGCGGCGACGGTCATGCCGGACCACCCGGCGCGGCGAGCTCGAAGCGCAGGTCTGCGATCAGTTTTCGGGCCGGCTCACCCGCGCCACCGGGCGCGGTGTCGGTCACCATGACATGACCGAGGTAGCTGTTGTTGTCGGTCGCCGGCCGCACCCGCGTGCCGAGCGCCGCGAGGGTGTACTCCACGATCCGGGGATCCTCGGCCCAGTGGGCGGCGCCGTCGATGCCCGTGAGTTCGCCGGTCCCGGTGGGCACGGCGAACGCGACCGCCGCGCTCGCCACCGCGGTCGGGCGAGGTGTCAGATCCGGGACGCCACCCGCGGCGACCTCGGCATAGGTCGCGGCCAAGTCGATTCCGGTCACCCGCCGGATGAGTTCGGTGATGCGGTTGCCCGCGGGCCGCGGGTTCACCTCGATCAGGCGCGGGCCCCGCGCGCCCAGCTTGATCTCGGTGTGCGCGACGGTCGCGTCCAGGCCCAGCGCGGCGACGGCCGCCACCGCGAGTTCGACGACGGCCGCCGTCTCGGTGTCCGACAGCGCGGCGGGAAACATGTGACCCGCTTCGATGAACGCGGGTTCCCCGGTGAGCTGCTTGTCGGTCACGCCGATCACCGTCGTGCGGCCACCCACGGTCACCGTCTCGACGCTGAATTCCGGTCCGTCGACACACTCCTCGAGCAGCACCCGTGGTGAGCGGCGCTGGCCACGCGCGTTCACCGGAAACCCGGCGATCCGGTCCACCGCGGCACGCAGCTCGGTCTCGTTCTCGACGCGGCGCACGAACATCCCGCCGCACAGATCGACCGGCTTCACCACCAGTGGATAGCCGAGAATCGCGGCGGCGCCGACGATCTCGTCCCAGTCCTGCGCGATCTCGAAGGCGGGGCCCGCGACACCGGCGGCGTGGCAGAGCTGTCTGGTCCGGTACTTGTCACACGCGTCGGCCACGGCGGTGCGCCCGGCGCCCGGCAGGCCGAGGTCGGCGGCGATCGCGGCGACCGTCGGCAGGTAGTAGTCGCAGGAGGTGAGTACGCCGTCGAAACCGAAGACCTCGTGCAGTTTTCGCACGTAGGGCAGCAGCGTGGCCTCGTCGTTGGTCTCGGCGGTGAACACGTTGTCCGCGGCGAGCAGGGGGTGCGGGGTCGGTGTCCCCGGTCGGAGGTAGTGCGCGAGATCCCTGGTCAGGAAGCTGAACCTGTGCCCGGTGTCCTTGATTCCCGCCGGGAGCAGGGTGCTCATCGAGCCGACCCAACTCTCCACCATCAGCAGATGTCCCACGTAGCCTCCCAGCCTCGAGCAAGGTGCTAATGATAACCATTATCGTTAAGATGCGACAGTCGAGCGCTCGCTCGATCGGAAATGATGAGGAAGACGCATGTTGATGAGGAAATTCGTAGTGCCCGCCGTGCTTTCGCTGGCGGCGTTGACGGCCGCCACCGGGGCGGCGCACGCGCAGGCGCCGGAGCGACCGGTGTCCTTCACCGCCCACGCCACCGAGACCGCGTCGATCATCGAGATCGAGCAGGGCTCGCTGGTGGTGGACAACGGGGCGCTGCAGGTGCGCGACACGGCGGGCACCGTCGTCGCCGCGACGCCGCTGACCTTCGCCGTCGACGATTTCGAGTTCCCGATCGCCGCCGAGATCACCGGCCGCACCGCCACCCTCACCCCCCAGCTGAGCATGGACAAGGCCGTCTACAAACCGGTCGCA
>NZ_LPNR01000056.1 GCF_019266065.1 Nocardia sp. MH4 | reverse complement strand
CGGCCTCGGCGGCGAGCCGGGCCAGCGGCCGGACGATGGCCCGGATGCTCGCGAACACCAGCGCCACCTCGGCGGCGATCGCCAGCAGCGCGGCCAGCGCGAACCCGGCGAGGATCAGCGCGGCGTCGCGGCGCAGGTCCGCGGCGCGGGCGCGCACATCGTCGCCCACCGTCTGCTGCACGGCGCGCTGTGCGTCGATCACCTCGGTCATCCGCGACCACCAGACCGCCGGGTCGACGGGCTCGACCAGCGGACCCGCCGTCGAGGCGATCGCGACGTTCTCCGATTCGGCTGCCCGCGTGGCGCTCTCCCCGGCCAGGACCGCGTCGAGCCGATCCCGCTGGGCCGGGGTGGCGTCGCGGTCGAACTGGGTCAGCGCGGCGTTGCGGGCCGCGCGGATGTCGAGGAACTGCACGTACTCCCCCGCCGCGAACTCCCCGGCGGCGAACACCCCGTTGAGGAAGCCGCGTTCCCGCGCCGTGAACTCCTTCGCGTCACCGAGGGCGTAGAGCGCCTGCAGACCGTGGCGCACCGCCGGATCGCGGGCCTGGTCCAGACCCAGCGCCAGCCGGTTCATCGCGTCGATGCTGTCGGAGTAGAACTGGAAGGCCGCCTGCCGCGAGACCGTGCGGGTGTCGATCTGCGAGCGGACGCCGGGCAGTCCGGCCAGATGTCCCAGTGCCGAGCGCACCTCGCCCGCGCCGGGCGGATCGGCCTCGACGATGCCCGCCAGGTTCCGCAGGGCCGCGTCGGTGCCGGCCCGCTGGTCGGTGACCGGCTGCACGAGCCGCTGATCGCCGCCGAGCAGGCCGTTGCTCAGGCCACGTTCGCGCTGCACCTGATGCACCAGATCCTGGGCCGCCAGCGCCACCGCGACCGCGTCCACCGTCTCGCCACTGCGCCGGTAGGCGCTGATCTGCCCGGCCATCGTCAGCCCGAGCAGGGCGAGCACCAGCACCAGCGAGACCGCCAGGATCCGGGCGAGCTGACCGGAGATGGTGCGCGGCCGGATCAGCCTGCCGCCCGCGGCCTGCCGACGGGAATGTGAACGCACCACCTGCTCCTTTGAAACACCGGCGGGTGGAATTCCCGGCGGCCCAGCGAAAGTCAGGTGCCAACTTGCACTGCCCGGCGAGCACGGTCAATCCGGGACGGCGTAAGAACGTGTTTCGTGCACTGATCTCAACATGCCGGAAATCAACGGGGCTTCCTGTGTCCGAAAGCTCACAGCCCCCACGGCAATTGCGTGACCGATCCGTCGAACGCGCGACACAGAGCGAGAAATTGCGGACGTGACGTCGCCCACAATCTTTCGGCGGCGCGATTTCCGAATGCGACACCGGCGAACGCGCGCGAGTCAACCGATCCGAAATGAACGATAGCGAGACGATGCGCGAATTCCCGGGATATTCGGGTAATTCGAAACCGAACGGTGATTACTCGCCGGCGAGAATGCCGAGCACCTGCTCGGAGTAGAAGAACGGCTCTAGCCGCTCCCGAATCAGCCCGGCCAGCACGCCGTTGCGCTTGGCCGCCTCGATGACGGCGGGACCGTAGCGCAGGATCTCGGTGCTGATGTCCTCGGCGGTCAGGCCGAGTTCGGGCAGCATGGCCGAGAGCGTGTGCTTGCCGTACTTGGCGTAGAACACCTCGACGCACTCGCGCACGAGCATCCCGAAGTATTCCTTCTCCCTGGTCGTCACGGCGATCTCGTAGCAGATCTGGACCAGTTCGTTGAGGTCCTTCTGGGTCAGGTACTCACGCAGCCCTGCCACCGGCTCGTCGGCGTGCAGGTCCCAGAACTCCATGGCCGCCGAGTGCACCGGGGCGTCGCGCAGCATGTCGCGGATGGCGTTGTTGGTGCGCTTGAGCGCGAACAGCGCGCCCTTGCCCGCGAGGTCGCCGACAAAGGTGCTGTCGGCGACCTTCTTGGCACGGTTGGCGGCCGACTGACCCAGCGACATCAGCGAGGAGACACCGGGGATCTTCTCGGCGCGCTCGCGATTGGCCTGCATGAAGTCGCCGATCAGCTTGTCGACGAAGCGGGCCGCGACGGTGGCGACGAGCGGGCTCTCGGTGAGCCGGTCCAGGATGCGCTCCTGGGCCTGGTGCATGCCGAAGATCTTCTCCAGCAGCGCCTCCACCGGCTCCCGGTCGACGACGTCGCCGAGGGTGTATTCGGTGTTGGCGGCGATGTGGTCGTAGATCGCGTCGGAGAAGATGCCGACGGTGTCGGCGATGACCGGGCTGCCGCCGATGCGGTCGAAGACCGTGGCGACGGTCTCCGCACCCTGCTCGAGCGAGACGACGTCACCGAAGACGATGGTGTCGCCGACGGCGAGCACCGCGGCCACGTCGCGCGCGATCACCTCGGCGAACCGTTCGCCGGTCACCTCGGCGAGCAGGAACTCCACCTGCGCGTCGAGTAGTCGGTCGGCGATCTGGCGCGCCTGCGTCATCTGGGTCCACCCATCACGGTCGTTGCATCGGACGGGAGACCTTGCGGCTACTTGTCGTCGGCTCCGGAATCGTTGCGCTGCATCGATTTCCGGATCTGGTCCAGACGCTCGCGCGCGGCCTTCTCCCGCGCCTCCCATTGTTCGTCGGCACTGCGACCCGCGGGGGTCTGCCGGTCGAGCTCATCCCTACCCTGCGCGGTGCCGAAGCGCCGCTCGACCTTATCGCGAACCGCGTCGAAAGTCGGCACTCCGGAAGTGGAATAGCCGCCGGTCACAGTGGGTGCGGCCGTTCCGGACAGGCCATGCGGTACCGGCGGTACCGGCATGACGCCTCCGACCTGCTCGGATGCGACGGAGACCACATCGGCGTCCACGACCTCCGTGTCCAGAGTCACAGGCGAACCGGTGTCGGCATGACCGGCCTCGACCTGGGCGAGCGCGGCGGCGACGGCACCGAGGCCGGGTCGTCCGGCGACGGCGGCCCGCAGCACCGACACCAGTTCGGCGTCCGGCAGCGCGGCCAGGTGGCCGAGGATCTCGCTCGTTTCGCTCATACCGCCAGGCTACGCAGACCGGGCCGACAGGCCCAGGAGATCAGCGCAGGAAGGTGTCGGTCCACTCGACGATGCGCCGCGGCCAGGCCGGCCCCAGCGCGTCGATGACGTCGTTGTGGCCTGCGCCGGGCACGACGACCAACTCCTTCGGCTCCCCGGCCGCGGCGAACAGGCGCTCGGCGTGGCGCAGCGGGAGCAGCTCGTCGCGGTCGCCGTGGAACATCAGCACCGGCACCCGGAGCCGGGCGATCCGGCGCAGGCTCGGGTAGGCGTTCGGGATCAGCGGTGCGGGCAGGAACGGATAGACCGACCGGGCCGCCGCGCGCATGCTGCTGAAGGTCGACATGAGCAGCATGCCCGCCGGCGGATACTCGGTGGCCAGCTCGAGCAGGACACCGCCGCCGAGCGACTTGCCCAGATACAGCACCCGCCGCGCGTCGACGCCGGGCTGGTCGAGCAGCGCGGTGCGCGCGGCTCGGGCATCGAGATAGGTGCCCTGCTCCCCCGGCCTGCCCGTGCTGTGGCCGAAACCGCGGTAGTCGAAGGCGAGCACGTCGAAACCGGCCTGGACCAGCAGCGCGATGATCGGCACCCGGTCGCCGACGGTGCCCGCGTTGCCGTGCGCGTAGAGGATGTGCCCGCGCGGGCGCTCGGCGCGCACGAACCAGCCGTGCAGGTCGACGCCGTCGACGGTGCGCATCGTGAGGTCGCGGTGGTCGAGGCCGAAGGCGGCCGGGGTCTGGGCCACATGCTTGTCCTGGTGATAGACCAGCGCGTTCAGGACCCGGGTCGCGGGATGACGGATCACTTGCCGCGGCCCGCCTGGAAACCGAAGTCCCAGTGGTAGAGCCGGGCGATCTCGATGACACCGCCGCCCGGCCGGCCGGCCGGCGGCCGGACGAAGGTGCCCTCACGCCGGACCACCAGCTCACCGTCGACGTTCTCCAGGACGGCGAGCACGGCGTCGCGGGAATTGTCGGTGCAGCCGTCGAGGGTCATCTCGATCGGGGCCGAGTTCACCGGATGCAGGGTGACGGTGGCGTGCACGCCACGGAAATCGCTCGCGCCGTCATAGATCGAGGCGAACACCAGGATGCGGCGGAAGGACTGGGTGTAGTCCAGGTTGATCGACAGGTTCTCGCCGGTGACGCCGGCGCCGGTGCGGTCGTCTCGGTCGAGGTGGACGAACGGCGGCTCGTACAGCGCACCGAAGCGGCGATCCAGCGCCCGCACCGACCCGATCGCGCCGTTGACCAGCTCGAAGAAGCAGCACAGGTCGAGGTCGATGTTCTTGCCAC
The DNA here is from genome assembly GCF_019266065.1 of Nocardia sp. MH4. GTDB lineage: Bacteria > Actinomycetota > Actinomycetes > Mycobacteriales > Mycobacteriaceae > Nocardia > Nocardia canadensis. The sequence goes on along the minus strand of NZ_LPNR01000056.1, from coordinate 26,117 downwards.
GCAGTTTGCCGAACAAGCGGCCGGACGCCGCCATCGAGGTCCAGTTGAGATTCACCCGCATGACGCCCCCGGTGGCGCCGTGCTTGGTGAGCGAGACCGAGGGGGCCTCCTTGGTGAGCGAAACCTTGGCCGGGTTCACCGGGGGTTGGGCGGGCGGGGCCGCATTCTGGCCCTGCTGCGGCGGGGTCGGCGAGGAAGGCTGCGGCTGGTGCGGCTGACCCGCGAGGTTTGACTGTGGCTGATTCGGCTGTCCGACAGGCCCATACGGCTGCGGATAGCCAGATTGCCCACCGGGCGGAGTGGGTGGCGGCGCGTAGAACCGCTGCTGATGCGGCTCAGCGGAAGCGAACCGCTGCGTCGGTGCCGCAGACTGCTGCTGATTCGGCTCCGCCGGAGGAGTTGGTTGCGTGAACGGCACACTTGCCTGCTGGTTCGTGTGCGTGGCGGGCGCGTAAGGCTGAGTGGGCGGCGGCGCATAGGGCTGCTGCTGGATCTGCTCGGACGGAGCAGACGGCTGTGCCGGTGGCGGGTAGGACTGCTGCCGGCCTGGAATGGCCGCCGCAGGGGACGGCGTGTACGCCTGCTGGTTCGGGTGCGGGGCCGAGGATTGAGTCGGCGGCGGTGGGTAGGAGTGTGGCGATTGCGGTGCCGGCGCGAATTGTGGTGCGGGCGAGGTGTGCTGGTGCGGCTGCGACGGTGGCGTGATGAGTTGCGACGGGGTGGCGGGTGCGTCGTCGACGGAGATCCCGAAGTCGGTGGCCAGGCCGGCGAGTCCGGAGTCGTAGCCCTGACCGACCGCGCGGAACTTCCACGCGCCCTGGCGGCGATACAGCTCGCCGAGGACGAGGGCGGTCTCGGTGGTGGCGCCGGTGCTGTCGAAGCGGGCGACCTCGGCGCCGGTGGCCGCGTCGAGCACCCGGATGTAGAGGCCGTGGAACTGGGCGAAAGTGCCCCCGTCGGCGGAGGCGGCGAGCACGATCGTCTCGATCTGCGGCTCCACCCGGACCAGATCCACCGACAACGTGTCGACGACGATCTGACCGTGCCGCTTTCCCTCGTGGCGGACCGCGCCCGAGGGGTGCACGGACTGGTTGTAGAAGACGAAGTCGTCATCGGAGCGCACCTTCGCGCCGGCCAGCAGCAGCGCGGACGCGTCGGCGTCGGGCACCCCCGCGCCTGATTGCCACCCCAGCTCGACTCGGACCGCGGCAGCAGGCACCGCGACATTGGCGCCTTTCATCATCGACACAGGTGCCAACCTATCCCGCCCGCGCACCGAGCCCAAGCCACGTCGCCCGTCGACATCGACCAGCTCACGCCCGCCGACATCGACCGAGTCACCTCGGTGAAGGCAGCCCGCCTCGCCGACGGAGCAGTCGGCACGATCGAGACGATGCTGCGGGCCGGAGCCCCGGCTGTACCGACCGCGATCGCTCTCGACGTGCCGTCGGCTGGATCGATCACGCCTTCGAAAGCTCGGCGGTGCGGTCGCCACCTTCCCGAGCACGCTCCTGGTGATGCCCCGGCGCCGATAGACGCGGCGGCACGATCGAGACGATGTTCGCCAGGGATGACCGGGGGCGTACCTGGATCGCGCACGGCGTGCTGTCGGCCGAGAGGGTCGCTTGCGCCTTCGGCACACTGGGCGACACGGCGGCTCGACCGCTCGACGTCCCAGCAGCGAGAGTCCCCCTGCAGCTCAGCAGCTCGACCGCCAGACGGTCCAACGACTCAACGACTCTGCGGCCCAACGGCTCAGCGGCTCAGCGGCTCAGCGGCTCAGCGGCTCAGCGGCTCAGCGGCTCAGCGGCTCAGCGGCTCAGCGGCTCAGCGGCTCAGCGGCGAGGATGCGTGGCGGGTGATGATCGGGGCGCAGTGTTCATGAACGTGGCACTGCGTCCGAGGCAGGTCGATCACGCTGTGGAGCAACGGTATTCAGCACAGGGTAGAACAGTCGATCCCGGTGACCGGGTCGCGAGTCCTGGTGGGCGGTGCGCCGATCGGGAACCGGTGGATGGGCAGCGGCCCGGTTCTAGCGTCTCGCGGATGAGTAATTCACTTGTTTCGCGGAAGCGGAAGTCGCTGTTGTCGTTGGTGTCCGTGCCGCTGCTGGCTGTGGGTTTGGTGGCGGCGGGGTTGGCGGGCCCCGCCCAGGCCTTCCCCGGCACGGGCGGTCCCACCCGGATCGATCTGCAGGGCGCCGCCAATGTCCGGGACCTGGGCGGCTACGTCACCTACGACGGAGCGAAGGTCAAGTCGGGCAAGCTTGTTCGGGCCGACGCGCTCGCCAAGCTGACCGATGCCGACCTGCAGAAGCTGGCGGCGCTGAAGCTCCAGAAGGTGATCGATTTGCGGACCCCGGCCGAGGTGCAGGCGATGGGCGCGGACAAGCTGCCCGCGGGGGTTGCGCTGGTGGCGCGCCCGATCGACGACGGCGGCATGTTCGTGAAGATGTACCAGGCCATCTCGTCGAAAGATCCGGTGCAGCAGCAGAACATGCTGGGCGACGGCAAAGCCGAGCAGATCATGCAGAACGTGTACCTCAACTTCTTCACCCCCGACGCGCTGGGAAAGTTCGGCCAGTCGGTTCGGGATCTCGCGGACACCGCGAACGCCACCCTGTACCACTGCACCGCCGGGAAGGACCGGACGGGATGGCTGTCCTACGTGACGCTGCGGGCCGTCGGCGTGCCGGAGTCGGTGGCGCGACAGGACTACTTGCTGTCGAACCAGTATCGGGCGGCGGCCGATGCCGCCCTGCGGGCTCAGCTGCAGCAGGCGGGCATCATGCAGAACCCGGACCTGTTGATTCCCCTGCAGGAGGTGCGCGACGCCTATCTCGACGTGGCGCTACAGCAGATCGACGAGAAGTTCGGCGACTTCGGCAAATACCTCACCGACGGACTCGGGCTCGACGGCTGGACCCTGATGAAACTGCGCAAGAACCTGGTCTCCTGACCGCGGGTACGACGAAGGCCGCCCGGCACCATGCCGGGCGGCCTTCGGTCGGTAAATCAGCCGCGCAGTTCGGCGCCGACCGCGGTGCCCGCCGCGGCGACGGCGGCATCGCGCGCGGCGCTGGCCTCGTCCTCGGTGAGGGTGCGGTCGGTCGCGCGGAAGCGCAGCGCGTAGGTGAGGGACTTGCGGCCCGCACCGGCCTGGGCGCCCTCGTAGACGTCGAACAGCGCGATGTCCTCGAGCAGGTCGCCACCGCCGGTGCGCAGCGCCGATTCGACGCTCGCGGCGGGCACGGCCTTGTCGACGCTGATCGACACGTCCTGCAGGACGGCGGGGAACGCCGACACCGTGGGCGCCGGACGGGCCTCGGTCAACGGCAGCGCGTCGAGGTCGAGCTCCAGCGCGCAGGTGCGCGGCGGCAGGCCGGCGCGCTCGAGCACGGCCGGGTGCAGCTCACCCGCGTGACCCACCACGACGCCGTCGACGACCAGTTCCGCGCAGCGGCCCGGATGCCACGGCAGGTGCGCCGCGGCCCGGCGCTCGACGGTGACACCGGCGGCGTCGGCGACGGCGTCGACCAGGGCGAAGGTGTCGGCGGCCTCGGCCTGGCGACCGGGCCCCCAGGGTCCGCGCGGGTCCCGCTTGCCGCTGAGCACCGCGGCCACGTGCACCGGCTGCGCGGGCAGCGACGCGTTGAGCTCGGCGATCTGCTCGTCGGTGGGACGACGATCCACCGGCAGCGCCTCGACCGCGTGGGTCTCGGCGCCGGGCAGCACGACCTGGGCGATGCCGTAGATCGTGAGGTCACGGGCACCGCGGGAGATGTTGCGGGCGGCCACTTCCAGCAGACCGGGCAGCAGCGTGGTCGCCAGCTCGGGACGCTCGGTGTCGAGCGGGTTCAGCACCCGGGTGGTGTGCCTGCGCGGATCGTCGGCGTCCAGACCCCACACGTCGAACACTCCGGCGGGCAGGAACACCGGCGCGGGCACCTCGACGCCACCGGCGAAGGCCAGGGCCCGGCTCACGGCCCGGCGGCGCTTCTGCGCGGCGGTCAGGCCGCGACCGGCGGGCGCGGACGGCAGCACCGACGGGATCTGCTCGAGACCCTCCAGGCGCAGCACCTCCTCGACCAGGTCGGCGGGCTGGGCCAGGTCGGGCCGCCAGCTCGGCGGCGTCACCAGCAGCTGGGTCTTGCCCGCGTCGTTGACCTCGATCTCGACCCCGGCGCCGATCTGGGCGAGCCTGCGCACGGCGGTGCCCGCCGGGTAGGTGACGCCGGCGACGCGGTCGGGCAGGTCGATGTCCATCGCGATCGGCGCGACCGGCGCCAGCGGCACCCGGATGTCGGTGAGCGTGGATTCGATGGTGCCGCCGGTGATCTCGGCCAGCAGCGTCGCCGCCCGGTCGAGCGCGACGATATTGATCTCCGGATCGACGACGCGCTCGTAGCGCTTGCCCGCCTCCGAGACCAGCTTGTGCCTGCGCGCCGTGCGGTACACCCGCAGCGGGTTCCAGGTCGCCGCCTCGAGCACCACGTCGGTGGTCTCCGGGCCGACCTCGGTGCTCGCGCCGCCCATCACCCCGGCCAGCGAGACGACACCGGAATCGTCGGCGATCACCACGTCCTCGGCGTCGAGGGTGCGCTCGGTGTCGTCGAGGGTGCGCAGGGTCTCGCCGGTGTTGGCCGAGCGAACGACCAAGCCGCCGTGGAGTTTCGCCGCGTCGAACGCGTGCAGCGGCTGGCCCAGCTCGAGCATCACGTAGTTGGTGACGTCGACGGCGGGCGAGATCGGGCGCATGCCGGACAGCATCAGCCTGCGCTGCAGCCACAGCGGGCTCACCGCGTTCGGATCGATCCCGGTGACCCGCCGCGCGCCGAAGCGGGTGCACTCGGCGTCGGCCTCGAGCCGCACCGGCCACGCCACCGCGTCGCCGTCGGGCAGGGTCCGCACGGCGGGGTCGGCGTATTCGAGGTCGAAGCCGCAGGCCAGTTCGCGGGCCAGGCCGCGCACCGAGAAGCAATAGCCGCGGTCGGGGGTGATGTTGAGTTCGATGATCGTGTCGTCGGTGCCCAGCAGCACGTTCGCGTCGTCACCGGGCTGCGCCGAGCCGGGCTCGAGCACCAGGATGCCGTCGTGATCCTTGCCGATGCCGAGTTCGGCGACCGAGCAGATCATGCCGTTGGAGGTATGCCCGTAGGTCTTGCGCGACGAGATCTTGAACCCGCCGGGCAGCTCGCCACCGGGCAGCACGACCACCACGAGGTCGCCGACCGCGAAATTGCGGGCGCCGCAGACGATCTCCTGCAGCTCGGGGTTGCCGACATCGACCTTGCAGAAGCGGATCGGCTTCTTGAACTCGGTCAGTTCGGTGATCTCGGCGACCCGGCCGACGACCAGCGGCTTGTCGATGTCACCACCGATCGGATCGAGCTTGTCGACCTCCTCGACCTCCAGGCCGACGCGGACGAAACCGGCATCGAGCTCTTCGGCGGACACCGACCATTCCGGGGTGGTGCGCTGCAGGATCTCGGTCAGCCAGGACTGCGCTACTCGCACGTGACTTTTCGCTCTCTCTCAGGACCGGATACCGAAGGGCAGGGTGAACCGCACGTCACCCTCGACGATGTCGCGCATGTCGGGGATGCCGTTGCGGAACTGCAGCGTGCGCTCCATACCCATGCCGAACGCGAACCCGGAATACACCTCGGGATCGATGCCGCTGGCGATCAGGACCTTCGGGTTGACCATGCCGCAGCCGCCCCACTCGACCCAGCCCGCGCCGCCCTTCTTGTCCGGGAACCAGACGTCGACCTCGGCCGAGGGCTCGGTGAACGGGAAGTAGTTGGGGCGCATCCGGGTTCGGGTGTCGGGGCCGAACAGGGCGCGCGCGAACGCGTCCAGCGTGCCGCGCAGGTGGGCCATGGTCAGGCCCTTGTCGATGGCCAGTCCCTCCACCTGGGAGAACACCGGGGTGTGGGTGGCGTCGAGCTCGTCGGTGCGGAAGGTACGGCCCGGGCACACGACGTAGATCGGCAGCTCGCGTTCCAGCATCGAGCGCACCTGCACCGGGGAGGTGTGCGTGCGCAGCACCTGGCGCGAACCCTCCGGGGCGATGTGGAAGGTGTCCTGCATGGTGCGCGCCGGGTGGTCGGGCAGGAAGTTCAGCGCGTCGAAGTTGAAGTGCTCGGTCTCGACCTCGGGCCCCTCGGCGACCTCCCAGCCCATGCCGACGAAGACGTCGGCGATCTGCTCGGAGATGACGGTGATGGGGTGGCGGGCGCCGACCGGCTGACGGCGCGCGGGCAGGGTGACGTCGATCTTCTCGGCCACCAGCACGGCCTGATCGCGCTCTTCCAGCAGCGCGGCGCGGCGGGCCTCGAACGCGTCGGACACGCGCTTGCGGGCGACGTTGACCCGCTTGCCCGCGTCGGCCTTCTCTTCCTTGGGCAGCGTGCCCAGCCCACGCTGAGCCAGCGCGATCGGCGACTTGCCGCCGATGTACTCGGTCTTGGCGACCGCCAGCGCATCCAGATCAGCCGCAGCGGCGAACGCCTTCTCGGCCTCCGCTGCCGCTGCCGCGAGTGCCTCCTCGGTCAGCAAGGCGTTCTGCTCGACTCCACTGTTGTCGTCGGCCACGATCGTTCGACTCTCCCCTGGGGATCGGTTCACGGGTGCGTCATTGCCTACCCGTATCGGTGCTGCATAAATCCTATGGGATCGGCTTCCCGCGATTCATCCGGATTACCGGCGGTGCGGTGGCGACCGTGCCAGCGCCCGCCGGAAGGTCCCGATCCGGACCGACAAGTCCAGGTCAGGCCGGTCTTCCCGACACGCGGACCACGATCGGCGCCACCCCCGAATTCGTGGGAACCGAAACGCCGTGAGTTCCGTCCAACCGTTCAAACACATCAGCGTGTTCGACTCGAGAACAGGACGACTCGATGCCGGAACAGACTCGCGATTCGACGCCGCCCCCGGGCCCTCGTACCCGCCGCACGGCCCCGGGTAGCGGCCTGGCCCTGTGCGGCCTTGGCATCCGGGGCCCTCGCCACCGTCCCTTCCCTCGCTCGGCGAGCCCCTGCTCGCATCGACCGGTCGAGCCACGGAAGACCGAGCCTGACCAGGACACTCCCCGACCGGAGGACATCAATTGACGCCGCGATGCGCAGTCAGCGCGACCCTCGGGGTCGTCGCCGACGAGGTCGGTGCTTGTCGTAGAGCGGCAGGCAGGCGGTGTCGAGTGACATCGAAAACGGCGCCGACAGTGCGATGGGGGCACCGAAATCACCTTCGACCGGATCCGGGTATGCGCCGGAATGCATCGTGGGAAGGGTCATGCGGTCGCTCCATTCGTGGAGACTGCCGTGCTCACCGATAGCGCGACCGGAGAGACGGACGAGGCGTCATCGTCTACGACGATCCACAGCAGGTCGTGGCCGTGCCGGCCGGGTCGGCCGCCGCCGCTCAGCGGTGACCAGGCGGAAACGGCGATGGTCCGCGGACCGAGCGGCCCGCGGACCATCGCCTTCGGGATCAGGCCGCCGGTGCGGTGTGCCGGGGCAGGAAGGCCGCGATGACGGCGGCGACGGCGACCAGGCCCGCGCCGACCCAGACGGCGGGCACGAGGCCGTCGACATAGGACTGGGGGTCGGTGTAGGCGCCGTAGGAGGCGAAGACCGAGGCCAGGACGGCGATGCCCATGGCGACGCCGACTTCGCGCACGGTGCTGTTGATGCCGGAGGCCATGCCCTGATCGTCCGGGGCGGCGCTGTCCATCACGATCGTGGAGGACGGGGCGAAGGTGAGGCCCATGCCGATGCCACCGAGGACGAAGGGCGCCACAAAATTGACGTAGGGCAGGTCGACGGTGATGATCAGCGCCATCCACGCCAGCGAGATCGCCAGGCAGACCTGCCCGGCGGCGATGAGCAGCCGCGGTCCGACCCGGTCGATCACCAGACCGGCCAGCGGCGCGACGACCATCGGCACCATCGTCCACGGCATGGTGCGCACGCCCGATTCCAGCGGCGAGTAGCCCTGGACCACCTGGAAGTACTGCGCCAGCAGGAAGATCGCGCCGAACACGCCTGCCGAGAACGCGAACGAGATCAGGTAGCTCAGACTCAGACCACGGGCGGCGAACATGTGCAGCGGGAGCATCGGGTCGGCGGTCCGGTTCTCCCAGACCACGAAGGCGGCCAGCAGCGCGCCGCCACCGATCAGGGCGGCGAGCACGGCCGGTGCGGTCCAGCCGTCGTCGGCGCCGTGGATGACGCCCCACACCAGCGCCAGCACACCGCCGGCCGAGAGCACCAGGCCGAGGAGATCGAGTTTGCGGGCGGCACCGAAGGATTCGCCGAGCATGCGGGCCGCGAACGGCAGCGCCAGCAGGCCGACCGGGACGTTCAGCCAGAAGATCCACTGCCAGTTCAGCCCGTCGACGACCGCGCCGCCGACCACCGGACCGACCGCGATACCGAGCCCGGCGATACCGCCCCAGATGCCGATCGCGGCGCTGCGCATCCGCTCGGGCACCGCCGCGGCGAGCAGCGTCAGCGACAGCGGCATCACCGCGGCGCCACCCGCGCCCTGCACGGCACGTGCCGCGATGAGCATCCACGGTTCGGTGGCCATGGCGCACGCCGCCGAGGCGACGACGAACAGGGCGATACCGGCCAGGAAGACCCGGCGCCGTCCGATCCGATCGCCGAGCGCCGAGGCCGTCAGCAGCAGCGAGGCGAACGAGAGCGTGTAGGCGTTGACGAACCATTGCAGGTCCGAAAGCGACGCTCCCAGTTCGGCTTTGATCACCGGCAGTGCGTTCGTCACGACGAGGTTGTCCAGCGTGACCATGAACATCGGCACGGCGACCGCGGCGATGACCGCGCCGAGCGGCTTGGCCTTCGCGACTGTCTCGCGCGGCGTCTCGGCGGTCGAGGTACCACCTGGATCGAGTGTCTGCGTCATCTCCGAGCCCTTTGGTTGTTATTCACTGATAACTAGCGATCATCGTTATGCATCGGCTGATAACATGTCAAGTGAAAGGGGGCTGACCAGGAGGTGGACTACCGGATGGACGGCACGACCAGAACGCGCATGACCGCGTCGCAGCGCAGTGCCCAGGTGCTCGCGGCCGCCGTCCAAGCGTTTGCCGAATCTGGTTACGCCGCAACGAAAACCGATGAGATCGCCCGGCTGGCCGGAGTGTCCCAACCCTATGTGATCCGGCTGTTCGGCACCAAGCAGCAGCTGTTCGTCGCGGTCCTGCACGAGGTGTGCGCCCGCATCGAGCAGGTCTTCCGCAGCGCCGAGATCGAGCCCGGCGCCGACACCGCCGCGGCCCTGCAGGCACTCGGCAAGGCCTACGAGGTCTTCCTGGCGGAGCGCGAGCTCCCGCTCAACCTGTTGCACGGCGCCGCCGCGAGCGCCGATCCGGCGATCGGCGACCACATGCGGGAACGCTTCGGCCGGATCTACCGGCTGGTCGGCGAGCTCACCGGCGCGGATACGACGGAATCACGCCGCTTCGTCGCCAGCGGCATGCTGCTGACGATCATGACGGCCATGCAGGTGGCGGGCGCGGCGGCGATCCCGCTCCCCTGGGCCACCGAAATCCTCGACGACCTGCGCAACAGCGTCGACCCGCACTGCTGAGGCTGCGCTAGCGCGCGTGCTGGACGCGCGCGCTCGCGTAGAGGCAGATCGCCGCGGCGGCAGCGAGATTCAGGCTTTCGGCACGGCCGTGGATGGGGATCCGGATGCGATGGTCGGCCCGCGCCGCGACGGCGGGGTCGAGTCCGTGGGCCTCGTTACCGAACAGCCAGGCGACCGGGCCCGCCAGGATCTCGTCGGCGGAATCGAGGTCGACCTCGCCGTTCGCGGCGGTGGCCAGGATGATCACGCCCGCCGCGGAGAGGGCGTCCAGGGTCGCGCCGACATCGCGGCTGCGCGCGATCGGCACGTGGAACAGGCTGCCCGCGCTGGCGCGGACACACTTGCCGTTGTGCGGGTCGACGGTCTCGCCCGCCAGCACCACACCGTCGGCGCCGACCGCGTCGGCGACCCGGATCAGGGTGCCCGCATTGCCGGGTTCGGCGATCTCGACCGGCACGGCGAGCATCCGCGGCCCGCGCTCGAGGATGTCGGGCAGCGGCACGTCGACCAGCTCGCACACGGCGACCAGGCCGGGCGCGGTGACGGTCTCGCCGAGATGCTCGGCGGCGCGATCGCTGACCAGGGTGGTGCGCACGCCGTCGGCGGCGGCACCGGCGATCAGCGCGGTCTCGCGACTCGCGGCCGCGACCGAATAGAACAGTTCACGGACGCGGCCGGTCTCCAGCGCGGCGGTCACGGCATTGGCGCCCTCGGCCAGGAACTGGCCGGACTTGCGGCGCTGCGCGGCGCGCTGGAGCTTGACAGCCGAAACGACCCGCGGATTGCGCTCGGAGAGCGCGTCCACGGGTCGTTCCGACAGATCGCTGTGTGTCGTCAAGCTCAGGCAGCGGTGGCCGGGGCGTTGACGTCGGCGGGCAGCGCGGCCTTGGCGACCGCGACGAGGCCGGCGAAGGCCTCGGCGTCGGAGACGGCGAGCTCGGCCAGGATCTTGCGGTCCACCTCGACACCGGCGGCCTTGAGGCCCTGGATGAAGCGGTTGTAGGTGATGTCGTTCAGACGCGCGGCGGCGTTGATACGAGCGATCCACAGCTTGCGGAAGTCACCCTTACGCGCCTTGCGGTCGCGGTAGGCGTAGGTCAGCGAGTGGAGCTGCTGTTCCTTGGCCTTGCGGTACAGGCGCGAGCGCTGGCCCCGGTAGCCCTTGGAGGCCTCGAGGATGGAACGGCGCTTCTTCTGAGCGTTGACAGCCCTTTTGACGCGTGCCACTTTTCAGTCCTTGATCATCTGGGGGGCGCGGCGGCGCCCGAGTTCGGTAGTTGTCGGCGTCCGGTTATCCCGGCCGCGGAATCGTCAGGGTGCGACGGTCTGTGGTGCCTGAGAAATCAGGCGAGACCGAGCAGCCGCTTCACGCGGGGGGCGTCGACGGCAGCGACGGACTCCGTGCCTTCCAGACGACGAGTCCGGCGGGTGGCCTTGTGCTCCAGGAGGTGGCGACGGTTCGCCTGCTCGCGAAGCAGCTTGCCACTGCCGGTCACCTTGAATCGCTTCTTGGCGCCGCTGTGGGTCTTGTTCTTCGGCATGGATTCCTCTATCTGTGTCGTTGAAATCGGTGTTACTGCGGGTCGGCCTGCGCGGCCTGCTCGGCGGGCGCCGGCGTGTCGACCAGCGCAGCCGGTTCGGCACTCGCGGGACCGGTCGGCAACGGACGCGCTGCCGGAGCCGATTCCTGCTGTGCCTTCACCCGCGTCTTCGCGCCCTTGTGGGGAGCGAGGACCATGGTCATGTTGCGGCCGTCCTGCTTGGCCGAGGTCTCGACGAAACCGAGTTCGGCGACGTCGGAGGCCAGACGCTGAAGCAGCCGGAAACCGAGCTCGGGTCGCGACTGCTCACGACCACGGAACATGATCGTGACCTTGACCTTGGACCCGGCCTCGAGGAAGCGAACGACGTTGCGCTTCTTGGTCTCGTAGTCGTGGTCGTCGATCTTCGGGCGGAGCTTCTGCTCCTTGATCACGGTCTGGACCTGGTTCTTCCGGGACTCGCGCGCCTTCTGCGCCGTCTCGTACTTGAACTTGCCGTAGTCCATGATCTTGCAGACCGGCGGACGGGCATCGGGTGCCACCTCGACCAGGTCGAGATCGGCTTCGAGCGCGACGCGTAGTGCATCTTCAACACGCACGATCCCAACCTGTTCGCCGCCGGGTCCGATGAGTCGAACCTCGGGAACACGGATGCGATCGTTGATGCGGGTCTCAGTGCTGATGGGGCCTCCTAGGTCAAGCGGTGTCGTCATAACGACCGCATGCAATAACTGCAACCCCTGTTTCAACACGAAAGCCCCGCTGCGGTATTTCTCCGCGACGGGGCCCGATGTCGACCGATCGCCCACAGTCGATGCCCTCACGAGCTCGCTGTCGACCCCTGCGTGCCAGGCACACAGGAAACCCGCCACATCGGGCGGGTGACCGGGACCGTTTGTCCAGTACGATCGCTCGCCGGTAACGGTGGGAGTCGGGCTCCACTTATCTGCCCCAGAGCTGCATGACACAACCAGGGGCGGTCGTCAGCGGAAAGTCTAGCATCGCATTCCGCTATCGCCGAATCGGCCTGGCGCGGACGAGCCCCACCGGGGCCGCTATAGCCTTGTCGGCATGACTGACGAGCTCGATCCCCCCGTGCGCGACCTGGCCGACATCCCCGCCGTCGAAGTTATCAGCCGGGCCGCCGTGATGCTGATGAGTTCGGCCGCGGAGAAGCTGGGGCTCGCCGCCGACGACCCGGACTCCGGGGCGCACGTCGATCTCGACGAGGCCCGCCGGGTGATCACCGCGCTGGCCGGCCTGGTCACCGCGTCGGTGGAGTACCTCGGCCCGCACGCCGGTCCGATCCGCGACGGCCTGCAGGCGCTGCAGCGCGCGTTCCGCGAGGCCTCCTCGGTGCCGGACGCGCCGGGCGCGGGGCCGGGCGAGAAGTACACCGGCCCCGTGTACTGAGCCGTCCGGGAACAGCGCAACGAAAAGATCCGCCGGCGCAGGTGCGCCGGCGGATCTTCGTCTACAGAGGCTTACGAGGTCGCGCTCAGACCGTGGGGGTCGGAGCGGGCGGCGTGCCCGGGGTCACGGCGATGGCCGAGCCCGAGGCGATCGCGTTGGCGAGAGCGGTGAAGATGCTGGCGAGGCCTGCGCTTCCGGTTTCCATGCTCAGTGGTTCCTTTCGATTCCGCCCGACTCAGGCAGTCGGCTTGGTGGGCGTGTAGGCCAGCGAGGACCCGCCACTGAGGAAAGACAGAATCTGGCCGATGAGCGCCGTGGTGGCTTCATCCATGGGGACGTTCCTTTCGTACTGCACGACACCCGCGATCGCGCCGCCCACGGGCGCGAGACACCACTGGATGCCGGTTCGACTGACCGTTACTGTCCGGTATTCCGGCAACGGTGAGGCGAATGCTACCCACAGGTGTTTCACTTTGTCGCGTTTTCGGAAAGTCCCCGCGCGCGAGGATATCCGGCCTCAGCGCAGGGCGGCCGCCTTTCGCGCCAGACGCTTGGCCGCGGCGGTCTCGGCGGGGGCCTTCTTCGCGGCGGGAGCCGCCTTCTTGGCCGCCGCCTTCTTCGCCGCGGGCTTGGCCGGTGCCGGTGCCGCGAGCACCTCCTTGAGGAACTGCCCGGTGTAGCTGCCCGAGACCTGCGCCACGTCCTCCGGCGTGCCCGTCGCGACCACGGTGCCACCACCGGAACCGCCCTCGGGACCCATGTCGACGACCCAGTCCGAGGTCTTGATGACATCGAGGTTGTGCTCGATGACGATCACCGTGTTGCCCTTGTCGACCAGCCCGTTGATCACCTTGAGCAGCTTGCGGATGTCCTCGAAGTGCAGGCCGGTGGTCGGCTCGTCGAGGATGTAGACCGTGCGCCCGGTCGAGCGCTTCTGCAGTTCGGCGGCCAGCTTCACGCGCTGGGCCTCGCCGCCGGACAGGGTCGGCGCGCTCTGGCCGAGCCGCACGTACCCGAGCCCGACCTCGACCAGGGTCTTGAGATACCGGTGGATCGAGGTGACCGGCTCGAAGAACTCCGCCGCCTCGTCGATCGGCATGTCCAGCACCTCGGCGATGGTCTTGCCCTTGTAGTGCACCTCCAGGGTCTCGCGGTTGTAGCGGGCGCCGTGGCACACCTCGCACGGGACGTAGACGTCCGGCAGGAAGTTCATCTCGATCTTGAGGGTGCCGTCGCCCGAGCACGCCTCGCAGCGGCCGCCCTTGACATTGAAGGAGAATCGGCCCGGCTGGTACCCGCGGACCTTGGCCTCGGTGGTCGAGGCGAACAGGGTGCGGATCTTGTCGAAGACACCGGTGTAGGTGGCCGGGTTCGAGCGCGGGGTGCGCCCGATCGGCGACTGGTCGACCTGCACCAGCTTGTCCAGGTGGTCCAGGCCGTTGATCCTGGTGTGCCTGCCGGGCACCTGGCGGGCGCCGTTGAGCTTGTTCGCCAGCACCGTCGCCAGGATGTCGTTGACCAGGGTCGACTTGCCCGAGCCGGAGACACCGGTGACCGCGGTGAGCACGCCCAGCGGGAACGCCACGTCGATCCCGGTCAGATTGTGCTCGGTGGCGCCGACGACGGTGAGCCTGCGCTTCTTGTCGATCGGGCGGCGCACCATCGGCACCTCGATCTGCTCCCGGCCGGAAAGGTAAGCGCCGGTGAGTGATTCGGGTTCGGTGAGCAGTTCGGTGTAGGGACCGCTGTGCACCACCCGGCCACCGTGCTCACCGGCCAGCGGGCCGATGTCGACGACCCAGTCCGAGGCACGGATCGTGTCCTCGTCGTGCTCGACGACGATCAGGGTGTTGCCCAGGTTCTTCAGCCGCAGCAGCGTCTCGATGAGCCTGCGGTTGTCGCGCTGGTGCAGACCGATCGACGGCTCGTCGAGCACGTAGAGCACGCCGACCAGGCCGGAGCCGATCTGGGTGGCCAGGCGGATGCGCTGGGCCTCGCCGCCGGACAGCGTCGCCGCGGCGCGCGAGAGCGTGAGGTACTCCAGACCGACGTCGAGCAGGAAGCCCAGGCGCGCCTGGATCTCCTTGAGCACCTGACCGGCGATCGCGGCCTCGCGCTCCCCCAGCGTCAGCGAGTTCAGGAAGTGCGCGCACTCGCCGATCGACAGATCGCTGACATCGGCGATCGACTTGTCGGTGCCGTCGGCGGCCAGCGTGACGGCCAGGATCTCCGGGCGCAGGCGGGCGCCGTGGCACACCGGGCACGGCACATCGCGCATGTAGCCGTCGTAGTGCTCCTTCATCTGCTCGGACTCGGTGTTGTCCATCCGCCGGTGCAGGAACGGCATCACGCCTTCGAAGTCGGCGTAGTAGGAGCGCTTGCGGCCGTAGCGGTTGACGTAGGACACGTGCACCTGGTCGGAGCTGCCCTCGAGCACCGCCTTGCGGGCCTTGGCGGGCAGGTCCTGCCACGGGGTGTCCATCGAGAAGCCGATCGACTCGGCCAGGCCCGACAGCAGCCGGTTGAAGTACTCGGCGGTCTGCCCGCGCGACCACGGCGCGATGGCGCCGTCGGCCAGACTCAGCTCCGGATCGGGCACCACCAGCTCCGGGTCGACCTCCTTGCGGATGCCCAGGCCGGTGCAGTCGGGGCAGGCACCGTAGGGCGAGTTGAAGGAGAACGAGCGCGGCTCGAGGTCCTCGATGTCGAGCGCGTGTCCGTTCGGGCAGGCCAGACGCTCGGAGAAGCGGCGCTCCCGGTCGTGCGCGTGCTCGTCGCGGTCGACGAAGTCGAGCACCACGATGCCGTCGGCCAGCCGCAGCGCCGTCTCGATCGAGTCGGTGAGGCGCTGCTTGGACGCGGTCTTGACCGCGAGCCGGTCGACGACGACCTCGACGTCGTGCTTCTCCTGCTTCTTCAGCTTCGGCGGATCGGTCAGCGGATAGACCACGCCGTCGACCCGCACCCGCGAGTAGCCCTGGGTCTTGAGCTGGTCGAACAGGTCGACGAACTCGCCCTTGCGGGTCCGCACCACCGGCGCGAGGACCTGGAACTTGAGCCCCTCCTCCATCGCCAGCACCTGGTCGACGATCTGCTGCGGGGTCTGCTTGGCGATCAGCTCGCCACACACCGGGCAGTGCGGGGTGCCCGCGCGGGCGTAGAGCAGGCGCAGGTAGTCGTAGACCTCGGTGATGGTGCCGACCGTCGACCGCGGATTGCGGTTGGTCGACTTCTGGTCGATCGACACCGCGGGCGAGAGGCCTTCGATGAAGTCGACATCGGGCTTGTCCATCTGTCCGAGGAACTGCCGCGCGTAGGCCGACAGCGACTCGACGTAGCGACGCTGCCCCTCGGCGAAGATCGTGTCGAACGCCAAGCTCGACTTCCCGGAACCGGACAGACCGGTGAACACGATCAGGCTGTCACGAGGCAGATCGAGGTCGACACCTTTCAGGTTGTGTTCCCGAGCTCCGCGCACAGTGAGGCGTTCCGCCACCTGGTGAATCCCTTCTCCATCGTCATCCGCCGACCGGACATGAACCCCCGCTCGCCATGCTAGGCGGACCCACCGACAGAAACTTTGGAGCGCTGGCGCGCTCGAGGTCGCGGCCCCTCCTGTCCCGCCGATCGGGCGCCGTTGCTTGCTCCTTCGTCGCTTGCGCAACGGCGCCCGATCGGCGGGACGGCCGCGACGGCCGCTGCGCGGCCTGCCCCTCCTGGGGGTCGGGGCGTGGTGGTCGAGTTCCCGGTCTGCGCCCACTATTTCGGCGTACGGATTATGTTTGACGGCAGGGGTGGGGCGATCGACATGATGAAGGAGCCGGCGTGCTCGAGGTTTTCCTGGTCGACGACCATGAGATCGTCCGGCGCGGGCTGATCGATCTGCTCGAGGGTGATCCAGAACTCAGGGTGATCGGGCAGGCCGGTGGCGTGGCCGAGGCGATGGCGCGCATTCGCGAGGCGCGGCCGGACGTGGCGGTGCTCGATGTCCGCCTGCCCGACGGCAACGGCATCGAGCTGTGCCGCAATCTGCTCGCCGAGTTCGAGGACCTGCGCTGCCTGATCCTCACCTCGTTCTCCGACGAGCACGCCATGCTCGACGCGATCCTGGCCGGTGCCAGCGGCTATGTGGTGAAGAACATCGACGGGATGAAGCTGGCCGACGCGATCAAACAGGTCGGCGCCGGCCACTCGCTGCTCGACACCCGCGCGGCCGACGCCCTGCGCGCCCGGCTGCGCCGCAGCACCGAGCCCTCCGGCGCGCTGGCCGGGCTCACCGAGCAGGAGCGCCGATTACTCGAGCTGCTCGGCGAGGGGCTCACCAACCGGCAGATCGCCGCGCGGATGTTCCTGGCCGAGAAGACGGTGAAGAACTACGTCTCCCGGCTGCTGGCCAAGCTCGGCGTCGAACGCCGCACCCAGGCCGCCGTGCTGGCGACCAAGCTGCGCGAACCGTAAGAAATCAGGAGGGGACGACGATCGTCAGGTCGCCGTCGTAGCGGCGGTAGAGCAGGTTGCCGCGGCCGGTGTGGCTGTCGGTGAAGAACAGATACGGTAGGCCGCCGGTGCACAGCACGTCGGAGGCTTCGTCCGCGGCGTAGACCGGCGCGGCGTCCTGGACGACGCGGACCGGCATGGCGCTGGCGGTCAGCGGCAGCTCGGCCGACTCCCCCGCCGCGGCCGTGTGCCGCTGCCTGGCCAGGCTGACGCCGTGCGGATCGGCCCAGGTGACGATCGCGTCCTCGCCCGTCTGGGCGTCGGTGAACAGGTAGGCGTCGTAATCCATCGCGTCCAGCACGGTGCTGGCTTCCAGCGGCGTGCCCGTCATCAGCGCACAGTCCTTGCGGCGGATGATCGGACGGGTCTCGGTGATCTGAGCCAGCGGGCGCCGGGCCGGATCCGGCCACGCGCCGCGGGATTCCTTGCCCGCGCGCCGGGCCAGCTGACGATCCAGCCGCTCGGCGGCGAAGGTGACGGCGAAGCCGCCGGGACCGGTGACCTGCACGCGCGTGAGCGTGTCGTTGGTTCGGATGTTGGCCTGCACCAGCGTCGGCTCGTCGGAACCCTGCGGCGCGGTGACGCGCACGCGGGCCGGACTGTCGAGGTGATGCCTGCGCATCACGCGGGTGATGGCGCGGACAGCGCGGGTGACGTCCTGGGGTGGTACCTCGCCGCAGGTGGTCACCGCGAGCTCCGGGTCCGCGGCGGTCGTCCAGTGCTGGGTCGTCGACAACGAATTCATCTCTTGCCCCACTTCTCGATCCCTTTTCCCGGTGCCCTATGCCACCATGGGGGCCCTTGTGGGTGAAGGGCCGAAAGTCCCCACCTTGCGGACTAGACTTTGCGTTCGACGGTTGGGGTGGCGCGGCGAACGGATACGGCGATGACGAATGACGGTCGGGGTGGCCGCTATTCGGTGGGCCGGACGGTCTCCCAGCAGCGATTGCGCGCACTGCTCGGCGAGGTGGCCGATCGCGTCGAGGTGATGATCGGTTCCCGCGACCGGATGGACGGCCTGGTCGAGGCCATGTTGACGGTCACCGCGGGCCTGGATCTCGACGAGACCCTGCGCACGATCGTGCGCACCGCGATGAACCTGGTCGACGCCCGCTACGGCGCGCTCGCGGTCCGCGGCCACGACCAGCAGGTCTCGCAGTTCATCGACGAGGGCATGCCGGACCAGATCCGGGACCGGATCGGGCGATTACCCGCGGGCCATGGCGTGCTCGGCGCGGTGTTCGCCGAGAAGGCGCCACTGCGCCTGGACGATCTCACCGAACATTCCTCCTCGATCGGCTTCCCGGCGGGTCATCCGCCGATGCACACGTTTCTCGGTGTGCCGGTGCGTATCCGGGACGAGGTCTTCGGCAGTCTCTATCTGACCGAGAAGTCCGACGGCCAGCCGTTCACCGAGGAGGACGAGGTCCTGGTGCTGGCGCTGGCGGCCGCGGCGGGCATCGCGGTCGACAACGCCCGGCTCTACGAACAGGCGCGGACCCGGCAGGCCTGGATCGAAGCGACCCGCGACATCGCCACCGAGTTCCTCGCCGGCACCGAATCCGACCGCGTGCTGGCGCATGTCGTCGACCACGCCCGGGGCCTCACCGGCTCGCATCAGGCATTCCTGGCCTCGGTGCCGGTGCCGGACGAACTACCCGGCGAGATCTCGGAATTGGTGATCACCCAGTGGACCGGACCCGACGCCGGGCAGGACTGGCAGACGGTCCCGATCGCCGGCACCGCCCTGGGCGACGCGTTCAGCAGGCGCACGCCCCTGCGCTTCGACGACGTCTCGACGGTGACCCTGGGCGTCGAGTTCCCCGGCGCCGAATTGCCCGGCGCCGGACCGGCACTCGTGCTGCCTCTGTGCACCCCCGATGCCACGCTCGGTGTGCTGGTGACGATCCGCCCGCCCGGCTTCGCCCCCTATTCCGACGAGATGCTGGAACTGACCGCGGCCTTCTGCGATCAGGCCGCGCTGGCGGTCCGGCTGGCCGACGCGCAGCGCCGGATGCGCGAACTCGACATCGTCGCCGACCGCGACCGCATCGCCCGCGACCTGCACGATCACGTGATCCAGCGACTGTTCGCCATCGGCCTGACCGTGCAGGCCACCCTGCCCAAGGCAGTGGTTCCCGAAGTGCGGCAACGTCTTTCGACGGTGATCATGGACCTGCAGGAAGTCGTGCAGGAGATCAGGACCTCCATCTTCGACCTGCACGCCAGCGGCCCCGACCACAGCGCGGGCCTGCAGCAGCGGCTCGAGGTGGCGATCCGGCGCCAGACCGCCGACATCGCGTTGCGGGCCACCATCCAGGTGTCGGGTCCGTTGTCGGTCCTGGACCCGCAGCTGGCCGATCACGCCGAGGCGGTGGTGCGCGAGGCGGTGAGCAACGCGGTCCGCCATTCCGGCGCCGACACCGTCGCGATCGTCATCGACGTGGCCGACGACCTGACGATCACCGTCACCGACAACGGCTGGGGCATCCCCAACCACGTCATCCGCAGCGGGCTGCGCAATCTCGAGCAGCGCGCGCAGGAGGCGAGCGGGCACTTCGAGATCGGGCCCGCCAAGCGTCCGGACGCCGACGGCAACCACCCCGAGATGCCGGGTACCCAGCTGCGCTGGGCGGTCCCGCTGCCGCAGGACGCACCGACCACCGGCGGCTACGCGCTGGCAGGCGGCCCGGAGGCGGGCGAGAGCGACTGAGCGCGACCGCTCAGGCCGGTCCGAGCACGACGGCGGCGTTGTTGCCGCCCATCCCCATCGACAGTTTCACCGTCGGACCGTCGGTCATCGGGGCCGGGCCGTCCAGCAGCCGCGGGTGCGCGGGCGCCACGATCGGCGCCGAGGCCGCGATGCCGCGTTGATAGGACAGCGCGATGGTGGCGACCTCGACGGCGGCGGCCGCGCCCTGGCAGTGCCCGGTGAGCGGTTTGAGCGCGGTGATCGCGGGGCGGTCGGCGAACACGGAGGTCAGCACGTGGCGTTCGGCGGCGTCGCACTGGCCGGTGCCGGTGCCGTGGACGTTGACGTAGGCCACCTCGGTCGCCGTGACCCCGGACGCGGTCAGCGCGCGCTCGGTGCAGTCGATCAGCTGGGTGTGGTCGGGGTCGACGGAGACGACGTGGAACGCGTCGTTGGTCATCGCGCCGCCGAGGACCCGGGCGTACGGGGCGTCGACGGCATCGGTGAGCAGCAGCGCGACCGACGCCTCGGCCATGGTGAAACCGAGCGATCCCTCCTGCAACGGCCGGCACGCGGTGAACGGGTCGGCGTGGCCGACCGCGGCGCCGAGCCGGACGAAGTGTTCGAGCATCTCCGGCGTCGCCGAGAGGTCGGTGGCGACGCACAGCACGTCGTCGACCAGGCCGGCCTCGCGCCACATCTTCGCGGTGAGCAGCGCCGCCGCGCCGGTGCTGCAGGCCGCCGAGACGTTCATCGCGGGGCCGTGGAAACCGAATTCCTGCATGATCACCGAGATCGGGGTCGAGGGCAGCATCCGCAGGTAGTCGCGCGAGCGCCGGTGGCCGTGGTCGGTGAGATAGAACTCGCGCCAGTCGGCGACGTCACCGAGGGTGAATCCGTGCACGAGACCGACCGTGCGCCCCGCCGCGCGCCACCCGCGCGCTTCGGCGTCGGCGACGGCCTCGGCGGCCGCCGCGTGCACGGCGCGCCCGAACAGACCGGCTCCGTGGGCGAGATCACCCCCGTCGGGAATCCGGCCGACCCAGGCGTGCTGGTCCCGCTCGGGACCGTATCCGGGGTACAGCCGGGCCGACGGTTTACCCCCCAGAACTCCCTGCCACAGCTGCTCACGGCCCCAGCCGAAGGCGGAGACGACACCGATGCCCGCGATCGACATAGAATCGGGGCGGTGGACCATGCCGCCGGGACGCACGTCCGGTTTCACATCGCTCCTCGCGGATCTCATCGAGGGTCCCCACAATAGTCCTGTTCGCCGTCGCCAGACCAGGTCGAGATCGGGGGTATCGCAGTGGGAGAAACCAATACCGACGCGGCGAGCGCCGAACAGCTCGCCCAGCGATACCGCTCGCTCGTCGAACACACGCCCGACGCGATCTGCGTGCACGAGGCGGGAATCGTGGTCTTCGCCAATCCCGCGATGGTCCGGCTGCTCGGCGCCCGCACCCCCGACGACCTGCTCGGATTGCCCATCACCCGGTTCGTGCATCCCGAGTCGATCCCGGCGATGCTCGACCGGATCGACCAGCTCACCGCCGAGGGCGCCGCGTCCCCGCCCACCGAGATGGACCTGGTGCGCTTCGACGGCCGGACGGTGCCGGTGCAGACCGTGTCGGTTCTCACAGCGTGGCAGGACGCACTGGCCTACCAGGTGGTCGTGCACGACCTGACCGCGCAGCGGGCCGCGGAGGCCTCGGCGCGCCGGGCGGAGGCGCACTTCACCACCGTGGTCTCGCAGCTGGAGGAGGGCGTGCTCGTCGTCGATCCGCGCGGACGCGTCGAGTCGATCAATCCGGCGGGCAGGCGGATCCTCGGCATCGACGACGCGACACCGGTGATCGGGCACGCCATCGACGAACTGCCGCTGCGCCTGATCGACCGCAACGGGCAGCCGATGCCGACGAACCGGCATCCGATGGCGCACACCCTGGCGACCGGCGAGGCCGTCACCCAGTTCATCTTCGGCGTGGAGCGCACCGACGGGCAGCAGGTGTGGCTGTCGTGCAACTGCCGGCTGCTCAACCCCGACACCCCGCACTCCTCGGGAGTGTCCTCCTTCGCCGACATCACCGAGTTCCGGGCCAGCAGGCGCCAGCTCGAGTACCAGGCCACCCATGACGCGCTGACCGGGCTGGCCAACCGCTCGCTGATCCTGTCCCAGCTCTCGGCCGCGCTGGCCGACGAGGGCGGCAGCCTGGTCACCACGGTGCTGTTCATCGATCTCGACGGGTTCAAGGCGATCAACGACACCCTCGGTCATGCGATCGGCGACACGGTGCTGCAGATCGTCGCCCAGCGGTTGCAGCGCGCGCTGCGGGCCGAGGACCTGGTGGGCAGGCTCGGCGGCGACGAGTTCCTGGTCCTGCTCGCCGGGCATCCGCACAGCACCGATCTGCCCGGTCTGATCGAGCGGTTGCGCACCACGATGGCCGAGCCGATCATCGCCCGCGGGCACCGGCTGGAGGTGAGCGCCTCGATCGGCATCACCGAGCTCGGACCGCACGAACACCGCACCCCGGAGGCCGTCCTGCACGACGCCGACCTGGCGATGTACCGCGACAAGCCGTCAGGTCATCGTGACCTCGGTCTCGGTCAGAATCGTCGATCGAACAACACTCACGCCTCCTGACAGACTGGTCGGCGTGATCATCGAACACGCGGTGCTGCCCGTTCGCGCAGGTCTGGCCGAGGACTTCGAGGCCGCGTTTGCCGAGGCCGCGCCGATCATCGCGTCGATGCCGGGTTTCGGTGGGTTGTCGCTGTCGCGGTGCGTCGAACGTCCGGACAGCTATCTGCTGCTGGTGCGCTGGGAACGGCTGACCGACCACACCGCGGGTTTCCGCGGATCGCCGGAATATCAACGCTGGCGGGCGCTGTTGCACCACTTCTACGACCCGTTTCCCGTGGTCGAGCACTTCACGCCGATCGTCGGTGGCGATCTGTTCGCCGAGTAGACTCGACAACTCTGTTCTCGCCGGTGACAAAGGAGTCCTGTTTTGCCCGACCGCCTCGCCGATGATCGCGCCGCGGAACAGCAGTACCTCTCGGTGCTCTACGACCGGCTCGACGGCATGCGCGACTACGCGCAGAACCGGCTCAAGACCGTGCTGCTGGAGTCCGGCGGCACCCCGCAGGCACGCAGTGAGCGCGAGTCGTTCACCCAGCTCTACAGCGAGGACCTGGCCAAATACGACGCCGCCGAGCACGGTCTGTGCTTCGGCCGGATCGATCTGGACGGCGACGAGCCCGAGGCCCGCTACATCGGCAGGCTCGGCATCCTCGACGAGGACAACGACTACGAGCCGCTGCTGCTGGACTGGCGCGCTCCCCTGGCCCGCCCGTTCTACCTGGCGACCACCGCCAATCCCGAGGACGTGGTCCGGCGCAGGCACATCCGCTCGCGCAACCGGGCGGTCACCGCGATCACCGACGAGTACCTGGACCTGCGGGCCGCCGAGCGCGACGGCGCGGTCGGCACCGACGACGGGGTCGGCGGCGAGAGCGCGCTGCTGTCGGCGCTCAACGCCGCTCGCACCGGCCACATGAACGACATCGTCGAGACCATCCAGAGCGAGCAGGACGCGATCATCCGCTCCGAGCACAAGAGCGTGCTGGTGGTCCAGGGCGGGCCGGGTACCGGCAAGACCGCGGTCGCGCTGCACCGCGCCGCCTACCTGCTGTACACCTACCGGCAGCAGCTGGCCAAGAGCGGCGTGCTGATCATCGGCCCGAACGCGACCTTCCTCGACTACATCGGCCAGGTGCTGCCCTCGCTCGGTGAGACCGGCGTGCTGCTGTCGACCATCGGCGACCTGTATCCCGGGGTGAAGGCCGTGCGCGAGGACACCCTGCGCGCCGGCGAGATCAAGGGCTCCCTCGACATGCTCGAGGTGCTCAAGCAGGCGGTGCGCGATCGCCAGGAGGTGCCGGCCGAACCCGTACGACTCACCTTCGACGGCTATCCGGTGACGCTGGATCGCAAGATCGCGACCAAGGCCAGGGGCCGGGCCAGGTCCTCGCGCCGACCGCACAACCTGGCCAGGCCGATCTTCGCGTCCTCGGTGATCGACGCGCTCACCGATCAGCTGGCCGCGACGATGGGCGCCGACCTGTCCGGCGGGACCAGCCTGCTCAGCTCGGCCGACCTCACCGAGATCGGCGACGAGATGCGCGCCGACCCGCAGGTCCAGGCCGCGATCAGCGCGCTCTGGCCGATCCTGTCCCCGCAGGAGGTGCTGGCCGACCTGCTGGCCGACCCGGCCCGGCTCGACCGCGCCGCCAAGACTCTCAGCGCCGAGGACCGGGCCGAGCTGGTCCGCAACGACGACGGCACGTTCGGCGCCGCCGACGCCCCGCTGCTCGACGAACTCGCCGAGCTGCTCGGCGTGGACGACACCGAGGAACGCGAACGCGCCCGCCGCCGCTGGCGCGCCCAGCTGGCCGAGGCGCAGGACGCCCTCGACATCCTCACCGGCTCCGCGCCCCAGGACATCGAGGACGAACTCGACCCCGAGATCCTCATGGCCTACGACCTCATCGACGCCTCCCAGCTGGCCCAGCGCCAGGAGTTCGGCAACCGGCAGACCACCGCCGAGCGCGCGGCGGGCGACCGCACCTGGACCTACGGTCACGTGATCGTCGACGAGGCGCAGGAACTGTCGCAGATGGCCTGGCGCATGGTGATGCGGCGCATTCCGAACCGGTGGATCACCGTGGTCGGCGACGTCGCCCAGACCGGCGATCCGGCGGGCGCGTCGTCGTGGCAGCGGGTGCTGGAACCGTATGTGGCGCAACGCTGGAAGCTCACCGAGCTGACCGTCAACTACCGCACCCCCGCCGAGATCATGGCCGTGGCCGCCGATGTGCTGGCCGCGATCGACCCCGGCGTGCGGGTGCCGCGTTCGGTCCGCGAGACCGGCAATCCGCCCCGTGCCTACCGGGTTCGGCCCGCCGAGCTGGCCGGCGAGGTGGCGCGGCTGCTCGAGGCCGAGCACGGTCCCGGCACCAGCGCGGTCCTCGCGCCGGCCGCGCTCGTCCCCGAGCTGTCCACGCTGGCCGGGGAATCGGTGCAGGTTCTGACCGTGCACGATGCCAAGGGTCTCGAGTTCGACCGGGTGTATCTGGTGGAACCACAGGCGATCCTGGACGAGTCGCCGCGCGGGCTCAACGACCTCTACGTGGCGCTGACCCGTGCGACCCAGCGCCTGGCGGTCGTGCACGCCGACAAGCTGCCCGAGGTGCTGTCCGCGCTCGGCTAGGCGCGCCCCTCAGTCGCGATCGGCCTCGGCCAGCAGGCCGGTGACCAGCGCGTCCAGCCCGGTCGCGTAGGTGCTCACGGCGTCGAATTCGGTCCAGCGGGAACCGACTTCGGCCAGTCGCGGCATCGCGTCGGGGTCGAGGTTCGCGAAGACCTCGGCGCGATAGGTGGGGCCCTGCGCGGCGCGGCGGGCCGAGCGGCCGGTGACGATCAGATCGCCCGCGGTGTAGTGCCAGATGGCGCGGTAGGCGGCCACCGCGCGGTCGATGTTCAGCCCCGCGGCGATGGCGGCGTCGATGATCGTCTCGGGTACCCACAGGGCCGAGCGGCCGAACAGATCGCCGTTCACCAGCACCTCCACGATCCAGGCGTGCGCCGCGAGCGCGTCGTACATCGCGGTGGCGGCCACCAGGATCCGCTGC
Organism: Nocardia sp. MH4; assembly: GCF_019266065.1. Lineage (GTDB taxonomy): Bacteria > Actinomycetota > Actinomycetes > Mycobacteriales > Mycobacteriaceae > Nocardia > Nocardia canadensis. Next base: position 663 of record NZ_LPNR01000056.1, on the reverse strand, counting down.
CGGGGATCATCGGGCAGCGCGGGCCAGGTGATGCCGTCGGCGTAGTCGTCGAGGAGCAGGCGCAGCAGCTCGTCCTTGTCGCGGACGTGGTGGTAGAGGGCCATCGGGGTGCACTCCAGCGCACCGGCGAGCCTGCGCATGGTCAGTTTCTCGACGCCGTCGGTCTCGATCACCGCGTGCGCGGCGGCGACGATGTCGCCACGGGTCAGGCGCGCCGGTCTGCCGGTACGTGCGGGCTGCGAGGACGGTGTCGGCATGGGTCCATCTTGACCCATCCGACGGCGGGGGTATGGACACGGGGCCGCCGGTGCGGTTAGTTTTTATACATGTATAAAAACTCGTCGCCGCCGCATCCCCGCGCCGTACTCACCGCCGTGGGCGTCGCGCAGTTCATGGTCGCCCTCGACATGGCCGTGATGAACGTCGCGCTGCCCGCCATCGGGGACGCGCTCGGCTTCGCCCCACTGGACCTGGCCTGGGTGGTGCACATCTACGCCCTGACCTTCGGCGGCTTCCTCCTGCTCGGCGGCAAGGCGAGCGATCTGTACGGCCGCCGCCGACTGTTCACGGCGGGGCTGGTCGCCTTCGGCATCGCCTCGCTGGCGGGCGGGCTCGCGCAGGCGCCGTGGCAGCTGGTGGCCGCGCGCGCCGCGCAGGGCATCG
>NZ_LPNR01000055.1 GCF_019266065.1 Nocardia sp. MH4 | reverse complement strand
GGCGGCGCGCCGCGCCGGGAACGTCCGACCGGCGAGTCCCGCAGCCGCAAGCCCGCGGGCACCGGCGGACACGCCCGCAGCGGCGACACGCCGACGAATTCGCGTCGTCGAGCCGCGCGTCCGGCCGCTCCGGCGGCCCGCCGCAACCGCTCGGCAAACTGAATCATCGCGTGGCCGAACCGATTACGGTTCGGCCACGCTGCTGTTCGGGGCGCGTCGGATCGGTGCCGTCGCCGACGTCGTGATCCGGCGCCGACGACGTGTTCGCATCGCGGGCGCCGCCCGCGTCCACACCCACGGTCGGCTCGGCCCCTCGAAGCGGCCGGGCGCCTCCCGCCGACGTCGTGGTCCGGCTGCCACACTGACCTGGTGACGAACCGTTCGATCGCCGCGATCGTGTGCGCCGTCGTCGCCGCGATGCTGTTCGCGGTGGCGTCGGTGGCGCAGCAGCGTGCGGCCGCCGCGGTCCCCGGCGACGCGTCGCTGGTGCGTTCGCTGCTGCGGAACAAGCGGTGGTGGGCCGCGATCGTCGGCGATGCCGGCGGGTACGGCATGCAGGTGCTCGCGCTGGCCTTCGGCGCGGTATTGGTCGTCCAGCCCATCCTGGTGAGCTCCCTGGTCTTCGCGTTGCCGCTGTCCGCGCGGTTGAACCATCAGCGGATCACCGGCCGGGCCGCCGCGACGGCGCTGGTGCTCGTCACCGCCCTCGTCCTGTTCCTCGTCATCGGCGATCCGACCGCGGGCGAGCAGACCGCGCCGCTGCGAGAGTGGCTGGTGCCCTTGGCGATTCTGCTGAGCGTCGTCGCGATCGCGACGCTGGCGGGGGTGCTGCTGCGCAATCCGTCCGAGCGGGCGCTGTGCCTCGGACTCGCCGGTGGCGCGCTGTTCGGCCTGGCCGCCGCCCTCACCGATCGCGTGGTCACCCTGTTCGGCGACGGGCCCGGCAGCGTGATCACCGGCTGGCAGACCTGGGCGCTGGTCGGGGCCGGTCTGCTCGGCTTCTACCTCCAGCAGCGGGCCTACCAAGCCGGACCACTGTCGGCCTCCCTGCCGGCCGCGGCGGTGGCCGAACCGCTGGCCGCCGCCTTCCTCGGCCTCACCGCCCTGAACGAGCAGCTGCGCACCGACGATCTCGGCCTGGTGGCGGTCGTGACCTGCGTCGTCGTGATGTGCGGGGCCACCGTCGTGCTGTGCCGCACGCAGGCGGCGCCGCTGCCGGAATCGGCCGACACCGCGCACTGAGGTGCCGCCCACGGCAGACCTCACCCGGCTATCATCGAACAAGTGCGATTTCTTCCGGGACCCCAGCCGCCGTACGACCTGACCTACGACGACCTCTTCCTCGTCCCGAACCGGACCGATGTCGCGTCCCGGTTCGATGTGGACCTGGCCAGTGTCGACGGGTCCGGCACCACCATCCCCCTCGTGGTCGCGAACATGACGGCCGTCGCGGGCAAGCGGATGGCCGAGACCGTCGCCCGGCGCGGTGGCCTCGTCGTCCTGCCCCAGGATCTGCCGATCCCGGCGGCCGCCGACACCATCTCGTTCGTCAAGAGCCGCTCGCTCACCGCCGACACCCCCGTCACCCTCGACCCCGACCACTCGGTGTCCGACGCGGTGGCGCTGATGCACAAGCGCGCGCACGGCGCGGTCGTGATCGTCGAGGACGGCAAGCCGGTCGGCGTGGTCACCGAGGCCGCCTGCGCGGACGTCGACCGGTTCGCGCGACTGCGCGAGGTCGCCTTCACCGATTTCGTCCAGGCCCCCGTCGACGAATCCCCGCGCGAGATCTTCGACCGCCTCGCCGAGGCGCACGCCCAGCTCGCCGTACTCACCCACACCGACGGCACGCTGGCCGGGGTGATGACCCGCACCGGCGCGATCCGGGCCGGCATCTACACCCCCGCGATCGACGCGAACGGCAAGCTGCGGGTCGCCGCCGCGGTCGGCATCAACGGTGACGTGGCGGCCAAGGCGAAGGCGCTGGCCGAGGCGGGCGCGGACGTGCTCGTCATCGACACCGCGCACGGCCACCAGGCCAAGATGCTCGAATCGCTGCGCGCCGTGGCCGATCTCGGCCTCGGCGTGCCGCTGGCCGCGGGCAATGTCGTCTCCGCCGAGGGCACCCGCGATCTGGCCGCGGCGGGCGCCACGATCATCAAGGTCGGGGTCGGCCCCGGCGCCATGTGCACCACCCGCATGATGACCGGCGTGGGCCGCCCGCAGTTCTCCGCGGTGGCCGAATGCGCCGCGGCGGCCAAGGAACTCGGCGTGCACGTGTGGGCCGACGGCGGCGTACGGCACCCGCGCGATGTCGCGCTGGCGCTGGCGGCGGGCGCGTCGAACGTGATGATCGGCTCCTGGTTCGCCGGCACCTACGAATCCCCCGGCGACCTGCGTGTCGACCGCGACGGCAATGCCTACAAGGAGAGCTTCGGCATGGCCTCCAAGCGGGCCGTGGCCGCCCGCACCGCCGCCGACAGCGGCTTCGACCGGGCCCGCAAGGCGCTGTTCGAGGAGGGCATCTCCAGCTCGCGCATGCGTCTGGACCCCGAGCGCCCCGGTGTCGAGGACCTCATCGACCACATCTGCTCGGGCGTGCGCAGCTCCTGCACCTACGCCGGCGCCCGCTCGCTGCCGGAGTTCCACGAACGCGCCGTGCTCGGCGTGCAGTCCGCGGCCGGATTCGCGGAGGGCCGCCCGCTGCCCAGCGGCTGGTGACGACCGACCGACCACGGCCGATCGGCACGCCGGTGCCGATCGGCCGCTGTCGTTTCCGCCGGTCCACCGGTCGGCCCACCCGCGCCGCTGACACATCATCGGTGGGGACCGATTACTATGGAGTTGCCGATCTCGGCAGTGCTTTCTTCCCCACTCGAAAGGATCCAGTTGTCACCCGCGTCCAAGGGCGCCACACAGGAGGGTTCCTCTACGGAGCCGGGTGACCAACCCGGCGTCCTCCTTTCCGCAGCGTCCGTTCGATCCTCCGATTTCCCCACGGCATCACCCGGGTGGTGCTGAGGATGTCCATCGTTCTGACCGTGCTCAGCCTTCTCGGCTTCGTCGCACTCACCCTCGGCACGGCGCTCTTCGTCGCCGCCGAGTTCTCGCTCACCGCACTGGAACGCAGCACCGTCGAGGCCGCGGCCCGCGAGGGTGACGTCCGCTCCCGGCTGGTCAAGCAGGCCCACCACACCCTGTCCTTCCAGCTCTCCGGCGCGCAGCTCGGCATCACCATCACCACCCTGATCACCGGCTTCATCGCCGAACCCGTGCTGGCCCGGCTGCTGGACCCGCTGCTGGACGCGGCCGGTCTGAGCCCGAACGCCGCGCACGGCGTCGCCCTGGTGCTGGCCCTGGTCCTGGCGACCTCGCTGTCGATGATCTACGGCGAGCTCGTGCCGAAGAACATCGCCATCGCCAAGCCGATGGCCACGGCCCGGCTCACGGCGGGCCCGATGATCGGGTTCTCGGCCATGTTCAAGTGGCTCATCCGGTTCCTCAACGGCGCCGCCAACTGGATCGTGCGCAGGCTGGGCATCGAGCCCGCCGAGGAACTGCGCTCGGCCCGTTCACCGCAGGAGCTGGGTTCGCTGGTCCGCACCTCGGCGCTGCGCGGCGCGATGGACCAGCGCACCGCGCAGGTGATGGACCGTTCGCTGGAATTCGGTGAGCGCAGCGCCGAAGACCTGATGACACCGCGGGTGAAGGTCGAATCGCTCGATCGCGACGACACCATCGCCGACCTCATCGCCGCCTCCGCCCGCACCGGATACTCCCGGTTCCCGGTCATCGACGGCGACCTGGACAACACGCTGGGGGTCGTGCACGTCAAGCAGGCGTTCACCCATCCGGCGCATCTGCGCAAGCAGATCCCGCTGAGCAAGCTGGCCGTCGCGGTCCCGATCGTGCCGGCCAGTCTCGACGGCGACGCCGTGATGGAGCGCGTGCGCGCCGACGGCATGCAGGTCGCGCTGGTCGTCGACGAGTACGGCGGCACCGCCGGCATGGTGACCATGGAGGACCTGATCGAGGAGATCCTCGGCGACGTGCGCGACGAGCACGACGAGGAGGAGCGCGATGTCCGCCGGGTCTCCGACGGCTGGGACTGCTCGGGTCTGCTGCGCATCGACGAGGTGTCGCGCGCGACCGGATACGAAGCGCCGGAAGGCGAATACGAGACGCTGGGCGGCCTCGTGCTGACTCAGCTCGGCCGGATCCCGGCCACCGGCGACGAGGTGGTGCTGCCCGAATCCCGCGGTTCCGGCGGCGGCTGGATCGCCCGGGTGGAACGGATGGACGGCCGGCGCATCGATCGGGTGCGGTTGATCCCGGTCGACGCGGCGAACCTCGCGGCACGGGAGCACAACCATGGGTGATCTGTTCGGCATCGTGCTGACCGTCGTGCTGCTGGCGGGCAACGCCTTCTTCGTCGCCGCCGAGTTCGCGCTGATCTCGGCGCGGCGCGACCGGCTCGAGGCTCTTGTCGCGCAAGGCAAGAAGAACGCGAAGACGGTCATCGAGGCGGGTGAGAACCTGTCGATCATGCTGGCGGCGGCTCAGCTCGGCATCACCATCTGCTCGATCCTGCTGGGCCGGGTCGGTGAACCCGCGGTGGCGCATCTGCTCGAGCGCCCGTTCGAGCTGCTGGGCTTGCCCGATCAGCTGCTGCACCCGGTTTCGTTCACCCTCGCGCTGACGCTGGTGGTGATCCTGCACATCCTGCTGGGCGAGATGGTGCCGAAGAACATCGCGCTGGCCGGGCCGGAACGCTCGGCGCTGCTGCTGGTGCCGATCCACCTGATGTGGTTGCGGATCGCGCGCCCGCTCATCGCGCTGTACAACTACCTCGCCAACCTCTCGCTGCGGATGCTGCGGGTGGAACCGAAGGACGAGCTCGACGCGACGGTCTCCACGGTGGAGCTGGCCGAGATGATCGGCGAGTCCCGCTCGGAGGGGCTGCTCGACGAGGAGGAACACCGCAGGCTGACCCAGGCGCTGGGCACCTCGGAGCGGATCGTCGGCGATGTGATGGTGCCGCTGGCGCAGGCGCGCTCGGTGCCGTTGCGCGGCAACGGCACCACGCTCGGCGACATCGAGGCCGCGGTCGGCGAGACCGGGTTCTCGCGCTATCCGGTGCGCGCGGCCGACGGGTCGCTGGTCGGCTATCTGCACGTCAAGGATGTCCTCGACAAGGTCGCCGACGACACCGCGGGACCGGAGACGCAGATCCCGCGCACCGACATCCGCCCGCTGCCGACGGTCAGCTCCGGCACCACGCTCTACGAGGCGCTGGCGCGGCTGCGCCGGACCAACAGTCACCTGGGGCGGGTGGTGGACAGCCGGGGCAACACGGTCGGCGTGGTCGCGCTGGAGGATCTGATCGAGGAGTTCGTCGGCACCGTGCGCGACGGCACCCACCGGCTCGCCGAATGAGTTCCGTGACACCGGATCTCGCGCTCGTCGACACGCGGTAACAGGCATCTCGGGAACGGCCCGACCACATCGGTCGGGCCGTTTCTCGTGCGCTGCGTGACTCGCGCCCTTGACTCATTGGTAACCGATGGGTTACCAATAGAGGATGGATGTGTTCGAGGCGCTCGCCGATCCGGTACGTCGCGACCTGCTCGTGCGGCTCGCCGGGGCACCGGCCCGGGTCGTCGATCTCGCCGCCGAATACCCCATCAGCAGGCCCGCGATCAGCAAGCACCTGCGCCTGCTCACCGAGGCGGGGCTCGTCGAGGCCGAACCACAGGGCCGCGAACGGCACTATCGCCTCGCCCCCGAGGGCCTGGCCCCGCTGCGGGCCTACCTGGAACAGCTGCCCCTGATCAGGCCACTGATTCCGGAGCACGCGCTCGACGGTCTCGACCTCGAGGTCCGCCGCACCACCCGGGAACGCCGGGCCACCACCGGCACCGCCACCGACAAGGAGCAGACAGCATGACCATCCCCACCGCGACCGGACATCGCCGCGATCTCGCCGACGGCACCTATTGCGAATGGACGCGCACCTTCCGCGCCCCGATCGAGGACGTCTGGGCCGCCGTCACCGAGCCACACCGGCTCGCGCGCTGGCTCGGCACCTGGACCGGCGACCCGGCCACCGGCGAGGTGAAGTTCCAGATGCTGTTCGAGGGCGAGATGCCCGCCGAACGCTTCCACATCGACGAGTGCGATGCCCCGCACCGGCTGCGGATCACCACCGCCATGCCCTACGACGGGGACAACCCCGAGCACTGGCAGCTCCGTCTCGATCTCTCCGAAGAAGCGGGCATCACCACCCTCGTCTTCGCCCAGAACGTGCCCGACCCCACCATGGCCGAGGGCGTCGGCCCCGGCTGGGACTACTACCTCGATCGCCTGGTCGCCGCCGAAACCGACCAGGACCCGGCCACCGTCCGTTTCGACGACTACTTCCCGGCCCTGTCCGAGCACTACCGCAAGGAATTCGGCGCGACCGACTGATCCCCTCTTGGTGCCCGCTCCCCGCCGGGCAAGCAGGCCGTCGCCGACGTCACCAGCGAACAGTCCCGTCACCGGCGTGAGTTCGGGGTGGCTCCGCCGCGTCGAACCGATGCGGGAGAATGTCCCGGTGAGCGCGCATGACGACCTGGACCATGCTCTCGGCCCGCGGGTGCTGCCCGCGGTCGAGTGGCAGGCCCGCGCGCGGGCGCATCGGGAGCGGCTCGACGAGCTGGTCGGGCCCTACCTCGAACGCCGGGCGGCGGGCACCACCCATCCGGTGATCGACTTCCTGTTCACCTACTACGGCCACAAGCCCGCGCAGTTGCGACGCTGGCATCCCGGGTTCGGCATCGCCCTGAGCGACGCGCGCGAGTACGCGGGCGCTCGCGGCTACCACCGGGTCGACGCCGACGTCTATACCGCCGACCCGGCCTACCTGGCGAAACGGCGCGACACGATCGCCTTCGTCGAACGGCTGCTGAGCGCGACCGCCCAGCGTCCCACCCACCTGTCCTGCTTCGGCCTGCACGAGTGGGCGATGGTCTACCGCACCGACGACGTCCGCCACCAACAGGTCCCCCTGCGCCTGGGCCACGCCGGTACCGACGCGGTCGTCGAGTCGATGTCGCTGCGCTGCACCCACTTCGACGCCTTCCGCTTCTTCACCCCCGCCGCCGTCGGCCGCAACGCCGAGCCCCTCACCCGCGCCGACCAGATCCTGCGGGAACAACCCGGCTGCCTGCACGCCAACATGGACCTCTACAAGTGGAGCTTCAAGCTCGCTCCCCTGATCCCGTCGGACCTGCTGCTGGACTGCTTCGAACTCGCCTGCACCGCACGCGAACTCGACATGCGCGCCAGCCCGTACGATCTGCGCGAATTCGGCTACGAGCCGGTCCGCATCGAAACACCCGGCGGCCGCGCCGACTACGTGCGGGCCCAGGCCGCGGTGGCCGAGAGCGCCGATATCCTGCGGGACCGCCTGCGCCGCGCCTGCGCCGAGCTCACCTCGGCGCCGGCGCGGATCGAGCGGACGGTCTAGCTCGGCTTCTCGTCGGCGTCCTCGGTGGGTTCGGTGACCAGGGCGAAGTCGCCCTCGTGTTGTTCGGTGCCCTTGTCGACGGCGACCTCGACGAGTTCGATGCCGCGGTCGGCGCGCAGGATCAGGGGGTCCTCGCGGAGGTCCTTGTAGAGGGAGACACACATCGCGGCCATCACCACCAGGAACGGCAGGGAGACCACGGTGGTGAGGGCTTGCAGGCCGGTGAGGGCGCCGCCCAGGTCGTCGGAGTCGGCGATGACCAGCATGATCGCGGCGACGGCGCCGGTGGCGGCGCCCCAGAAGATGACGATCGGGCGGGAGGGTTCGATGCTGCCGCGTTCGGACAGGGTGCCCATCACGATCGAGGCCGCGTCGGCGCCGGAGACGAAGAAGATGCCGACCAGGATCATCACGACCACCGTGGTGATCGAGGTGATCGGGTACTGGTCCAGCAGGTGGAACAGCGCGAAGTCCGAGTCGACCGTGCCGTCGGGCTCGGTGAGGTCGCCGTGCTCGGCCTGTTCGGCGATGCCCGCACCACCGAAGATCGCGAACCACAGCAGGCTGACCACGCTGGGCACCAGCAGCACGCCGGTGACGAACTGGCGGATGGTGCGGCCGCGGCTGATCCGGGCGATGAACATGCCGACGAACGGGGTCCACGAGATCCACCAGGCCCAATAGAAGATCGTCCAGCTCGACAGCCACCCTTGCATCGCCTCGTCGCCGGCGCCGGTGCGGGAGGCCATCGTCGGCAGCATCTCCACGTAGTCGCCGATCGAGGTCGGCACCATGTTCAAGACGAACAGGGTCGGCCCGGCGACGAAGACGAACGCCGCGATCGCCAGCGCCAGCACCATATTGATATTCGACAGCCACTGGATGCCGCGCTCGACACCCGAGACCGCCGACAGCACGAACGCGACGGTCAGGCCCGAGATGATGGCGACCAGGCCGATCTTGCCGATGCCGTCGATCCACCCGTTGAACTCCATGCCCGCGCCGATCTGCAGGGCGCCGAGACCGAGCGAGGCCGCCGAGCCGAACAGGGTCGCGAAGATCGCCATCATGTCGATGGCGCGCCCGCCGATGCCGTCGGCGTGCCTGCCCAGCAGTGGCCGGAACACCGCGGAGATCAACTGCGAGCGGCCCTTGCGGAAGGTGCCGTAGGCGATGGCCAGGCCCGCCACCGCGTAGATCGCCCACGGGTGCAGCGTCCAGTGGAACAGCGTGGTGGCCATGGCGACCTCGGCGGCCGCCGGGGTGCCGGGTTCGGCGGTGTGCGGCGGCGGAGTCACGAAGTGCGACAACGGTTCCGCCACACCCCAGAACATCAGGCCGATGCCCATGCCCGCGCTGAACATCATCGCGATCCAGGAGACGGTGCGGAATTCGGGTTTCTCGTCGTCGGCGCCGAGCGGGATCCGGCCGTAGCGGCTGACGGCCAGCCAGATCACGAACACGACGAACGCCGTGGCGACCAGGACGAACAACCAGCCAGTGTTGGTGATGACCCATTTCTGCGCGGTGCCCGCCGCCGAGGCCAGGCTCTCGTCGTCGAGGACACCCCAGGCGACGAAGGCGAGTGCGCCGATCGCGGTGGCGCAGAAGACGAACAGATCGATCCGGGGCTTGCCCGGCGATCGACCGGCAACCCGGCCACCGTCCGCGTCCGCGGCTCCGGACCTGCCTACGACATCGTTCGACATGGAATCCGAGTCCTTTCCGGTCGCGGAAGACGGCCCTGACAGACGCGCAGTCGTAACGCAGGCAACCGTACAGCGTTCCCCCACCGGGGTGGGGGACCCCGACCCGCCGGTCGAGCGGCCGTTCGGCGAAATCGCCCGCGCCGAGGGGCCGCCCGACTTACCATCCAAAGCAGCGACTGCTGTCTGAGTCAGTTTGGTCGCAGGGCATGATCGGGAGGCAACGATGCGCGCACGGTCGGGACGGACGGTCCTGCGATTCACGGCTTCGGCCGCGGTCGCGGTGCTGGTGGCGATGGGGGTGCCGGCGGGATCGGCGGCGGATCCGTTCGCGGATCTCACCGGTGCCGTGCAGGAATTCCTGGATGTCGGACGAACATCGGTGCCGCGGGCCGACTGTGGACCGGGTTCGCTTCCCGAGACGGGAATGCAGGGCGACGTGCCCGCCGCTGACCGAGACAGTGGCCGCAGCACGCAGGGCTACCGCTGCAATATGTCGATGGTCGGCAACTACCAGGGGCGCGGGGCGGGCATCACCTCCACCAGCTTCGAGCACTGCGCCTATGTCGGCACGTTCTTCCCCGGCAACATGCTCAGCGAGCAGCAGGGCGTGCAGGTGCTCGACGTGTCCGATCCGGCGAACCCGCGTCGCACCGCGACGCTGGCCGAGCCCGCCATGCTGGCCGGGACCTGGGAGACGTTGAAGGTCAACAGCACTCGCAAGCTGCTGGTCGGCACCGGGGTCCCGGTCGGGATCGGCGCGGGCTATCTGTCGGTCTACGACATCTCCGACTGCGCGCACCCGCGACTGCTCAATCCGGGCACCGGCTCGAATCTGCTGATGCCGCTGCCGATCACGACGCACGAAGGCGGCTTCTCCCCCGACGGCCGCACCTACTGGGCCTCCGGGATCGCGCCCGGCTTCCTGAGCGCGATCGATCTCACCGACCCCGCCCACCCCCGCGTGATCTGGCAGGGACTGACCGGAATCGAGGCGCACGGCCTCGGCGTGAGCCCGGACGGCAACCGGCTCTACATCTCCGCGCTCGGCGGTTTCACCGTGCTCGATGTGAGCGCGGTGCAGCGGCGCGACCCGAATCCGCAGGTGCCCCACCTGGGCCGGACGTTCTGGACCGACGGGTGGGCCACCCAGCACAGCGTGCCGGTGACCTACGACGGTGTGCCGCACGTCTTCACCGTCGACGAAGGCGGTTCCGGCGGGGTGAAGCTCATCGATGTCTCGGTCGACGGTGATCCGGGGATCACGGCGAAGATCAAGCTGGAGATCAATCTGCCGGCCAACATCGATGCCAATGTCGGGTCGTCGATGGGCGGTTCGGCGTTCTCCTACGAATCGCACTACTGCGCGGCGGATCGCCCCGACGATCCGACAGCGCTCGCGTGCGGATGGATCTCGTCGGGGATCAGGGTGTTCGACGTGCGCGATCCGGGGGCGATCCGCGAGATCGCGTACTTCAACCCGCCCGCGCGGACCGGCCGCAACCTGGAGGTGTGGAACTCACCGCACGCGCTGGCCTCGATCATCGGCGTTCCGGTGATGAGCGCGCCCGCGGCCCTGCGGGCGATGGCCGAGGGGCTGTTCGATCCCGCCCAGGTGCTGACTTCGCGGGCGGGCGACATCGCGTTCGGCGACATGTCGAGCGACTGGTGTTTCTCGCCGCCGGAGTGGCGAGGCGACCAGCTCTATGTCACCTGTTCCGACAACGGGTTCATGGTGCTGCACCTCGACAACGACGTGTATTCGCCGCCGGCGGATCAGCAGTCGACCGTGGGGTCGTGAGGGTGGGGCGCGCGATGCGGGTCGCGGCTCTGGGGGCGGCCGCGGTGTTCCTGATGGTGCTCGGCGCGGCGCTGCGGCCGTTGCTGATCACCGAGACCGCCACGCCCGCACCGGTACTCGACGCGGTCGAGCTGGGCTTCGTGCAGGACATGACCGCCCACCACCAGCAGGCGCTGATCCTCACCGAACGTCTCGATCCCGCCGCCGATCCGGCCGTGCGCAAGATGGCCGACCAGATCGCCGCCGTCCAGCGGGTGGAGATCGGCACCCTGCTCGGCTGGACCCAGCTCGCGGGCGCGGCTCCGACGTCGGCACAGCCGATGACGTGGATGGCGACCTCCCCAGGGCACCACCATGATTCGACGACGGCGATGCCGGGTATGGCCACCCCCGCCGACCTCGACGCGCTGTCGGCCGCGCGCGGCGCCGACGCCGAAACCCTGTTCCTGCAACTGATGTACCGCCACCACTCGGGCGGGGTCACCATGGCCAGGGCCGCCGACGCCCTGCTCACGTCCGGGCCGGTGAAACAGGCCGCCCGCGCCATGGCCCAGTCCCAGAGCCAGGAACTCGGCTACCTCGGCATGCTCCTGGACGCCCGGGGCGTGCGTCCCTGAACGACCCGGCGCTCCACCCGGCGGGTCGCTACGATGCGATCGGGGACCGGGCTCCGGGGGCACGGCCGCGCGCGAGGACCGGCCGGGGATCGCGCCGAGGGTGATGTGTCCGAATCCGCACGAGCGGGGCTGCCGCCGGGTGAGCACAACGTCATCGTGGGGCAACTGGCCAGAAAATCGCAGGCAATGGCCGATGCGCACGATGAGTCGGATTGTCGGTGAATTGTGGGCGGAGGCTGGACGTGGTGGTGAGCGCGCGAGCGGGCGTGGTTGTTCCGGCCGTGGGATGTGGGCTGGCCGAGGTGCGCGCACTGATCGCCGCGCGTCTGCGACCGATCGGGGTCAGGGAGCTACCCGTGGCCGACGCGATCGGCGCCACGCTGGCCACCGCGCTCACGACCGGCGGGCCACTGCCCCGCGTGGACAGTGCGGCGATGGACGGCTACGCCGTCGCGGGCCCCGGACCGTGGTGGAGCCTGCACCAGCAGGTCCGCTACGCCGGCCGCGGCTGCTCGGTGGTGCTCGCGCCCGGTGAGGCGGTGCGGATCGCGACCGGCGCCGCCACCCCGCTGGGTACCACCGCCACGCTGCGCGACGAGCACGTGGTGCAGACGACCGTCTCGGGCAAGCCGGTGGTGATGCGCGCGCCGGGCGCCCCGGTGCGCGACGACACCCGCCGCCAGGGTGAGCACTGGGACAGCGGGGTCGAGCTGGCGCGCGCGGGCACCCGGGTGTCGGCCGCACTGGCCTCGGCGGCCCTGAGCGCCGAAGCCGAGACCGTCACGGTGCGCGGCCCGCTGCGCGCCGACGTCGTGATGACCGGCGACGAGATCCGCGCGGTCGGCCCGCTCGGCGCGAACGAGACCAGGGACTCCCTCGGTCCGGTGCTGCCCCAGTTCCTGCGCTGCTGCGATATCGAGAGCACCGGCCTCTGGCATCTGGCCGACGGCGAAGACCTGCTGCGCTCCTGGCTGACCCTGAAATCCCACGCCGACCTGGTGGTGATGGTCGGGGCGACCGGGCGCGGCGCCGCCGACCACCTGCGCACCCTGCTGGCCGACCTGGGCGCCCGGATCGTGGTCGAACGCGCCGCCATCCGGCCGGGCGGCTCCACTCTGGTCGCCCAGCTGCCCGACGGACGCGTACTGCTCGGGCTGCCCGGCAACCCGTTCGCCGCGATCGCGGCGCTGCTCGCCATCGGCCCGGCGGTGGTCGATGCCCTGACCCAGCGGACACCGGGGCCCACCATGTGGGGGCGGCTCTCCGACGCCGGCGTGCTCGAAGGGGCCTCGACCCGCCTGGTTCCCGTTCAGCAGCAGACCGGTGGTGTGTGGCGCAGTACCGGACCCGCGCACACGCCGCACCTGGCCGGGCTGATCGGCTGCCAGGCCCTAGCCGTGCTGCCACCCGGCACCGGCCGGGGCACGCTGGTCGAGCTGCTCCCGCTCCCGCACTGACCCCGGGGGCTAGTGCCGGCGCCCGCAGCGCGGAAAGACCGCCCGCGCGGCCTCGTCGGCGACGTCGACGAGGATATGCGCCAACCGGCTCGTGCCGGGTGCGCGCGGCCCACCGAGCCTGCCCGACAGCGACAACGCGGCGACCGCCCCGGGCGCCCGGCCCCGGATCGGCACCGCCACGCACACGACACCGGCGACCGATTCCTCCCGATCGACAGCGATCCCCTGATGACTCCGGACGCGATCGAGCTCGCGGTGCAGTTCGGCCCGGCGACCGATCGTGCGGGGCGTCCGCTGCGGCAGCCGCTCCCGGAACGCCAGCTCGACGACGCTCGGCTCCAACGTGGCCAGCAACGCTTTGCCGACCGCTGTGCAGTGCGCGGGCATCCGGCCGCCGAGCCGGGTGGGGATGCTGTCGCGGGAACGGCCCGCCGCCTTGTCCAGGTAGAGCACTTCGGGACCGTCGAGCACACCGAGGTGCCCGACCATGCCGGTCCGCTGACACACCTCGTGCAGCAGCGGACTCACCGCCTCCCTGATCTCGTTGTGCTCGACCGCGAGCCCGCCGACCTCGAGCGCCCGTGTCCCGAGCCGGTATCCGCCCGGCGCGTGCGCCAGCCAGCGCAACCGGACCATCTGATCGATGATGCGGTGCACGCTCGAGCGGGGCAGGCCGGTGCGGTCGGCCACCTCGAGCAGCGAGCGGACCGGGTCGGGCCCGTCGAACGCGTCCAGGATCGCCGTCATCCGCTCGATCATGGACGACGGCGGCGGACCGCTGTGCTGCGCGGACCGGGGCTGGACGAGTACGTCGACCGTCATGGGTCACCTCATTTGCCTAGCGATGGTGTCCCCCATCACAGTGCCGTCCCGGTGGTGCGCGGGAATCGCGGAAACTACGGAGATCGCTCGGCGACTACGGATGTTTCCCCCGTCACCCCCGTCCCCACTCTCGGCACGGGGTTGCACTGCGCGCGGATTCGGTCCCACTCAGTGGCAGGCCGGGCCCGCCCTGTGGGACCGCCTGCCCCGTGTCACCGCGACGGTGTCACCGTCAGAGGGAGTTCCGGCTGGCCCAGGCGGCGATCTGGGTGCGCGAGGTGAAGCCGAGTTTGGTGAGGATGTGGTCGACGTGGCTCTCGGCGGTGCGGATCGAGATCACCAGTTCCTGCCCGATCCGGCGATTGCCGTAGCCCTTGGCGATCAGGCGCGCGACATCGCGTTCCCGCCGGGTCAGTATTTCCATCCCGCCGGGTTCGGCGGCCGGGGCCTGCGCCGACGAGGTGTCCATCGCGTAGTCGACGGCGTCGTCGAGGGGCAGCGCGGCACCCGCGGCGAAGCACGCCCCGAACTCCCGCTCGCCCAGTGCGGCGAGGACCTGATCGCGCACTCCCCGACCGATGAGCTGGGTCATCGCGTGCGCCAGCCGTTGCGAACTGCCCCGGCGGACCGTCGATGCCACGCCCATCAGGCGGGCCGCGCGCACCAGGTCGCCGTCGGCGGCGGCCGCCCAGGCCAGGCCGTCCACGCTGGTGGCGAGCCAGGCGCACCGATCGAAGAGCTGGAACAGTTCGATCGACCGGCGCAGCGCCGCGACCGCGCTCCGCTGATCACCGTCACGCCACTGCTGGGTGCCGACCGCCCAGTAGGCCAGCCCCCCGAGCAGGTGCGAGCCGTGCTCGGTGGTCACCGCCAGCAGCCGCTCGGCCATGGCACCGGCGATCGGGTCGTCCAGGGCCAGCGCGCAGACCGCGGCGAAGGCCAGGCTCTCCATCTCCACTTGGGGGTGCGCGCACTCGTGCGCGCTCATCGACGAGGCCACCGAGATGTCCAGCGCCCGATGCAGCTCGCCCGCCCCGAAGGCCAGCACCGCGCCCGCCATCGCGGTCTCGACCTGCACTTCGGCCGACCCGGTTTCGACCGCGATCTCGGTACCGGCCCGCACGAATTCCGCCGCCGTCTCGGTCTCGGAGAGCATGGCCGCCATCACCGAGCTCGCGGCCAGCGCCCTGGCCCGACAGACCGTGCGCTCGGTGTCCTTCGCCAGCGCCGCGGACAACCAGCGGTAGCCCTCCAGCAGGAAGTGACAGTGCTCCCAGAACGGCCACAGCTCCGTCGCGATCTCCAGCGCCCGCCGCGCACCGGCCGGATCGCCGAGTGAGAATTGCAGTGCGGCACGGAGATTGGCGTGCTCGCGGCTGACGTCGCGGAACCAGTCGACGTCGGTGGCGCTCCAATAGTCGGTGCGCCCGCGGCACGCGAGCCGGTAGTAGTACTCGCGATGGCCGACGCGCACCGTGTACTCGGTGCCGCGTGCCCGCAGCCGCTCGCCGGCGAACTGACGCAACGGCTCGAGCATCGAGTACCGGCCTGCGCCGTCGCCGCCGGGCCCGTAGGCCAGCACCGACTTCTCCACCAACCCCGTCAGCGCGGCCAGCAGCGCGTCCGGCGCATCGACCAGGCAGACCGCTTCGGCGGCGTCGAGGTCGAAGCCACCCGCGAACACCGACAGCTGCTCCCACAGCGACTGCTCGTCGGGAGTGCACAGGTCATAGCTCCAGCGGATCGCCGAGGCCAAGGTCTGCTGCCGGTGCGGCGCGGTCCGCAGCCCGGTGGTGAGCAGACCCATCGCGTCGTCGAGGCGGGTGAGGACCTGTTCGGGGGTGAACATCCGCATCCGCAGCGCCGCCAGTTCCAGCGCGAGCGGAATACCGTCGAGCCGTCGGCAGATGGCGGCCAGGGTCGCCGCGTTGGCCGGGGTCCGCCGGAAGGCCGGGTTCGCTGCGCTCGCGCGATCGACGAGCAGCCGGGCCGCGGGACTGTCGAGCTCGCCGGAGTCCGGGTCGGGCACCGACAGCGGCGCCACCGGCAGGACCTGCTCGCCCGCGACGCCGAGCGGCTCACGGCTGGTCGCGAGGATCCGCAGGCCGGTCGTCGCGGGGATGATCCGGTCCGCGAGCGCCGCGCACGCGCCGATCACGTGCTCGCAGTTGTCCAGGATCAGCAGGAGATCGCGGTCGGCCAGGAAGTCGGTGAGCACGGCCAGCGGGGCGCTGGTGTCATCGCGCAGGCCGAGCTCACGCGCCACCGTCGGAGCGACCAGGTTCTGGTCGCTGACGTGCGCCAGCTCGACCAGCCACACACCGTCGGCGAACGCCCGCTGCACGGCCTCGCCGACCCGCCTGCTCAACCGGGTCTTGCCGACCCCGCCCACCCCGGTCAGGGTGAGCAGCCGGGTACCGGCGAGCAACTGCTTGGCCGTCGCGACATCGTCATCGCGGCCGACGAAGCTGGTCACTTCCGCCGGGAGGTTCCCGGACACACGCCTGCCCACGCCCGCTACTGTCGCACGCGCGCCGAGGCCGGTGGCGGCTTTCGGCACACTCGCGCGCAGGCGGGGGCGACCGCGCCCGCGCGGCTCAGCCGTGGTGCGGCGGCTGCCAGGGACGGCCGTACGGATCGTCCGGGCGCGACGCGGGCGGCTGCTGCTGCGGGGCGATCGGCGGCGGTGTCGGCAGTGGCGAGGGTTCCACCGGCGCAACGGTTTTCGGTCGTGGCGGCTCGAAACCCTCGACGGGGGTGCGAGCGGTGGCCTCGGCGGCGCGCACGGCCTGCTCGATCTTGGGGTCCGACGCGGTCTCGAACCAGTCGGCGACGTCGGAGTCGTCCTCGATCTTCACCGGCGGATGGTCCTCGGTCGACGGCTCGTAGCGGAACACCCCGTCCTCGCCCTTGGTGGCGAAGTTCTGGGCGAAGCCCTCGAGCGCCTTGCCGAAATCGCTGGGCACCAGCCACACCTTGTTGGCGTCGCCGCGCGCCACCATCGGCAGCGTCTGCATGTACTGGTAGGCCAGCAGCTCCGGCGTCGGCTTGCCGTTCTTGATGGCGGCGAACACCTTCTCGATGGCCTTGGCCTGGCCCTGGGCCTGCAGGTAGGAGGCGGCGCGTTCACCCTGCGCGCGCAGGATGCGGCTCTGCCGCTCACCCTCGGCCGACAGGATCGCCGACTGCTTGCCACCCTCGGCGGCCAGGATCTGCGCCTGCTTGGCGCCCTCGGCGGTCTTGATCTGCGATTCGCGGGTGCCCTCGGCGGTGAGGATCATCGCCCGCTTCTCGCGGTCGGCCTTCATCTGCTTCTCCATCGATTCCTGGATCGACGGCGGCGGATCGATGGACTTGAGCTCGACCCGGGCCACGCGCAGGCCCCAGCGACCGGTCGCCTCGTCGAGGACGCCACGCAGCTGGTTGTTGATCTGGTCGCGGGAGGTCAGGGTCTCCTCCAGCGTCATCCCGCCGACCACGTTGCGCAGCGTGGTGACGGTGAGCTGCTCGACGGCGGCGATGTAGTTGCTGATCTCGTACACCGCGGCCTGCGGGCTGGTGACCTGGAAGTACACCACCGAGTCGATCTGCAGGGTGAGGTTGTCCTGGGTGATCACCGGCTGCGGCGGGAAGGACACGACCCGCTCACGCAGGTCCACCTTCGCGCGGACTCGGTCGGCGAACGGGACGAGGAATGTGAGCTGACCGGACACGGTGCGCGAGTAGCGTCCGAGCCGTTCGATCACCGCCGCCTCGGCCTGCGGAACGAGAGCGATCGATTTGAAGACCACCACCACGACCAGCAGGACGAGGACAGCGGCCACGATCAAGGCAACCATTGCTAGGGACCCTTCCAGACGACGGCGGTCGCGCCGTCGATCTTCATCACATAGACGGTCACGCCGGCGTCGTAGACTTCGGTCGGGTCCAGCGGTCGTGCGGTCCAGACCTCACCGCCGAGCTTCACCTGACCCGAATGCGCCGCGACCTGTTCGAGGACGAGCGCCGACTTCCCCGGCAGCGCATCGACATTGGTCGGAATCGGGGGCGGGGAACCGAATTTGCGGCGCAGCACCGGCCGCACCCCGAGGAACAACACGCCCGCGACCGCACCGAACACCAGCGCGTCGCCCCACAGCGGTAGGTCCGCGGCGGCGCTGATGCCCGCGGTGCCCAGCGCGGCGACACCGAGCATGAGCAGGGTGAGATCCCCGGTGAGCATTTCCGCCGCCGCGAGAACGATGCCCGCGATCAGCCAGACTATTGCGGCCACCATCCCAGACTAGCCGCGATAACGGCTTTCTGGGCGGCCTCGCCGACCCCGGCCGCGATCATGGGGTCCAGCCGCTTTCGCGCGCCGCTACCGCCGTCGGCCTGCCCGCGCCTCTAAGCTCGGCCGGGTGAGTGGGCGTGACATGTACGGCGGCGACATCTATTCCGGACACCAGCGGACCAAGAAGACACCGGTACCGAAGGTGAGCGCCGACCGGGATCTGGTCGTGGAGGACGCGGCGAGCGGATTCTGCGGCGCGGTAGTCGGTTTCGACCGCAGCTACGACGGCGACTTCGTCAAACTCGAGGACGGGCGCGGCGCGGTCCGGCTGTTCGCGCTGCGCGAGGCGGCCTTCCTCATCGACGGCAAACCGGTCACGCTGGTACGGCCGACGGCGACCGCGGCGGCCAAACAGCCGACCCGGTCGGCCTCCGGATCGACGCGGGTCGAGGGACTGCGCGCCCGGGTGGCCAGGACCAGTCGGATCTGGGTGGAGGGCGTGCACGACGCCGCCCTCGTCGAACGGGTCTGGGGTCACGACCTGCGAGTGGAGGGCGTCGTCGTCGAGCATCTGGAGGGGCTGGACAATCTCGGCGGCAAGCTGACCGAATTCGGGCCGGGCCCCGGCGCGCGGGTCGGCGTGCTGGTCGACCACCTGGTGACCGGTTCCAAGGAGACCCAGCTGACCACCGGCCTCGGCCCGCACGTCTTGGTGACCGGGCATCCGTTCATCGATGTGTGGCAGGCGGTGCGGCCCGCCGCGGTCGGTATCGACGCTTGGCCGACGGTCCCGCGCGGCGAGGACTGGAAGACCGGGATCTGTGCGCGCCTGGGCTGGGGAACACCGCAAGAGGGGTGGCGGCGCGTCTACAACGCCGTCGACTCGTTCCGCGATCTGGAGGCGCCGCTGATCGGCGCGGTCGAACGGCTCATCGACTTCGTCACCGAGCCGGAATAAGTCCACCCGCAGGTCAGACAGGCCCTCAGTGCCCGCACACGATCCCGGGCAAACCTTTATGCTCGATGATTATGTGCTCTCCCAGTGCCACGCTGACGCTGTGGGCCGGCTCCTGGCTGGCCGGTACCAGCGCGCCCGACGACGTCCTGGAGGCACTGCACGCCTGGGCGGCACGACACACGCTGGCCGCGGGTGACCCGGTCACCGGCGGCCGCACCGACCTCCCGTGGACCTCGCGGGGCGAGTCCGTCGGCACCGGAGTCATGCCGCTGCTCAAGGTGATCCGCGAAGCGATGGCACCCGAGGGCGCGCACCTGCGCCTGGTCCTGCCCGCCCCCGGTGACGTGCGCGGACTGCCGGTCGGCACCGCCTTCGCCGCCGACGCGATCGACGCCGAGGAGGGCCTGCTGCTCGGTGTCCCCGGCGAACAGGGCACCGGTTTGATCCCGCAGTGGGATGACGACGAGACGCTGCAATGGACCGTGTACAGCGTCGACATCCCGCACGTCACCGGGCCCGACATGTCGCTGGGCGAAGCCGAATACACGATGCGCGAGTCCGTCCGCGACGCCGCCGACGCGCTCATGCAACTGCACACCACCTCCGTCGGCACCGGCGACGCCGACCCGCGCGAGCAGATCGAAGCGCAGCTGGCAGCGTACTCCCGGCACGCCTATCCCGACTCGATCCCGTTGCGCGCCAAGCGCATTCTCGACACCGCCGACCATGTGGCCGCGATCCTCACCGTCGCCCAGCACGAGCCCGCGTCCGCGCCGACCTCGGCCAGCGCGATCGGCGCGCACGAGTCGCTGCTGCGGCCACTGTGGAACACCATCAGGGAAGCCCGGCTGGTGGCGGTACACGCCGCCGCCGGGCCCGCCCGCTAGCCGCGGTCAGCGCCGGTAGGGCTGCTGATACTGCGGCTGTCCCTGGTACGGCGCGTACTGCTGCGGATACGGCATCGGCTGCTGCGCCGGGTACGGCTGCGGATACTGCGCCTGCGGATACTGCGGCGGGTACGGCTGCTGTTGCGGGTACGGCTGCTGCTGCGGGTATCCGTGTGGCTGCTGGTACTGCTGCGGATACGGCTGCTGGTACTGCTGCGGCGGCATCTGCTGGGGCGCACCGGCATTCGAGCCGCTGCTGAGCTTGCGGATCACCACGACGGCGACGATCACCACGACGATGATCAGGATGGTGATCCACAGCCAATCGGGCAGGCCGATCCCGACGCTGGTTCCCCCGCCACCACCGCGGCGGGCCAGCACACCGTCCGGCATGTGGGCATGATTCATCGGGCCTCCCCCGTCTCGAACATCCACCTTCCCTCGAAGGTCTGCGCGCAGATGCTAGCGCAGCGGATATCCGAAGTGGCAAGCGCCGGTTCGGAATCCGTTCACCTCGCGCTCAGCGGCAATCGTGGGCGGGTGGGACGGCGCCCGGGGGAAAGAAGTCGATCCGGCTGGCCTCCGAGCGCGGCAGCAGGAAGGCGACCCCGCCCGCCCGATTCCAGGACTCCGGGAGCAGCAGGTACTGATTCCCCGACTGCAGAACGAGTTTGAGGCCGTCGTAGCGGAAGTGGTAGGCGGTATCGGGCGCGGGGCAGGTGAGTTCGGTGACGCCGGGAGCCGCCAGACCCAGGCGCTTGTCCGAATACACCGAGACACTGGGCTGGTCCGGGAACTGCGCGACCTGCTCGATCGCCCGTCCGGTGCCGACCGCCGCCGAATAGTCCGCGACCGCCCAGAACAAGCCGACCCCGACGAGCGCGAACACCGCACCCCACTCCCCCGCGGTGAGCACGTCCCCGACCGGTTCGGCACCACCGCGCGCGGCCCGCCGCAACCGCACCGCGGCGACGACCAGCACGACACCACCGACCAGACACAGCCCCGGCGCCCCGACCAGCGACCGCAGCGGGGTCGCGACAACGATGCTGACCAGTCCGGCGGCCACGAGCACACACCCGACCACCATGGTCACACCCACCAGCCGACGACGCTGCGCCTCACTCAGCCGCGGCACCACGAACTCCCGGAACACCCTGCGTCCCAGCAGATACAGCAGGAACAGACAGGCCCCAGCCGCGAGCGGAATGAACAGCGAATCCTGACTCCGCATCAGATAGTCCTGCGTCGTCAACCCGATCGTCGTCGAGTTCACGCCGAAGTAGTCGAAGAACCAGAAGGCGTGCGACCACCCGAAGAAGAACAGCAGCGCGGTCACCAACGTGGTCGGCGCGGCGAAATTGCGGACCATCGGACCGAGGCGGGACAGGCCGGTCTCAGCGGGCGGCGGGGCCGGGGCACCCGGGGCCGGGGTCGAGACCGGCGCGTCGGTCGTGGGGGCCGCCGCAGGCGCGTCCGAGGCGGGGACGGGGGTGGAGGTAGGGGCCTCCGTGGTGAGGGTGGGTCGCGGTACACCGTTTACCCGGTGTGTGCTGTTTCCGGGGTCGGCCGGGGTGGTGTCTGTGCTCATGTCATCCTCCTTTGCCTCGCGGTTCAACCGCCGGACGGTGCCGGTGAGACTTCGGTGCCGCCGGTGTCCGCAGGGTCGTTCAGGGTGTCGTCTCCGAGGCGGGAGCTCGTGTTTCCAGCGGTCCCGCTGCCGTCGCCGGGCCCGCCACCCGAAGTCCCGGCGCCCGTTCCACCGGTCGTCCCCGAGC
Organism: Nocardia sp. MH4; assembly: GCF_019266065.1. GTDB lineage: Bacteria > Actinomycetota > Actinomycetes > Mycobacteriales > Mycobacteriaceae > Nocardia > Nocardia canadensis. Next base: position 8,551 of record NZ_LPNR01000055.1, on the reverse strand, counting down.
CGGGACCGGTTGTCTCGCCGCCGCTCGTACCCCCGCCGTTGCCAGCACTGCCGCCCGTCGAACCGTCGCCGCCGCTAGTGCCGCCGGCGGCCCCGCCTCCACTGGTCGTCCCGCCGGGCGTCTCGTCTCCCCCAGTCGTTCCCTCTCCGCCGGGCGTTCCGCCACCCCCAGCCGTTCCCTCCCCGCCGGGTGCTCCGCCTCCGCCGCTGCCCGCTGTTCCGTCACCGCCGGTCCCGCTACCTGCGCCACCACCACCGGTGGAACCGCCGCTGCCGGCCGGGCCTGCGCCACCGGTTCCGGTGCCGCCGTTGTCGTCGGTGGTCGGGCACGGCTCGCTGCCGGACAATTGCACCGTGACCGGGGTGCCGGGGTCGACGGATCCGTTGGACGGCGAGAGTCCGCTGAAGGTGCAGACGCGGGCGTCCGGGGTTCCCAGGACGAAGGAGAGCGCGAGGCAGGTCGGGTCGTGTCCGGCCTCCTGGCAGGCCGTGGCGACGGCGGCTTCGATCCGTCCCTTCAGCTCCGGGGTGAACGGGCTGCCGATTTCGGTGAAGGACGGGATCTTGACCGGGGAACCCTTCGCCTGGTTGCCACCGGGCTTCTTCGCAGGCGCCGGGCCGCCGCCGGGAGGCCGGGCGCCGGGACCGACCGGGCCGCCCGGTGCGCTCCCACCACCGGCCTCACCGACCGGACCGCCCGGGGCCCCGGCGCCGTCGGGAGCCGACTCACCGCCGGATGACCGGCCACCCGGTGCGGTCGCCGACTGCTGATCGGCGGTCGCCGAAAGACCGGGGTCCGAGGGGCCGGGCGAGCGCGAATCGGCCGCGGGCCGCACACAACCCACCGACAGCGACACGACGGCGGCCACCGCGGCCAGTACCACGCCGCAGCGGATACGGCCGGTGGGCCGGCGGATGCCGGCCCGGGGGCGGGCTCGGGCCGGATCAGGTCGAACGGGGTCGCGTCGCATCGTCCTCTCCTGTCGTGCAGGTGGGACGAGAATGCGCCGGGCGGGCGAGGGAACGCGCGAGTACCCGACTACTCGACTATCCGGTCCGCGATCAGGTGCGGCGAAGCGGCAAGCGCTGGTTCAGAATCCGCCGAGCGCGGCCTTCAGGTCGGGGACGTCGAGCACCACCAGGGTGTCGTCGCGGACGACCGGACAGGTCTGAGTGGTGACGGTGTCGACGATGTGGCGATTCCAGGAGAGCGCGGCGTTGGCGGTGGTGTCCTGCACGGTCCACAGCTTCATCGCGCCGGTGAACGCCACCCGGGCGACCCGGGGGCCCAACGCCTTCCAGGTGCCCTGCTGACCGTCGAGGATCCCGCAGAGTTCGTCCACCGAGGCCTGCGAGATGGTGGGTTCGGTGGGGACCGGGCCCGCGTCGTCGTACCCGGAGTCGTTGCCGCAACCGCTCAGGCCCAGTGCGGTCACGGTCAGCACGAACAGGGCAGCCACCCGGCCGCGGTGGAGCATCGTCGAACGCATCGGAATACCTCCGATCTGTCGAGCACAACTCCGCAAAGCCTACTCCCCGGACCCGGGCGACCCGGCGAATGTTTATCCGGTTGTGTTCAGGGCCGGGCCGGACGCGACGCCGGTGCGCAGCAGCCGGGTGCGCACAGGGCCCCGTCGACGGTGCAGCCGTAGCCCGGCACCTCACCCAGTTCGCGCACCGGTCCCCCGGCGAGTCGCTCCTGGATCAGCTCGACGATCATGCGCGAGAAACGCGCATCGGTGCCCGGCGTCGCGGCCCGGGCGAAGGCCATGCCGAGCTCGGCCGCCTTCTGCGCGGCCTCGTTGTCGAGGTCCCAGATCACCTCGAGATGATCGGAGACGAAACCGACCGGGCAGACGACCACGGCGTCGATCCCCTTGCCGTGCAACGCATCCAGATGGTCGACGATGTCGGGTTCCAGCCACGGCACCTGCGGCGGGCCCGACCGTGACTGCCACACCAGGTCGTAGTCGGCGAAACCGGTCGCGGCGGCGCACAATCGGGCCGCCTCGGCGACCTGCCTGCTGTAGAGGCGGCCGCCGTCGGCGGGCGGGCCCGCGGCGATGTCGGCCGAGATCGGGATGGAGTGCGCGGTGAACACCAGGCGCACACCGTCGCGGCGATCGGCCGGGATCCGGGCGACCGCGGCGGTGATCGCGTCGGCGAACGACGCGATCAGCAGCGGATGGTCGAAGTACTGGCGCAGCTTCACCAGTTCCGGCGCATCGGCACCGACCGCGGCCCGCGCGCGGGCGATGTCCTCGTCGTACTGGCGGCAGCCCGAGTACCCGCCCCACGCCGAGGTCGGGAAGACCAGGGCCGAGCGCACACCGTCGGCGGTCATCCGCGCGACCGTGTCCTCCACCAGGGGATGCCAGTTGCGGTTGCCGAAGTACACCGGCAGGTCGAGCCCGGCGTCGGCCAGATCGGCCTCGACCGCGGCGATGATGTCGCGGTTGAGCGCGTTGATCGGCGAGACACCACCGAAATGCAGGTAGTGCTGGGCAACCTCGTCGAGCCGCGCCCGGGGTACCCCGCGGCCCCGAGTGACGTTCTCCAGGAACGGGATCACGTCCTCGGGACCCTCGGGGCCACCGAAGGACAGCAGCAACAGGCCGTCGGTCATCAGTTGGCGGTGAAGCCCTCGGGGAACCACATGTTGTGGCTGGCGCCGCCGTCGACGTAGATGATCGAGCCGGTAGTGGCGGGCAGCCAGTCCGACAGCAGCGCGACGATCGACTTGCCGACCGCGCGCGCGTCGGCGCCGTCCCAGCCGATCGGCGACGCGCCGTCCCAGTACTCGTCGAGCTGACGCAGCTGCTTGGCGTCGTCGGTCGCGGTACCGGCGATGGCCTTGGCCGCGAGGGTCTTCACCGGACCCGCGGCGATCAGGTTGGAGCGGATCTTCTTGGCGTAGCCCACTTCCCGGGCCACGTACCGGTTCACCGACTCCAGCGCGGCCTTGGAGACACCCATCCAGTTGTAGTACGGCATCGCCACGCGCGGATCGAAGTCCATGCCGACGATGGAGCCGCCCTCGTTCATCACGGGCAGCACGGCGCGGGCCAGCGAGGCGTAGCTCCACGCGGAGATCTCGAACGACTTCGCCACATCGGGGCCGGGGCCCTCCAGGAACGGCACCGCGTCCGGGCCCATCAGGGTCTTGGGCGCGAAGGCGATCGAGTGCAGCACACCGTCGATGCCCTCGGGCGCCAGCTCGCGCAGGGCGTCGGCCAGCGCGCCCAGGTTCTCCTCGTTGGTGACGTCCAGCGGAATCGCCGGCGGCACCTCCTGCGGCAGGCGCTTGGCGATGCGGTCGATCAGCCGCAGCCGTTCCGGGATGCCGGTGATGATCACCTTCGCGCCCTGCTCCTGCGCGACCGCCGCCGCGCTGAACGCGATCGACGAATCGGTGATGATGCCGGTGACCAGAATGGTCTTGCCTTCGAGCAGTCCGCCCATGAGTTTTCGGTTCTCCTGAAATCAGTATGGTTGCCGCCACCTTGTCGGTGGCGCGGGGCAATCCGTTAGCGGATCAGTGACCCATGCCCATGCCGCCGTCGACCGGAATGACGGCACCGGTGACGTAGCGCGAGTCCTCCGACGCCAGGAAGCTGACCACCGCGGCGACGTCCTCGGCCTGGCCGAGGCGACCCAGCGGAATGAACTTCTTGGCGGTTTCCTTCAGATCCTCGGGCAGCTCGGCGGTCATGTCGGTCTCGATGAAACCGGGAGCGACCACGTTGGCGGTGATCGAACGCGAGCCCAGCTCACGAGTGATGGAGCGCGCCATACCGATCACGCCCGCCTTGGAAGAGGCGTAGTTGATCTGGCCGGGGCCACCGCCGAGACCGACGACGGAGCCGAGGAAGATCATCCGGCCCCACCGCGCGCGGAGCATGGCGCGGTTGGCACGCTTGGCACAGCGGAAAGCGCCGGTGAGGTTGGCGTCGATGACGCGCTCGAACTGGTCCTCGGTCATCCGCATCAGCAGGGTGTCGTCGGTGATACCCGCGTTGGCGACCAGCACCTCGACCGGACCCTGGTGCTCCTCGACCTCGGTGAACGCACGGTCGACCGACTCGCTGTCGGTGACATCGCACTTCACTCCGAACAGACCCTCCGGCACCCCCGATCCGCGGTGCGTGACGGCGACCTTGTGGCCGTCGGCGAGCAGGCGCTGGGCGACCGCGAGACCGATACCGCGGTTACCACCGGTCACCAGGACCGAGCGGGATGTGACGTTCGACATAGGGTCCAACCTATCTGTTCCGGTTCGTGTGCCCCGCGTCAGGGTCGCGGCACTGCGACGTCTCACAACGCGGGGCGAGGCGTGCTAGGGCAGGCGTTGACGATAGAGCAAACTGACCACGACGCCGGCGGCGACGAACAACATACCGAGCAGCAGCCACGGCCTGCTCGCGTCGCCGCGGGTGGTCTCGTAGCCGATCTGTTCCTCGAGGGTGTCGTAGACGGCACGCAGTTCGGCCAGTGAGGAGGCGGTGTAGAACTCACCGCCGGACAGCTTGGCGATCTCCTGCAGCGAGGCGTTGTCCACGGGCACCTTCACCCGCTGCGAACCCTTGCCGTCGGAATCCGGGATCTCGACGGTGCCCCATTCGGTGCCGAAGGAGATCGTGGAGACCGGGATGTTCTTGTTCTTGGCCAGCCGGGCCGCGGTGAAGCCGTGCCGCGGGTTGTCGACGTCCTTGTCGTCGGGCACGGTCTGCTTACCGTCCGACATCAGCACGATGCGGGCCGGCGGCGGGGTCTCCGCGCCGCCGAGCACGGCGGCCAGGGTGTCGATCGACTGCAGGGCGGTCAGGATGCCCTCGCCGGTGGCAGTGCGCTCGGCCAGCTTGATGTTGTCGATCGAGTGCTTGACGGCCTCGCGGTTGGTCGTCGGCGACACCATCACCGACGCGGTTCCGGCGAAGGTGACGAAACCGAGGTTGATGCCGGGGGTCAGGCCGTCGACGAATTCCTTGCCTGCCTTCTGCGCGACCTGCAGCCGGTTCGGCTCCACGTCGGTCGCCTCCATCGACAGCGACACGTCCATCACCAGCACGACGGTCGCGCGGTTGCGCGGCACCTTCTGCACGGCGGTCGGTCCGGCGGCGGCGACGGTCAGCAGCACCAGGCCGGCGAGGATGAGCGCGATCGGCACGTGCCGCATCGGGCTGGGTCGCGACGGGGCGACCCGCTCGAGCACGGACATGTTGCCGAACTGCAGCATCCGTTTGTGCCTGGCCCGCTGGACCAGCACATAGCCGAGGACCAGCAGGGCGACGACGACCAGGAAACCGAGCCAGACGACGGCCGTGAAATGCGAAATACTCACTGGCGAGGCACCCGCCCGCTCGGGGCGCCGAGGCTGTGGCGCCGGGTGGACACGAACCGGACCACGTCGGCGATCCAGTCCCGATCGGTCTGCAGCGACAACACCGGCGCACCGCAACTGCGCAGCGCCTGCTGCACCTGCGCGCGCTGGGCCTGGGCGGCGGCCGCGAAATCGGCACGCAGTGTGGGGGTGACGCTGAACTCGCGGGTGCGACCCGATTCCGGATCGTGCAGCACCACGTCGCCACCGTCGGGCAGCGCGACGTCGAGGGGATCGAGCACCTCGACCGCGAGCAGGTCGTGGCGGGCCGAGATCGCGCGCAGCGAGCGCTGCCAGTCGACGTCACCGAGGAAGTCGCTGATCACCACGGCCAGACCACGTTTGCGCTGCGGGCGGCGCAACGACTCGATCCCGGCCTTGAGGTCACCGCGCACGCCGTCGCGGGCGTGCGGGGTGGTCGCGATGCCGCGCAGCATGGTCTGGGCGTGCAGGCGACCGCTGCGCGCGGGGATGCGCACCAGGTCCTGGCCCGTGGCGACGACGGCGCCGATGCGATTACCGCCGCCGGAGGTGAGGTGGGTGATCGCCGCGGCCGCCGCGATCGCGAGATCGCGCTTCTGCACCCGGCCGGTGCCGAAGTCCAGACTCGACGACAGGTCGACGACGAGCCAGGTCTCGAGCTCGCGGTCGGCGATCATCTGCCGCACGTGCGGATGGGTGGTGCGGGCGGTGACCGACCAATCCATCTGTCGCACATCGTCACCGGGCTGGTACAGCCGCGCCTCGCCCGGTTCCGACCCGGGCCCGGGGATCAGGCCCTGGTGGTCGCCGTGCAGGACACCGTCGAGGCGGCGCCGCACCGTCAGTTCGAGTGTCTTGAGCGCGGCGGCCAGCTTCGGGTCGGTCAGTTCACCGGCACGGAACGACGGCGGCGCGTGGGACGAGGTGGGCACGCGGACAACGGGTTCCGGCGCACTCACTGGGGCGCGACGTGGCCGGCGGGCTGGGACTGCTGCCCGTTCACCGGCTGCGGCACGGGCTGTTGCTGGGCGGGCGGCTGGGGTACCGCGGGCTGCTGGGGCGCGGCCTGGCCACCGACGGCCTGGGGCGCGACCTGCGGCAGGCCGACGGTCTGCAGCACCCGCTTGATGACGTCCTCGGGGGTGACCTCGTCGGCCAGCGCGTCGTAGGACAGCACCAGACGATGGCGCAGCACGTCCGGGATCACCTCGACGACGTCCTGCGGCACCACGTAGTCGCGGCCGCGGATCAGGGCGACGGCGCGCGCGGCGGCGATGATGCCGAGGCTGGCACGCGGCGAGGCGCCGTAGGAGATCCAGCTGGCCACATCGGGCATGCCGAACTCGGCGGGGGTGCGGGTCGCGGTGATGACGCGGACGACGTAGTCGACCAGCGCGTGGTGCACGAAGACGTTGGCCGCCAGCTTCTGCAGCCGGATGATGTCCTCGGGCGCGAGGATCTGCTTGGGCTCCGGCGGGGTCACGCCCATCCGGTAGATGATCTCGCGCTCCTCCTCGACCGAGGGGTAGTCGACGACGACCTTGAACAGGAAGCGGTCGCGCTGGGCCTCGGGCAGCGGGTACACGCCCTCGCTCTCGATCGGGTTCTGGGTCGCCATGACCAGGAACGGATCGGGCATCGGGTAGGTCTTGCCGCCGATCGACAGCTTGCGCTCGGCCATCACCTCGAGCAGTGCCGACTGCACCTTGGCGGGCGCGCGGTTGATCTCGTCGGCGAGAACGAAGTTCGCGACGACCGGGCCGAGTTCGGTGTCGAACTCCTCGCGGCCCTGCCGGTAGATGCGGGTACCGATGAGGTCGGTGGGCACCAGGTCGGGCGTGAACTGCACACGCGAGAACGAACCGCCGACGACCTTGGCGAAGGTTTCCACGGCGAGGGTCTTCGCGACGCCGGGCACACCTTCGAGCAGCACGTGGCCGCGCGACAGCACACCGACGAGCAGCCGCTCGACGAGACGATCCTGGCCGACGATGACCCGCTTGACCTCGTAGATCGCCTTCTCGAGAGTCTGGACGTCACGCTCCAGGGTGCTCGGCGTTGCCGTACCGGCGTCCTTCGCCAGCTTCGGCCCGCTCACACCTTCCGTCGAAGTCACCAACATCCCCGCTTTCGCTTTGGTCCTGTGCGTGCCGCCCCAACTATTCCAGGTAATCGCCCGGCGCGCCGCAACCGGCCGGGAGCGGACGCGGATTCGTCGTATTACCCAGCCCAGCTCGGTACGCCCGTCACCCTACGCATGTCGCGTGCCGGCCGCCCGCGCGACGCGGACACCCGGCCGCAGCGCCGATTCCGGCGGAGCACAGTGGCTAATCATCAGCAACATGATCTCGCTCGCAGGGGGCGCCACCGGTAACGATCCGGAATCGGCGATGGTCACTCGCCCAGGTCGGCGCGGCCATCCGCCCGCGCGTGGTGTTGAACACACAGATCAGCGGCATTTTGACTGACCTCGTTGCGGTTCCATGGACTACCTCCGCAAGCCGATCAACTTTTCGCATCCATACCGGCCTGTCGGATTGTTTCGATCCTTAGAAGGTGATGTTCATGCGGTTTCCACCCCTCTCGCGATTCTCTCGCCATTTGCTGCCGTCGGCCGCCGTCGCCACCGTGGCGGCGATCGGCCTCGCCGCCGCGCCCGCGGCCGTGGCCAACCCCCTCACCCCGCCCGGCATCGGCGTGCTCGGCATCGACACCGGTTCCGCGGGCCTGGATCTCGGCGGTACCGGTTCCGGCGCGGCGGGCCCGGCGCTCGGGCTGGGGGCCGACGGCTCCGGTACGGGAGTGCTCGACACGGGCAGCGGCGCCGGGACCGAGCTCGGCTTGGGCACCGGCTCGGGAGCCGGTGGCGCGCTCGGCACCGGCAGCTCCGACGCGGCCGCGGGCAGCAGCGCCGCGGGAACCGAACTCGGACTGGGTCCGGGTGCCGGCGGTGCGGCGGGATCCGGGAGTGGCGCGCTGGGTTCGGGTAGCGCAGACGTCGGCAGCGCAGCGGCATCCGGCAGCTCCGAAGCACTCGGCACCGGCAGCGCGCTCGGCGCGGGCGACGCCCTGGCCAGCGGCAGTGGGGAGGCGCTCGGGACCGGCAGCGCCCTCACGGGCAGCGCTGCGGGAGCACTCGGCACCGCACTGGGCGCGGGCGGTGCCCTCGGCAGCGGCAGCGCGGCGTCCG
>NZ_LPNR01000054.1 GCF_019266065.1 Nocardia sp. MH4 | reverse complement strand
CGCCGGGCGGACGGTGGCGCCCGCCCCCACCCCGTCCAGATCGCCCGCCGCCGCGGCCGCGGCCTGCGGGGGCAGGACGACGGCCGGGTAGCGGGCCGGGAACTGCTGGGCGGTGGGCAGCAGATCGGCGAGCGCGCCGTCGATGTGCCGCACCGCGATCGCGCTCTGGGCGACCGGCGTGCCGTCGATGCTCTGTCCGCACCCGGTCAGCGCCAGCCCGGCGAGCACCACCGAGCAGGCGAGGGTCCGGCGCCGCTGCCCGGGGCGCCGGACCCGATCGCCGCCGTGGGCCGGTGTCGTCTCCGCCACGTTCACCCCTCCCACTGTGCCCCACCGGGCCGGTCGGGGCGGCATCGCCACGCCGCACGGGAATGTCGAGGCAGCGGTGGCTGTTGTGTAGCAGGACGAGCCGTCCTCCGGCCGTGTGCGATGCGTCTGCTCGCGTGGGGGACAATGGAGAAACGCCTCCCCCGCCGCGAGCGTTGGTGGACCGCGCAGGAAGGAGTACGCGATGGATGATCAGTCGCACATGTACGAGCTGGAGTTCCCGGCACCGCAGCTGTCGTCGGACGACGGCGCCGGTCCCGTGCTGGTGCACGGCCTGGAAGGTTTTACCGACGCCGGTCACGCCGTGCGCCTGGCGACCACCCACCTGCGCGAGAGCCTGGAATCCGAACTCGTCGCTTCCTTCGACGTCGACGAGCTGCTCGACTACCGCTCGCGCCGTCCGCTGATGACGTTCAAGACCGATCATTTCGCCGAGTACGCCGAACCCGAGCTGAACCTGTGGGCGCTGCGCGACACCGCCGGCACCCCGTTCCTGCTGCTGGCCGGCCTGGAACCGGATCTGCGCTGGGAGAAGTTCACCACCGCGGTGCGGCTGCTGGCCGAACAGCTCGGCGTGCGCCGCACGATCGGCCTGTCGGCGATCCCGATGGCGATCCCGCACACCCGTCCGCTCGGCGTCACCGCGCACTCCTCGGACCGTTCGCTGATCGGCGATCACCAGCGCTGGCCCGGTGAGCTGCAGGTGCCCGGCAGCGCGTCCTCGCTGCTCGAATTCCGGATGGCCCAGCACGGACACGAATCGCTCGGGTTCTCCGTGCACGTGCCGCACTATCTGGCCCAGACCGACTATCCCGAGGCCGCCCAGACCCTGCTGGAGAACGTCGCCGACAGCGCAGGCCTCGAACTGCCGCTCACCGCGCTGGGCGAGGCCGCCGCGCGGGTGCGCGAGCAGGTCGCCGAGCACATCGCCGGCAACGAGGAGGTCGAGACGGTCGTGACGGCGCTGGAACGCCAGTACGACAGTTTCGTCACCGCCCAGGAGAGCCAGTCCAGCCTGCTGGCGGGCGACGGTGAACTGCCCAGCGGCGAGGAGCTCGGCGCCGAGTTCGAGCGCTTCCTCGCCGAACAGGGCGGTTACGGCGACACCTCCCGCGACAGCGAGGACTGAACCGCCGGGCCGTGCGCAGGTCTGAGCACGGCGACGCCCGCCTCGCCCACTAGGGTGGTCGGAGTGGATCTGACCGACCTGCTCGAAATCCCCGGGACCGACGCCGACGCGCTCTACGAGTCGTTCGCGGCGTGGGCCGCCGAGCAGGGCACACCCCTGTATCCGGCGCAGGACGAGGCGCTCATGGAGCTGGCCTCGGGATCCAACGTGATCCTGGCGACGCCGACCGGATCGGGCAAGTCCCTGGTCGCGGTCGGCGCGCACCTGTTCGCGATGGCCAACGGGCAGCGCAGCTACTACACCGCGCCGATCAAGGCGCTGGTCAGCGAGAAGTTCTTCGCGCTGTGCGAGGTGTTCGGCGCGGCGAACGTCGGCATGGTCACCGGCGACGCCGCGGTCAACGCCGACGCCCCGATCATCTGCGCGACGGCGGAGATCCTGGCGAACCTGGCACTGCGCGAGGGCGCGGCCGCCGAGGTCGGCCAGGTGGTGATGGACGAGTTCCACTTCTACGCCGATCCCGATCGCGGCTGGGCCTGGCAGGTGCCGATCATCGAGCTGCCGCGCGCGCAGTTCCTGCTGATGTCGGCGACGCTGGGCGAGGTCGACTTCTTCGCCGAGGATCTCGAGCGCCGCACCGGCCGCTCGACCGCGGTGGTCGCGGGCACCGAACGCCCTGTCCCCCTGACGTTCTCGTACGTGCGCACCCCCGTCACCGAGACGCTCGAAGAGCTGGTGACCACCCATCAGGCGCCGGTGTATGTCGTGCACTTCACCCAGGCCGCCGCGCTGGAACGCGCCCAGGCGCTGACCAGCGTGAACTTCGCCACCCGCGCCGAGAAGGACGCGATCGCCGCCGCCATCGGCGAATTCCGCTTCGCCGCCGGCTTCGGCAAGACCCTCTCGCGGCTGATCCGCCACGGTATCGGCGTCCACCACGCCGGCATGTTGCCCAAGTACCGCAGGCTGGTGGAGAAGCTCGCCCAAGACGGCCTGCTGAAGGTGGTGTGCGGCACCGACACCCTCGGCGTCGGCATCAACGTGCCGATCCGCACGGTGCTGCTGACCGGGCTCACCAAGTTCGACGGGGTGCGGACCCGCAGGCTCAAGGCCCGCGAGTTCCATCAGATCGCCGGCCGCGCCGGCCGCGCCGGATTCGACACCATGGGCACCGTCGTCGTGCAGGCGCCCGAGCACGAGGTGGAGAACGCGCGCCTGATCGCCAAGGCGGGCGACGATCCGAAGAAGCAGCGAAAGGTGCAGCGCCGCAAGCCGCCCGAGGGTTTCGTGTCCTGGAGCGAGGAGACCTTCGACCGGCTCGTTGCCGCGCAGCCCGAGCCGATGGTGTCGCGTTTCGCGGTGACCAACGCGCTGCTGCTCAACGTGATCGCCCGGCCAGGCAACTGCTTCGACGCCATGCGCCACCTACTCGAGGACAACCACGAGCCGCGCCCGGCCCAGCGCAAACACATCCTGCGTGCCATCCGGCTCTACCGGGCGCTGCGCGATGCCGGTGTGGTGCAACAACTCTCCGAGCCCGACGCGCAGGGTCGGATGGCCCGGCTCACCGTCGACCTCCAGCGTGACTTCGCTCTCGATCAGCCGCTCTCGCCGTTCGCGCTGGCGGCCTTCGAACTGCTCGATCGCGACAGCCCCACCTACACCCTCGATGTCGTCTCGCTGATCGAGGCGACCCTGGAGGACCCCCGGCAGCTGCTGATGGCCCAGCAGCACAAGGCGCGCGGGGCCGCCGTGGCCGAGATGAAGGCCGACGGCATCGAATACGAGGAGCGCATGGAGCTCCTGGAAGAGGTCACCTGGCCCAAGCCGCTGGCCGAGCTGATCGAGCCCGCCTTCGAGACCTACCGGGCCGGGCATCCGTGGGTCTCGGAGTTCGCGCCGTCGCCGAAGTCGGTGGTGCGCGACATGATCGAGCGCGCGATGACCTTCGCCGAGCTGATCTCGTTCTACGAGCTCGCCCGCTCCGAGGGTGTGGTGCTGCGCTACCTCGCCGATGCCTACCGCGCGTTGCGCCGCACGGTGCCCGACGCGGCCCGCACCGAGGAGCTCGACGATCTCGTCGAGTGGCTGGGCGAGCTGATCCGCCAGGTGGATTCGAGCCTGCTCGACGAATGGGAGCAGCTCACCAATCCGGGCGCGGAGAACGACGCCGAGCAACTCGCCTTCGGCGCGGAGTCGGTGCGCCCGATCTCGGCCAACGAGCGCGCCTTCCGGGTGATGGTGCGCAACGCCATGTTCCGCCGGGTCGAGCTCGCCTCGCGACAGCGCTGGTACGACCTCGACCAGCTGAGCCCGGGCCCGGACTGGGCCGAGGATTTCGCCCCCTACTTCGACGAGTACGCCACGATCGGCACCGGCCCCGATGCCCGCGGCCCGCAGCTGTTCCAGGTGGAGCAGCGGCCCGGCTTCTGGCATGTGCGCCAGGTCCTCGACGACCCCGCGGGCGACCACGGCTGGGCACTGACGGCCATCGTCGATCTGGAGGAGTCCGACGCCGCGGGCGAGGTGGTGTTCGACGAGGTCACGGTGTCGGCGGGCTGACTGATACCCGTTCCCTATCGTCGAAAATGACGAATGTTTGACGGATTCGTTGTTGGGTAGGCGCCGCTGATACTCTCTCCCGGCCGCCGACCGAAAGTTCAACTATGCCCGAATCCCCGTACCTTGTCATCTACCCCGAACGGGTACGTGCCAATTACCGAGCTCTCGCCGCCGCCGTGTCGGCGCGGCGCAGCCGGGGCACCCGGATCAGGTACGCGGTGAAAGCGGCACCGGTCGACGAGTTGCTGACGCTGCTCGACGTCGAGGGCGCCGAGTTCGATGTCGCCAGCATCGGCGAGATCGAGCAGGCACTGCGCCTGGGGATCGACGCGGCCAAGCTCTGCTACGGCAATCCCATCAAGAAGAGCGCCCACATCGCGCGCGCCTTCGCCCTGGGTGTGCGCCGCTACGCCTTCGACACCGAGGACGACCTGCTGCGCATCGCCGAGCACGCGCCCGGTGCGGAGGTCGAGTGCCGGTTCCTGTCCTCGGCGCCGGAGTCGCGCACCCCCTTCGGCACCAAGTTCGGCTGCGCGCCCAGCGAGGCGCTGCGGCTGCTGGTGCGCGCCCGCGATCTGGGCTTGGCGGTGGGCGGCCCGTACTTCCACGTCGGCTCCCAGCAGCTCGATCCGGCCGCCTGGCGGATCGGTATCCGCCAGGCCGGTGAGATCGTGACCGCGTTGGCGGACAAGGACATTCACGTCGCCGCGGTCAACGTGGGCGGCGGTCTGCCGATCTCCTACGCCGACGCGGCCCCCGAGCTCGACGCGATCGCGGCCGCCATGACCGCGGCCGCCGCGCAGTACCTGCCCGAGTCCACCGGCCTGGTCGTCGAACCCGGCCGCGCGCTGGTGGGCAACGCGGGCACCATTCACGCCGAGGTCGTCGGCGTGCGATTCGCGCCGGATGGCCGGCGCTGGGTGTATCTCGACATCGGCCGATACAACGGTATGGCCGAGACGGAGAACGAGTACATCGCCTACCGGTTCGTCACCGATCGCGACGGCGATCCGGTCGACGAGGCGGTGGTCGCGGGTCCGACCTGCGACGGCGACGATGTACTGTATCAACGCACGAAGGTCCTTCTGCCGACCACGTTGCGAGCCGGTGATCAGATCCAGATCCTCGACACCGGCGCCTATACCGCGAGTTATTCGTCGGTGTCCTTCAATGGTTTTCCGCCCTTGACCGTTCATGTCTCGGGCGCTGAGCGAGAGTGAGTTTGCCCATGACGGCGGAATTCACCGGCTGGCACGTGCTGGCCGAGTTCGGTGGTGTCGACACAGACCTGTGTGACGATCTCGAACGACTCGAATCGGCGTTGCGTGAGTCTCTGATCGCGGCGGGCGTCACCATCTGCGATGTCGTTCACAAAAAGTTCGATCCGCAGGGGGTGACCGTCCTCGCCCTGTTGTCGGAGTCCCACGCCTCGATTCACACCTATCCGGAGTCCGGCGACATCTTCGTCGACGTCTTCACCTGCGGCAGCATCGGCGCGGGCGCTACGAAGGCGGTAGAACTCCTGCGAGACAAGTTGTCTCCCAAGGATGTTCGGATGAAGGTCGTCCAGCGCGGCCACGGGGCCGAGAAGATCTACGAACCGGTGGGCGACGGCCTGACCCGGATCTGGGATCTGCACGAGGTGATCGTGGACACGAACACCCCGTTCCAGCACATGGTGATCGCGCGCACCGATCAGGGCATCTCCCTGTTCTCCGACGACGACCGCCAGTCCACCGAGTTCTCCCAGGTCACCTACCACGAGGCCATGATGGTCCCGGCGTTCGTGCTGGCCGAGAAGCTGGACCGGGTGCTGATCATCGGTTCCGGTGAGGGCGTGGCCTCGCAGATGTCGGTGGCGGCGGGGGCGACCCTGGTCGATCACGTCGATATCGACCAGCGCGAGGTCGAGCTGTGCGCCCGGCACCTGCCCTACGGCTACACCCCCGAGGAACTGGCGGCCGCGGTCGCCGGTGAGGGTCCGGTGCACGTGCACTACGCCGACGGCTGGGACTTCCTGGCCAACGCGCAGGAGGCGGGCACCCGTTACGACGTGATCGTCATCGATCTGCCCGACGAGCGGGTCGAGGACGCCCAGCACAATCGCCTCTACGAGTCGGAGTTCCTGTCCCGATGTAAGGCACTGCTGGCGCCCGGCGGCGTGCTGTCGGCCCAGGCCGGCTGCGCGACCATGTGGCGCAACGAGACCCTCAAGCGGTCGTGGGGTCGGTTCCACGAGCAGTTCGCCACCGTGGTCCCCTACGGCAGCGACGAGCACGAGTGGACCTTCCTGTTCGGCCTGAACGAGAAGATCGAGGACCCGGTCCGCGGCATGACCGACCGCCTGGCCCTGCTCCCCTACCGCGCCGAGACCATCGACGCGCGCGCTCTCGAGCGCGGCGCGATCGAGCCCTACGCGCTGCGCGCCTGAGCTCGCTCGCGACAGACGACGAAGGCGGTGCCCCGGATCGCCGGGGCACCGCCTTCGTCGTGGCGCCGGCCGATCATCGGCGGGCTCTCGATTCCGGTGCCGCGAGGCACCGAATGTTGGCACTATGCGAAGGCATGCTCCGACAGAATCGAGTCCGCTCATGACACCGACACCGTTGTCCGCCGCCGGTCTGATGCCGGTCCGTGTGCCGTCGGACCGCCGCCCCCGCCTGGACGCGCTGTCGCGGGCCGGCCTCACCGGGTTCCGCGCGATGTTCGACTCGGCGCCCGAGGTGACGGCGAGCGATTTCGCCCGGCTGGACGGTGATGTGACCATGCGATCGTTCCCCGGGTCCGCCGAACGCGTGCTCGGGCCGGCGATGGCGCGGCCGTCGTATTTCTGGGTGGCGAAGTCGTTTCGTCACGTGGACGGCGAGATGGCGGTGGGACACAACGTCTTCCGCCTGCTGGGCGGGATGCGGGCCCTGAATTTCGTGGCGACCGTGGGTGCTTCCGTGCTCGACGGGCGTCCGGCGGTGCTGTTCGACTACGACGATCCGCGGGTCGGTTCGCGCAGGCCCGCCCGGCGGATCTACGACGAACTGCGCGAGGTCGAACCGGATCTGTGGCTGGGGCCGAGCTACTTCGTGAGCGGCTCGAAGCGAATCCCGATGGGCTGGTTCGCCCTCGACGCCTCGGTGCCGTTCGACGGCCCGGCCTGACACAGCGGTGCGCCGGGCGCGGGAGAACCCACGCCCGGCGCACCGCCGCGCACTCAGTCGCGGGCCGCGCGTCGCGCGCGATACTCCGCGACGTTGACCCCGCCGACACCCCAATCCGTGAGCGCCACTTCGTCGATCACCACATAGGTGCTGTCGGGCGACTTGCCGAGCACCTCGAACAGCAGATCGGTGACGCCCTTGATCAACTGCCCCTTCTGCTCCGGGGTGACCCCTTCATCGGTGACCTTGATATTCACGTACGGCATGGTTGGTTTCCTTTCTACGCCGCTCTACCCGAAATGAACCCGCCGTCGACGGGGAGAATGTGGCCGGTGACGAACTCGGCATCGGCCAGGTACAGCACGGCCGCGGTGGTGTCGGCGACCTCACCGATCCGGCCGAGCAGGGCCGCGCTCGCGGCGGCGCGCTCGTCGCCGTCACCGAACAGCGGGGTGCGGATGATGCCGGGCGCGACCGCGTTCACCCGGATCCGCGCCGGCGCCAGCTCGGCGGCCAGGCTGGTGGTCAGGGCGTGGACACCGCCCTTGCTGATCAGCGCGGCCGAGGCGGGCAGCCCGGTCATCGCGTGATCGATGAGCACGGTGCCGATATTGACGATGCTGCCGCCGTCGCCCTGGGCGAGCAGCTGCCGTACCACGGCCTGGGTGGTGAAGTAGGTGCCCTTGAGGTTGCCGCCGAGATAGCGGTCGAGCTCGGCCTCGGTGACGTCCACGAACGGGGTCGCCCCGAAGACGCCCGCGCTGTTGATCAGCGCGTCGACCCGGCCGAATCGGTCCAGGGCGGCCCGCACGTACGCCGAACCCGTCGCGGGCGAACCGATGTCGCCTGCCACGGTGGCCACCCGATCGGGCGCGGCCAGTTCCGCGGCGACCTCGGCGAGCTTGTCGGCGTCGCGCCCGCCCAGCACCACCGCGTCACCACGGGCGACGAAGGCGCGAGCGACATCGCGCCCGATTCCACTGGATGCCCCGGTCACGACGACCGTTTTCGGAGTCGACATCGGCTGTTCCTCTCAGATATAAGACGACCGGTCGTCTCTGAATAGGCGACCGGAAATTGAGACCAATCGGTCAGATAGTGACGTGGTTACGGCCGGAAGTAGTCGTCGAGCAGGCGCCGCAGACACTTGTCCAGCGGCTCGACGGTGCGATCGATCTTCATCCGGATGACCGCGCCCTCCCAGGATTCGAGGAGCAGATCGGCGAGGTCGACGGCGTCGAGGTCGGCGCGCACCGCCCCCTCCGCCTGCGCGGTGCGCAGCGCGCCCGCCACACCATCACGCCAGGCAGCCCAGGCCGCCGACAGAGCGGTGCGCAGCGTCTCGCTGCCCTCGAGCTCGCCGCCGAGGTTGACGATCAGGCAGCCGCCGGTGAAGTCGCGGGCCACGAAATCCGCGGTGAGCGTGGCGAAGAAGCGACGCAGACCGGTGAGCGCGTCGGGCGCACCGGTGAACGCCTCGGCCAGGTTGCGCTGCACACAGAGCGAGTGATGCTCGATCACCGCGTGCGCGAAGCCCTCCTTGCTGTCGAAGTAGTTGTAGAACGACCCCTTCGGTACGCCGACCTTGTCGAGCACCTGCTTGATGCCGGTGCCGTGGTAGCCGTTGAACAGCAGACCGACCGCGCCCTCCTCGATCAGGAGTGCTCGCGTGTCGTCGCTACGCCGGGGTCGTGCCATGCGAGTAACTATACGACCGGTCGTCTACTAATGGCAAGGGTGACCGCTCAGTCGTCGTCGACGCCGCGGGCCGCCAGCGCCTCCCCCATCGCGTCGGCGGTCCGCAATGCCCGCACGAGCACGGGCGTGACCAGGGCGGTCGCCGACCAGGACACCCCGCGGGCCCGGCGCGCCTCGGCGACGTCGTGCACGATCTGCGCCAGGAGGGGGACACAGCGGATGGCCAGCGCCAGCAGCAGCCCCACCCGCTCGGGATCGACCCCGACCCGGCGCAGCGGGCCGAGGGCGCGGGTGAGGGCGTCCAGCATGTCGGTCACCCGGGTCGTCACGGTGACCAGGGCCGCGAGGGCGACCGAAGCGAGGAGCACCCCGCAGACGACGACCGCCCGGGTGGGCGAGGTTGTCAGCAGCTGGAACGCGCCGATGATCAGGGTCATCCACAGCACCGGGCGCAGCTGGGCCAGCGCCACCCGCCAGGAGATCCGCGCGAGCGCGAACAGGCAGACGATCACGAGCACGAGACCGCCGACACCGAGCGGACCGCGCACGAACACCGTCATCGCGACGATCGCGGCGACCAGCAACGCCAGCTTCACCCCCGCGGGCAGCCGGTGCAGCGGGGAATCGCCCGGGCTGTAGAGGCCGATCATGCGACGAGCCGCCGGTAGGCGTCGACCGCCTCCGCGGGCGGGCCGTCGTAGGCGACGGACCCGTTGTCCAGCACCACGACTCGATCGAAGCCGTCGAGCAGGGCGAGCTGGTGGGTCACCACGATCACCTGCTGGTCGAGGGCGGCCAGCGCCGCCGACACCCGGCGGGCGTTGCGCAGATCCAGCAGGGTGGTCGGCTCGTCGGCGATGATCACCTCGGGTTCGCGGATCAACGCGGAGCCGATCGCGAGCAACTGCTTCTGCCCGCCCGAGAGCAGATGCGCCGGATGGTCGGCGTGCGCGGACAGGCCGAACCGGTCGAGCATCCGCGCCACCCTGGCCGCGATCTCGGGCTTGCCCAGACCACTGCGCCGCAGCGAGAACGCCAGATCCTCGGCGACGGTCGGCATGACGATCTGGGTGTCGGGATCGGTGAACACGAAGCCGACTTTGCGCCGCACCTGCGCACCCTTGCGGGCGGCGTCGATCCCGTCGACGGTGACGGTGCCCGACGTCGGCGTCAGCAGGCCGTTGAGCATCCGGGCGAGCGTCGACTTCCCCGAGCCGTTGGCGCCGATGAGACCGACCCGCCGTTCGGTGATCCGCAGGTCGATCTCGCGCAGCACGGTCCGCTCACCGAACCGGTGCCCCACCGCGTCGAGGACGATCTCGCTCACGCGCGCCGCCCGGCCACGCGCTCAGCCACGGATCAGTCCGGGGTAGGCCCGGTGCACGCCCTTGGCCACGACCGTGGCGATGACGACCTTGGCCAGGTCACCGGGCACGAACGCGAAGTTGGTCGACACCGCCGCCCACACCCCGAGATCGGTGCGGATCAGCAGACCCGCGGTGCCGAACAGGTAGATGACCACGATGCCGCCGAGCGCGTTGATCAGCAGGCCGGGCACGATCGGATATTTCGGCAGGATCAGCGCGGTCAGCGCGCCGATCACCAGCGTGGCGGGAATCCAGCCGATCAGATAGCCCGCGGTCGGCGAGGCCAGCGCGGTCAGACCGGTGCGGCCGCCGGAGAGCAGCGGCAGGCCGATCAGGGTCAACGCGATGAAGACCGCGACCGCGGCGGTGCCCTTGCGCGCGCCGAGGATCGCGCCGGTCAGGATCACCCCGAGGGTCTGCAGAGTGATCGGGACACCGCTGAACCCGACGGTGATCGCGCCCGGCAGCCCCAGGGCGGCGATCAGCGCCGCGAACACCGCGATCTGCGCCAGGTCCCGCGCGGCGAAACCGACCGCGGGCTTAGGGGATTTCTCGACATCGGGCACGGCTGACATCCTTCACCACGGAATTGAACGACGTTCAAGATAGCAGGTGAGGGGCCTGCGGGCGCACCCGGACGGCAGCGGAGGGCATTTCGCCCCGCGCGAAGATCGACTACGATTCGAAGGTTGGGACCTCCCGGGCGGCGCTCGCCGCACGACGGCAGCGCGCCGACGACCCGTGGTCGAGGAAAGGCCATCATGTCGATAGCGCTACAACGTTTTTCGAACTTGATCGCCGCGATCTACGCCGCAGGCAACGACCCGGACCGATGGGACTCGGTCATCGGGGAGATCACCGACACCTTCGGCGCGGTCCACGGATTTCTCGTCATCGCCGATCCGGCCGCCGCCCGCTTCGCGATCAAGACCTCGGGGGCCGGTTGCCCGCCGGATCTGTCGACCCGGCTCGAGCACATCGCCGAGCGGGTGCAACAGCTTCCGGTCGGCAGCACCGCCACCAGCGACGATCTGTTCGCCGTGCCGGGGCACGACAGCGCCCTCGCCGATCAGGTGAACGCCAACGGCCTGTCCAACAGCCTCCTGGCCCGGCTCAGCGACGATCGCCCGTCGTCGTGGATCTGCCTGACGATGCCCGATCACCAGTCGATCACCGGACACCCCGCGAGCCTGGCGCTGCTGCGGGTGCTGGTGCCACACCTGCGCGGGGCCCTGCGAACGCAGTCCCGGCTGGTCGCGCTGTCGCGGGACCGGGCCTTGGCGCTCGCGACCCTGGAGCAGGCGCACTACGGGATCATGATCGTCACCACCGACGCGGCGGTGGTCTTCGCCAACTCGATGGCCGAGCGGATCACCCGGCAGTCGGACGGGTTGTCGGTGGACACCTTCGGCTGCCTGCGGGCCGGTTCGTCGACCACCCAGCTCCGGCTGCGCTCACTCATCGACCAGGCCGCGGGACCGGACTACAGCAGCGGCAACGTCGCGGTCGCGCGCAACTCCGGCCGCAAGCCGCTGATCCTGCGGGTCTCCCCGCTCGACGGTATCGCCGGCGACGGACTGTGGGACCGCGCGGTGCTGCTCCTGGTCGCCGATCCGGACCACGACCCCGAACCGGAGCCGACGGCGCTGCACGATCTGTACGGCCTGACCGATGCCGAGACCCTGGTGGCCATGGGAGTGCTGCGCGGCGACGGCTTGCCCGCCGTCGCCGACCAGCTCTCGGTCTCGGTATTCACCGCCCGCACCCACCTGCAGCATATTTTCGCCAAGACGAAAACACACCGTCAGGCCGAATTGGTCCGGCTGTTGTTGACCACTGCCATTTCCGCGCAGTAACTATTCGCGCATCAAATCGGATGGTATCCCGCGCCGATTCCACCCTGCGCGTCGACGTCGGCGAGAATCAGCGAGAAATTCGCGCCGACCTGGGGACCGATACACGGCAGCCCGATATATCCGTTGACGATCGCGACGAGCGTCGAACCGACGACGACGGGCGCGCCCGAATCGCCGACGATCACGCAGATCTGGGTCAACGTCCACGAGGCGCCACCGAAGACGTCCCCGTAGACCAGGCCACAGGTCTGCCCGGTGGTTCGTCCCTCCTTGCACGCGACGGCCGGGAACTGCGCGGGCACTCCGACGTCGGTGATCGTGGTCGAGCCGACGTGGTTCACCGGGATCACCGCGCCCTCGTCGAAGGCGATGACCGCGTAGTCCAGGTCGCTGCCCACCAGCGCGATCGTGCCGACGTTGCCCGCCTCGGGATCGGCCTCCGCGGCCACACCCATGCCCGCACCGGCCGCAGCGCAGTGCGCGGCGGTGAAGCCGACCAGCCGACCGGAACCATCTCGGCCGATGGTCGTGAGTGTGCAGGTGGAGCCGTCGTCGAGGACGATGCCCGAGCCGCCACCGAGGGTCACCGGGGCAGCTCCCTGCGCGGTCCCGGCGGTACCCCAGATCAGCAGCAGTGCGGCGGCGAGAGTCCACCACCGACCCCGTGTCATAGGGACACTCCCGCGCTGATGTGCGGGAGTGCCTCGAGTGCTTCCTGTTTTCGGCATCTGCGTGTCAGACCACGCAGACCGGGAACAAGATGGGGACCGTGATCAAGACGATGCCGCATGCGAGGAAGGCACCGGGGATCGTGATGAACGGTGACAACACAACAGGCTCGACCTGGACCGGCACCGGTGCGACGGGGACGGGGTCCGCCGCGGGCGCTGCGCCGGCTACACCGGCACCTAGGGCGATCATCGGTGCACAGGCGAGCACCGCGATGGTTGAACGAATCTTGTACATGGCCATTCCTTAGACTGTCTCCCACATTTGTCGTGCCGACTCCATGACGGAATCGTCACCCTATAAAGGACAGCACCGACGGCCCGGAATATCGTCGTACGAACAGATGAGATCTAAAAGGGCCGCTTCGATCTGATCACCGCTGCGAGGTATTCGTAATCCTCGGCTCGCGCGGATGACCCCCGATATGCCAGCCCGATCGTGCGGCCCGGCGCGGGATCGGCGAAGCGCGCGGTGTCGAGCGTGGCGCGAGCGGTCTCGGCGGCCACCGCCATCTGCGGGATGAGGGTCACCCCGAGACCGCCCGCGACGCACTGCACCACGGTCGTGAGCGAGGCGGCGCGGGTGTCGCCGACCGCACCGGGGTGCACCTCGGCGGTGCGGCACAGTTCGAGGGTCTGGTCGCGCAGGCAGTGCCCCTCGTCCAGCAGCAGCAGGGGCATGTCGGCCAGCACCGGCGCGGCCAGATCGGTGCGCCCGGCCAGTTCGTGCCCGCGCGGGGTGACGAGCACGAATTCCTCGGAGTACAGCGGGATCTCGACCAGACCGGGCGCCTCGGTGGGCAGCGCGAGCAACGCGACGTCGAGGACGCCGGTGCGCAGTCCGTCGAGCAGCCGGGCGGTCTGGTCCTCCACCACCTGCGGCACCAGCGTGGGCAGTTTGCGGCGCAGCTCGGGCAGCAGCCCCGGCAGCACGTAGGGCGCCACGGTCGGGATGATGCCCAGGCGAAGGACGCCGCCGAGCCCGTCACCGGTCGCCGAGGCGACGAAGCGGTCGGCGGCCTCGAGGGTCGCCATCGCCTGCGGCAGCAGCCGCATCCCGGCCGCGGTGACCAGTACGCGGCGGGTACTGCGCTCGATCAGCTGCAGCCCGAGTCCGTTTTCCAATGATGCCAACGCCTGCGATAACGTGGGTTGGCTCACAGTCAAACGCGCTGCGGCGGTACCGAAATGCCGGTATTCGGCGACAGCGACGAACGCACGCAGCTGCGACAGGGTTGGCTGATAAGTCTGATCAGTCACGCCTATCAGTGTACGACGAGCAATCGGCTTTACCTTTCAGTACGCTTTCGGCAAGATCCCTACGGGCTCACACGACGAGCGCGACCACACCACGAATGAGGAGATGAGCATGGCTCTGCTGACCATCGGCGACCAGTTCCCGGCATACAACCTCAAGGCCGTCATCGGAGGTGACCTGTCGAAGGTCGACGCGCAGCAGCCGGACGACTACTTCACCCAGATCACCAGCGACGACCACGCGGGCAAGTGGCGCATCGTGTTCTTCTGGCCCAAGGACTTCACCTTCGTGTGCCCCACCGAGATCGCCGCGTTCGGCAAGCTGAACGAGGAGTTCGCCGACCGTGACGCGCAGGTCCTCGGCGCCTCGGTGGACAACGAGTTCGTGCACTTCCAGTGGCGCGCCCAGCACGAGGATCTCAAGACCCTCCCCTTCCCGATCCTGTCGGACCTCAAGCGTGAACTGGCCACCGCCACCGGCGTTCTCAACGCCGACGGTGTCGCCGACCGCGCCACCTTCATCGTCGACCCGAACAACGAGGTGCAGTTCGTCTCGGTGACCGCCGGTTCGGTCGGCCGCAACGTCGACGAGGTGCTGCGCGTGCTCGACGCCCTGCAGTCCGACGAGCTGTGCGCCTGCAACTGGAAGAAGGGCGATCCGACCATCAACGCGGGCGAACTGCTCTCGGCCAGCGTCTGATCCACCTTTCCCACCGAATACCCCAGAGGAGCCCCACTGTCATGAGCATCGAGAACCTGAAGAACTCCCTCCCCGAGTACGCCAAGGACCTCAAGCTCAATCTGTCCTCGATCGCGCGCACCACGGTGCTCAGCGAGCAGCAGCTGTGGGGCACCCTGCTCGCCTCGGCCGCCGCGACCCGCTCGGCGACCACGCTGCGCGAGATCGCCGAGGAAGCCGCCGACGTGCTCTCCGCGGAGGCCTACGAGGCCGCGCTGGGTGCCGCGTCGATCATGGGCATGAACAACGTGTTCTACCGCGGCAAGGCGTTCCTGGAGGGTCGCTACGACGACCTGCGCGCCGGTCTGCGGATGAACATCATCGGCAACCCGGGCGTCGACAAGGCCGATTTCGAGCTGTGGTCGTTCGCGGTCTCCTCGATCAACGGCTGCGCGCACTGCCTGGAAGCGCACGAGAAGACGCTGCGCGAGGCCGGTGCGTCGCGCGAGGTGATCTTCGAGTCGCTGCGCGCGGCGGCCATCGTCGCCGGTGTCGGCCAGGCGGTGCAGTCCACCGAGGCCCTGGCCTCGGCCACCGTCTGAGGTGACCCCACCGCGGCCCCCGACCGGATTCCGGGCGGGGGCCGCGGTCGTTTCCCGAGGACACGACCGGGCCCGCGCGATCCCGTCACGCCCGCGTACCGGCCGGTAGGCTCGCGATCATGAACGCACATGATGTGCCCGATGCCCCGGACATCCAGGTCGAGGTCGTCCGAGTGTTCACCGATCCCGCCGGGCAGCTCGGCAACGCGCTCGGCATCGCCCGGGCCGGCGATGTCGTCGCGCTCGACAAGCAGGAGCTGGCCGCCCGGCTGGGCTTCAGCGAGACCACCGTCGTACAGGATCCCGTGGACGGGGTCGCCGACGTCCGGATCTACACGCCCACCGTGGAACTGCCGTTCGCCGGACATCCGAGCGTGGGCACCGCGTGGTGGCTGGCCGTGCAGCGGACGCCGGTCCACACCCTGCAGGTGCCCGCCGGTCCGGTCGCCGTCACCCAGACCGACGGCCTGACCTGGATCACCGCCCGCGCCGAGTGGGCGCCGGACTTCACCTTCCACGAGCTGGCCTCGGCGGAGGAGCTCGCGCTGCTGCGGCCCGAGGACATCACCACCGGCCAGCACTACTTCTGGGCCTGGACCGACGAACCGCGCGGCGCCCTGCGCTCGCGAATGTTCGCCCCCGCCATGGGGATCGCCGAGGACGAGGCGACCGGTGCGGCCGCGGTCGCGCTCACCGCGCAGTTGCGCCGCGGCCTGGTGGTGACCCAGGGACAGGGGTCTCAGCTCTACACCGAATGGGATTCCGACGGCTGGGTGCGCCTGGGCGGGCGGGTCGCCGAGGACCACGTGGTGGTGCTCTGAGCTCAGTGGCCCGGCGGGCCGCCGAAGCGGCGCAGCCAGGGTGGCCGGGCGGTCCAGTGCCCCCGTCGGGAGGTGTCGGGGCTGGTCAGGTCGGCCAGGATCCTGGCTTCCAGGTGCCGGGGCGGCGTGCGCTGGTCCTCGACCGCCAGGCGGGCGAGCACGTCGTGCACCCCCCGGACCCGGTCGGCGAACTGTGCCAGGCCGGCCGGGCTCACGGTGGCCAGCTTGTTCTCGATGTGGTGGTGTTCGAGTTCGGCGACCGCGTCGAGGGCGTAGGCGTCGGCCAAGGCGAGCAGTGAGCCCGGGGGGCTCCAGGATCGCGCGGGGCCCACGGGCAGGGTCCGCTGCTCGGCCAGCCGCTCCACGCTCTCGGCGAGCAGCCGGGTGACAGCGGGCACCCGCAGGCCCAGTTCGCGGCCGATCGCCCGGTAGGTGCGCCCACCGTAGTAGGCGAGCACGAACACCTCGCAGTGACTGTCGAGCGGGTCGGCGAAACCGAGCCGGGCCGAGGCGGCGAGCCAGGGGATGTCGTCGCGGTCGTGGCGGTCCAGCCGCAGCCGTTGCACGGCGAGCCGATGGACCTGGGCCAGCAGCCAGGTCTGCTCGGCGCTGAACTCCGGTTCGCCGCGACCCACATAGGGGGCCAGCAGCTCCGGCTCGGACGCGGGCGGGCGGACGCCGCCGACCCGGGAGCCGTCGCGATCGTAGACCGCGCCGCGGCCGAAACCGGTGTCGCGACGCTGACCGCCGACGAATGCCGAACGGCCCCAGGGTGTCCCGAGATCGGGACCGGAGTCCGCCGCGGGGTCGCCCGGCGGCGCCGGCGGCTCGGGATCGACCGTCCACGGTGTCGTGCGCAACCGCCGATATCCCTCGCGGACAACGTCTTCGGCCGCGCCCCGGCGGTGCAGTATCCGCAGCGCGAGACCGAAGGCCGCGGCCCCGGTGGCCCGGAAGAGCGTGCGCAGCGCGTCGCGGTCGTCGGGCTCGGACGGGAGGTCGGGGACGGACCGCTCGACGCCACCGGCCGCCGGGTCGGGACTACGCTGCCGGTTCATCGTCGAATTCCTGTCCACACAACGGCAATTCGCAGCGCGAGCGGTTGTGGATCGGTATTCACTACCCGATCGCGGCGATCAGCATGAAGGCGGTACCGATATCCATCACCACATGGGGGATCAGCGCCGAGGTCAGTGGATGGGCGCCGACGGGGTGGACGAACCGGTGCGGGCGCGGGCCGTGACCGACGGTACCGAGCGCGAGCAGGGCGTCGAGCGCGAACAGCGCGGCCAGCGCCGCCGCGAGCCAGCCCGGACCGCTCTCGTGCTCGCCACCGTGACCGGCCATCGCGTACAGCATCGCCGCGGCCGCCAGCGTGTGGTAGCCGAGTGCGAGCACGCCGTCCGGCCCCGCCGCGGCCCCCCGGTCGAGAACACGCTCGACCAGCAGGATCGCGAAGGCGACGGTGAGTGCGGTGAGCACGCCGCGCACGGCCAGCGGATGGGTCGCGGCGGGGAACACCAGCATCGCCAGCATCATCAGGCACATGAGCAGGTGGGCGCTGTCGGCCGCCGCGTCGACCCGGTGGCTGGGTGCCACCCGGCCGGTCAACCGCCGCGCGACGATGATCGTCGCCAGCACGAACGCGGCGACCACCGGCCACCGCACGAGTGCATAGTGCTCAACGAATTCGGCCACACCCCACCACCTTCGAGTCGAGACCCGCGCTCCCCATGCTCGCATCGACCACGGTGCCCGCGGGGGCGTTTGCCCCCACGCGAACGCGCGCACCGGTGATGACGGATCATGGACCGATGTCCGACGCACACTCCGTGGCCTCGGCGCAGGCATTGCGCGTGACGGTCGACGATCTCTCCGGCGCCCCCATCCGCGACCTGCTGACCGGCCACCACACCGAGATGGCCGCCAACTCCCCCGCCGACAGCATGCACGCCCTCGATCTGGCCGCCCTGCGCGATCCCGCTGTCACGGTGTGGAGTGCCTGGGTGGGCGACGAGCTGGCCGGGTGCGGTGCGCTCAAGGAACTCGACCCCGCCCACGGCGAGATCAAATCCATGCGCACCGCCGACGGGTTCACCGGCCGTGGCGTCGCCGCGGGCGTGCTGGCCGGCATCGTCGCGGAGGCACGGCGGCGCGGCTATGCGCGACTGAGCCTGGAGACCGGCTCCCACGAGTTCTTCGCCCCCGCGCGCCGCCTCTACCTGCGGCACGGTTTCACCGAGTGCGGGCCGTTCGCCGACTACGTCCTCGATCCGCACAGCCAGTTCTTCACTCTCGCCCTCGGCTGACCCGCGATGTCGACAACACCCGATCGGCTCCGACGTTCCGGGTGAGGATGGGCCGAGACGGGCGCATCGACGATCGTGAGGAGCCGAGATGAAGTACGTGATCCTGATCCATTCCAACCCGCAGCCGTGGGGCCACCCCACCAGCGACTACCTGCCCGAATACCAGGCGCTGTCGCAGGCGGAGCGGGACCGGGGCAACGCGGAGTTCGAGCAGTTGCTCGGCGAGCTGCACGAGCGCGGCGAGCTGGTCACCGGGGAGGCGCTGGCGGCGCCGGAGACCTCGCGGCTGTATCGCTGGGCCGACGGCAAGCCCTTGGTCAGCGACGGACCTTACTCCGAAGCCAAGGAACACCTGGCCGGGTTCTTCCTGATCGATGTGGAGAGCCAGGAGCGGGCCGAACAGATCGTCGCCCGGTTCGCCGGGCCGGGTGAGACCGTGGAACTGCGGCCGACGATGTGGCCGGGCGGCGACGACCAGTGAATCAGCGGGTCGTCGAGGACGTCTGGCGCCGGGAGGCGCCCTACGTCCTGGCCGCCCTGCTGCGCAGGCACGGCGATCTCGGCGACTGCGAGGACGCCGCCCAGGAGGCCGCCGAGGCGGCGACCGCGCAGTGGGGCACCGACGGACTGCCCGCCAATCCCCGGGGCTGGCTCATCACCGTGGCCGCGCGGCGGCTGATCGATCGGGTCAGGGCCGATCAGGCGCGGTCGGGGCGCGAGGCGGCCGTCGCGGTGGCGCGGCCCGCCGACAGTGGTCTCGCCCCACCCGCCGATCAGGTCGTGCCCGACGACGGCGACGACACCCTGCGCCTGTTCCTGCTGTGCTGTCACCCGAGCCTGAGCCGCTCCTCACAGGTCGCGCTCACCCTGCACGCGGTCGGCGGGCTGAGCGCCGCGCAGATCGCCGCCGCCTACCTCGTGCCGGAGCGCACCATGACCCAGCGGCTCACCAGGGCTCGCGCCACCCTGCGGGCGGCGGGCGCCCGCTTCGCGCTGCCGGATGCCGACGCGCTCCCGGCCCGGATCGCGGCCGTGCTCGATGTCTGCCACCTGCTGTTCGTGGCGGGCCACACCCGCTCGGCCGGTGGCGCGCTGGTGGATCGAGACCTGTCCGAGGAGGCGATCCGGCTGACCCGGGCGTTGGCCGCGGCGATCCCCGACCACGACGAGATCGCGGGCGCGCTGGCGCTGATGCTGCTCACCCACGCCCGCTCGGCGACCCGGATGCGCGGCGGTGACCTGGTCCCGCTGGCCGAGCAGGACCGGACCCGCTGGGATCGGCAGGCGATCGAGGAGGGTGTCGCGATCCTCGAACGGGTGCTGCCCCGAGGCCATGTCGGCCGATTCCAGGTGCAGGCGGCGATCGCGGCGGTGCACGCCGAAGCCACGACGTGGGGCGCGACCGACTGGGCGCAGATCCGCGTGCTCTACGACATGCTCGACCGGATCGCGCCCAGCCCGATCGTCACCCTCAACCGCGCGGTCGCGGTCGGGATGGCGGACGGGCCCGCGGCCGGGCTGGCCATGGTCACGCCACTGCTCGACGATCCGGTGATGGCGCGCCACCATCGGACCTACGCGGTGCGCGCCCATCTGCTCGAACTGACCGGCGCCATCGACGACGCGCTCGAGAACTACCGCCGCGCGGCGCGGCTGACCGCCGGCGTCCCCGAACAGCGCTACCTCAACGACCGGGCCGAGCGGCTGGAACGGGGTCGGTAGCATCTGCCGCCGACCCCGTGGGCGATCAACCCAGAGCGCGGGTGAAGCCCTCGACGAGCTCGACGACCTGGGCGTCGGTCATCACGAACGACGGCGAGATCTGCATCGCGCCCTGCCCGGCGGCGCGGCCCGAGATGCCGTGCTCGCGCAGGGTTTTCACCATGCCGGGGCCCTCGGACGGATCGGCCAGCTGCACGGCGGCCACCGCGCCGAGACCACTGCGGACCTCGGCGACGCGTGGGTGCTCGGCCAGCGGCGCGAGCAGCGTATGCAGGGTGCTCTCCAGGCGGGCCGCCTCCTCGAGCAGTCCTTCGCGTTCGATGATGGCCAGATTGGCCAGCGCCGCGGCCGCCGCGCCCGCGTGCCCGCCGTAGGTGTAGCCGTGCCGCCACCAGACGCCACCGGCGAAGAACGGCTCCGCCAGATGCGGTGCGATGAACACCGCGCCCATCGGCAGATAACCCGAGGTCAGCCCCTTGGCGGTGGTCACCAGGTCGGGTTCGAGACCGAACTTGGTGGAGGCGAACCAGCTGCCGCCGATCCGGCCGAAGCCGGTCACCACCTCGTCGGCGACGAACAGGATGTCGTGGTCGCGGCAGATCTGGCGCACCTCGGCCAGGTAGCCCGCCGGCGGCAGGTACACCCCGCCCGCGCCGATGATCGGCTCGCAGAAGAACGCCGCGATCTGCTCGGCGCCGATCTCCTCGATCAGGGCCAGCAGCGACTTCGCGTCGTCCCATTCGACGGTGCGGGTGTCGGTGACCAGTTCGCCGTAGCCTTCCCGATTACCGGCCAGACCACCGATCGAGGTGCCCGCGTAATGCATGCCGTGGTAGGCCAGGCGGCGCCCGACCAGGATCTTCTTGTCGGTGCGGCCCAGCTCGTGCCAGTACCGGCGGGCCAGCTTGGCGGCGGTCTCCACCGAGTCCGAACCGCCGGAGGTGAAGAAGATCTTGCTGCCCGGCACCGGCGCGATCCGCGACAGCTTCTCGGCCAGTTCCTGGGTCGGCGGCTCGGTGAGATCACCGAAGTTCGAGTAGTGCGCGATCGTGCGCAACTGCTCGGCGACCGCGTCGGCGATCTCGGCGCGACCGTGCCCGACATTGGCGAACCAGAGTCCGGCGGTGGCGTCGAGGTATCGCTTGCCCGCGGTGTCGTAGACGTAGGCACCGTCGCCACGGGCGACGACGAACGCACCGTCACGAGTGACGGCGCCCATATCGGCGAATCCATGCCAGAGCGCATTCATGGCTCCACACTTACCCGAACCGAAGCGGTCCCGCTCGGCGGACTCGCGCATGTCTCAGTCCGCGGACCTGCGTTCGCGCCACCAGGCCGGCAGATCGCCCAGCGACGCCATGGCAACCGCCAGCGCCGCGAAGACCAGCGTCAGCACGACCAGGCCGATGGCCATCGACAGGTATCCCTGCTGGCGCGGATCGATGAACGGATAGGGATACCAGTCGACGATGGGTCCGCGGATCAAGCTGTACACGCCGTAGAGCAGCGGGAAGATCAGCCACTGCCCGATCAGCTGCGGGCTGGGCCGCAGCCGCTGCGGCATCGCGACCAGCAGCCAGTCCAGCAACAGCACCAACGGCAGATACCGGTGCATCACATCGTTGATCCACTTGTCGTTGAGCATCACGTCGATGCGCGACAGCAACACCGCGTACACGACCATCGTGATGAGCATGTAGAGCGTGGCCGCGCCGCGGAACAGCTGCCAGCCACGCCCCTGCGGCGCGAGCAGCCCGCCCACGAGCAACGCGATCACGCCGAGGATGTTCGATTCGACGGTGAAGTAGCTCAGATAGTTGGCCAGCGAGAACGTCGCGGAGTCGATGTTGCGCACCGGAATCCACAGCAGCGCGACCGCACCGAGGACGCCGAACCCGATCCGCAGAATCCTGATCCACCACGCCGTGCCCATCGCTGCGCTCATGTCGGGATCATCGCATGCGCCGACCGCGAAAACGCCGGTCTGGAACATCGCGTCGCCGCATCGACCGCGACCGGACCGGACACGCGCGGGCGAACAGCACCCGCCGCCGGTGTGTCGTTGGTCTCGACCGCACCGGCCGTCGACGGCGTGGCGGGAAAACCGGTGGCGGGCTTCGCTAGGCTGGTAGGCGCAATGACCAGGACAGCTAGCACCGGTACCCGCGCGCTGCGCACCCGCCTGGCGGAGGTCTCGCTGCGCGACGAATACCGGCTCCGGCGCAAGCTCGACCGGTCGCGCCCCGAGCACCTGCCCGCTCTCGAGGCGGAGATCGCCGCCGCCGAGACCCGCGTGGCGAATCGCCGCGCGGCGGTCCCGCCGATCACCTACCCCGAGCAACTCCCGGTCTCCGCGCGCCGCGACGACATCGCCGCCGCCATCGCCGCGCACCAGGTCGTGATCGTGGCCGGGGAGACCGGCTCCGGCAAGACCACCCAGATCCCGAAGATCTGCCTCGAGCTCGGCCGCGGCATCCGCGGCACCATCGGCCACACCCAGCCACGGCGCCTGGCCGCGCGCACCGTGGCCGAGCGCATCGCCGAGGAACTGGGCACCGAGCTGGGTGACGTGGTCGGCTACACCGTCCGCTTCACCGACCAGGCCTCCGACCGCACGCTGGTCAAGCTGATGACCGACGGCATCCTGCTCGCCGAGATCCAGCGCGACCGGCTGCTGCGCCGCTACGACACGATCATCATCGACGAGGCGCACGAACGCAGCCTCAATATCGACTTCCTGCTCGGGTACCTCAAACAGCTGCTGCCCCAGCGCCCCGATCTCAAGGTGATCATCACCTCGGCCACCATCGATCCCGAGCTGTTCGCCCGCCACTTCGCCGACGCGCAGGGCACGCCCGCGCCGATCGTCGAGGTGTCGGGCCGGTCGTACCCGGTCGAGCTGCGCTATCGCCCGTTGTCACTGGAACTGCCCGGCACCGAGGACGACGACGAGGACACCCGCGTCGTCGATCGCGACCCCACCGACGCCATCGCCGACGCGGTCACCGAATTGTTCGCCGAGGGCGACGGCGACGTGCTGGTCTTCCTGTCCGGCGAACGCGAGATCCGCGACACCGCCGACGCCCTGCGCGATCTGAAACTCCCCCGCACCGAGATCGTGCCGCTCTACGCGCGCCTGTCGGCGGCCGAGCAGCACAAGGTGTTCGCCCCGCACACCGGCCGCCGGGTGGTGCTGGCCACCAACGTCGCCGAGACCTCGCTGACCGTGCCCGGCATCCGCTACGTGGTCGACCCCGGCACCGCCCGCATCTCCCGCTATTCGATGCGCACCAAGGTGCAGCGGCTGCCGATCGAACCGGTCTCGCAGGCCTCGGCGCGGCAGCGCTCGGGCCGCTGTGGCCGGGTCGCCGACGGCATCTGCATCCGCCTGTACTCCGAGGACGATTTCGAGTCGCGGCCCGCGTTCACCGAACCGGAGATCCTGCGCACCAACCTCGCCGCGGTCATCCTGCAGATGACGGCGCTGGGGCTGGGCGACATCGAGAGCTTCCCCTTCGTCGAGGCGCCCGATCGCCGCGCCATCCGCGACGGCATCGCGCTACTGGAGGAACTGGGCGCGCTGGCCCACGGCAGCGCGAAAGCGGTGGACGGCGAAGCGGATTCGGGTGGCCGTCTCACGCTCACCTCGATCGGCCGGGAGATGTCGCAGCTGCCGGTCGACCCCCGGATGGCGCGCATGCTCGTCGAAGCGCATCGCAACGGGTGCCTGGACGAGGTGCTGGTGATCGTGGCGGCGCTGTCCATCCAGGATGTGCGCGAGCGACCGGTGGACCATCAGCAGGCCGCCGACACCCAGCACGCGCGCTTCACCGTCGACGGTTCGGATTTCCTGGCCTACCTGCGCCTGTGGGACTACCTGACCGAGCAGCGCAAGTCGTTGTCGTCCAACCAGTTCCGCCGGATGTGTCGCGACGAGTTCCTGCACTACCTGCGGATCAGGGAGTGGCAGGATCTGCACGGTCAGCTGCGCACCATCACCCGCGGGCTCGGCTGGAACGCCGCGGGCACGCCTCGCGAGAATGCCGTCGTCGCGGTCGAGGACGGTGCGACCCCGAACCGGAGTCGTCGCGGACGCGGACGCGCCGACCGCGAGCTACCGCAGTCGAGGGCCGAGGACGGGCAAGGCGAGCAGTCATCGAGTCGGCCCGGCGGCGGCTCCGCCCGAGGCGGGCGCGGCGCAGCGGCATCGCGGCCCGGGCGGAATTCGATCACGAGCGCCGCGACGGCGAAAGGCGGTCGCGAAGCTGCGGATTCGGCGGCTGAGGCGGCGATGCCGTGGCCGAGCGCGCAGATCCATCAGTCCCTGCTGGCGGGCATGCTCTCGCATATCGGTGTGCGCGAGGCGGAGTCACGGGAGTTCCTGGGCGCGCGCAACGCGAAGTTCATGATCTTCCCCGGATCCTCGCTGGCCAAGAAGCCGCCGCGCTGGGTGATGGCGGCCGAGCTGGTGGAGACCTCGCGGCTGTGGGGCCGCATCGCGGCGAAGGTGGAGCCCGAGTGGGCCGAGCGGCTCGCGGGCGATCTGGTCAAACGCACCTACTCCGAACCACATTGGTCGTCCAAGCGCGGCGCGGCCCGGGCCTACGAGCGGGCCACGCTCTACGGCGTGCCGCTGGTCACCGGCCGTCCCGTCGACTACGGGCGCATCGATCCGGAACTGTCGCGCGAGCTGTTCCTCCGGCACGCCCTGGTCCAGGGCGAATGGCAGACCCGGCACGGCTTCTTCGCCCGCAACCGGGCGCTGATCGACGACGTCGCCGATCTCGAGCATCGCGCCCGCCGCCGCGACATCCTCGTCGACGACGAGGTGCTGTTCGAGTTCTACGACCAGCGCATCCCCGCCGACATCGTCTCGGTCCGGCATTTCGACAGCTGGTGGCGCAAGGCCGAACGCACCGACCCCGCCCTGCTCGACTTCGCCACCGAGACCGTGGTCAACGCGGGGACCGCCGCGCTCGACCCGACCGATTTCCCCGACGCCTGGCGCCAGGGTGAGCTCAGCTTCCCGCTGACCTACCAGTTCGAACCCGGCCAGGACGACGACGGCGTGACCGTGCGCATCCCGGTCGAACAGCTCGCCCACGTGCGGGCCGTCGGCTTCGACTGGCTGGTTCCGGGCATGCGCGAGGAACTGGCCGCGGCCTTCATCAAGACCCTGCCGAAGACCTTGCGCCGCCAGGTCGTTCCCGCGCCCGACTTCGCGGCGGCCGCGCTGCGCGAGCTGGTCCCCCGGTCCGAACCGTTGCGCATCGGGCTGGCCAGGGAGCTGTCGCGGCTGGGTTCGGTCACCATCACCGCCGACGATCTCTCGCCCACCGCGCTTCCGGATCATCTGCGGATGACCTTCGCCGCCGTCGACGGCCGGGGCACCGTCCTGGCCACATCGAAGCACCTGGCCCAGCTGAAGACCCAGCTGGCCGCGCAGGTTTCGGCGTCGGTGGCCAAGGCCACGGCGGGCGCCGAACGCCCGGCCGCGACGGTGTGGACCTCCGAGTCGCTGGGCTCGGTGGCGCCGACGGTGCGCCGGGAGGTGGCCGGGCAGACCGTGACCGGGTATCCGGCGCTGGTGCCCGAGGGCGAGGGGGTGGCCGTGCGGGTGCTCAGTTCCCCGGCCGAACAGGCCGCCGCCATGCGCGCCGGCGTGCGCACCCTGCTGCTCGCCGCGATCCCGACCTCCACCCGCGCCGTCACCGCCGGACTGCCCGCCGCCGACCGCCTGGCGCTGAGCCAGAACCCCGACGGATCGCTGGACAAGCTGGTCGAGGACTGCCGGGTCGCCGCCGCCGACGAACTCATCGCCGCCGCGGGCGGGCCGGTCCGGACACCCGAGGAGTTCGACGCGCTGGTCGCCACCGTCCGGCCACAGCTGGCGGGCGCGGTGACCGGACTGATCCGGGCCGTCGCGCCGGTCCTGTCGGCCGCGCACCGGGCCCGCGCTGCCCTGGCCGACACCACCGAGGCCGACATCGCCGACGATGTCCGCCAGCAGCTCGACGACCTGCTGTTCCCCGGTTTCGTCGCCGAATGGGGTCGGGCCAGGCTGCGCGAACTGCCCCGCTATCTGCTCGCCGCGGCGCAGCGCCTGGAATCGCTGCCCGGCTCGGCGGTGCGCGATCGCCAGGGCATGGTCGAGGTCGACCGGATGCTGGCGGCCTACGACAAGCTGGTGCGAAGTCTGCCCGAGGGCCGCAAGCATGCCCGCGACGTCACCGAGATCTGGTGGATGATCGAGGAACTGCGGGTGAGCCTGTTCGCGCAAAAGCTCGGCACGCCGTACCCGGTGTCGGTCAAGCGGATCGAGAAGGCGATCGGCGCGATCCGGCGGTGAGCGGGGCGCGTCAGTCGGTCGTCGCGACGGCCGCCGCGCGCGCCTTGCGCATCTCGGTGATCTCGCGTTCGAAATCGGCCGCGCTGGTGAAGGATCGGTACACCGAGGCGAAGCGCAGGTAGGCCACTTCGTCCAGGTCCCGCAGCGGGCCCAGGATGGCCAAGCCGACCTCGTGGCTCGGAACCTCGGGAGAACCCTTGGCGCGCACCGCGTCCTCGACCTGCTGGGCCAGCAGGTTGAGCGCGTCGTCGTCGACCTCGCGGCCCTGGCAGGCACGGCGGACACCGACGATCACCTTCTCGCGGCTGAACGGCTCGGTGACGCCGCTGCGCTTGACCACCGACAGGATCGCGGTCTCGACGGTGGTGAACCGGCGACCGCAGGACGGACACGACCGCCGACGGCGGATCGCCGTGCCCTCCTCGACTTCACGCGAGTCCACGACTCGCGAGTCAGGGTGTCGGCAATACGGGCAATGCATCCGAGGGTTCCTTCGTCGAGGCGCACTCCATGGCACTTGACAGAATACCTGTCACTACTGCACCACCTGCCACTGCGTGGTCAGGTCCGCGATCAACTCGGGTAACCGGGCGAGCATCCGGCCGCGGGTGAGCTTGACGGGGAAGGGTTCGGCGAACACCGACACAGCGCGGGCCGCGTCGGCGGTGAGGTCCAGATGGCGCGGCACCAGGTCGGCGGTGATGTAGGCCCAGCGGTCGTCGCGGTCGGCCCAGTTGAAGTCGGGCAGCGGCGTCCGCAGGCCGAGTCCGCCCGCGCGCACCGTCGCCGGGGCGTACACCCCGGGCGCGCGGACGCCGGGCACCGCCGGTTTGCCCGCCACGGTGGTGACGTAGGTGAGGACCCGGCCCATGCCGTCGCGACCGGCCGCGGTGACGTCCCACTGGTCGGCGACGATGTGGTTCTGTTCGCGGTCGGTCATCCGGACCAGCGCGTCGGCCCGGCCCGCCGCGGTGCCGCCGTCGATACCCGCCCAAGCGGTGCGCATGCTCTCGTCGATCACGCCGGCGGCGAACAGCTCGTCGATGCCCGCCATCCCCTCGGCCAGATAGACCTCGTGCTGCGGAACCAGGTCGGTGAAGATGTGCTTCTGCATGATCATCAGCCGGGTCTGGTACCAGGCGAGGTCGGCGGCGGTCAGGCGCGGGCCGTGCAGCGCCAGCCCGGTGATGTCGGCGGGCACCTCGGCGACGAGCTCGGGCGGGGTGGCCCGCAGCAGCTCGGCGACGGCAGTACCGAGTTCGTGGATCCCACCGACCGAGAGCACCGCGCCGATGTCACCGACGTCGAAGAAGCCGGAGGCGAACGAGCCACCCGCGATGCCGGCCAGGCCCGCCCAGTAGAAGTCGGGCCGGGCGGCGGCGATGCGGAAGTAGTTGACATACACCTGGCTGAAGGTCGCCGAGTTGGCGGCCACACCGCGAGAGGGCTCCCAGGCAGCCAGATCGATGGCCGCGTTGCCGGTGGAGACGACCAGCCAATACTGGTGCAGCAGGGTGGCATAGCGCGGGGGCGCGATCCCGTCGGCGCGCGCGGCGTCCAGCGCGGCGCGCAGTGGAGGTTCGCTCAGGGGCAACGCCGGGTGCAGACCGCCGCCGAATTCGCCGTCGGCGTTGAGCGCGGGGAGATCGAGATAGTCGGCGTAGCCGGGGGTCGCGTGGGCCGGTGGCGTCAGCACCGCACCCAGGAGCAGACCGAGCAGCACAACGATCGAGTAGCGGCGCACATGACCTCGCATCCGGTTACGCCGAGGCCCCTACCCGCCTCGGTTCAGGATGCCCGTCACCGTAACAACACGTTCTAGTTCTGGGGCGCTTTTCGGGGACGCGGTCGATCTTCACGGTCGCCGAAACTACCCGAAACCCCGTTCTGTTCAGGCATTTTCACCTCAGCGAACTGTCCCGGACAGTCCACCCGCGCCCGCGTCCACCGACTGCGAAATCCCCGGCTCCGCCGGTTCGAACCGGTCACCGAAACTCCCCGCGCGCAGGTGCGCCAGGCCGAGGAAGGCCACGACGACGAGCGCGGTCACCAAGGCCGCCACCGCCAGCGCGGCGAAACCGATCTGCGCCTGTTCGACCCGGCGCACCGGATGCACTCCCCCGGCCCGCCCGACCCCGGACACCCGGGCGTACAGCGCCGCCTCGGCGGGACGGCTCGCCTGCCGCGGCCCGCGCTCGGTCCGGACCGGCTCACGCGTGCGGCGCGGCGAATCCGTCTGCGGCACCGTGGCGAAGGCGAGGTCGAGCTCGGCGTCGGCGGGCCGCTGCGACGCCGCCGCCAGTACG
>NZ_LPNR01000053.1 GCF_019266065.1 Nocardia sp. MH4 | reverse complement strand
GTCGCCGCGCCGTCGGCGACGACCAGCACCGCGTGCGGGGCGGGGTCGGCGTCGAGTTCGGCCCGCAGCGCCGCGCCCGCCCTGGCACAGTCCGCGGGCGTGGTGTCGGCGGCCAGCAGCCGCGCCGCCAC
This sequence comes from Nocardia sp. MH4, assembly GCF_019266065.1. Lineage (GTDB taxonomy): Bacteria > Actinomycetota > Actinomycetes > Mycobacteriales > Mycobacteriaceae > Nocardia > Nocardia canadensis. The sequence goes on along the minus strand of NZ_LPNR01000053.1, from coordinate 27,698 downwards.
CGAGATCCCGGGGGCGACCTGCTCGCGCAACCATCCGGCGACCAGGACCGGCAGGGGAAGCTGGGGGTCTGCTGGGGCCGCGTCCGGCCCCGCCGGGCCGAGCCCGACGACGACGTCGGCGCCGAAGCCACGGAACGTCCCTCTGGTCGTGGACGCGAAGTTCTGGTCGCGCGCGCCGACGCCGACGACCGTCCAGCGGTCGGTCGCGGCGGCGAGCGTGGCCGCGGCGTCGAGGGCGGCGGCGCGCAGCACCGCGGTCGGGTCGTCGGGATCACTGCCCGCTGCCACCCGGCGCCCGCACAGTTCGGGCACCAGCATCGGCGGCGACGGGACCAGGGCCGCTATCGAGAACACGCGGTAACCGTAGCCGTACCGCGCGCCGGGGGCCGCACCCGCCGCACCGCGACCGGGCAGCCGTCTGCGAGTGTCCGGCGCGGTGATGCCCGCCGAGATTGCTAGTGTTTTCAGGTGCGACTACCCACGTCGTCCGGGACGAAATCCCAGGAAATCCGGCATCCGATCACTCGGATCGATGGTTTCCTCGGCTCCGACCGGGTTCAATGGGATGTGCTAGGGCGTAACCAGGCAGCCGTGACGCGCGGCAGGGACGGAGAGCAATGACCGACAGCAACGGAACCGCGAAGCCCACCCCCGGTCCGGGCCCGCGACCGTCCGGTACCCCCAAGCCCGGCGGAAAGTCTCCGCGTCCGCCGAAGCCACACGCCGTGAAACCGGCGCCGGGCCCCGATCAACCCCATCCGCATCCGGTCGTCGTGCCGACGGTCACCGACCCCAGCAAGTGGGGCCGGGTCGACGAGGACGGCACCGCGTGGGTCAAGACCGCCGACGGCGAGCGGATCATCGGGTCCTGGCAGGCGGGCGACGCCGCCGAAGGACTCGAGCACTTCGGCCGCCGCTTCGACGACCTGGCCACCGAGGTGGCGCTGCTCGAGGCCAGGCTGGCCGCGGGCGCCGACGCCCGCAAGACCAAGGCGGCCGCACTCGCGATCGCCGAGACACTGCCGACCGCGGCCGTCATCGGCGATATCGACGGCCTGGCCGTGCGTCTGCAGGCGATCACCGAGCACTCCGAAGAGGCCGCCGCGCACGCCAAGGAGGAGAAGGAGCGCGCCCGGCACGAGCACACCGAGCGCAAGGAAGCCCTTGCCGCCGAGGCCGAGCAGATCGCCGCCGAGTCCACCCAGTGGAAGCACGCGGGCGACCGGCTGCGCGAGATCCTCGACGAGTGGAAGTCCATCCGCGGGGTCGACCGCAAGGTCGACGACGCTCTGTGGAAGCGCTATTCCAAGGCCCGCGAGGCGTTCAACCGCAGGCGCGGCGCGCACTTCGCCGAGCTCGACCGCGAGCGCGCTTCGGCGAAGACGCGCAAGGAAGAGCTGTGCGTACGCGCCGAGGAACTGTCGGGCTCGACCGACTGGACCGGCACGGCCGCGGTATTCCGCGACCTGCTCACCGAGTGGAAGGCGGCGGGCCGCGCCCCGCGCGAGGCCGACGAGGCGCTGTGGCGGCGGTTCAAGAGCGCCCAGGACGTGTTCTTCGCCGCGCGCAACGCGGCGGTCTCCGAGCGCGACGCCGAGTTCGAGCACAACGCCACCGCCAAGGAGGAGCTGCTGCGCGCCTACGCGCACATCGACCCGGCCACCGGGCTCGACGCCGCCCGCAACGCCCTGCGCGAGCTGCAGGACAAGTGGGACGCCGTCGGCAAGGTGCCGCGCGAGCGCATGCAGGAGCTGGAAGGCAAGCTGCGCGCCATCGAGAAGCGCGTGCGCGACGCCGCCGACCAGCAGTGGCGGCGCACCGATCCGGAGGCGGTGGCGCGCGCCGCGCAGTTCCGCGAGCGGGTCGCCCAGTTCGAGGAGCAGGCCGCCAAGGCCACCGCGGCGGGCAAGAAGCGCGACGCGGAGAAGGCGCTCGAGCAGGCCAAGCAGTGGCGTGAATGGGCCGAGGCCGCCGAAGGCGCGGTCAGCAACCGCTGAGCTCGCGAAACGAGTGAACCCCCGACCGGATGGTCGGGGGTTCACTCGTTCCGCGGGCTATTCGCCGGTCAGGCGCTTACGATCGCGTTCCTCGGCCTCGCGCGCGGCGTTGCGGCGCTGCTCCTCGGCGGCGAGCTGCACGGCGGTGCGGCTCCAGACCACGCGAATCCAGTGGAAGGTGAGCACCATGATCGCGATGGTGCCCAGGATCAGGCCGATGCCGGGGCCGGCGCCCTCGTAGTTGCCCAGGCCGGGGGTCTGCCGGTGCCAGATCGACAGCACGCCGAACACGCTGCCGACCGCCGAGCCCGCGCAGGCCAGCCAGGCCAGCACCCAGCGGCGGGTGGTCAGCGCCAGCAGCGAGAAGCCGACACCGAAGACGATGACCAGCCAGACGAAGATCCGCGAGGGCAGGCCGATGTGCTCGACCCCCGCGGCCTCGGTGTTGAGCAGCACGTCGAACCCGCGCGCGGTGCCCGCGGTCGGCAGCACCAGCGAGATCAGCAGCGCGAAGACCGCGCCCGCCACGACCAGCGCCCGCGCGCCGGGATCGATCTCGCCGGCGATGCGGCGTTCCACCGCGTCGAGTTCGCCGCGGAACTGTTCGAATTCCTTGTCGTCCACCCGGTTCACCGCGTTGTCGCTCCTGTTCGCAGGCTGATCGTTGCTGGTCTCGTGTGCGCCCGGCTCTACTGTGCCATCACCGTCCGCGCCGTCGGCACCCGACCCACTACGACCGGTAGTAGGTTCGGGGTCCTCCGGCGTCGAGCTCACGAGCAGCCGGTCGAGCAGCCACTGGTGACCGGCTCGACCGCGGGCGCGCCGATCCGCGGCAGCCCCAGGCCGACGCCGATCGGTTCGGTCTTCGGCGTCACGCCGCGCTCGTGCGCGTCGCCCGCCCTGGTGCGCCGGTGCGACTTCACCGCGCCGTCGGCGATCAGGTGGTGGGGCGCGGCCTCGGTGATGTCGACGACGACGATGTCGCCCGGGCGGATCCCCGCGTCGGTGCCGGGCCGGAAGTGCACCAGCCTGCCGTCGCGCGCGCGACCGCTCATCCGGGCGGTGGCGGCGTTCTTCTTGCCCGCGCCGTCGGCGACGAGCAGTTCCACCTCGGTGCCGATCAACGCCTGGTTGGCTTCGAGCGAGACCTGCTCCTGCAGGGCGATCAGCCGGTCGTAGCGCTCCTGCACCACCGCCTTGGGCAGCTGGTCGGGCAGTTCGGCGGCCGGGGTTCCCGGCCGCTTGGAGTACTGGAAGGTGTAGGCGCTGGTGAACCGCGCCCGGCGCACCACGTCCAGGGTCTCCTGGAAGTCCTCCTCGGTCTCGCCGGGGAAGCCCACGATGATGTCGGTGGTGATCGAGGCGTGCGGCATCGCCGCGCGCACCTTGTCGATGATGCCCAGGAAGCGCTCCTTGCGGTAGGAGCGACGCATCGCCTTGAGCACCCGGTCCGACCCGGACTGCAGCGGCATGTGCAGCTGCGGGCAGACGGTCGGGGTCTGCGCCATCGCCTCGATGACATCGTCGGTGAACTCGGCCGGATGCGGGGAGGTGAACCGCACCCGCTCGAGGCCTTCGATCTGTCCGGTCGCGCGCAGCAGCTGGGCGAAGGCCCCGCGATCACGCGGCTGTTCCGGGTCCACGAAGTTCACGCCGTAGGAGTTGACGTTCTGGCCGAGCAGCGTCACCTCGAGCACGCCCTGATCGACCAGCGCCTGCACCTCGGCGAGCACGTCACCGGGGCGGCGGTCGACCTCCTTGCCGCGCAGCGCGGGCACGATGCAGAAGGTGCAGGTGTTGTTGCAGCCCACCGAGATCGACACCCAGCCGGCGTAGGCCGATTCCCGCTTGGCGGGCAGCGTCGAGGGGAACGCCTCGAGCGATTCGAGGATCTCGACCTGGGCTTCCTCGTTGTGCCGGGCCCGTTCGAGCAGCACCGGCAGCGAGCCGATGTTGTGTGTGCCGAACACCACGTCGACCCAGGGCGCCTTGCGCACGACGGTCTCGCGGTCCTTCTGCGCCAGGCAGCCGCCGACGGCGATCTGCATGCCGGGCCTGCCCTGCTTCACCGGCGCCAGGTGGCCCAGGGTGCCGTAGAGCTTGTTGTCGGCGTTCTCGCGCACCGCGCAGGTGTTGAACACCACCAGGTCGGGGGTGTCGGTGGGCGCGGCCTTCACATAGCCCGCGTCTTCGAGCAGGCCGGACAAGCGTTCGGAGTCGTGTACGTTCATCTGGCAGCCGAAGGTGCGGACCTCGTAACTGCGCGCCTGCGTCACCGCGCGCTCCGTCGCGTTCTGTCCGTTCGAATCCACCCGTCCAGGGTACGGCCCGCCCCTGATGTGGTCTGCGTCGCGTCCGGGAGTCGCCCGTGGTACCGGCAGGTTACCGGCCGGTGTCGTTTCGGCGTGCCGTGGCGGCGAGTCACGGAAAGCCGGGCAAATCTCCGAAGAACGCCTAAGGTTTCTGACCATGACCGACGACGCCGCACCCGCGACCGGGAAAGCCGACGCCGCCGCCACTGCTGGCGCGCCGCCGATGATCTCGATGCGCAACGTGGACAAACACTTCGGTGAACTCCACGTCCTGCGCCACATCAACCTGGAAGTCCCCCGCGGGCAGGTCGTGATCGTCCTCGGCCCCTCGGGCTCGGGGAAGTCCACCCTGTGCCGCACCATCAACCGGCTCGAACCGATCGACTCCGGCGACATCGCCATCGACGGCGTCGCGCTGCCCGCCGAGGGCAAGGCGCTGGCCGCGCTGCGCGCCGAGGTCGGCATGGTGTTCCAGTCGTTCAATCTGTTCGCGCACAAGACGATTCTCGACAACGTCATGCTCGCGCCGCTGAAGGTGCGCGGCATCAAGAAGGACGAGGCGCGCAAGCACGCGCTGGCCCTGCTCGACCGGGTCGGCATCGCCAACCAGGCCGACAAGTACCCCGCCCAGCTCTCCGGCGGCCAGCAGCAGCGCGTCGCGATCGCCCGCTCGCTGGCGATGGACCCGAAGGTGATGCTCTTCGACGAGCCCACCTCCGCGCTGGACCCGGAGATGGTCAACGAAGTGCTCGAGGTGATGGTCTCGCTCGCCAAGGAGGGCATGACGATGCTCGTCGTGACCCACGAGATGGGCTTCGCCCGCCGGGCCGGCGACCGCGTGCTGTTCATGGCCGACGGCGAGATCGTCGAGGACACCGCGCCGGAGACCTTCTTCACCGCACCCGCCTCGGACCGGGCCAAGGACTTCCTCGGCAAAATTCTCAGTCACTGACCACCACCCATCACCAGGAGAAGGACACTCGATGAGGATCAATCGTGCGATGCGGGTCGGAATCGGCGCCGCGGCACTGGCATTGGCTGCCACGCTCACCGCGGGCTGTGGCGGCGGTGACGAGGGGTCGGTGCTCGACCACGCCAAGGACGGCAAGCTGACCGTCGGCATCAAGTTCGACCAGCCGGGTCTGGGCCTGCGCAACACCGACGGCACCTACAGCGGCTTCGACGTCGAGGTGGCCAAGTACGTGGCCGACAAGCTCGGCGTGAAGCCGGAGAACATCACCTTCAAGGAGTCGCCGTCGGCGCAGCGCGAGACGCTGCTCGAGAACGGTCAGGTCGACTACGTCGTCGCGACCTACTCGATCACCGACAAGCGCAAGGAGAAGGTCGACTTCGCCGGCCCGTACTACATCGCCGGTCAGGACCTGCTGGTGCGCGCCGACAACACCGACATCACCGGCCCGGACTCGCTGGCGGGCAAGAAGGTGTGCTCGGTGAAGGGCTCCACCCCTGCCCAGAACATCAAGGACAAGTTCCCGCAGGCGCAGCTGCAGACCTACGACACCTACTCGCTGTGCATCGAGGCGCTGCGGGGCGGCGCGATGGACGCGGTGACCACCGACAACGTCATCCTCGCCGGTTACGCCGCGCAGTCGCCGGGCTCCTACAAGCTGGTCAACAAGCCCTTCACCACCGAGAAGTACGGCATCGGTATCAAGAAGGGCGAGACCGAGGCGCGCACCAAGATCAACGACGCGATCGAGGCGATGATCGCCGACGGTTCGTGGAAGGCCGCGCTGGAGAAGTCCTTCGCCGGCACCGGTTTCGCGATCCCGCAGCCGCCGACCGTCGACCGCTACTGATCACCGCCGCGGTGGCGGTCCGGGAGTCCCGGGCCGCCACCGCGGTCGAGTCCTGCTGGCCCTTACACATCGATCGGAGGACGCGCGTCCGTGTTCGACCTGATCTCGAGGTACGACTCCGAAATCCTCGACGCCTTCTGGGTGACCATCAAGCTGACGTTCTTCTCCGCGATCGGCGCGCTGCTCCTCGGCACCCTCGTCGCCGCCATGCGCGTGTCCCCCATCCCGGTCGCGCGCTGGGTCGGCTCCGCCTACGTCTCGATCTTCCGCAACACCCCGCTGACGCTGATCATCGTGTTCTGCTCGCTGGGCCTGTACACGACCCTGGGCTGGAAGCTGGCCGGTGATTCGCTCTCGGACAACAACTATCGCTGGGCGATCGTCGGCTTGAGCGTCTACACGGCGGCCTTCGTGTGCGAGTCGCTGCGCTCGGGCATCAACACAGTGCCGCTGGGCCAGTCCGAAGCGGGCCGCTCGCTCGGCTTCGGCTTCGCGCAGAACCTGCGCCTGGTGGTGCTGCCGCAGGCCTTCCGCGCGGTCATCGCCCCGCTGGGCAGTGTGCTGATCGCCCTGACGAAGAACTCGACCATCGCCTCGGTGATCGGTGTCGGCGAGGCCGCCTTCCTGATGAGCGAGATGAACGAGAACGAGGCCGCGCTGCTCGCGATCGGTGCGATCTTCGCCCTCGGCTTCGTCATTCTCACCCTGCCGACCGGCCTGTTCTTCGGCTGGCTGGCCAAGCGATTCGAGGTAGCCCGATGAGCGCAGCTTCGGTCCTCTTCGACGCGCCGGGCCCCCGCGCGCGCCTGCGGCATCACCTCTACTCGGTCCTGGTCGTGCTCGCGCTGGCCGGTTTCGGCTGGCTGCTGTTCGACGCGTTCGACGAGCAGGGTCAGTTCACCGCGGCCAAGTGGAAGCCGTTCCTGGAAGCGGGCGTCTGGGAGACCTACCTGCTGCCCGGTCTGCGGGGCACGTTGACCGCGGCGGTCATCTCGATCGTGTTCGCGCTGATCTTCGGCATGATCTTCGGCATCCTGCGGTTGTCGGATCACAAGTGGATCCGCTGGACCGCGGGCGCGATCGTCGAGCTGGCCAGGGCGATCCCGGTGCTGATCCTGATGATCTTCCTGTTCGCCGTCTTCGGCGAGTACAAGGTCTTCCGCTCCGACGACCTGGCGCTGGCCGCGGTCGTCATCGCGCTGGTGATCTACAACGCCTCGGTCATCGCCGAGATCGTGCGCGCGGGTATCCGGTCGCTGCCCAAGGGCCAGACCGAGGCCGCGGTGGCGCTGGGCCTGCGCAAGACCCAGCTGATGCGCCTGATCCTGCTGCCGCAGGCGGTCACGGCGATGCTGCCCGCCCTGGTGTCGCAGATGGTGGTCGTGCTCAAGGACACCGCGCTGGGCTACCAGATCACCTATGTGGAACTGGTGCGCGCCGGTCAGCAGGAGGGTGCCTCGCAGCAGAACACCATCCCCGCGCTGATCGTCGTGGCGCTGATCATGATCTCGCTGAACCTGGCGCTGACCTTCCTGGCGACGACGCTGGAGAAGCGGCTGCGGTCGCGGCGCAAGCGGGGCGGCGGCGCCGTGCTGGCCGCCGACTCGATCGTCACCGACGCCGCTCCCGGCGTGGACATCACCAAGAACTAGCTCAGCGAACACAGCGCGGGGCCCGGTCCGGACGGATCGGGCCCCGCGTGTGTCCCCTAGTCCTCGCCGACGAGGCCGAACTCGCGCAGCAGCGGCCCGATCTCGGTGTCGTCGAGCTTCTTCAGCAGCCGGTGCCGGACGAAGTCCGGTCCGGGCAGGCTCATCTCCTCGCCGTCCCGCAACCGGCTGGTCGCCGCCAGTAGCGAGCGGATGTCGTAGGTGGAGGCGTACACCTCCGGCACCCCACGGTCGATATCGAGCAGCCGGTAGGCCGCCTCCATGCCGGTGCGCACCGAGTACTCGGTGGTGAAGATGCAGTCGCGGGTGGTCTCGGCGAACTGGCCGATGAAGGCGAAGTTCACCGCGCCGGCGGGCACCACGTCGGGCCGGTCGCCCGCCTGGCGCGGCATGAAGAACGCCGTCACGTAGGGCATCATCACCGGCACGCAGGTCGCCGCGTCGGCGGCCATCTCCGGGATCTCCGCCTCGGGCACGCCCAGGTGGTAGAGCCATTCCTGGGTGATCTCCGCCCCGGTGCAGTCCTGCATCGACTTGCGCACGAAATCGCCGGGCTTGTCGGCGAAGAGCGCGTACACCCACACCACGATCTGGTCGGCGGGCTGTTGTTTGAAGTGTGGCTGCCGGTTCACCGTCCAGCTCATCAGCCAGGACGAGTCCCGCACCGTCACGATGCCGCCGGTGACGACCTTGCCGCTGAACGGGTCCCGCTTGCAGATCTTCTGGATGTAGCGCGGAATCCGCTCGTCGAGGGTGGTGACCGTGGCCGATTCCCATTTGGTCTCCGGGATGTGGCCGCCGAAGACGTCGGGATGACCGAACGCGGGGTCCTTGGCCGCGATCCGCCGCCACAGATCCCAGGCCGGGGCCGGGCCCTCGTCGAGTTTCGCGGGCGTGTGCTGATCGCCTTCGTCGGAGTTCTCGGTGAGCGAGCCGATGGTGACGAACAGCAGATCGTTCGCCGTCAGATCGACGCCGCCGTCGACGCCCTCGGACACCCAGTGCAGCCGGGTGGCTTGTTTGCGCGGCCCGGTGATGTCGAAATCGACGTCGGTGACCTCGGTGTCGAAGCGGAACCGCACACCCTGGTCGAGCAGCCACCGATACAGCGGCAGCACCAGCGACTCGTACTGGTTGTACTTGGTGAACTTCAGCGCCGAGAAGTCCGGTAGGCCGCCGATGTGGTGGATGAAGCGGTGCAGGTACAGCTTCATCTCGAGCGCGCTGTGCCATTCCTCGAACGCGAACATCGTGCGCCAGTACAGCCAGAAATTGCTGGCCAGGAAGTCCGCGCCGAACACCTCGTCGATGCGCTTGTTCTCCATCTGCTCGCGGGTGGCGAGGAACACCTTCACGATGTCCTTCTGCGCGCGGTCGGTGAGGGTGAACAGGCCGTCGGTGTGCGCGTCCTGGCCGCGTCGCACGGTGGCGCGCTGGAGCGAGAAGTTCGGGTCGTCCTTGTTGAGCCAGTAGAACTCGTCGAGGACGCTGGCGCCCTCGATCTCCAGGGACGGCACCGAACGGTAGAGATCCCACAGACATTCGAAGTGGTTCTCCATCTCGCGCCCACCGCGGATGACGAAGCCCTTCTTCGGTTCCCTGATGCCGTCGAGCGCACCGCCGGGCAGCTTCAGCCGCTCCAGCACGGTGATCCGGTCGCCGGACATCTGCCCATCCCTGATCAGGAAGGCCGCGCCCGACAGCGACGCCAGGCCTGCGCCGACGAACCAGGCCGACTTGTCTTCCACCCCTTGGGGTTTGCGCGGACGGGCGAACGCTTCGTAGTTGCCACTGCTGTAGTACATCCGACTCCTCTGTCCGTTCCGGCGATGTCGAGCGGGACTACGCGGTGTAGCGGTAGAACCCCTCCCCGGTGGCGGCGCCGAGCTTGCCCTTGTCGATGTAGTTCTCCTTGAGCCAGGCCGCGAGCTTCTTGTGCGCGTCGCTGCCGTTGATCAGGATGTTGTAGGGGGTGGTCAGGCCGACGATGTCGAGGATCTGGAACGGGCCCATCGGGGCGCCGGTGGCGATGCGCCAGGTCTCGTCGACCGCGGCGGGTTCGGCGTACCCGCCCGCCGCCAGCTCGATGCCGGAATTCAGGAACGGCACCAGCAGCGAGTTGAGAACGTAACCGGCCTTCTCCTTGTGCAATTCGATCGGCACCATGCCGATGGCCGTCGCGAACGCGACCACGGCCTGGAACACCGCCGGATCGGTCCGCTCGGTGCCCATGACCTCGGCAGTGTTGAACTTCCAGACGTGATTGGCGAAGTGCAGCGCCAGGAACCGGTCGGCGCGGCCGGTGTAGTCGACGATGTCGCTGGGCAGCAGCGTCGAGGAGTTCGTCGCGAACACGGTGCGTTCGGGCGCCAGCGCCCCGAGCTTGCCGTAGAGGTCGCGCTTGATCTCGAGCACCTCGGGCACCGCCTCGATGATCAGGTCCGCCTCGGCCGCCGCGGCCGCCAGATCGGTGGTCAGCGTGATGCCCGTCGCGGTCGCTGCGGTGTTGCTCGCGTCGGCGCCTTCGACGTCCTGCTGATACACCTTGGCGAGCTCGTCGAATCGGCCACGTGCGGCGGTGATCGCCTTGTCGTCGATGTCGTAGGCGGTCACGTCGAACCCGTGGAAGGCGGTCTGGAACGCGATCTGGGATCCGAGCACCCCCGTCCCCAGGACGGTCACCTTGCGGAATTCGATCGTCATGCGTCATCCTCCCAGTCGGGAAGCGGACCCCCACGCCGCTCCGCGTTTCGGTTGCCGGTGTCACCACCGTCGTCCATCATGGCCCGGGAAGCTGAGCGTGCGGTGTGAAGGACGCCCGCGTTTCGGACATCTCGGGCGAAGCCCGGTAACAGTTCGGCAAACCGTCGCGAGGGGTCAGCCGACGGTGACCAGCCCCTCGGCGACCATCCAGTCGCGCGCGACGTCGGCCGGTTCGCGACCGCCGATGTCGACCTGGCGGTTGAGCTCGGTGATCACCGCGTTGGTCAGGCGGGCGGAGATGGGTGCCATGAGCGCGGCGACCTCGGGGTGCGCGTCGGCGAACGGTCCGTGCATGACGAGCGCGGCGTTGTACTTGGGGAAGAAGCCGCGGTCGTCGTCGAGCAGTACCAGATCCAGCGCCGGGATGCGGCCGTCGGTGGCCGCGACCGAGCCGAACCGGCACTGCTCGGCGTCGGCGGTCGCCTGATAGACCAGCGCGTCCTGGACGATCTGTTTCTGCACCGCACCGACATCGATGCCGTACTTGCGGGCCATCCCCGGGTAACCGTCCTGGCGGACGTTGAACTCGGTGCCCACGCAGGTGGCGGCCGCGGCCGGGTCCTTCGCGATCAGCGCCGCGTAGTCCGACAGCGTGCGCACGCCGGTCTCCTCGGCGGTGCGCCTGCTCGCGACCAGGGCGTAGGTGTTGTTCATCGGCGCCATCGCGGCCCACACCATGTCGTGCTCGGCGCGATCGGCGTCCCGGACGAGTTCGAACTGGCGCACCTCGTCCGGTTCGGGCGTCTCGTTGCCCAGGTAGTTGATCCAGCCGGTGCCGGTGTAGTCGTAGGCGATGTCGACCTGACCGTGCAACTGGGCGTCGCGCAGGCTGTTGGAGCCCTGGATATTGGTCAGGTCACGCACATTCGCGCCCGCCGCCGTGAGCGCGAATTCGATCAGATAGCCGAGGATATTGGCCTCGGTGAAGTCCTTGGAACCCACGGTGACGGCGACGCCGTCGAGGGCGGGCACGGCCACGATGCTGCCCGGTCCCACCGGCAGCGGCACCGAACCGCCCGACTGCAGACCGCAACTCGCGATCAGCAGCACACCGGCCACGGGCGCGAGCCCACGCAACCATCGGGTGATCCTCACCGCAACCCCCTCGGTCCGAGGAACTGCTCGGCCAGCGCGCCCAGCCAGTCGACCAACAGGGCCAGGGCGACGGCCAGCACCGCGCCCACGGTCAACGTGACGGTGTCGCGCAGCTTGTACCCGGTATCGATGAGGATGCCGAGGCCGCCCGCGCTCACCAGGAACGACAGCGTCGCGGTGCCGACGGCCAGCACCAGTGAGGTGCGCAGGCCGGCCAGGATGTAGGGCACCGCGAGCGGGAACTCGATGCGCCGCAGCACCTGCACCGACGACATCCCTTGCCCGCGACCGGCGTCGACGAGCGTCGGATCCACCTCCTGGTAACCCAGGATCGTGTTGCGCAGCACCGGCAGCAGCGAACAGAACGCGATCGGCGCGACCCCCACCCAGAATCCGGTGGTCCGGGTGACCAGGTAGCACAGCACGATCAGGCCGATGGCGGGCGCCGAGGCACCGATATTGGCGATGCCGACGAAGATCGGTGCGAGCCCGCGGAATCCGGGCCGGGTCAGCAGCGTGCCCAGCGGCACCGCTACCGCGACGACGATGATCACCACCGCCGCGGTGATCAGGATGTGCTGCCAGGTGACCTCGGCGATATTGCCGACGCTGATGCTCGCCTGCTGGGTGAGCGTGAGATCGCGCCGGAACGCCCACACCAGCACCCCGACGGTGAGGATCAGCACGATCACGGGCTGGACCAGCAACCGCAGGAACTCGGCGCGCCGCTGCGCGCCCGGTACGGCGACGGCGGCCGTTCCGTCCGTCATCGAACGCGGCGGGGCGGGAACAGGATTCGTCATTCGAACCTCCGAGGCCGCGGTGTGGGGCCTGCGGCGGCGCCGTGGACGGCGAACACCCGGTCGAACACCGGCCGGTCGGCGGACGAACCGTCGGCACGACGCGCCGTCCGCAGCACGACGGGCACGGCCGACGGTCGGGCAAGCCCGTCGCCGACCGGAAGCCGTCGGTGTCCGCGGTGTTCGGTCCTCCCGCCGGGCCGGTCACCGACCTGTCGAGTGCGAGTGCTGTCGACCGGCCGAGCAGCGCACCGGAGCGCGACCTGCGCCGCGCTCATGCCCGCGCCGTTTCGGCGGCCCCGGCGGCGGCCAGGTGGCTGATCAGAGTGTCGACGGTGACGACGCCGGCGAACGCGCCGGTGCCGTCGACGACCACGGCCGAGGCGGTGCGTTCGGTCAGCAGGATCGCGAGGGCGTCCTGCAGGGTCGCGTCGGTGGGCAGCGTGGTCTGGATCGGGGTGCCGAGGTCCCGCAGCGAATCCGCGTGGGCGAGTTCACCTGCCGCGATCCGGCGGATCGGGGTCCGGTCGGCGGCCAGGACGATGCCCCAGTCCTGCCGCGCCGTGTGCAGGCGGTCGGTGAGGTCGGCCGGGGCGGTGTCCTCGGCGACGGCGATGCCCTGGTCCAGGTCGAGATCGGCCAGCACGGCCAGGCCGAGGCGGTCGATGGTGGCGGTGTTGCCGACGAAACCGGCGACCGTCTCGTCGGCAGGCGCGGCCAGGATCGCCGCCGGGGTGTCGTACTGGAGGATGCGGGACCGGTCGCCCAGGACCGCGATCCGGTCGCCCAGTTTCACGGCCTCACCGAAATCGTGGGTGACGAAGACGATGGTCTTGCCGAGTTCGCCTTGCAGGCGCAGCAATTCGTCCTGCAGCAGCGCGCGGGTGATCGGGTCGACGGCACCGAACGGCTCGTCCATCAGCAGCACCGGCGGGTCGGCCGCCAGCGCCCTGGCCACCCCGACGCGCTGTTGCTGACCGCCGGAGAGCTGGCGCGGATAGCGACCGCGATACACGGCGGGGTCGAGGCCGACGAGGGCGAGCATCTCGTCGACACGGGCTCGGGTGCGTGTGCGGTCCCAGCCGAGCAGGCCGGGGACCGTGGCGATGTTCTTGGCGACAGTCAGGTGCGGGAACAGGCCGGCCTGCTGGATGGAATAGCCGATACCGCGCCGCAATTCGTCGGCGTCGATGCCCGCGGCGTCGCGGCCGCCGATCGTGACGGTGCCGGAGGTCGGTTCGATCAGCCGGTTGATCATCCGCATGGTGGTGGTCTTGCCGCACCCGGAGGGGCCGACCAGGACCACGATCTCCCCCGCCGGGATGGTCATGCTGACCTCCTCGACCGCCGGATCCGGCTGGTCGGGATAACGCTTGGTGACCCGGTCGAGGACGATCTCGACCCCGGAGACCGCGGATGCGGCGGCGCCGGTGCTGGTTTCGGTGTCAGTCACGAATTCCCCTCGAGATGGTGAGGCGGCCGAGCAGCAGCAGGACGCCGTCGAGCGCGAGCGCGAGCACGACGATGAGCACGGTCCCGGTCAGCGCCTGCGGCACCGCGTTCGGGCTGCCCAGGCGCGAGAGCCCGGAGAAGATGAGGTTGCCCAGGCCGGGGCCTTTGGCATAGGCGGCCAGGGCCAGAATGCCCATGATCATCTGGGTGCTGACCCGCATTCCGGCGAGGATCGACGGCCAGGCCAGCGGCAGTTCGATGGTGCTCAGCAGCCGCAGCCGGTTCATCCCGACGCCCCGCGCGGCGTCGATCACCGCCGGATCCACCGACGACAGCCCGAGCACGGTGTTGCGCAGGATAGGCAACAGCGCGTACAGCACCAGCGCCACGATCGTCGGCCCGACGCCGAGCCCGAGGAAGGGGATCAACAGCCCGAGCAGCGCGAACGAGGGCACCGTGAGGATCGCTCCCGCGGTCGCGGTCGCGGCGGCCGAGCCGAGCGGGCTCCGGTACACGAGCACCCCGACCAGCACCGCGACGATCGTCGCCAGCGCCAGCGACTGCACCACCGCCGACACATGCAGGTACGAATCGACCAGCAGCTGCTCGCGCCGGTTCACCACGAACGACCACAACGCGTCCAGGGTCCACCTCCCCGTAGTTCGGCGGCCACACCAGGCCCTGTCCCCCGGAATGCCCACCCCGACCACAGGTGAAACACCCGGTTACCACACCCCCGCCGCATTCTGCGGCGCTCGAATCCGCCTGCGCGAAACCACGTTTCACCGGCGCGAAGTCATCTTACGCGCCGGACCTCCCACACGGAGCCGTTCCCGCCACCGGACTCGCCGCCCTCGCGCCCATGCCCCGGGGGGCAGCACGATCCTCGCGCCGTCGCCCTCACGCCGCCTAGCGGCGACATCCTCGCGGCGATGCCCAACTGCCGAAGTCGAGCAGCACTCGGAAAGTTCGTCACCTGGCTCAGCGATCAGCCTCGGCCAGTTCGGCTTTGACGACCGCGTAGGCGATGGCGGGGCTGTAGCCGCGGCGGGCGAGCATGTCGACCAGGCGGCGGGTGGCCTTGGCGCGGTCGAGGTCGGTGGGCATGCCGCGGAGTTTGCGGCGGACCAGGTCGGCGGCGGCCTGCTCGTCACCGGGGACCGGGCGGCGCGGCGCGCGCCGGTCGGTACTCCGGTCCGGGGTGTCGGTGTCGGTGTCTCCGGGAGCTTCGCTGTCGGCCGATGTGCTGACCGCGCGTGACCATCGGGAGCGGTTCCGGCGCGGGAGCCCCTCGGCGGGGCTGTCCGAGTCCGCCTCGATCGCAGGATCGGCGTGCGATATCGGATCGCCCGGTCGTCCGGGTCGTCGGTGATCGTGGGACGGCTCGTCCGGGTCCGGATCGGGCTTGCTCGCCCCGCGTGGCCGCGCGGGCGCCTGGGTGAATCCCGCCTCGGCGAGTTCCGCGGTGACGACGGCGAAGGCAGTCGACTGGTCGTAGCCGCGGCGGGCCAGCATGCCGACGAGACGGCGGACGGCCTTGTCGCGGTCCAGGTCCCGGGACAGGGTGGTGAGTTTGCGGCGGACCAGGTCGGTGGCGCGGGCGCGTTCGGCGTCGTCGGTGACGATCGCCAGCGCGTTCTCGGCATCGGCGGGAGCGACGCCCTTGTCACGCAGTTCGCGCTGCAGGGCCCTCTTCCCCCGGCCGGAGTACGTGTGGCGCTCGTGCACCCACTGTTCGGCGAAGGAACTGTCGTCGACGAGGCCGACTTCGGCGAGCCGGTCGAGCGCGGCCGCGGTCACCTCGAGCCGGAAACCCTTCTCCCCGAGACGTTTCTCCAGCTCGGCCCGGCTGCGGGCGCGCACGGCCAGCAGATTGAGGCAGGCGTCCTTGGCCTGGTCGATCGTCGCCTTCGGACGGTCGCCCGGGGCGAGCCGGCGTGTGCCGGCCCGCCTGTCGGGCTCTCCCGGCTGGGATCCGGCCGCCACCGGATCCACCTGCCGCCCGTCGTCACCACCGACGCCGGTCGACAGGGAGTCTTTCTCGCGCCGGCCGGACCTGCGTCCGCGCCGGGCGCCACGGGGACGCGCCCCGCTCCCCCACTCTTCATGATCATCCCCAGTCCGCGCAGCGGAATCGTGTGGTTGATCATCATCGGCGAATCCGGTCGGGTGCGCGCGCTGCGGATCGCCCGCACCCGACCGAATTCCCCTGGCGTCCAGTTCGGCCCGGTGTGCCCGAGCCGGCCGGACGAGTTCGGTGTCCGCGCTGTCGCGGTGGCGGTCTCGCCGCTCCGGCGCTTCCGGCACCACCTCGATACCGAGGCGGGCCAACTGCCTGCGCATGTCCTCGACCGGATCCACCCCGCCACGAGGCGCACGGCCGCCGGAGATCGGCGAGCCCATCGGCTAGAAGTCGGCGGGTGCGTCGGCCTCGGCGGTCAGGTCGGCGCCGATGCCCAGCTTCTCCTTGATCTTCTTCTCGATCTCGTCGCGCACGTCGGTGTTCTCCAGCAGGAACTTGCGGGCGTTCTCCTTGCCCTGGCCCAGCTGGTCGCCCTCGTAGGTGTACCAGGAGCCCGACTTGCGGATGAAGCCGTGCTCGACACCCATGTCGATGAGCGAGCCCTCCTTGGAGATGCCCTGGCCGTAGAGGATGTCGAACTCGGCCTGCTTGAACGGCGGGCTGACCTTGTTCTTGACGACCTTCACGCGGGTCCGGTTGCCGACCGCGTCGGAGCCGTCCTTGAGGGTCTCGATGCGGCGCACATCCAGGCGGACCGAGGCGTAGAACTTCAGCGCCTTACCGCCGGTGGTGGTCTCCGGCGAGCCGAACATGACGCCGATCTTCTCGCGCAGCTGGTTGATGAAGATGGCGGTGGTGCCCGAGGTGTTGAGCGCACCGGTCATCTTGCGCAGCGCCTGGCTCATCAGGCGGGCCTGCAGGCCGACGTGGCTGTCACCCATCTCGCCCTCGATCTCGGCGCGCGGCACCAGGGCGGCGACGGAGTCGATGACGATGATGTCGATGGCGCCGGAACGCACCAGCATGTCGGCGATCTCGAGCGCCTGCTCACCGGTGTCGGGCTGGGAGACCAGCAGCGCGTCGGTGTCGACGCCCAGCTTGCGGGCGTAGTCGGGGTCCAGGGCGTGCTCGGCGTCGATGAACGCGGCGACGCCACCCGCGGCCTGGGCGTTGGCCACCGCGTGCAGCGCGACGGTGGTCTTACCCGAGGATTCCGGGCCGTAGATCTCGACGACGCGACCACGCGGCAACCCGCCGATGCCGAGCGCGACGTCGAGCGCGATGGAGCCGGTCGGGATGACGGAGATGGGCTGGCGGGCCTCCTCGCCCAGGCGCATGACCGCGCCCTTGCCGAAGCTCTTCTCCACCTGCGCCAGTGCCAGCTCCAGCGCTTTGTCGCGATCGTAGGCCTGCGGTGCCATGATGTGGTCCCCTTCTCGAGGTGAGTGTCTCTCTGGTTGGCGCCCACAGTAGAGGCCGGCACCGACAAGTTCTGGCGCCCAGATTAGTCGAACACCCATTCGAGTCAAGCGACGCGCCCGCCCAACACGCGAGGACTCGCAAACCCGTCGCACATCGACGGCACCGCGGGCCCGTCGGCTACCGCTGCGGCAGCACCGAGTCGTCGCCCTCGGCGCGCGGCCCGAAGATCCGGCGCTCGGATTCGTCGATCCGCACGTCGTTGATGCTGGCCTCGCGCCGCGCCATCCGCCCGTCCGGCGCGAACTCCCACTGCTCGTTGCCGTAGCTGCGCCACCACTGACCGGACTCGTCGTGCCACTCGTACTGGAAGCGCACGGCGATGTGGTTGTCGTGGAAGGCCCACAGATCCTTGCGCAAGGCGTAGCCGTTCTCGGTCGCCCACTTGCGGGTCAGGAAGTCGACGATGGCGGCGTGGCCGGTGAAGAACTCGTCGCGGTTGCGCCACACCGAGTCCTCGGTATAGGCCGCGGCGACCCGCTCGGGATCGCGGGTGTTCCAGGCGTTTTCGGCGGCGAGCACCTTGGCGCGCGCGGAGTCGAGGTCGAAGGGTGGCAGTGGCGGTCGCACGGGGGACCCCTTCCGGAATGTTAACTATCTATTCAGCGTTGACAGGTTAGACAGTAGGGTGGCCGGGCGACACCGTCAACCCGTGAAATCGCGACAGTGGTTAGGAGATGAGTTGGTAACCTCAGGCATGCGCGATCCCCGTCCGCACACCGGCGAACCACCGGCTCTGGACCTGCTCAATACGCGATGGGCCGGCGCCACCCCCGGTGACCTGCTCACCGATCTCGACGGGCTGCGGCTGTGGCTCGAGCTCACCGGACTCGCCGACCGCGTTCCCGCCGACGAGCACACGCTGACCGCCCTGCACGCCGCCCGCGACGCCGTCCACGCGGCGGTCACCACCGCCGACCCCACCGCGCTCAACCAGGTCCTCGACCGCGGCCGCCTGCGCCGGGAACTCACCGCCGACGGCCCGCGCGATATCCCCGAGGTGGCCGATCCGGCCTGGCTGCCGGGCTGGCTCGCCGCCGACAACCTGCTGCACCTGATCGCCGAGGCGCCGCACCGGATCCGCCAGTGCGCCCACCCGGACTGTGTCCTGTTCTTCTACGACACGTCCAAGAACGGCACCCGGCGCTGGCATTCCATGGCGACCTGCGGCAACCGCACCAAGGCCGCACGCCACTACGCCAAGACCAACTGAGCGCCGGGGCGCCTCAGAACAATTCGTCGAGCAGCCGGTAGTACTCGAGCTTGGCGCGGTCGGGCCCGGTCAGCCCGTAGGCGGTGAAGAACGCCGCGACCGCGTCGATGCCGAAGTCCTCGGCCAGGTCGCGTTCGGCGAGGGCGAGATCGCGATAGCGGTCGGCCACCCCCAGCCCGCCGACATCGATCAGCACCCCACCGGCGAGCACATTGCCCGGGGTGAAGTCGCCGTGCGCGACGACGAGATCCTCCTCCGACGGCCGCTGGGCCACCAGGTGCTCGTGGATCGCCGCGGGAGTGAGGTCGCGGTGGTCGGCGTCGAAATCGGCGGTGTCGACGAACTCTTCGACGACGTGGCGGCGGGCCTGCGCGAGAGTCACCTCGAGGCGTCCGTCGAACGGGCAACCGGTCACCGGCAGGGCGTGCAGCGCGCGCAGAGCCTGCCCCATCACCGTGCCGACCTCGGCCGGATCACCGGCCAGGTCGGTGAGCGAGCGGGCTTCGGCATCCGCCAGCACCAGGATGTCCTCGGCGAAGGCGGCCACCGTCGGCACCGCGATGCCGTTGTCGCGCAACCAGTTCAGCCGATCGTGCTCGGCGACCGCGCGCGGCCCGCGCTTGATCCAGTACCCGCCCGAGCGCACGAGGTTACCGCCGCGGCCCTCGTGCTCGTCCGACCACGCGGGCACCGGCCCGAGCAGCTCGGCGACCGGGGGCGGCAGCGGCAGGGCCAGTTCGTCGAGGTGGTCCAGGGCCGCGCGGGTGGACTCGATGAGTTCGGAATCGCCGTCGGCCACCCGCAGCCGCATCGCCTCGTTGAGCAGCTCCCGCGCCTCCCGCGGCCGATGCTGCTCGGCCAGCGACTTACCCAGGTGATGGGCGGCGAAGGAGACCAGCTCCGGATCGAGCGCGCGGCTGGCATCGAGGGCGCGCCGGTACAGGATCTCGGCGGGCGCGGGCTCGCCCTGGTAGCGGTACACGTCGGCGAGGTTGATCCACACGGTGATCCGGCGCCGTTCGGTATCGGCCAGCTCCAGCGCCTGGTCGAGCCGGTCGAGAGCCTCGTCGTGGCGCCCGAGCAGCATCAGCGCGATGCCGAGCCGGCGCAGACCGCCGAAATCGTGGGGATCGGCGACCGCGACCCTGGCCGCGAGGGTCTCCGGGTCGACCGGGATCATCCGCAGCCGCTCGTCGAACCGATACGGCCGGGTGTCCGGATTCTGCGCTGTCACAGCCATGACCTGCTCACCATCGGGTTCGGGGAACATCGAAGTCGGCGCAGAGGGCGCGCCACACGTCTCGCGGGTCGACGCCCGCCTCGATCGCGGCGGCACCGGTCCGCCCGAGCGCCGGTATCACGTGATCGGCCAGCATGGCGTCGGCGCGCGCCACGCCGAACTCGGTGTGCATCAGCTCCTGGAATTCGGTCAACCGCACGCTGCCCAAGATACTCGCGCTCGGCGACACCCGACAGAGCCGCCGGTGGCGGACCCCACCGCCCGATCCGGCGGCGTCAGCGCGTCGCGGCCTTGTGACAGATCTCCACCGGATCCTCGACCTCGGCCTGCCCGGCAGCGGCCCGGCGGGCCGCGGCCGCGTAGGCCGGGTCATCGAGCACCTGGCGCACCGCGGCGCCGACCGCCTCGGGTGTCAGCGGGCGCACCAGCACCGAACTCCCCTGGCGCACCGCACGATTGGCCAGTTCCCACTGGTCCCCGCCGCCGGGCACGGTCACCACCGGCACGCCGGCGGCCAGGGATTTCGCGAGCAGGCCGTGGCCGCCCCCGCCGACGACCACCGCGGCCTCGGTGAGCAGGACGTCCTGGCGTCCCAGTCCGGCACTCGCCCAGTCGGGCAGGTCCGCAGGTGGGGTGTCGAGCATCGAGACGGCCGCGCGCACGCCGAGCCCGGCCAGTCCGGCCAGCACGGTGTCGGCCATGGCGTCCACCCCCGTATGCGCGGTGGACGGCGCCACCATCACCAGCGGCGCGTCCCCGGGCGGCACCGGCAGGAGCGCGTCGGTCGGTTCCCACAGCAGCGGCCCGACGACGTGGGTGTCGGCGGGCCAGTCCGGCCGGTCCACCTCCAGCGCGGGCAGGGTCGCGACGAGCCGCGCGGTGGGGCCGGGATCCTCGGCGGGCAGACCGATGCTCTCGCGCGCCGCCGAGCGCTGCCGGTTGCCCGCCTTGACCGCGCGGGCGGTCATCGTGCGCAGTACGCCGTCGCGCACCCGGCCGCGCACACCCTCCCCCGGCGCGAGCCCACTGCCGATCGGCGGCAACGCTTTCGAAGGCAGATACAGCGGATGCGGGGACAGTTCGACCCACGGCAGGCCGAGTCGTTCGGCCGCCATCCCGCCGCCCGCCGTGAGCACGTCCGAGACGACCAGGTCCGGCAGCATCGCGCCGAGCTCGGGCAGGTTCTCGGTCGCGATATGGGCGGCGCGCTCGTGGATGCGCGCGCCCGCGTCGGCGTCGTTGTCGGTGGGGCGCGGCGCGAGACCCTTGAGCCTGCGCACACTGATGCCAGCGGCTCTGGCCGCGTCGAGCCAGCGCGGGCCGGTGAACAGCACCGGCTCGTCGCCCGCGGCGAGCAATCGCAGACACAACGCGATCGCGGGAAACGCATGCCCTGGATCGGGCCCGGCCACCACAGCTACTCGCATGTCGCCAGCGTGCCATATCGCTCGGCATGGTTCGCCGTGCCCAGCCTGCTACCGGCTGGTCGGCTACCGTCACGACGAGACCCGGGCGCAGCCGGTTGCCCGTCGAATCGCGAGGAGTGACCCCGCCCGTGCGGCCCGAAATCCCCACCCCCGACCCGGACGCGGGCGACCTCGACCGGGCAGACGATCACGACACCATCCGCCCACCGGTCTCCAGCGGCGCGATCACGACCGTCGACGCCCTGTTCGCGCTGCTCGCCCGCTGCGCGGACGCCTGGGACACCGCCGACCGCACCGGCGATCCGGTCGACATCCTCGATCACGACCGCCAGTGCGCCGAACTGCTGCGCCGCGACCACCCCGACGACCCGGAACTCCAGGTCGCGGGCCTGGTCCACGACATCGGCCACGTCCTGGTCCCCGGTGACGACGCGGGTCACGGCCGCCACGGCGCAGACGCGGTGCGGGCGCTGCTCGGTGAGCGGGTCGCGCGCCTGGTGGAGTTGCACGTGGTCGCGAAACGCTTTCTGGTGGCCACGGATCCGGCGCACGCCGCTGGCTTGTCCGCCTCGAGCCTGCGCACCCTCGTCGCGCAGGGCGGGCCGATGTCCCCGGAGGAGGCGCGGGCCTTCCGCGCCGACCCGGATTTCGCCGCCGCACTCGCGTTGCGCCGCGCCGACGACGCGGGCAAGGTCGTCGGCTTGTCCGTGGCGCCGCTGTGGGATTGGCGGCCGACGGTCGAGCGCGTCGCCGCGTCGAATCAGCCCGCGAAGGTGAACAGTTCGAACCCGACCGCGTGCGCGGCGGGGAATCCGTCCTTGGGACCCGTTGCGTAGGAGACGATCTCGTCCACCTGCTGCTCGACCGGCACCGGGCTGAGTACCTGGAGGTAGCGCCGGTGCGCCGCGAGCGAGGCCCGCGCCTTGTCCAGCTGTTCGCCGACGTCCACCGCGTGGGTCATGACCGGACCGACCACGGCGGCCCAGCGCGCCGACCACGGTGCCAGGTCGGCGATCTCGGGGAAGATCCATTCGTTGCCCGCGTCGGAGACGGCGTCCATCGCCGAGCGGCCCACCGCCCGATGATCGGCGCTGTTGACCATGCCGGGCGCCCAGGTGTCACCGAAGTTGAACAGCACCACCATTTCCGGGCGATGCCTGCGGATCGCGGCGGCCAGTTCCCGCCGCAGCGCCAGGCCCTCCTCGATCCGCCCGTCGGGGTGGTCGAGGAATTCGACGGTGTGCACACCCACCTCCCGCGCGCCCGCGAGCTCCTCGATCTCCCGCAGCGGCCCGGCCTGCGCGGGCGGCATGCCCGCGATGCCCGCCTCGCCGCGGGTGACGAGCAGATAGCGGATGTCCTTGCCCTGTCCGGTCCACCGCGCGACCGCGGCGGCCGCACCGTATTCGATGTCGTCGGGATGCGCGACGATCACCAGTCCGCGCTGCCAGTCCTCGGGTATCTGTTCCACCCGGCCATGCTAAGCGCAGACGCCGCGATCACGGCTTGGTCAGCGTGGTCTTGTCGGACCCGGACACCGCCTTGTACAGCAGGTACACCCCGGTACCGATCGCGGCGATCACCAGGACCGGCAACAGCGCCTCGATCAGCGCCCCGATGATCCAGAACGCGATCAACGCGACCACGACGATGCCGATGACTTTCCAGACCATGATGTGCTCCTCGCCAGTTCCGTGACCGCCCTCCGGCGATCCGACACCTTCGATGCTCCCACCCACGATCCGATAAATCACCAGGTCAGCCCGGAAATCGGGGGCGATCTCAGGGTTCACCCCGAGGCCGGATCAGCGCATCGCCCGCCCGCGCGGCGACTACCGTGGGCGGTATGGACTACCTGGCTGTGCTGCGCGCGGGGCTCACCTCCTTCGGAGAATTCGTCACCGCGGACGCCGACCTCGCCACTCCGGTCCCTTCCTGCGGCAGCTGGACGCTCTACGACCTCGTCGACCATGTCGGCCGCGGGAACATGTGGGTCGTCACCGCGGTGACCGAACTGCGCGGCGACGACGAGGGCGATCCCGCGCCGAAGGACATCGCGGCACTGCGTGATTGGTACGAAGCCACCGCGGACGCCCTGGTCACCGCGCTGTCGGCCGATCCGGACCGAGAGGCGTGGACTTTCACCCGCACCATGCCCCGCACGGTGGGGTTCTGGCGCCGCCGACGCACACACGAGACGCTCATGCACCTGTGGGACGGCCACGCCGCGCTCGGCACGGCCGCGCCGTTCGACCCTGAGCTCGCGGTCGACGGCATCGACGAGGTCTTCGAGCTCTTCGCGCCGCGGATGATCCACCGCGGCCTGGCCACCGCGCCGGAGGTCGCCCTGCGACTGCGCGCCACCGACACCGACGGCAGCTGGACCTACGGTCCGGGTGAACCGGTTGCCGAGCTCGCGGGCACCGCGTCGGATCTGCTGCTCGCGCTGTGGGCGCGCCGACCTGCCTCCGATCCCGCACTGACCTGGACCGGCGACAGCTCGGCGGGCCGCCGAATACTGGCTGGGCCGCTGGTCCCCTAGCCGCTGCAGGCCGAACGACTGACGCCGACCGGGGCACGCGCCCATAATCGGGGCGTCAGCGAGGAGAAGTCCATGGAACCCATCGTCAGGATCGCCGGCGGCGCGGTGCGCGGCCGGACCGAATCGGGTGTCACCCGTTTTCTCGGGGTGCCCTACGCGGCGGCCCCGGTCGGCGCGAAACGCTTCCAGCTGCCCGAACCCGCGCCCGCCTGGGACGACGTGCGCGAGGCGACGCAGATGGGCGCGACCTGCGTCCAGTCGCCGTATCCGGCGCCGATCCACGCGCTGATCGGCAGCGACGGCATTCCCGGCGACGAGTACCTCAACGCGAACGTCTGGACGCCGGATCCGGGCGCGAGCGGGCTGCCGGTCCTGGTATGGATCCACGGCGGCGCGTTCGTGCGCGGATCGAACGCGCGCGCCATCTACGACGGCACGGCCTTCGCGCGCGACGGCGTGGTGCTGGTATCGATCAACTACCGGCTCGGGATCTCCGGGTTCGCCGCGCTGGACGGCGCCCCGCTCAATCGCGGTCTGCACGACCAGCTCTTCGCGCTGCGCTGGGTGCGCGACAACATCGCCGCCTTCGGTGGCGATCCGGACAATGTGACCGTCTTCGGTGAGTCGGCGGGCGGGATGAGCGTGGCGGCGCTGATCGCCGCGCCGCAGTCGAGCGGACTGTTCCGCCGGGCGATCATGCAGAGCGGCAACGGCGCGGTCGCCGCCGACGCGCAGGACGCGCGCACGGTGGCCGCCGCGCTGGCCGCGGAACTCGGGATCACCCCGACCGCCGCCGATTTCGGCGAGCTCGGTCCCGACGCATTGCGCACCGCGCAGAACGCGGTCGCCCTCGCGGTGATGACCGACCCCGACCCGCAGCGCTGGGGCGCCTCGGTGATCGAGCAGGGCATGGGCATCATGAGCCTGTTCCCGGTGATCGACGACGACATTCTCCCCGGCGCGCCGACGGCGGTGCTGGCCGCCGACCCTGACCGTGCGGTGCCGCTCATCGCCGGCACCACCGCCGACGAGTTCCGGTTCTTCACCGTCCCGACCGGCATCACCGCCGCCGTCACCGCCGACACCCTGCCGTTCGTGCTCACCCGCTACGGGATCGATCCCGCGGTGGCGCAGACGTATTCGGCGCAGCGCCCCGATGCCACCCCGGCCGAGATCTTCAACGCGATCCTGACCGACTGGTGCTTCCGAGCGGGCACGGTCGACTTCGCCGAGGCCAACGCCGTGGGCGCACCCACCCATGTCTACGAATTCGCCTGGCCCACCGATCTTCCCGGCCTGGGTGCCTGCCACGTGCTCGAGGTCCCGTTCGTCTTCGACGCGCTCGCCGGGGCGCACTCGCTGACCGGCCCGCACCCGCCGCAGGCACTGGCCGACGAAATCCACGCGGCCTGGGTGAAGTTCGCGACCGACGGCGACCCGGGGTGGGCGGCGTTCGACAGCGAGCACAAGCGGGTGCGGATCTTCGACGCCCCCGCGTCGTCGACGGTGGAGAATCCGCGCTCGGCCGAACTCGACGCCCTGCGCCAGACCATCGCCTGACCCGGCACGGCCCCGAGGCCGGAAGGCGTCGGGGCCGGAAGGCGTCGGGGCCGGAAGGCGTTGTCCGCGTTCGGACTAGCGCGGACCGGGGACGGGACGGTCGGCCAGGTCGGTGAGCGCCTGCGCCCAGCCGTCGAGCCGATCGGCGGCCTCGCGCAGATCGGCGACGATGCCGTTGAACTGGTAGGCCACCACGGTGTCCTCGGGGACGGCCAGAATGCGCGCCGCCGCGGCGACGAGCTGTTCGTACTCCATGACGCCGGTCTCCAGGCGCGCGAGCACCCCGTTGACGGTGACTTTCAGCGCGGCGACGGTCTCGGGGTTGGCTCGTCCGACGGTGTCGGCGGCCTGTTCCATCGCCACGATGTCGGTGGCCAGCGCGTGCAGCGCGGCCGCGCCGGAGCGGGCCGTCTCGAGCAGATCGCGCAGTTCGTCCTCGGGCAGTCGCCGGGTGCGGGCGATCTGGGTGCCGAGTCCGTGCAACGCGCGTTCGGCGCGGATCAACCGCTGGATCGGACCGCGGGCCACCGAGCGCAGCCCCGGGGTCTTGCGGGCGACGAAGGCCGCCTGCGGCAACGGCTGACCGCGCAACTGCAGATACCGGCGCGCGCTCAAGGCGGTCCCGGTCACGAAAGCGACCGCGCCACCGCCGATCACGACGACCGCCCAGGCCGGCGCCGACACCACGGCCAGGCCGACCGCGCCGACGGTGGTGATGCCCGAGGCGGTGCCGAGCTGGAAACTGCGCCGGCGAGCACGCCGACGTCGACGCAACTCCCGTTCGCGCGGATCGGCCCAGCGACGCACGGCCACCATCGCCTGCTCACCGACCTCGCGCAGGGTCGCGGGCACACCGCCGGTCGCGGTGGTTCGCACCAGCTGCGCCGGATCGATGATCTCGGCTCGCTCGCGCCGTGTTCTCCCGCTCATCCCTCATCCTTTCGTCGCCACGGACCAGTGTCGCAGCAGACGACGACAAGTTCCCACCATCACGCGCCCGCGACCCGGGAAGCGGCGACCGAAAACGCCGACCGGGTCGCCGGTCGATGCCTACCGGCGACCCCTGGGCCGCGAACCCGCGCGCCTGCGCGCCGACCTACTGCTGGGCCGCCTGGCCCTTGTTGATCTGCGGCGCCTGCGCGGGCTGCTGCTGCGCCGGATCGATCGCCGCGGCGTTGTTGCCGGTGGGCAGCGCGTCACCGCGCATCGAGGCCCGGATCTGCTCGAGCTTGCTGTGGCCCGCCATCTGGATGCTGGCCTGCTGGACCTCCATCATGCGGCCCTGCACCGTGTTCTGCGCCAGCTCGGCGGCACCGAGCGCGTTGGCGTAGCGACGCTCGATCTTGTCGCGCACCGCGTCGAGGCTGGGGGTGGAGCCGGGTGCCGACAGAGTGGAGTCCATCTGCTGCAGCGAGGCCGAGACCTGCTCCTGCATCTTGGCCTGCTCGAGCTGGCTGAGCAGCTTGGTGCGCTCGGCCACCTTCTGCTGCAACATCATCGCGTTCTGCTCGACCGCCTTCTTGGCCTGTGCGGCGGCCTGCAGGGACTGGTCGTGCAGCACCTTGAGGTCTTCCACCGACTGCTCGGCGGTGACCAGCTGGGCGGCGAACGCCTCGGCGGCGTTGGTGTACTGGATCGCCTTCTCGGTGTCGCCCGCAGCGGCCGCCTGATCGGCCAGGGTGACGGCCTGACGGGCGTTGGCGTTGAGCTTCTCGACCTCGTCGAGCTGGCGGTTCAGCTTCATCTCCAGCTGACGCTGGTTGCCGATCACCGACGCTGCCTGCTGCGACAGCGCCTGGTGCTGACGCTGCGCCTCCTCGATAGCCTGCTGAATCTGGACCTTCGGATCCGCATGCTCCTCGATCTTGGAGTCGAAGAGGGCCATCATGTACTTCCAGGCCTTCACGAACGGATTAGCCATCGATTGATCCCGCCTCCATCTGTGCGTCGCTCGTGCGACTGGTGGTGCGCGACCGTCACGCACCAGATATGTGCTTATCCTTCACCATGCGGCACCCGGGCCGGTGCGACCGGCCCGATCGACGCCTGATGAGAATCTATCCGTTCTCACCAACAGTGCGCAGCGTCTCGCCCGTCGAGCACGTGGTTCGCCGCGTCACATTCCCTTCACCAGTACCAGCATCTCGGCCCTGGGCGCCGGGATGACGATCCGGGTGTCCTCGGCGATGCCGATCCGGGCGCCCTGTTCGGCCGACATGCTCGCCGCGGCGCCGGCCTCCGGCGCGGCGGCGGGTTCGGCGGGGGCGGGTTCGGCCGGGGCGGCCTCACGCTCGGCGGCGGGGCC
>NZ_LPNR01000052.1 GCF_019266065.1 Nocardia sp. MH4 | reverse complement strand
ACTGCACTCGACAGGGTGTGGGAGAGTAGGACACCGCCGGAACATCATTGCGAAAGGCCCTCCAACTACGGTTGGAGGGCCTTTTTGCGTTCCCGGACCCGGCTGGATCACCCAATGCTCGCTCGTCCCAACGGAACTGGCGATACCCTGTGCCGGTGAGTGGAGAACTCCCGCCCGCCGAGGGCGAACCGAAGGCCCATGTCCACGGTCGCGCGAGTCTCGGCGCGGAGCACCGGAGTGCGCAGAACGAGTCCTACACACGGAAAGCGCGGTCCAGCACGAACTTCGGCGTGTGGCGGCGCGAAACCGTGGTGAGCCGCGAGGGCACGAAAGAGCACCGGAACACCGTGAAGCTGGTGGTGGCCGGTGGTTTCCTCGTAGCGGGCGTGGTTGGTGCGGCACTCGTCTTCATGGCACTGCAGTCCGATGCCAATGGCGGTGTCCCACCGAGCGGCGGTTCCGTGACGTCCGTTGCTCGCCCCAGTACGCAGACACAGGTCACCACACCTATCGCTCCGGCCACGGTGAATCCGACGACGACCTCGCCACGCACGCCGACGGCGGTCCTGACTCAGCAGTGCCCCGAGGCCACAGTGTGCTGGTGGGGCATGCCCGACTTCAAGGACTTGCTGCACACCCTCCCGCACGGCGAAGTGCCGTCGGTCGCACCGCAGAGCTGCCTGGAGCTGGGCGTCGCGAGTCTCGGCCCGCAAGGCGCCGGCTCCATCGTCAACGGCGGCACTGTCCCTCAGACCTTCTGGGAGAACGGCGACTGCACCGGCCGATCATTCGTCATGAAGCCGGGCGAGCAACTCGCGAAACTGCCGCTGTTCCCGTTCTCCGTCAGCGGGTAACGACCGCTCGAAGCGTTGAGCTGCGTTCCTGGCGGCATCATGGATTGGATTCCACTGTCCGCAGCACCTGGAGCAGACCGTGCACCGCGGCCTCCTGCCCGGCCGACAGCGGATCGGTCGCGAATTGCATCAATTCATTCCGCACCACCCGCACCTGCTCCACCAACTCGATCACCTGACTCTGATCCAACCAGCCCGTCCTCGAGCGCCCGCCCCTCCCGCTGTCCCCGCCCGAACCAGCCAAGCATGCCGCGCCCGCCCACTATCAACCACGCTCTGGCCTCCCCATCGGGCAATGTTGTGGAACACGCTGCCTATCAACATAGTTCAGTACGCGATCTGCCGCTGTGGCTGCTCGAAACGGGATCTCTCCTTGCTATGTCGTCCGGAAGAACGCGGCAGGGACCATGCTCCGGCTACACGGACGGATTGGACGACGCATGGGTTGACGAGGGCAGGCCGTTGCCGCGATGGTGCCGGGCCGTTCGTCGATGGTCGCGGGACGTGGGGCGTACTCCGCGGAACCAGCCATGGCGGGCGTAGTATTAGTACGCGGATGGTCGCTATGTCAGTTGTCTCTTGCTCGGAGAGGTCAACCCTACCACTGAACTGGGTATACCTGCTTCTGCGCGGGCTAGATCATTGACAGATGTCCAGCTGCATGACACATGATCAGTTGTGTCAGTCGGACGCTGCTGGCAAGGTATGGACTCAGAACGCCACAACAAGATTCGAGGGGATCATGGCTTCCGTCCAACCGCCCGCACCGCGCCGACCCAACCGTCCGACGTCCGTCCTCGGGCTCATCGGCACCCTGCTCGACGCCTATCTCTCCGGACAAGCGGGATGGAGGCAGGCTCTACAAGTGGTATTCCTCGCTGCCGCGCTGACGTCGATCGTGGTGGTCGCGTGCCTGGTTCTGCGGTCCGGACTGCCGTGGTGAGCGGCGACATTCCGTTCGCCGAGCAGATGACCACAGCCGAGCTGGCTGCTGCTATCGGTGTCGATGTCGCGTCGATCGCACACTGGCGAGGTCGCGGCACGGGGTTCCCCGACGGCCACCTCGAGGGCCGGCTTCGGACATACAGCGTGGGAGAACTGCTGCCGTGGCTGGATGCACGAGCCGTTCCACTACGAAATGTGTGGCATGGGGAGGCGGCGGGGGTGACGTATGGTGATCGCCTGCGGAGTCACTTCGCCAATCGAAATGCGACGGTGTCACCGCGATCCGGCCCTGCGGATCCGCGGCAGGCAGTTCTGGACGCGAAAGCTCTCGCCACCCGTGGATTTCCTGGCGCGGCCCCTGCAGCTGTGCTGGAGGCGGTTCTTTCTCTCGCGTTCGTGTGGGTGGTCGACGGTGCCGCGTGGCATCGCATCGAGTCGGCGCGCGGAGCGGTGGGAACCATCGTGAGAGAGGTCGATCCGGTGTTCCGTCGACATGGGATCACCTCCGATGCGGCAGCCTTGTTCGATCACATTCGGTCAGCCCGGCCGGACGCCGTGCAGCGGCTGATCAAGATCGGCGGAGGATTGGGCGTCGACGGATTTGAAACGATTCATCGAGGCCTGGCACAATCCGAGGGGGCAACACCATCCACCTACCAGACACCGCAAGCAGTGGCAGAGCTGATGGCCGAGTGCGTACGGCCGGGTAGTGGATCTGGCTTCAGCGTGGCGGATCTTTACTGCAGGCACGGGGAGTTGGTGTCCGCGGTAACGGGCTCACGTGCCTCCGCAGACGTGGAGGTGATCGGGCGTGACAGTTCGATCATTCGAAGGGTTCGCATGAATCTGATCATGCGAGGCCACACCGCCACCACCTCAGTCACCCAGGCCCCGCCATGGTCCAGCGGCAAGATGCGCCAGCACGACGTGGTCGTGGTCAACCCGCCCTTCAATCAGCCGCTCGACGAGACCGATGCCACCTGGGACTACGGGGAACCGCCGCCGCGCCGCGCGAACTTCGCCTGGCTTCAAGCGGCGCTTACCGCGACTGCCGACCGAGGACGGGCGGCCGTGCTGATGCCGGTTTCCTCCACCGCGACCTCGGATGCGGACGAGCGCAACATTCGGAAGGCATTGATAGACAAGGGCGTTGTGCGGGCAATTATCCGCCTGTCGGGCGACCTGTTTCCGGTGTCGTCGGTTGACGCGGCAGTGTGGATTCTCGGCCGGCCGGCGGGTGGCGTCGACGATCCCTCCATCGTCATGGTTGATGCGACATCGTCGAAATTCAAAATCAGCGAGCGCGACAGGCCGGTTCTGGCGGGCGCTGAACAGATCGCGACATTGACGCGGGCGCCCTCAGGGCTGGTCGCGGGCGAAACCCGCGAGGTGGCTGTCGAGCGGGCGGTCGGACCGGCACGGGCGGTGGCCGTCCCTGTTTCCGTTGTCGCTACACACGACTACGTCCTGACTCCGCACACGTACCTCGACGTCGATGAGCTTGCCGGTGAGCAGCGAATCCACGGCATCAAGGAGTTCGGGCGGGCGGCGGATGCAGCGCTGGACAGCGTTCGGCATTCCGCTCCGCCTCCCATCTCTTTCCTGCGCACCGATACTCGCGAATCTGGATATCCAGCGGACTGGACAATCCACAAACTCGGCGACCTGTGCGAAATCAAGGCGGGGCCGTCCAGGCTGACCCGGGCACGCATCGTGACCGGCGACGACGCGACGGTGCCGGTCCTGCGGCCGAGCAGCCTCGAAGCAAGGCGAATCAACACGGACGGGCTCGATCGCACAACAGACGAAATCGCCGCTGACTTCGCGGATTACATTCTGGAGGCCGACGACATTCTCGTGGTTCGAGTCGGCCAGGTTCAGGATGCCGCGATGACGGCGTCGCCTATGTCCGGATGGCTGTACGACTCCAATCTGACTCGCCTCAGGCTCCCCTCCGACGGACCACTCGATCCCCGATACCTGCTCGAGTTTCTGCTCAGCCGTCGGACGAGCGACCGAATCCGGGCAACCGCGTCGGTACACGTCGCACCGACGATGAGCGCGCGTTCTCTCGCTGAGCTCGACGTTCCGGTGCCGCCCCTCGACCAGCAGGCGGTGATCGTGGCCGCGTTGCGAGACCGTGAGACCAGGATTGCCGCCTTGCGGGACGCCATCGAGGCGGAGGAGAAGTTGCGAGGTCTGTTGGCAGAGGGTTTGGTTGGTGGTGTGCTCGGCATCGGCCCGGATGTAGCGTGAATCCCCGCATCGAACCCGCGGTTCGACCCAGAGGGTGACGATCCACGCGATGGTTTCGAGTTTGGGGTGTGCAAGGTCAGCGTGTCACAAGGAGTTCTCGGCGTCGCTCGAATATACGCCGTGAAACGGCGACCGGCCGGGGTGAAAACCGAGTGGTGCGCGGGATCGGCAACAACGGCCGGGGACAGCTGAAGGGCCGACTCCGGACATGGTTCTCCTATGGGAGACGTTCGCAAGGGTATGGCCCGCACGAACCCGCAGGGCTCGTCGGCAGGATGTCGCGGACCGATGCTCGTCGTGCGACGTCGTGCCCGACAAATTCAGCGGCGCGTGCCGCTGTAGATGATGGACATTAGTTGGCAGTGCCTGACAGCGCTGCCGACTTTCGCCGACGATCGAAGGTCACCGGGCTATTGGTGGCGCTAAGGGCGCTGCGTGGCAACGGCACTCAGGTCGTGCAAGGGACATGACCGTGCGCGGAAGCCCTTCGGCGTCGGCGATCCGGTCTGCGAGCCCCGGATTCGGGCATGCTCGTCCGCCATCACATCTGAGTCGGCGTTGCGTCCATATACTTTCATGGCGTGACTGTGCCACGCGTCACTGACAGGTTTGAGGACACGATTGATACCGGGATGATGGATGGGCGCCAAGCACGTCCTGGGCCCTCGGCGGCGAATACCGGCGTGCACTCGGCGAATTGGATTCGCTCGCCAAGGCCTACCGCCGGGTCGAAGGGAAGTTCAGCGAGTCGGCATGGGAGGTCCGGGCCATAGGCGCCCAGTGCAGGATGCAGCTCGGGGACATCGATGGCGGACTCGCGGCTTTGCGTGCGCTCCTCGACGATATCGTTGCCGCCAGCGGTGACAGCAGTGAACACGCGCTCCAGTTGCGCGCTGACCTTGCCGAACTGCTCCTAGGGACGGGTGATCTCACCGAGGCGATGGAACTGCTGGAAGCGCTTCGTGACGATCTGATGATCTTGCGGGGCCCCGACAATCCACTGACTCTCGACATCGCGGCCCGATTGGCTGCGCTCCGCCACCCGGATCAGGAACCGTGATCGTCGGGAACCCTCAGACCTCCTCTGCCATCGCGATATTCACGACTCGGTGTCGTCAGCGGAATCCTCGAGGTGGTCGAGGATTCGCCCAGCGAGATCAGCCAAGGTGTCGCCTTCCGGGGTCACCCATCGCGTCGTCCCTTGATTCGCGACCGGTCGACCGGCCCACTCGGCAAGCTCCCACATATGCGAGATCAGGCCCGACGGCGAATATTGCCTGCCGTCGGCCGCCCAAAGAATGGGGCGTTGACGGTGGGGGATCCAGGTACCCCGCGCGCGATTCGGATCCTCGGCCAGCCAGCTCGCCAGGGCGGCCGTTTCCACCGGAAAGTTGTTCGAAAGAACCAGCGGTGTGCCTTCGGCGAGTATTCCCCGATCTATCAGTACCGTGACGGCATTGGGTCGACGGCGGGTGCGTACTTGATTGCTCCTGCGATATCGCTGCGTCACGAGCTCCGGCAGCAGGCCGTCTCCACACAGAACCTGATGCGTGATCTCCCGACATCTGTCGATGTCCGAGCAGACGGCCTGCAGTCGCGCGCGATCGCCGAATCGGTCATCGATTATCCCAGTCACCTGCGGAACCAGCTGTTTGACCAGGTCCGGTATCTCACGCTCGGCACGTTCGGACCAAGCCAGATCGGGATCGGGCTCATCGAAGCCGTCGGCATCGAGCTTTCGGAACACGAGATGTGTCAGCAGATATTTGCCGTGGTCCATCAGTACGACACCGCGGCGAGCGAACTTTCCTTGCAGACGGTGGACGGCGCGCTGTACCGCACGCAGCACGAGCACCGCGTTCCATACTTGATACGCGCTCGGGCGTGGCCGGAAAAGGACATCGTGGATGCCTTGCGAACCGCGTTCCCACAACACATCCAAGGTGGTCGCGATGCGCGCCGCGTACTGACTGTCCGGATGGGCACAGGCAAGCGCACATGCCGCCTCCACGACCGAACAGCCGGCATCTGCGTGCGGCTCGAGTTCACCGCGCCGCACGCTGTACTCGAGGCCGAGTTCGGCCCGCATATCCGCCATGATGGCGGCGTGCAGTGGCTCCAAAGCGATGAAATCGCGTGGTTCCACGCGATTCTGACGGTTGGTCGCCTGGGTGGTGCGCTTGGCGAAGTCCTTCGCGGACCCGGTGACAATGATGCGCACACCCACTTGCGCCTCGCCCGCTGTGTCGTCCTGCCGGACGGCTTCGGCGATGGACTTCACCGTCTGCGCGCCATTGACGACGCTGGCGCCGCTCAGGGTCAATGACAGCGGCCGGTTCTGTGGTGAACGCATATTGCGGTTCGTTCTTTCGACCGATTCACAGAGTACGGTGATCCCATTGTTGAAGTACCAGAAACTCGCAGGCTCCTCGGTCAAGGTCTCGATCAGCTCGTTGTTGATGCGGGTTCGGCCGAGTGGATTTCGGATATTCGCGCTGAACAGGTCGTATCCTGTTTCGACCCAGGCAGCAATATCTCCGGCGTTGACCACCCCTTGGAAGGATGGGTGCGGTGAGCCGATTTCGAACCAGGGGAACAACTCGACGTTCAGATCGACCGGTGGAGGAGTGAGATCGTTTCGGACAGATTCCCAAACCTCGTGAGCGAGAATGATTCGATGATCGAGCACCGTGCCGTGTCGATTGAATTCTTTCTCGCCGTTGATCAAGGCGTCGGTGAAACCATCGGTCACCTCGTCGGCACGCATCAAGACGATGACCTGCGTGACAGGGACCGGGCGCTTGGTCAACTCGGAGTGCGCGCGCTCCGCGAGTACGCGACCGCGGGGGTTGAACGGCGCGAAGTCGCCGTCGTCGATCAGACGTAGCCCAGACAGCAGTTCCATCACCGCCGAGCGTTCGCTCTGCGCCTTGCCAGTCTTGCTCCACTTCGCTTGGACAAGATAGATGTGTGGGTCGGTGCCGTCGACTACCGCGATCGCGTCGATGCCTTGGTCGGCGGACCCGTCGATCACGGTGAGCGCGGCCTCGTGATGGCCGAATCCGGTGACGATCCGGACCGCTTGGGCGGTGAGGGCTCGTGACAGTGCGCGGGGCTCCACCTCCTCCGGTGGGCGGCCGTCGAGATCACTGATATCGAGCAGATCGGATTCGATATAGATCGTTCGGAGCGCCCGGCCGACCTGGCGAACTTGAGTCGGTACGGTGGCGTCGCCATGTGTGCTGGTCAATCTCGTCCCTCCTGACAGCCATCGGCCTACGCAAACCGCAACCCACCGCTTCGCGTGGACAGCCGTCTCCTCCTGACGTGCTCGGGTTACATCCTGGCAGATCGATCGGTCGGCTGTCCGGCACTGACCGAACTCATCCTTGTGCGCGACAACCCATCTCGCCTATTCGGGCCGAGGCCGATCACGATTACCGGAGGTCTGTTGTCTCGGCCGACCGTCACTTGGTCGCACCCAGAACCCAGCTCGTCGAGGTCGGCTGCGGTTCTCTCGACCTTGTCGGCCATCGCCGCAGCCGGCAGCCTCATGACTCGTTGATTCCGTGCAGCACCGGGCTGTTGGTGATCTCGGCGGCTGATGACGGGGGCGCGTGGCGGCGACCGCCGACATGCGAACAGGTGAGTGTCGCCGCGACGGCCTCACTGACGAGACGGACCACCGGGTCGGCCGAGTCGGCAGGCGTCGGCGTACCTGTCCGATGTGGATGCCCTTCGAGATCGAAGAAGAACTGGATGCCCTCGGCGCTGCTCGGAGTATTGGCCGATCATTACGTGCCTGAGTCGGCCCGGCTCGAGCTCAACGGTTGTCTGGCCGCGCATGACAACGACATCGAACCGCTGCTCCTCGTGGTGGCCGACTGTCCCTTCCGGTGGAGTGCCGCCGCGATGACCTGTCCCAGGAACTTCGGGCGTGGTGTAGTCGACATCCTCGCCAGCGTAGCGGCATGGGCCGCCAGGTATGACTCGGGCATGAGGGTGGAACGAAAAGGACAAGTTGACGGCCGACATGATGAACCGTCCCGATCGGTGGGCTGACGTAACGATGGATCAGGTGCGAGCCGAGTGCAAAGACGTGGAATGCGGCCGAATGACGTGGATGCCGCGTCGAAGCAACATCGGCCAATGCGGGCATCGCTTGACGCGGTGCTAGCAGAGGGCGTGGATGAAGACGATCTCGGATGTGTCCTTGCTCGTATAGGCGACCCACCTGGTCAGGGCGGTTTGCCCTTCGTCGGCGCGAAAGGTATGTTCCGATTCCAACAGCGGGAGGTTCTTCGTATCCCGCCAGTGGTACTTCCAATCTTTCGGCACCCCGGCAATGAATTTGGTAAGGCCTGACTTGGTCTTGAACTCATCGATTTCGTTGGCGGGGATTTCTACCACAGCGGTAACTACTTCATCTCCGAAACCTGTCTGCTGCTCGAATTCGACAAGTTTGACGCTGTTTGGGAACACGAGTGAGCCGCAGGTCTCGAGGGATAGGAGGTCTTTGCGCTCGCTCGAGCAGGCTGTCAGTGCAAATATTTGCGCGCCTATCGCGGCGATGAGGAGTGCATAGGTCAGTCTTCGTTTCATAGCCTCTGTGTCCAGGTCTGTATGGTGTCGGATTGTCCGCGTGCTATGAAACTTCGTGCCCACCCGAATTCTTCGAGTTCGCGCATGTGATTGCCAACCGAGTTGGCTTGGTTTCGTTTGACGTTGCCAAATGGAATCCAATTCTTTGTTTCAAAGTTGTAGTAATCCCAGATGTACACCTTATAGCTCAACTCGGCGTATAGACCGTCGTCTCTGGAACGAACGATTGTGTCACTTCCGACTGACACATCGAAGTGCCCGATCCCGAACTCGACGTCTGGATCCTCGGTGGGTCCGCAGCCCTTCCAGTCAGAGGTGAGCTCTCGAAGGATACCGACCTGTGGGTCCAGTCTCGCCTGTTCGACGATCCCGTCGAGACACAACGCGACGGTGTCCCGGACGTTCGTTGTGTTCACCGCTTTTTGGAAATGTTCGGATTTTATGGTGAAGTCGGAGTTCGGTCCAGGGTTCGACAGGTAGAATTTGAAGAGGTCCGCTGAGAAGGTGTAGCCAGCGCCCTGAAAATATTGTAGAGCGAAGAAAGCGTCGACGGTCTTGTAAGTCCTGGCTTCGATCTTGTCGGCGATTCCAGTGCGTGATCCATACGCGGCCGGATTCTTCTTCGGCGGATCAGGCGGTGGATGCAAGGCTGTTCTCCCACCAAACGTTGTCGCTGTAACCGTATCGCCTAGTTCCCATGTCAGCGATGGCCCAGCCCGGAGCAGTGAAATCGTCGGGCGCAAAGGCCGGAGGCACCCGGCCTGACGTGTACTCCAATGCTTGGGACACTTTTCCGATCGCGTCTCGTATCTGGTCCTGACGAGCACGAGCGGCCGCGATGAGGACGTCCAACTCGGAGGAGATCGTCGAGCGATACGATTCCTGGATCGGCTCCGCCAATGCTTGAGCCCAAACTCCCAACGGGAATGTGAAATCGAGCAGCGTGATCGACTTGGCGAGGCCGCCACTGAGTTCCGTCGCTTGGTTGTGGACGAGTCGTTCTAGAAAGGTGGCGGCGGCCTCGACTATCTGACAGACAGCCTCCATGTCGTCGCTGCGGTTGGTCAGCGTCATCGCAGTCGTGCTCGAGCTCGCCTCGAAGGCCTGCGCGGCGTTGCCGGACCAACTGCTCCGCAGCCAGGTCGCACCGCCGGAAAGGTTCTGGGAAGCGACGTAGTCGTTGATCCCGATCAGCCGGACCAGCTTGCCGGCGGTCTTCAGTGACTCCCAGTCGGCCTCCAATGGCTTCAGGAGATCGGCTGCCGGCTGGACGCCGACAGCGGCCATGATCGCGGCGTCGTAGCACGAGATCGACTCGATGGCGGAGGTCACGGTCTGGCGGACCGAGTACGTGACAGAGTCGGTGTTGGTGAGTGCTGGAAGTTGCAGCGACGGGTATCGCACGCTGTCGCCAGTGCCCAGCTGATCGCCGGAGCGGCTATCTCCTCCGACGCTCGCCAAGGCGTACGCATTGTTCTGGTCTGTTGCTTGATAGGAGGTTGCCGCAGTCGAGAGATTGTCGGCGAGGTCCTGGATAGCGGTTTGATCCGTGCGTTGCGCGGCCTCGACCGCGACGTGGAACCGCTCGAGTGGCGGCGATACCTCGGCGAGAAGACCGGCGACGCCCTCGGGTAGCCGGATCTCGGGCATCAGGCGCGAGGCGTTGGCGGAGAAGTTCGAACCGATGTCCTGCAAGTCCAGCCTGAAGCCGTTGAGCTTAGTCGACTCTACCGATAGTTCAGCCATGGTCCAGGCCTGGACGAGATAGCCGGCGGTGTATATGCGCTATCGCAAATCGCATGTGATGCCCACTCCCCCTTAGTAGTTCAGCGATCTGGGCTGGAGAGTACAGTAGGTTCCACCCGTGCGCCATCGCGGATGTCGGTGCTGTGAGCGCATCCGAAGTGGTGCTGGCTCAAACCGTATCGAGTGCACGATCGACGAGCGCCGGGCACCGAATCGGAGACTGAAGCCGAAGAAGCTCATCGACTGCATGATTCCGCCGGCCAAGGCTATCGCCTGGTTGTAGACCAGGCGCTCGAGACATGCGCCGCCGTTCTCGACGATCTTCGACACGGCGTTCAGGTCGTCACTCGCCCCGTGACCGTCTGCGCCAGGGTGGACGTGCTCGATCCGAAGGCGGTAGAGGCGTCGCCCTGCCAACTGTTCTGCAGCCATCGCGTGCCTTCGGTGAGGTTCTGTGACGCCACATAGTCGTTGATGCTGAGGCTGCCGATGCGTTGGCCGATAGCCTGCAGCGTCTCCCAGTCGGCTTCCAGCGGTGTCAGTTAGTCTGCGGCGGGCTTCATGCCGATCGCCGCACTCAATGCTTCGTCGTATCCGGCTATCTGCTCGATCGCGCTGACCACAACCGCGCGCAATGTGTAGGCATCCTCCAGGGTGTCCGGGAGAGTGGGAACTGCAGTCCGCCGAAGCGTTTCACGGTAGCGCTGGATCCGGTTGCTGTACCGGAGCCACCATGGGCGTTCGTGGAGGTCGTTGACAGCGCGGTTGCCGTCGCATCGTCGGTGGACTCGTACTCGTTCGCCGCCGTGGTCAAGGTCGTGCGGAGTGTGTCGATGGCCGCCAGGTCCGATTGTTGCGCTGCCGATATCGCGACGCGGAACTTCTCGAACGCGGGTGTCAGGGTGGCGATTACCCCGGATGCCCCGGGCGGGAGCGTCACTGCTGGAAGCAGTCGTGTGGTGTTCGACGCGAGGTTGGTTCGGGGTCCTCGAGGTCCAGGTGGAATCCGGTCAGGCTGCCGACGTCGACGATGAGATCGGTCATGTCGTCACCGCATTCGGACGGGCGGTGTGGTCGGTCGTGATGACCGAGCTGTGTTGTACGGCAACGTGATACGGACGAAACACGATATCCCCCAATTCAATCCGGTGGCAGCCTATCTCACCGCGCACGCACGACGATGCCGTGGGGGAGCGGGGCGCCCGGGCGAATCACGGCAGTTGGAGAGGGGTACTGCAGGCGATCGTCTCCTGCCCGCCGGGCAAGCCGGTGTACAGGGATTCGCCGTCGACGTCGCGAGGGGCAGGGCCGGCTGTCGACGAGAAGCCGAGGCAGAACGAGATCGAATACGGAGGGCCCGTCAGAGGCGGCAGGTTTTCCGTCGCCGAAGGTCCTTCCGGGTGGACTACACGCAATGGCAGCGGCACGTGAATCCTGTCGGTCAGAGTGGATCCGGGTTCGATTCGGGTTGCCAGTGGGGGCGGGAGCGGGATCGATCTCGGCACTAGGCAATTCGGTGATCGGTACAGGAATTGTCGCTGGCTGATCTCGACGACATCATCGGTGCGGGGTACGACGAAATGCCTCTCGCGAGGGGCGGCCGAGCCGGTGTCCTGCTGGATTCGGTTGATCGCGTAGACGGGGCTGGTTCGGTTGTTGGTCGCGGTGTAGCGGATGATCAGTTCCGTTGGGGTTTTCGTGATGTCCACAGTCAGCCCCAGTCTTTCGTCCCACTGCGCCGGGGCGGGTTCGCACCACTGGTATCGGTTCTCGTCGATCGGAGTGGTCGATGGTTGTGGCGAGGTGGTTGGAATCGCCGAGTATCGCGTAGCCGAGTCGATGTGCTCTTGGGTGCACCCGGTGAGGACGAGGATCGACGATGCGAAGAGGACCCGTCGTATGTTCATGGGAGTACTGATCACTTCCCGGGTGCGTAGTGTTCTCGGCGGGGGATTCCCAGTTCGTCTCGTAGTGCGTTCTCGGTCAGCACCGAGGGATGCTCGCTCTCGTCGGCGAACTGTTCCGGTGTGCTGGGGTCGTTGTCGTGGTCGATGGTCAGGCCGACGGCGACCCGTTCGCGTTCGAACATG
Source organism: Nocardia sp. MH4 (assembly GCF_019266065.1). Lineage (GTDB taxonomy): Bacteria > Actinomycetota > Actinomycetes > Mycobacteriales > Mycobacteriaceae > Nocardia > Nocardia canadensis. Next base: position 14,775 of record NZ_LPNR01000052.1, on the reverse strand, counting down.
CCTTCGCCGGTGGGCGAGTACTTGTTCGGGTACTGGCGGTCGACCGCGTCGGTGCCGGTGTAGACATCGGACGTCGGCCGCATTGTGCCATGCGTTTCGTCGTAGGCGTGCGCGGCTTCGTGGTAGAGGGTCGTGATCGGTGGGTGGTTGTCGTACGGCGTTCCAGCGTACGCGGAGCTGACCTCGGAGAACGATGTGCCGCGTGGGTTGTAAGTGATCGTCGACGAGGTACCGGCGCCTGGTTTGCCGTCGGCGCCGAGATCCGCTGCGGCGGGATCTGTCGCTCTGGCGGAGTCCGATCCGGCCGCTCCTTCGATGATCGTGACGCTGTGCGGGGTTTCGCCCAGGCTCGCGAGCATCTGTTGCCCGATCGGCGATGACCGCATGAACTCCAAGTCAGCTCGTACGCGATCCTGGAATTCCGGGGATCCGGTGACGGTGACTTTGTCGGGTATGTCGCTGAGCACCACGTTCACGACGTTGTTGCTGCCGTTCTGGCCGGCGGCGCCGACGGAATCCTCGCCGTCCTGGGCGTAGATGGTGTCGTTGCCTCCGTCGTTGCCGACGGCGTCGGTACCGGCGCCGGTGTAGACCTTGTCGTCGCCGCCGCCCGACTGGAGGCGATCGTTGCCGGCGCCGCCCGAGACGGTGTCGTTGCCGAAACCGCCGAAGACGGTGTCGTCACCGGCCGAGCCTTCGACGTAGTCGTTGCCGTCGCCGCCGAAGAGGGTGTCGTTGCCCTCGCCGCCGTAGATGACGTCGTCACCGGTGCCGCCGCCGAGGATGTCGTCGCCGGAGGCTCCGTTGATGTAGTCCTTACCGCCGCCGCCTTGGACCTTGTCGTTTCCCGCGCCGCCTTCGAGCTTCAATCCGACCTGGGTGCCCGCGTCGACGGAGATCTTGTCGTTGCCGCCTTCGGTGAAGAGTGTGATGTTCTGGGCTTGCCGGCCTTCGAACTTGTACTCCTTGCCGTTCACGGTGACGGTCACGATGTGGGTGTTCGGGTCTTCGTGGACGTCGACATCGTCGTCGCCGTCGCCTGTCTTGATCACGACGGTCTTGTCGGTGGTGACGACCACGGGTTGCCCCGCCGGGTCGAGGCCGCCGCCCAATTCGGTGGCGGCGGTTCGGAGTGCCGCGGCGGTGGTCTGGTCGTCGGTGTTCGCGTCGGCGATGATGGCCGTGACCGAGGCGACGATGTCCGATTGCACCGTTGTGCGTCGGGTGCGTTCGGAGTCGGTCAGGTCGGTGTCGCGTCCGTCGCGTTTCCAGCTGTCCGTCACCGACCCGTCCGCGGCGATTTCGAATCCTTCTGTCGTTGACCAGGTTTCGAGATCGGTCGCTCGTGTTCGGAGTCGATCCATGGTGTCGGCACGGTTGATCGCGACCTGTTTGAGTGGTTCGACGATTCCGGCGATTCGGCTGAGTTCGTTCTTCGACGTCAGCAGATTCTGTTGCGCGGCATCCTTGGTCGCGCCGGTCCAGTCGGGGAACGCGGAGGCGCGATCGATGTAGCCCTCGAAATCGCGCACCGATTGGCTGCGGCGGGACAATGCGCGGACCGCGGTCATCAGTGTGTCGGAGTTCCAGGAGATCACGTCGGACCAGGTCGCGGCCATCAGGCGCCCGTCTGAGCGGTCAGGGCCGCCGCCGTCGAGCCGTCGACCGCGGCGAGCGAGTCGATGCTGGATATGACGGCCTCGGTGAACCCGGTCAGGACCGTCAGCAGCGCGGATCCGACAGTGTCGAAGGCGGCGTCGAGGGTCGCGGCGGCGGTTGTCGATTCACCGCCCCAACCCGGCTCGGCGCCGTGCATCTCGGTAGACAGCGAGTTCCAGTCGTATCGAACTGTCTCGGTCTCGGTCACGAGCCGCTGGATAGTCGAAACCAATTCCGCGACAGGCAGGTCCAGATTTCCGGTACCACTCATGTGTCCCCCTTGCTGGAAGGCTAGTGAGGGAGCGGTGTGGGGTCAACAGCTGGCGTCTAGGACTCGTTCGACAATGCCGCGGCGACTTCGTCGAGGCCGCAGGTACGGGCCTGCACAACCAGGAGTTTGCGGACGCGGTCGGGGAGTTCGTCGTTGACGGCGACGATGGTTTCCCAGGCGGTGGCGTCGCCGGTGCCGAGGAGTTCGACGAGGGAGTCGAGTTCGGGGAGGCCGTCGAGGAGGGTGAGGACGCGGGTTCGGGGTTCGCCGTCGATGATCAGGGCCAGGGGGAGCATGGTGGGGGCTGCGGGGCTGGCGAGGAGGATCAGGTCGCGAAGGGCGGTGTCGTCTTCGGCGAGGACTCGTTGGGCGATGCAGCGTTGCTGGTTGTGGTCGAGGTGGGGGACCAGGGGGAGCAGGTCGAGCCAGAGGCCCTGGGCGAGGGAGATGTCGGAGACTCGGGTCAGGGTGGCGGGGTCGTGCATGACCGGGCGCTGGGCCAGGCGTTGCAAGCCGGTGATGGCCATGCCGGCGGCGACGGGGAGGAGGGCGTCCCAGGCGTCGAGTTCGGTGACGGCGGTGAGGAGGCCGTCGAGGATTTCGTCGTCTTGTTCGGCGACGATGTCGGCCATGCGGGCGCGTTCCTCGGGGCCGATGAGGTCGAGGAGGGAGATGGCGTCGGCCCATTTCTCCTCGGCGTACATGGTGGTGACCATGCCGGGGACGCGGTCGGTGACCATGTTCAGGAGGCGTTCGGCCTGGGAGCTGTCTTCCAGATGGAGGCCGACCTGGAGGATGTCGCTGTCGGTGGCTTGGGGGAGGGCGGCGAACAGGATGGAGTCGGGCATGGCGCCGGCCAGGCGGCCCATGGTGAGGTAGTCGCCGCGGGCGATGAGTTCCTTGGCTACCTCGGCGGCCATGGTGTCGGGGACGCGGGCGATGACTTCGGCGGCGCGTTTCGGGTCGAGCAGGACGGTGGCGTCGGCGAGGAACTTGGGGGACAGGGATTCGGCGATCCCGACCGCGCGGGCCGGTTCGACCGCGCCGGCGACGGCGGCGGCCAGGGCGGGGCCGAGTGCCTTTTCGGCGACGAGCGCGGCGATCGGCTTGGGGACCAGTTTCACCGCGGCGGCGACGCGTTGCATGCGCAGGACGTCGCGGCCGGACATCTCGTCGCTGACCTGGTCGCGGAAAGCCTTGATCGCCGAAGGGGATCGGGTGGTCAGGAAGTTCAGTTCGGCGGGGTCGACGTCGAGGACGCGGGCCAGTTTCGCGATCTCGGCCAGGGTGTGCCGCATGCTGCTCATAGTCCTAGGACCTTTCGGACGGCGGGGCGGGCCAGTCGGGGGATCAGGTGCATTCCCGCGCCGAGGGCGTCGTCCATGGCGGCCTTGCGGGCGGCCAGTGCCGATTCGGTGAGACCGTGGAGGCGGGTGAGGTCGTCGGCATCGAGGGTCGCGAACTCCGCCGGGGGAGGGGCTCCGAGGGTCGCGGTCAGCTGGTCGAGGCGGTCCGGCACCGTCGGGCTCCTTCGATGGTGTTGTGGCAGTGGCGATTACACGATAGCTGTGGGTGATCGCCGCCGCTTCTTCGGCGGCGAGGATCACTGTCGGATATGGGAGGGTGCGTCGGCGTCGGGGCTGGACTGTTATCGGAAGCCGATGATGTCGAGGGTGGCGTCGCCGATCGCCTCGTTGTTCTGGCACACGACCAGGACGGCTGACGAGGCGCGCATCAGCGTGGGCTGGGCGAGGCCGGGGCGGCAGGGGTTGGTGATGGGAATCGTGCTGGTGGGAAGCAGGGTTCGGCGGTCCCGGATCGACAGTTCGTGGGTGGAGCCACCGAAGTTCAGATCGACGAATTCGTCGGCGAGAAAGTAGAAGTAGTCGCCGTCGATGCCTTCGTATCCCGGTGTCATGCCGGGTATCCGTCGGAGGTCGATGCTGTCGGTTGTCGTCATCCCGGCGTATTTGCTGTGCTGTGGGCCTTCGGGCTCCGGCATCGCGACCAGCACCTCCGGACCGTTGGGGTCGGCGGCGAAGGGGCTGCCTGCGGTACGGATCGGGGCAGTCGATATTCGGTCGGCGCGGTCGACGAGTAGGTAGTAATTGCCCTGGTCCTCGTGCTGGTACCAGCTGATTCGCAACGTGTTCTCGAGCAGTGAGGCCGAGGGACTGTTGCGGGTGGAGATATCGCGGGATCCGACCAGCGTGCCTGTGGTGGTGTCGATCGCGAAGAGACGACGGGTCGATTCACCGCAGCGGTACAGCCGGTACACGGCTCGGTCCGACGCCAGCGTCTTCCCCTGGTCCGGGGTGCAGCCGGCGGTGGGGAGAGCGACCGTCCAGCGCCGGGCGGCGGTGCGGGCGTCGTATCCCGTGACTGCGTCGTCGGTTTCGACCAGGAGGTCGGTGGCGGTGGTTGCACTGATCACCCTGCGGGCAACGTCGGGATAGTCGGCCGTGTAGTCGTTGTGGTCTGCGGAGGTCCAGAGGAGCCGGCCGGTCACGGCGTCGAAAGCGATACGTGTCGTGGTGTCTTCGGCGAACCAGCGGGTGATCAGGACCGAGCGGTCGGCCGTCGTGAACGCGGCGCCCGAATCGGGCCACATGACGCGATGGCCGGACTGCGGTCGGCGCAGATAGTGCCAGCGTGGTCCGCCGGTCGCGCCGTCGTAGGCGCGCACGCCGTCGATGCTCACGACGACGAATCCCGTTCCCGCCGCGAGTACTTGGCGGCCAGTGGACTCCCGTCGTTCGTTGGTCGGGGGCAGTTGGAGGCGATACGCCTCGGCCGTGATCCGGCCGGGAACCGGGGCGATCGGAGCCTCGGCGACCGTCAGGTGGTCGATGTTGGCGCTGTCGTCGCCCGCGCGTACGGCGGTGACTGCGACGGCGGTCGATACCGCCAACCCGGCGGTGACGGCGATCGAGAGAATGCGGCGGCTGACGGTTCTGGCCAGACCCATGTGAATCGTGAGCAGCAGGGCGAGAATCGCGCCTACGCCCACGAGCGCGATCGCGCCGACTGCCGTGGGGAGTTGGTCGAAGTAGGGATAGTCCGCGCGGATCTCCGAGAAGCTGCTGGGCAGATGCCGACTCCAGGACATGCCGACGAGGATCAAGAGCACCAGCACGACCGCACCGCTGGCGCGAAGTTCCCAGGCGTGCTGGCTGTTCCACAGATCGATCCTGCGTCGCCGTCCGGTGAACCACGCGGCGACGACGATCGCGAGCACGACGGTGCCGAGCACGCCGGCGACGGCGGCGAACTGCGCGGACTGGGCCAGCGTCGTGCTCACGGGGCGTGTGGTGGCGCCGAACCAGCTGTAGAGGGCGAGGAGGACACCGCCGATCAGCAGGCCGGTGCCGGTCGCGGCGGCTGTCGCGCGGGTGCGGGGCAGGCGGCCGAGTGGACGCTCCAGGGTGGGGAGCGTCGCGGTTGGGCGGTCGTCCGGCGTGGTGCTGTGTAGATCCCCCATGGAACTGAACTCCCCTTGTCAGTGACCGATGTGTCTCCGGCAGGGAAGTAGCGTAGTCGCGGGCTACCAAGCCCGCGCGTCTCGACGGCCGACGGCGGTAACCACTTCCGTTTACTCTGGAGGGGGACGAGGGGAGCTGAGATGTCCGAGCAGCATGATCCGCGGGCGAGGTGGCGGGAACTTCCGCCGGAGCCTTCGGAGCTCATCGAAGAGACGACGATCGAGACGCGGGGTGTGGATCAGGGGGTTCCCTCGGTGGATCTCACCGAGGAGTTCGTGCGCAAGTACGGGTTGTGAGGGTCAGCCGCCGGCGACGGCGGGGATGATCATCAGTTCGGTGGTGGTGGTCAGTGGGGTGTCCACGCCGTGCAAGGTGCGGCATTCGTCGCCGTCGATGTAGAAGTTGACGTAGCGGCGCAGGGTGCCGCGTTCGTCGCGGAGGCGGCGTTCCAGGGCGGGGGACCGGTCGCGGAGGGTGTCGAGGACGTGGCCGAGGGTGGGGCCGTCGATGTCGAGTTCGCGCGCGCCGTTCGCGTAGGGGCGCAGGGCGGAGGGGAGCAGGACGCGGGCCATGGGTCAGCCGATGACGGCGGCGCGGACGCAGAGGACGTCGGGGAGTTTGTCGGCGACGAGGTGCCAGTGGTCGCCTTCGTCGGGGCTGCAGTAGACCTCGCCGTTGCGGGTGCCGAAGTAGATGCCGGTGGGGTCGGCGTCGTCGGTGGTCATGGCGTCGCGCAGGACGGAGGCCCAGAAGGGCACCGTCGGTAGGCCGTTCGTTGTCGCGGTCCAGGTGCGGCCCGCGTCGTCGCTGCGGTAGACCGCGCAGGTGGCGTCGGGTGGGAAGCGGAAGCGGTCCATGTCGGCGACGAGGGGGAAGGTGTAGATGACGCCGGGGCGGCGGGGGTGGGCGACGATGGGGAAGCCGAAGTTCGACGGGGGGAGGTCGGCGTCGATGGACTGCCAGGTGGTGCCGTCGTCGGTGCTGCGGAAGACGCCGCCGTGGTTCTGGAGGTAGAGGGTGCTGGGGGTTTCGGCGTCGCGGGCGACCTTGTGCACGCACTGGCCCCATTCGGGCAGCTCGCCGGGCATGAAGTCGGCGGTGACGCCCTTGTTGGTCGGTGTCCAGGAGGCGCCGCCGTCGGCGGTCTGGTAGACGCCGCCGGTCGACATGGCCACGGCCAGGCGCTGGGTGTCGGTGGGGTGGGGAAGGACGGTGTGCAGTGCGAGACCGCCGCCGCCCGGCGCCCACTGCGGCCGGTGGGGATGGTCCCACAGGCCTCTGACCAGCGTGAAAGTCCTTCCGCCGTCGGTGGAACGGAACAGCGCCGACGGTTCGACGCCCGCGTAGACCACCTCGGGTTCGGCGGCGGTGGCGGGTGCGATCTGCCAGACACCCTCGAGTGCGGCGTCGGTGTCGGCGGGGAAGGCCAGTGGGGCGTCGTCGGGTTCGGTCCAGGTCGCGCCGAGGTCGTCGCTGGAGACCAGCGTCGGGCCGAAGTGGCTGTTGAGGACACCCGCGAGCAGACGTGGTGGCGTGCGGCGGGTGTCGATGGCCAGGGCTTTCACATCGGCGACCGGGAATTGGGGCGGGCTCACCGTCCAGCTCGCCCGGTCGTCCGAGCTGCGGGCCAGGAACAATCCCTTGCGCGTGCCGATTCCGAGAAGTACGTCCATCGCCGACCTCCAGGTCGTCTCACCGACGCGGATGAAAATGAGCGTACTCCGCGGGGACGTAAGGGCCGCATGATCGCGATCGGTGAGGGATACTGGTCCGATCGTGCGCAACCCGTCGCACGAGCGTGACTTTTTCGCGACCATTTCGTAATCTGGCAGTGACCTTGTTCTCGACAGTAGCTGGTGATTGATAAAGTGCCTGGTCAACATCGCACCCCCGCTCCTCCGACGGGGCGCATGTCGTTGGCTGTGTGCAGCCTCGCAGCAACGGTTCCCGGCATGCTCTGGATGGCGTTCCGGCCGGGTGGAACCGAAGTACAGCAGGTCGCGGCCGTCGTGCCGCACACGCCGTCCGCGGTCGAGGTCGACGTCCTGCCCGCGCTGACCCACGACGAACCGACCATCGCGCCGGCGCCGGTCGCGGCGGACGACGAGTCGGCGACGCTGTCGGCCTCGAAGCTGAAGTACCTGTGCTCGACGGAGTGGAAGGGCACCCAGCCCCACGTCGCGCAGGTCAGCCACATGGTGCAGAAGATGTTCGGGCTCGACGACATCGGCGGCGCCAACGGGCGATTCGACGGTGACCACGGCGCGGGTCTCGCGCTCGACATCATGACCTCCAACCCCGCGCAGGGTGACGCGATCGCCGCGTTCGTGCTGGCCAACAAGGCGCGCTTCGGCGTCACCTATGTGATCTGGCAGCAGCGCTACAACGACGGCGGCGGCTGGTCCTACATGGAGGACCGGGGCAGCCCGACCCAGAACCACTACGACCACGTGCACGTGTCGTTCTCCTCGTACGGCGCGGCCAACCTCACCTGCTGATCACGGCGAATCATCCGGCCGCAGGGGCGTAGTGGCGCATCGGCCAGGGCTGAAACCCGGTGCGGCGAGCGGGCCGTGTCGGTATTTCGTCGGATCGACTCACCTTTCATTTAGGCATATCCCCACGCGGAACGGGTCCACGCTCCTACGGTGAGAGTGGCTCAGTTCTGGTGAGAGGAATGTGGACATGGGACGGTTGGCCGGCAAAGTCGCGGTGATCAGCGGCGGAGCGCGGGGGATGGGCGCGGCGCACGCGCGCCGGTTCGTCGCCGAGGGCGCGTCGGTGGTGCTCGGTGACGTGCTCGACGACGAAGGCGCCGTCGTCGCCAAGGAGCTCGGCGATGCCGCGATCTACCGGCACCTCGATGTGCGCGAACCCGAGCAGTGGGCCGCGGTCGTGGCGGCGGCGGTCGAGACCTTCGGTGGACTGCACGTGCTGGTGAACAACGCGGGGATCGTCAACGGGAATCTGCTGGTCGACTTCGCGCTGGAGGAGTGGCAGCGGATCATCGACATCAACCTGACCGGGACGTTCCTCGGGATGCAGGCCGCGGTGCCCGCGATGACGAGCGGCGGGTCGATCGTGAACATCTCCTCGGTCGAGGGGATGCGCGGCAGCCCGGGTCTGCACGGGTACACGGCGACGAAGTTCGCGGTGCGCGGACTCACCAAGTCGGCGGCTCTGGAGCTGGCGGCGCAGGGAATCCGGGTGAACTCGGTGCATCCCGGGCTGATCAGCACGCCGATGACCGAGGGGATTCCGGCGGACTTCCTGCAGATTCCGGTGAAGCGGGCGGCCGAGCCGGACGAGGTGTCGGCGTTGGTCGCGTATCTCGCGTCGGACGAGTCGTCGTATTCGACCGGTGCGGAATTCGTGGTCGACGGTGGGCTCACGGTCGGGGTGCCGCACAAGAGTTTCTGAACGAGGACGAGGTCCGTACCGGGTGATTCGGACTCAGCCCCACGGGCCGATCCGTGGGGCACGAACCGACCATGACGGGTAGTCGGGGTCGGCGACGGGCTGTGTCGCCGACCCCGACACCAGGTCACTGATCGGTGATGTAGGCCAGCCACGCGTAGTCGCGTGCTCGGGTGACGGCCACGAGCTTCTGCCGTGCGGCGAGTTCCGCCCGATCACGGGTGGCGCCCCGGACGGTCGCGAAGGTCGCCGGTTCGGTGGTGATGTGGAAGACGGCGGCGAAGTCCATGCCCTTGGCGCGGTGCACGGTGCCGATCTTGATCTCGGCGAGCTGAGTGCCGTTGTAGTCGTCGAGCGCCATCGTCGGCAGGCCGGCCGCGTGGAGAAGGTCGCGACAGTGCTTGGCATCCCGGTGCGTGTCCACGATCACGGCGATCTCGCCCGTGGGGACACCACAGTCTCGGACGGCGTGCAGGAAGGCGGCATCGAGTTCGTCGCGGCGTAGACGGACTTTCACGGCCGCGCCGTCGGGCAGCGTCCCGTCGCTGTCGCGCAGGACGAATCCGCGCCCGCCGTCCAGGTCGTCGACCGTATTGCCCGCCTCGAGCTTCTTGGCCAGATCCAGCACGGCGGCACGATTCCGGTAGTTCGTGCGCAGCACCCGGCCGCGGCCACCTGCCAGCGGGATCCCGGCATCGGAGAGCCGCCAACCACCTGGATAGACCTGCTGCTGTCCGTCGCCGACCAGGAGGAGCTGGTCGGTGTCTGTGCCTCCGGCGATGCGGTGGACCAACCGGAGCTCCATCAGCGTGCAGTCCTGCACCTCGTCGACGACCACCATCGAGTAGCGCTCGTCGTCGTCGAACGGGCTCTGCCGGAGTTCATCGGTGGCCAGCGCGATGACGTCGTTGAAGTCGTGGGTCTGTTTGTCCGCCAGTCTTTGCTGATAGGGCAGAAACAGGTTGTCCCAGACGTATTCCCGTTGGCGGCCGGTGAGGCGCAACCCGTCGCGACCGGATCGTTCGATGGCGCGGTATTCGTCGAGCGTGGTCAGGCCGCGACCCTTGATGACTCGTTTGATCTCCTCTTCCCAGTAGGTGAAATCGGTCCCCGCGTAGCCGTCGAGCCGGTGACGGACACCCATCCACGTTCGGGCCATGGCGTCGTCGGCCGCGTCGACGTCGAGGTGGAAGGTGACCTTGCGGGATTTGAGGAATCCGGTCGCCCACGCGTGCAGGCCGATGAACTCGGTGCGGTCGACCACGGTCGGTGCGATCCGCGCGAACCCGGACCGGTGATAGGTGGGCAGCGTGCGGACGAAGCTCGTGAACAGCAGCCGACCTGGGTTCCGCTTGGCGAAATGGGCCATGCGGTGCAGCGCCACCACGGATTTACCCGTGCCTGCCGGGCCGCTGAACCGCGCGGGCCCGGTGAAATTGGCGTGGACGAGGGCGAGCTGTTCGGGGTCGAGGAAAGTGATCCACTCGCGAAACGGCCGGGTCAGAGAGGCGGACCGGGTGTCGTTGTCCAGATCCGCGCTGTCGAACAAGCCATCCGTGGCGACAATTTCCGGTGTCGGTGCGTCGTCGGTGCTGATCGAGGTGAAGCTCGCGCCCACCCGGGTGGCGACCGTGGCCGCGATGGTCGCGGCCCGACTCGGCGACAGCAATCGTTCACGCGTCAGCAGGGTGTCACGGATCGTGGCTTCATCGGCGGTGAGGAAAGGATCGTGTGCCTCCGTGGGCACCCGCCGTCGCATGAGCAGCACCAGTTCGAGGGTGTGCGGGACGAACTGCGCACGGTCGAACAGCAAGTTCGCGAACATCTCCTCGGCGGTGCGGCGGATTTTGCGAACGACCTGGTCGGCCGGCACCGTATCGGTGAAGACCAGCGCGAACACTCCGGACCGGCCGATCGCGAATGCCGCCGCCCGGTCCGGCGTGGGCGGTGTCGTGTCGAGCAAGAGATGCCATCGCGGTTCGATCAGGATGGCGGAGAGGAAGCGACGTTGCGATGCGGTGAGCTGCGGATGCGCGGCGAGCTGCTGCTCCGCCCAGTGGGCGCGGCGATGCCTGCTGATGTCGGACATGATCCCCCCGATGCGGTCCGTGGCATTAGGTCGTAATGCCTTGTCTGACAAGATACTTCATGTCAGACAAGGAATCCGGTCATCGAGGGAGCGGCGTTCGGCCGGACTGCCGGTCAGCTCAGGCGGCGAATGTCGCCGCGGACGCGGTAGAAGCCGCCGCGGGCGGATTCGGTGACGGCGTCGACGACGTAGCGGGTGCCCGCCTGGCGGATGTCGCGGGGGAACTGGACGTTCCAGCCGCGTTCGTAGCCGGGGCTGACGACGTGGACGCGCAGGGAGCCGCCGTGTTCGACGCATTCGACGACGATGCCGGTGCCGGCGTCGGTGGTGACCTCGAGGGTGCTGGAGGCGGGGACGGCGGAGATCTCGGGGGCCTTGACCGAGACGGTGCTGGGGAGCACGCCCTGGTCGGCGTCGCGGACGGCGGACTCGCTCACGTCGAGGCAGGCCAGCGCCCCGGACGTGGTGACCAGGTACAGCTTGTCGTCGTGGTACTGCATGGAGTAGGCCGAGCCGCAGCCGGTGGCCAGCTTCCACCGGCGGGTGCCGGTGGCGTCGAAGCAGTAGACCGAGGAGTGCGAGTCGCCGGCGAAGACGTAGCGGCCGTCGGGGGAGGCGGCGCAGGAGAAGACGGCGGCGTCGCACTGGTAGGCGCGGGTGGTGACGCCCTGCTTGGTGATCTCCTCGACGCGGTTGGCCGAGGTGCCCGCGTAGACGTCGGAGGTCTCCTGCCAGCCGAACAGGACCGAGCCCCGGGTAGGCGAATGCCATTGGGTGGCACCGGTTTCCAAGGTGTACTTGGTGACGCCCGCGCTGTGGCCGTGGTAGACGCCGGTGGGGTCGAGGCGGACCATCCAGCCGGAGTTGCCGGTACTGCGCGCCGACCAGAGGGATTCCTCTTCGTGGTCGATCACGGTCAGGCCGCCCGCGGCGTCGGAGGCGGCGAGGATGCCGTCGTGGATGTCGAGCCAGTAGACGTCGGTGGCCGAGACGTCGTAGGCGGCGCGCGGGACCTTGCCCGACAGGTCGTAGACGCGGCCGTCGTCGCAGCCGGCGTAGATCCAGAAGTCGTCGGCCACCAGGCATTTCACGCCGTCGGGGAGCTGGTAGCGGTTGGTCACGACGCCGTCGGGGGTGAGGGTGTAGACCTCGCCGTTCTCGTTGCCGACCCAGCAGCGCTGCTCGTCGACGAAGATGCCGAACGCGGCGGCGCCGGAGTCGAAGCGCCACAGGACCGGAGCGCTCTTGGCGGTGGAACGCTGGCTGGTGATCACGCGGCGGGTCACCGAGCGACGCTCGCGCGCGCCCATGACGGCGGGCGCGTAGCCCTTGCGGACCTTCTCGCCGATCTTCTTCTGCGCGGCCGACTTCGCCTTCTCCGCGGTGGCGAACGAGCTCGCCTTGGACTGACCCTGTTCGCCGATCCGGCCGAAGCGAATGTTCACCTGGGTGCCGGTGACGATCACCTCGTAGAACTTGTGCGAGGAACCGGTGTCGTCGGACAGTTCCAGGTAGGTGGTTTCGGCGGTCGTCATGGATCCTCGCTGAGCTCGTGCGGTGGGTCGAACGAGCGAAAACTAGCAAGGCACACCGACATCGGCGGGGCGGGTGGAGTCCGCGCAGGTCACATGCCCGCGACGTCGAGGAGCGGTGGGGGATAGACGGAGTGGGGGATCTCGGCGCGCCAGGGGCGGTGGATGGTGGGGCCGTCGAGGTGGGCAAGTTCGGGGAGCCAGGTGCGGACGTAGGTGCCGTCGGGGTCGTAGCGGTCGGCTTGGCGCAGGGGGTTGAGGACGCGGTTGGGGCGGGTGTCGGTGCCGGTGCCCGCGGCCCACTGCCAGTTGAGCTGGTTGTTGGCCAGGTCGGCGTCGACGAGCCAGTGCAGGAAGTGGGCCGCGCCGATGCGCCAGTCCAGGCGCAGGGATTTGGCGAAGAAGGAGGCGGTGATCAGGCGGGCGCGGCCGGGGAGCCAGCCGTCGGTGACGAGCTGGCGCATGGCGGCGTCGATGATCGGGTAGCCGGTGCGGCCGTCCTTCCAGGCGGCGACGGCGTCGGGGTCGGTGCGCACGGCGAACGGGCCGGGACGGTAGCTGGTCCAGGCGGTGTCGGGGCGCGCCGCCAGGAGCTGGTGGTGGAAGTCGCGCCAGGCGAGCTGGCGGGCGAAGGCGTGACCGCCGGGGTCGGACAGGTCGGTGCGGTGGACGATCTCGACCGGCGACAGGCAGCCGAAATGCAGGTGCGGGGAGAGGTGGGAGGTGGCATCGGCGGCGAGGTCGTCGTTGCGGTCGGCGTAGTCCTGGATCGGGCCCGCGAGCCATTTGCGCAGCAGCACCCGGCCGCTGATCTCGCCACCACGCGGGCAGTTCGGGGACGGCTCGCCGGCCGACAGGTCGCCGGGCGCAGGCAGAGCGTCGCCGGCCACGTCGGGAACGGACAGCGCGCGCGGGGTGCCCAGCGGGTGGCGCTGGTGAGCGTCGACCCAGCGCCGGAAGTAGGGGGTGAACACCGCGTAGTGGTCACGGCCGGTCGCGGGGGTGAGGACGGCGGGATCGGCCGCGGTGACGACCGCGCTGTGGGTGCGCACGGCGCAGTCCGTGCCGGCGAGGCGGTCCCGCAGGGCCTGTTCGCGGCGGGTGGCGTAGGCGCTGACGTCCTCGGCCAGATGCACCGCGCTCGCGCCGGTCTCGGCGGCGATCCGGGCCACGACATCGGTCACCTCGCCCCGCCGGACCACCAGGCGCCCGCCGATCCCGCGCAGGCGCTCGTCGAGTTCGGCCAGCGCGGTGGCGAGGAAGACGGCGCGATTGGGCGGGCAGCGGTCCGGGACGATGCCGTCGTCGACGACGAACAGCGGGACGACGGCATCGCTGTCGCGGTGCGCGGCGGTGAGGACCGGGTTGTCGGCGGTGCGCAGGTCACGGGTGAACAGCGCGATCGAGACGGTCATCGGGCGCACAGCGGGGTGATGTCGGAGCGGCCGCCCGCGGTCGGCGTGGTCAGGTAGACACAGGTGTTCTGGCCGGCGGCCACGATCGCGGCGTCGATGTCGTTCCAGGTGGCGGCGTCGACGGCGGGGGTGCGTGACAGGACGAAGCCGGACAGGCGGCTGGGATCGGTGACGACCGCCCAGGAGTAGTCCGGGCCGAGGGCCGTGACGATGTAGTTGGGGGCGCCGGTGCGCTGATCCTGGCCGGGCACGCCGGGGAAGGAGACATGCAGCTGGGCGTTGGTGACGGGATCGGTCACCGTCGCGGTGCCCCGGATCTCGTTGGTGCCGCCCGACCAGGTACGGCAGCGGTTGTAGACGCCGACGTCACCGGCGTCGTCAAGGGTGTAGGTGGCGGTGGTGTCGCCGGCGCAATCGAGGCTGAACGGGGCCGGGACCGCGGCCAGCTGGTGCCAGACGCCCAGATAGCGCTCGACATCGAGCGACGGCACCGGCGCCGGGGGCGCGGCGGACGCGGTGGCCGGTGCCAGCGCCACGGCGGCCATCGCCGCGCAGGCGAGCAGCGGGAGGCGGAGCGGAACGGAGGAATGGGCGATGCGCACGAGAACTCCTCGGATTGTTGGTACTGACAGACTATCAAGAAACGATGCATAATTGATTCACCCGGCGAGAGGAGTTGTCGATGACACGGGAGTGGCCGTTCCGTCTGCTCGGCCTGGCGACCGCCGCCTACGGCGCGAGTGTGGCCGTTCGCCCCGAGGTGCTGCTGGGTCCGTGTGGATTCGAGACCGACCGGCCGGGCAGCCGGGCGCTGGCGCGCATGGTCGGCTGCCGGGACGCGATCTCCGGCGCGGCCATGGTGCTCGCGCCGGACGCCCGCGTCGCGCGGGCCGCCGCGGGCGTGCGGATC
>NZ_LPNR01000051.1 GCF_019266065.1 Nocardia sp. MH4 | reverse complement strand
CCGGGGCCCGCCCCGCCGGGCCGCGGACCCGAGCCCGCGCTGCCGAAGTAGCCCGCCGAGCCGGGGGCGGCGGCGGGCCGGGTGGCGACCGCCTTGGTGCCGATCGCGCCGAGCGCCATCGCGCCCACCGCGGTACCACCGGCCACCATCAGACCGGAACCACCGGTGCCGACCGTGGCGACGGCGGGCGCCACCAGGCGCATCAGCGCGGGCAGCACGAACGCGACGCTGCACAGCAGCACCAGCGCGACCAGCATCCGCTGGGCCTGTTCACCTTCCGGCAAACCGCCCGAGGTCGTGGTCTCGTCGACATGTCCCGCGGTGGTGAACGCGATCATGTACACGATCGCCGCCACCGGCTTGAACAGCATGAACGCGATGATCCAGCCGACCAGCTTCTGATACGACTGCTTGCCGGTCCCGGTCGCCGACGCCGCCGCGGCCAGCGGCAGCACGCCGGCGGCGACCACCAGCAGACCCTGCCGCACGATGGCCAGCACGATCTGGGCGAGCGCGCCGAGCAGGCCGACGATCGCGATGATCAGCACCAGACCGGGCGAGAACGCCTGCAACTTCGACGTCTTCACCATCAGCTCGGCCATGTTCTTGGCATTGCCGCCGGTGGCGTCCTGAATGATCCACTCCGAGAACTTGTCCGAGGCCCGGGTGCCCGCGACGATCACCGCGCCGAGCATCCACGAGCTGAACACGACCCGGGCGAACAACCGGAACGACTCGGCGGCCTCGCTCACGGCCGCCCCGCGTCTGGCCTCGGCCAATCGGCCGCCGGTGATGATTACCGACGCGATCAGCAAGAGCATCTGTATCTGATAGGTGTAGTCGTTGATCTTGGTGAACAGCGCGCCGGAGTCGCTCACCGCCTCGTTGGGCACCTTCATCCAGAAGGTCAGCGCCAGGATCAGCGCCTCACCGAGACCCTTCATCAGCGAGTCGACCACCTTGCCGAAGGTGGAGTCCCAGGCCTTGTCCTTGACCGCGGTCGCCGCGTCGCCCGGATGCGAGGCGGCGTTGCCCGCCTTGCACACCGCCGAGGCCGCGTCACCCAGGGAGATCCCGGGGATGGCGACACCGTCGAGCGTGTCGTGCAGTTCGTTACAGGCCTGGTCGAAGCCGTAGGTCTGGCCGTAGGCCACGGTCGGCGTCGCGATCATCACGGTGAAGATCACCGCGAAGATTGTGAGTATTCGCCTCAGCATTGTTGGCACCCCTCGATGGTCCGCAGGGAATCGATCCGGGCTGTGCTGTACACCGATGCTCACCATTTCGTCCACCCCGCCAGCGATTCCACGTATTCCGTCTGGGTGTTGGTCGTCGACGACGGCTTGAGCCGCCAGTCGCCCGCGTCCCACACCACGATCATCCGCATGGCGGCATACAACTGTTTCCCGTCGATCACCGGCCCGCGCGAGGCGAGCCGAACGATCGCCATGTCGTCGGCGTAGTCGTCGATCTTGAACGCGTCCGACGCCACGAAATAGCGGGTCACCTTCTCCGGCTGCTGTTTCGGCAGCCGGTCGCTCGACAGCGCCGAGTCGTAGGCGGCCAGCTGCGCGGTGCTGACCCGCACCTGTGTCACGTACAGCGAACGGTCGGCCGGCCTGGCGTTGAGCCGGTAGGTGATCTGCGCGGCGGCCAGCGCGGCGCCCTGCGGGGTGCGCGCGTAGCCGACGGCCAGACCGTCCTCGATCCGGGCCGGACCGTCGGAGGTGGAGAACGGCACCGACGCGCCGTAGACCCGTTGCCAGCCGTGCGGTTTCGTCGTGCCCTCGGGCGCGGCGGTCAGCCAGTCCGAATCCACCGGCGAGCGTTGCGTCGAGGGGTCCTGCGCGAGCGGCTGGCCTGCCGGATTGTTCGGAACGTCGACCCGCCTGCCGAACAGATCGACCTCGGGATCGGCGAAACCCGTTCCGCCCGCGGCCTGCGCAGGCGGCGGTGCGACGTCCTCCTCGGTCCCGCCACTGCTGGTGAAGTACACGACCGCGCCGACGACCAGGATCAGGGCGAGCAGCGCACCCGAGGCGATCATGCCGAAAGAAGCGCGGTCGCGCGCGCCCGGCTCCTTCACGCTCACTTCGGTGCCTCCAATGTCACGATGTCGGTGGGTAGTTCGTCGATCGCGTCGACGGGTCGGTCGGTGGACTGCGGGTCGGGCAATTGCAGCCGCCAGTCTCCGCCGTACCAGCCGACCGTGGTGTGGTTCACGGCACGTGAGCTGTCCGAATATTCGGTGTAGACATCGACTCGGGACTGTTCGTCACGGTATTCGGTAATTTTGTAGCCCAACAATCTCGGCGCGTACTCCGGCGCGGCGGGTCCGGTGATCGACAACTGCACCCGGTTGATCGCCCACTCGTCGCGGGCCGGACCCGGCACCAGTTCCTGATTCACCACGGTGGCCCACTGGTTGTCGGGCGCCACCGACAACCGGATGGTGTGCGTCAGCGCCGCCAGTCCGGCGCCGCGCGGGGAATGCTCGAAACCCGTGGCGGCGCCCTGGGTCACCGAGCTCGGCCCCTGATCGGACAAGGGCAGGGCGATGCCCTGGTAGTCCTGCCAGCGCACCCCGGTCGGGGCGGCGGACAGATCGGGGCCGGTATCACCGCCGCGGCCGCAGCCCACCGCCGCGGTCAGCAGCGCGATACCGACCGCGACCGGCCGTGTCATGGTGCTCCCCCTCACGCCGGCAGGAACGCCAGCGCGATCGCGGAGGCGGTACTGGCGACCGCGGCACCGAGCAGGCTCATCAGGACACCGTGCGAGGCGTCGTTGACGGCCAGGTCGGAGCGGAACGCGATCCACAGCCGACCTGCCGACAGGATCATCCAGGCCAGGCACGAGAGCAGGACGAACCAGAGCAGCCAGTTGAGCAGCTGCATCATCGGCGCCAGCACGTCGGCCGGGATCTGCTTGTAGGCGAACACGGTGATCACGTACCGATGACCGCGTTCATGATGGTGCCCGCGCTGGTCGCGACGACACCGCCGATCATGGCGCCCGCCACCATCTTCGGCGA
Source organism: Nocardia sp. MH4 (assembly GCF_019266065.1). Taxonomy (GTDB): domain Bacteria; phylum Actinomycetota; class Actinomycetes; order Mycobacteriales; family Mycobacteriaceae; genus Nocardia; species Nocardia canadensis. The sequence goes on along the minus strand of NZ_LPNR01000051.1, from coordinate 23,768 downwards.
CTCGAGGCCGCCGCCGGTCCAGCGCTCCCAGGCGAACTTGCCGCCGGCGTAGGTGATACCGCAGATGCCCGACAGCAGCACGAACCAGGTGAGATACCGCACCAGCTGCAGGATCTTCTCCGAGCCGGGAGGAGCTTCCGGTGTCGGATTACCCACCTGGGCCAGGACGGTGCCGTACGTGTCCTGCACGGCGAGGAGGATCATGCTCATCGGGTGCCTTTCTCCCACTGTAAAGGTGTTGTGCCACAAACACTTCGACGCCGACACACGTTTGTACACCACCGGCGGCCGGCTTGCCCGGCGATCATGATCGACGCTCCCCCGGTGTGGGATCGTCGATGCTCGCCCGGATCGCGGCGATCAGATCGGTCCCGAGCTCACCGATCTCGGCCGGTACCTCGTCGAGCGGATCGGCCCGGCGTTTCCTGGGCGCGATCTCGTCCCCGGGCGACCACACCGGCAGCGCCTCGGACTCGACGAGCGTCCATTCCTCGATCCACGGCACCTGCCAGACGTGCCCGGCCAGCGAGCCGACCACGTCGCGGTAGCGCCGGATCTCCGGCGGCACCCGGCCGGGGCGGGCCGCGACCGTGATCAGGCCGAGCACCAGCGCCGGACCGGCCAGCAACGCGTGGTGCTGGCGCAGCAGGTCGTGCGCGCGGGTGAGGCCGGAGATGGTCTCACGCGCGACGAGGACGACGTAGGGGGATTCACGCTCGAACACACCGGGCCACTTGCCCCGGGCATCGGCGGCGGGCGCGAGCACATGCGCGAGCGTGGTGGCACCGGAGCCACCGTGGACGCCGAGCAGCCACACCAGTGGCGCGCGGCCGACCCCGGGTACAGGACGCTCCCAGATCGGCGCGCGCAGCGATTCGGGCGGTGCGACGACGCCGACGCCGGCGGGCGTCGGTTCACGACGACGACGAAGATTCATAGCGGCCGTCATGATGCCACCCCGGCGAGCAACCGCCCATATGCCGCACGCGTCGGCTCGGCCAGCTCGCTGTGCCGAACCAGCTCACCGCGGGCCAGATGCGGGTCGTACGGAATCTCGACGACCTCGCGCACCCAGCCGGACAGATGCTCGCGCAAATGCTCGGCTACGCGCGAGTCGTCGTGCGAATACTGGTGGGAGACAACGATGGTCGTGTCCGCCACGACTCCGGCGCCGTCGTCGCCGTAGTGGTCGTCGAGCCATTCCAGCGTCACCCGCAGGCGGTTGGCCGCGTCGACGCGGGCCGGAATGGTCAGGACCAGTGCGATATCGGCGTCGTCGAGCAGCGGGCGCAGTTGCCGACCGGCAATCGGGCTGCCGCCGTCGTAGACCGCGGTGTACCCGCCGGTGGTCAAAGCCCTGGCGACAGTGAGATATGTCGCGCGCCGGCGCAGCGGCGTCGCGTCGCGCCAGAGCAGCCCGAAGCCGGAGGTGGAGCGGGACAGGCAGTCCTCGATCGGGGCGGGTTCGTCGTCGCCGCGGCCGTACACCCACGACTGCAGATTCACCGGGTGCAGGTGCTTGTCGGCGCCGCGCAAGGCGAGATCGCTGCCCGCGGCGGTCGCGTCGACCGCCACCGTGGCCGCGCCCTCGGTGACCAGTTCGGCGGCCAGGCCGAGCGTGGTCGTGGTGGTGCCCGCGCCGCCGCAGCCGCCCACGACGAGGATCGGTCTGCGAGCGCCCTCGGAACGTTCGCCGGTCTTGCGCCGCAACCGCACCACCGGAGCCGGGTCACGCGCCGCGTCACCCGACGGCTCCCCCTCGGGGGCGTCGTCGAGCCATCGGCTCCAGTCGTCTGTCATCGCCTCTGCTCCTTACCCTGCCGCGATGCCCGTGATGAGCGTGCGATCGCCGACCAGCGCTGTGCGCACCGACTGCTTGGTGTAGGTGGCCGGTGCGCCCGCGGGCCGGAACTCGGTGACCTCCACCGTGTACCGGTCGGCGGCGACGGTGGTGATCCGCACACAGTGGGTGGTCCCCACCGGGATGGAGTCGATGCCGCGCTGGATCACGGCGGCCGGCGAGACATCGGCGTCCGGGGTCACGACCGCGCGGGCCTGCTCCCCCGATCGGTTGACGTAGTAGGCGTATTGGAAGGCCAGCACGGCGTCGGGGCCGGAGTCGGTGCCCCCGGCCTCGGCACTGCGCACCACGGCGCCGGTGCGTTCGGTCGGGCACGGACCCGGCGCCTCGGCGGTCAGGTTGCCCGCCGTGAAGTGCAGCGGCGGCGCGGCGTGCTTGGCGGTGTCGCCCCCGCGGCCGAACAGCAGGAAGAACACACCGGTGGCGGCGAGGACGAGCACCAGCACCGAGACGGCGAGCACGATCCAGGTGCGATTGCGGTTGCGGGCGCGCAGCGCGCCGGAGGGCTCGAGTACGCGCGCCTCGTCGTACTCGTCGTCGGCGGCGTCGGTCCAGGGGAACTGGACCAGTTCCGCGTCGTACTCGTCGTCGGGGCCCGGTGCGGGTTCGGCGACCCAGTCCGACCAGCCGCCGGTGAATTCGCTCCGCCGCGCGGCCAGTTCGGCGGGCGGTGCGGGCGCGGGCTCCGGTGCGACGTCGACCGGGTACGGCGGCGCCGGATGGACCGGGCGGTCGTAGTCTCCGGCGACACCGTAGTAGGCGTCGCGGTGTTCGTCCCCGGGCGTCCGGTTCGGCGCGTCCGCCGCCGTGGTGGCCGGCACGGGCCCGGTGGGCTCGGCTGCCGGTGCGGCGGACGGGGCGCGCTCGGGGCGCTGCGAATATCGGGCGGGACCGTCGTCCTCGCCCGCCGCCGGGTCGGCGGTGTCCTGGCGCGCAGGGTCGGCTGCCTCGGTCTCCGGTTCGAGCGCCGAGTACCAGCGCGACAGTTCGTTGTACGACTTCAACATTCCCCCCTTTCCGCGGCGCCGGGCACAAGGATTCGCATTGCAGACCTCTCGGTGATCAGTTCACAGAGAACGGACGGGTGGTGGGAGCGGTGGTTCCGGGTAACGCGGCAGGCGGAGTCGTCGCGCCGCCGGATGAGGCGCCATCGGCTCCTGTCCCGAACGGAAATTGTCCCCCACCGGAAGGTGTGGGTGTCGTAGACGCGCCGGTCGGGCTGGTGAAGATTCCGGCACTGCGTTTGTCCGATCCGCCGACCGGGACCGCACCCTGTCCCGAGGCGCTCGCCGCGTCCCGCGCGACGGCGGCGAACCAGTCCGCGACGTACTGGGTCGGGGTCGCGCCCTGCGCGCCGACGCCCATGCGCGAGTACGCGTCGTGGCGCTGGGTGGTGTCCCAGTAGCGCACCCAGGTGGTCACGTCGAGCAGCTCGGCGTTGTCGGTGATGTTCTGCTGGACGGCCGTATAAGCCTCGTTGACCAGCCGGATCCCGGTGGTCGGGGGCACGAGCTGGGGCACCGCGCCGACGAGCTTGGTGCCGAGCAGGGTGAGCCCGGCCAGCGGATTGGACAGTGTCGCGGTGGCCAATTCGGCGATGCTCGCCGGATTGAGCACGGTCTTCACCACGGTGACGACGGCGTTGAGCCCGATCATCCCGACCTTCAGCAGCGCCTGGTAGGCGGCGTTCACGTCGAGCTGACCGCGCGGGTCGGAGGCGTCGGCGATGCGCTGGGAGATCGTCTTCTTCGGCGAGAGCGAGACATCCGCGAGCGTGCTGCCGGAAATATCCTCGTCGACCACCGTCGAGGCCGTCTTGATGGAGGTGAAGGCCAGCGCCTGCGCGATCGAGACCAGCGAGCCGATCGGGTCGCCACCGGACAGTTTCACCTGGCTGACCAGATTGGCCACCGCCCGCAGCAGCGGGGCGCCCTGCGGCGCGTCGCAGGCGAGATCACCTGTCGCGCAGAAGCTCGCGACGCGCCCGGTGAGCTTACCGAAATCGGCGGGCTGGGTGTCGCTCGCGCCGAGCCCACCGCCGGGCGCGGGGGCCTGGCGTACGGCGGCCACGGCGTCGAGGGATTCCCCGGAGGTACCGGGTGCCGCGATCGGTGTCGTGCGGTCGGGCGCGCCGGGAAACACCGGAGCGTTCGCGCCGCGGGTCGGGTCGGCGAACAACGCGACCGCGGCGACCTTGTCGGCGGGTATCTTCCCGGTGCCCGCGCCCACTTCCTGGGCGAACAACGAGGCCACGTGGGCGCCTTGCGAATACCCGACCACCGCGATGCGCGAGTCCGGGCAGCGCTGCACGACCTGGGCGGCCATCGATCGCAGCCGCTCGAGTCCACCGTCGACCGATTGCGTGTAGGGCACCGCCCCACCCGGTACCGCGCCGCCGAATCCGGCCTCGTACGGGACGTACGCGCGATCGACCAGCCCCGGCTCAGCAGCCTTGGCGAACATCGGCCGGAAGACCGTCGACAGCATGCCGGTGTCGGTACTCGGGGCGGCGTCCGGTGACGATTCTCCTGTGCCCTGAATCCCCAAGGCGTACAGTGCCGGACACGCCGAGATCGACACCTGGGTGGACGGAGCACCGGGCGCGGCCTCGTCCGCGGTGGCCGCGCCTGCCGATACCGTCACCGAAGCGACGGTGAACGCGATGATCGTCCCCGTGAGTCGTGTCGTGCACCGAGCCATATCGATCCGCATCACAGTCCGTTTCGGCTGACCAGTGGAGCGTTGAAACGCAGTAAACCGTAACAGATTCCGGGACCCCGAACCCCTGCCCAAAATGGCCCTTTCACTGCCCCCGGCAAACCCCGTTGTCCCAGCAATCTTCTGGCGATCTACCAGCTGTGTTCCCGCAGACAGCGGCCCGGGCACCCTCGCGAACGAGAGTGCCCGGGCCGGGGTTCGGGTCAGGCCGCGGAGGTCACCCGGTAGACGTCGTAGACGCCTTCGACATTGCGCACGACATTGAGCAGATGACCCAGGTGCTTCGGGTCGCCCATCTCGAAGGTGAACTTGCTGATCGCGACGCGGTCGCCGTGCGTGGCCACCGAGGCGGACAGGATGTTGACCTTCTCGTCGGCCAGCACCTTGGTGACGTCGGAGAGCAGCCGGGTGCGATCGAGCGCCTCGATCTGGATGGCGACGAGGAACACCGACGACGGCGACGGCGCCCACTCGACCTCGATGATGCGCTCCGACTGTTCCTGCAACGATCCGGCATTGGTGCAGTCGGTCCGGTGCACGCTCACCGCGCCACCTCGGGTCACGAAGCCCATGATCTCGTCGCCCGGCACCGGCGTGCAGCACTTGGCCAGCTTGGCCACCGTGCCCGGCGCGCCGGGGATGAGCACGCCGGCGTCTCCGGTGACCCGCTGACGGCTGGGCGTCGTCGACGGCGTCGACCGTTCGGCCAGCTCGTTCTCGACGTCACCGATGCCGCCGAGCTGGGCCATCAGCCGCTGCACGACGTGGTGCGCCGAGACCTGGTGCTCGCCGACGGCGGTGTAGAGCGCGGAGATGTCGGAGTAGTGCAGTTCGTGGGCGACCGCGGTCATCGCGTCCACGCTCATCAGCCGCTGCAGCGGCAGCCCGACCCGGCGGACCTCCTTGGAGATCTGTTCCTTGCCGCTGTCGAGGGCTTCCTCGCGACGTTCCTTGGCAAACCATTGGCGAATCTTGGCCTTCGCGCGTGGCGAGACGACGAAGTTCTGCCAGTCCCGGCTCGGGCCCGCGTTCTGCGCCTTGGAGGTGAACACCTCCACGACCTCACCGTTCTCGAGCTGGCGTTCCAGCGCGACGAGGCGCCCGTTGACCCTGGCGCCGATGCACTTGTGCCCGACCTCGGTGTGCACGGCGTAGGCGAAGTCGACCGGGGTCGACTTCTGCGGCAGCGTGATCACATCGCCCTTGGGGGTGAACACGAAGATCTCCGGCGACTTCAGGTCGAAGCGCAGGGATTCGAGGAACTCGGCGGGGTCGGCGGCCTCTCGCTGCCAGTCCAGCAGCTGGCGCATCCACGCCATGTCGTCGACCTCGGCGGCGTCACCGGAGTGCTTGCCCTTGGTCTCCTTGTAGCGCCAGTGCGCGGCGATGCCGAACTCGGCCGTGCGGTGCATGTCGTGGGTGCGGATCTGCACTTCCAGCGGCTTGCCGTCGGGGCCGACGACGGTGGTGTGCAGCGACTGGTAGACGCCGTAGCGCGGCTGGGCGATGTAGTCCTTGAACCGGCCCGCCATGGGCTGCCACAGCGAGTGCACCACGCCGACCGCGGCGTAGCAGTCACGGACCTCGTCGCACAGGATGCGCATGCCGACCAGGTCGTGGATGTCGTCGAAGTCCTTCCCCTTGACGATCATCTTCTGATAGATCGACCAGTAGTGCTTGGGGCGGCCTTCCACGACGGCGTTGATCCGCGACGCGGCCAGGGTGTTGATGATCTCGGCGCGCACCTTCTGCAGGTAGGTGTCGCGCGAGGGCGCGCGGTCGGCGACCAGGCGCACGATCTCGTCGTACTTCTTGGGGTGCAGGATCGCGAAGGCGAGGTCCTCGAGCTCCCATTTGACGGTGGCCATGCCGAGGCGGTGTGCCAGCGGCGCGATCACCTCGAGGGTCTCCTTGGCCTTCTTGGCCTGCTTCTCCGGCGGCAGGAAGCGCATGGTGCGCATGTTGTGCAGCCGGTCGGCGACCTTGATCACCAGCACGCGAGGGTCGCGGGCCATGGCGATGATCATCTTGCGGATGGTCTCGGCCTCGGCGGCCGCGCCGAGGTTGACCTTGTCGAGCTTGGTGACGCCGTCGACGAGGTGGGCGACCTCCTGCCCGAACTCCTCCTTGAGCTGCTCGAGCGAGTAGCCGGTGTCCTCGACGGTGTCGTGCAGCAGCGCCGCGACCAGCGTCGTGGTGTCCATGCCGAGTTCGGCGAGGATGTTGGCGACCGCCAGCGGGTGGGTGATGTAGGGATCACCGGACTTGCGGAACTGCTTGGCATGCCGCTCGTCGGCGACGTCGAAGGCGCGCTGCAGCAGCGCGAGGTTGGCCTTCGGGTACAGCTCCCGGTGGACGGTGGCCAGCGGTTCCAGCACCGGCTTGACCGCCGCGATGCCGCGCTGGCCGGTCATCCGGCGCGCGAGCCTGGCCCGCACCCGCCGTGAGGCCGAGCTGGGCACGGAGGCGGTCGGTGACTGTTTGGCCGGTTCGGGGGTCGCCGGGGCACCGTCGTTCCGCGGGGCGCCGGTGGACTCCTGCCCAACCTTCGCCTCGCCGAGTTGTCGAGTCATGCCACCGCCTCTCACGCTGCATTCGGACCTGTCGGCCGAGTGCTGCAACCGCCCGGACCACCAACTTTAGTCCCCACACCGACCTGGTGTTCGATTCCCTGCGGTCACAGGCGTGCGACGGTCGCGACTCGGCCCGAAAACCGGCCTCGACCTGCGGATCGTTCAGCGTTCGTCGACCGGGGGCCGCGGGGTCCGCACACTGCGGCCGTCGAGCCTGCCCGGCGGGGCGCCGAGCAGGTCGAGCACGGTCGGGGTGACGTCGACCAGGGTGTACGCGCTGGTCGCGGTGCCCGCGGCGAAGTCGGGGCCGCGCGCGATGACGAAGTTGGCGGTCTCGTCCGGGGTCTGGCCGCCGTGTCCACCGGCCGGGCGATGCCCGTGATCGGTCGTCACCAGGACGGTCCACCGCTCGCGCGGGTGGCCGGCGGCGCGGCGGTCGACGGCGGCGACGATCTGCCCGATCAGGGCGTCGACCCGCCGGATCGCCGCCAGATAGGCGCGGGAGGCGCCGCCGTGCCGATGGCCTGCCAGGTCGATCTGGTCGAGATGGGTGACGACCAGATCGGGCCCGGTGCGCTCGATCGTGTGCGCCGCCTCGGTGGCGGTGCCCGCGTCGGTGGCCGACTCGTCGACGTCGCGCGGATCGGGGGCGGTGGTCAGCGCGAGGTCGGCGCGCCGGTCGCCGCTGCGCGCGATGGTGGCGATCTGGTCCCAGGTGCCGATCGAGACGGTGTGCCGGGCGGGGTCGGCCCGTTCGATCCGGGTGAACACGCTGGGATGGGCCAGGAACGGGCGCGTGTCGAAGCCGTTGTCGGTGATGCCGTGCTCGGTGTCCCACACGCCGGTCAGCGCGCTCGCCCACGACGGCCCGGAGACGGTGATGTGCCCGGCGATGCTGCCGCGCGAGAGCAGTCCCTGGGCGGCGAGGTGGCGCAGGCGTGGCGCCTGCACGTCGTCGGCCTTGTCGAACAGCAGCCCGTCGATCCCGATCACCACGACCTTCGCGACCGGTCCGCCGGGGCGCGGAACACCGAACGCGGCCGTCGCGTCGACGGCGGGGACGGGCCTGTCGAAGTCGGTGTCGGAGCCCGCGGCCGAGCACAGCACCGGAAGGGTCAGCAGGGCGGTGGCCAGCGCGACGAACACCCGCGCCGGAGCCGACATCTCGCGCATGTCCTCACGATGCGGCAGCGCGGACGGCCCGGCGAGGGCGGCACGGCGGTGTTCATCGACGTTTCACCGCCGCCGCGCGTCCCGGTCGCCCCGCTGAACGAGAGGCCAACAGTGCCTTGCCGCTTCACCTAGGCCGACGCGGCGAGCTCCTCGGTGAGCACGGCGACGGTCTCGCGGATCTGGTCCTCGGTATGACAGGCGGTGACGAAGAACCGCAGCCGCGCGAGGTCCTCGGGGACCGCCGGGTAGATGATCGGATTGACGTTGATCCCCCGGCGCAGCAGCGTGTTCGACAGCCGCAGCGTCCGGAGGGAATCGCCCACGATGCACGGGATGATAGGGGTGTCGGCGCTGTCACCGGTGTCGATCCCGGCCGCGCGGGCCAGCTCCAGGAACAGCCGCGCGTTGTGCCGCAACCGCGCCAGCGGGGCGGGGTCGGCGCGCAGTTGCCGGATCGCCTCGGCCGAGGCGGCGGCGTTCATCGGCGTCATGCCGACGCTGTAGACGAACCCGGGTGTCGTGTACTTGAGGAAGCGGATCAGCTCGGCGCTGCCCGCCACATATCCCCCGCATCCGGCGAGCGCCTTGGACATGGTCCCGGACCACAGTTCGACATCGCTCCGATCGACGCCGAAGTGTTCGCCGATGCCGCCGCCGTGCGCGCCGAGCACACCGATGCTGTGCGCCTCGTCGATCATCAGCAGCGCCCGGTGCCGCTTCTTGATCTCGATGATCGCGGGCAGGTCGGGGATGTCGCCGTCCTGGCTGTAGACGCCCTCGATCAGGATCAGCACCCGGCGGTAGCGGAGCCGCAGTTCGCCGAGCAGCCGGTCCAGGGCCGCGTGGTCGTTGTGCGGGAACGGCCGTCGCGTCGCGCCCGACAGCACGCACCCCTGCAGGATGCTGTCGTGGGCGAGGCTGTCGTGGATCACCAGGTCCTCGGGCCCGATCAGGTGCCCGATGATGGTGACATTGGTGGAGTGGCCGCCGACCAGCGCGATCGCGTCCTCGGTGCCGAGCAGCCCCGCGAGTTCGGCCTCCAGTTCCCGGTGCACCGGCTTCTCGCCGGAGAGCACCCGGCTGGCCGAGCAAGAGCTGCCGTACCGGGCGACGGCGTCCTGGACGGCCGCGACCACCGCCGGATGACCGGAGAGCCCGAGGTAGTTGTAGCTGGAGAAGTTGAGCACCGGGACACCGTCGATCACCGAGGTGTCGCGGGTGACGCCGTCGTTGACCAGGAAATACGGATTGTCCAGGCCCAGCGCCGCCGCCCCGGTCATCCGGTCCTCGATCGCCCGCACCTCCGGGAAGTCCGCGATCCGGTACTCCGCGTCGACCGTCACCGGCGCCGGTTCGGGCACCACCGGGGTGAGCCCGGGCCCACCGGCCACCTGACCGGTGACGTACCCGACCACATCACCGACGGTGGTGGCGGCGCTCGGCCACGACGGGTCCACCTGCAGCCCCGGCAGCTTGCGCATCAATCCACCGAACAGGTCCGACAGCATCATCGAGTCGAATCCGAGTTCGCCGGTGAGGGTTTCGCTGTCGCGCAGCCGGTCGACCGCGAATCCGCTGACTCGCCCGCACTCGGCCCGCACGACGTCGGCGACCGCGTTCGGATCGACCGCGGCCGCGCCGGGCCCCGCCGACGGCGGCGCGACGGTCGCCGTGGCGCCCGGCGCCATCCGCGCGAGCAGCGCGTTCTGTTCGCGGAAGAGCGCGATCATCTGGTCCATGGTGGTGTCCTCCGCCGACGGGGCAGGTGGGGTGAGGGTGGTCGGTTCGATCCAGAAGCGGTGCTCGGTGGAGAAGTCGTAGACCGGCAGCCGACGACGGACGCGCTGCGCGGGCTCGTAGAGGTGGTCCCAGTCGGGTTCGAGGCCGTCGCGATACAGCGCGGCGACGGTCTCGGCGAGTTCGCGCCCGGTCGCGCCGGGGCCGGGACTCGGCGCCAGGCACCGCGGCAGCAGGTCGGGCCGCGCCCGGCCGACCAGTGGACTCAGCATGCGGCGCGGGCCGATCTCCACGACGTGGGTGGGATCGGTGTCGAGCGCCGCCGTCAGCGCGTCGCCGAAAAGGACGGTGGCGCCGATGTGTTCGGTCCAGTAGTCGGCATCCATCGTCTCGGTCGGCGCGAGCAGCCTGCCGCGCACGGTCGAATAGATCGGCAGGGTCGGCACCCGATAGGCGCAGTCGCGGGCGACGGCCGCGAACTCCGCGCACATCGGTGCCATGAGCGGACTGTGGAAGGCGTGCGACACGGTCAGCGGCTTGGCGACGATCCCCCGCTCGGCGAGGACGGCCCGGATCCGGCCCAGCGCGGTGGCGTCGCCGGAGAGCACCAGATCGCTGGGCCCGTTGACCGCGCCAACGGCGATCGCGGGTTCGGCCGCGAGCAGCTCGGCGACCTGGCCGCGTGTGGCCCGGACCGCGAGCATCGCACCGCCCTCGGGCAGTCGCTGCATCAGCCTGCCGCGCGCGACGACGAGCCGACAGGCGTCCTCGAGGTTCATCACCCCCGCTACCGCGGCGGCCGTGAACTCCCCGATGCTGTGTCCGAGCACCCAGGCCGGGCGGACGCCGGCGTCGGCGAGCGCTTGCGCCAGTGCGTATTCCATGGCGAAGATCGCCGGTTGCGCGAGCTCGGTGCGATCGATGTCGACGGTGTCGTCGAGCAGCAGTTCCCGGACCGAGACGCCCAGGTGCGCAGCCATCGCGGCGTCGACGGTCCCCAGTGCCCGCCGCAGCGACGGGCTCGCCGCCGCGGCGGCCCTGGCCATTCCGGCGAATTGCGACCCCTGCCCGGTGAACAGCCAGCCGACCCGCACCGGACCCGCGACCCCGGATTCCGCTCCGGCTCGCAGGCGGGCGATCGCTTCGGCCGGATCGTCCGCCACGATCGCGAGCCGGTGCCGCCCCGACGATTTCACGCGATTACTCGTCCAGCACACCTGCGCGAACCGGTCCGCGGGCACCGCCGCCAGCGCATCCGCCAGCCGAGACGCGTTGCGTTCCAGCCCTGTCGCGTTGTCCGCCGACACCGTGAGCACACCGCCGCCGCTCGCGGGCACGGACTCCTCGACCGGCGCACCGGCCAGCACGAGGTGGGCGTTGGTGCCACCGATGCCGAAGCCGCTGACCCCGGCCAGCGCCGGTCCGGTCAGCGGCATCGGTTCGGCGAGCAGGCGCAACCCGTGCCGTTCCAGCTGCAGTCGCGGATTCTCCTGCTCGGCGAACCGGGTCGGCGCGACGACACCGTGGTGCAGGCTCAGCGCGACCTTGATGAGCCCGGCGACTCCGGCCGCGCCCTCGGTATGGCCGAGATTGCCTTTGATGGACCCGATTCCGCAGGGCCGCGCGCGGTCGCGCCCGTGCAGCCCGCCCAGCGCCTTGACCTCGATCATGTCGCCGAGCACCGTCCCGGTGCCGTGCGCCTCGATGAAGTCGACCGCCCCGGCCTCGATCCCGGCCCGGCGGCAGGCCTCGGCGATCACGTGCTGCTGGGCCCACCGGTTCGGCGCGCTGATGCCGTTGCTGCGCCCGTCGGAGTTCACCGCGCTGCCCTTGATCACCGCGTAGATCGGCAGTCCCGCGGCCTGCGCGTCGGCGAGGCGGCGCAGCACGAGCACCGCGACGCCCTCGCCGCGGACGATCCCGTCGGCGTTGCCGCTGAACGGTTTACAGCGCGCGTCGGGTGCCGAGAGCCCCGCCTGGGTGTAGAACACCCCGACCGCCGGCGTGAGGACCAGGTTCACACCACCGGCGACGGCCTGCTCGCAGTCACCGGAAGTCAGTGCGGCACAGGCGAGATGAACCGCGACCAGTGAGGACGAGCACGCGGTGTCGACCGCCAGGCTCGGGCCGCGCAGGTCGAGCTGGTAGGACAGCCGGTTGGCGGTCATGAAGTAGCCGTTGCCCGAGCCGTGCTGCGGAGTGATCGCGGCGTAGTCCGACATCTGCAGATTGGCCCATTCGTTGGCCATCACCCCGATGTACACGCCCGTGCGCGACCCGGCCTGTTCCCGGGGATCGACGGTCGCGTCCTCGAAGGCGCGCCAGGTGGCCTGCAACAGCAGCCGCTGCTGCGGGTCCATCGTCTCCGCCTCGTGCGGGGTGATCCCGAAGAACTCGTGGTCGAAGGCGTCGGCGTCGTCGATGAATCCGCCGCTGTGGGTGTTGATGGTGCCGGGTCCGCCCGCCGGGTCGTGGAAGTCCTCGGCGTGCCAGCGATTCGCCGGGACCGCCGAGATGGCGTCGCGACCGTCGAGCAGCAGCTGCCACAGTGCCGCCGGATCAGCCGCCTGCGGAAAGCGGCAATCCAGCCCGACGATCGCGATGTCGCTCATGCCGCGTCAGCGAACTCGTCGGCGAGGTAGCCCGCGATCGCGGCGATGGTCGGGTAGTCGAAGACCAGCGTCGGATCGATCTCGAGGTTCCAGCGGTCCTCGATCTCCCCGCACAGCGAGACGGCGGAGACGGAGTCCATGCCGAGTTCGGCCAGCGGGATCGACGGATCCACCTGGTGCGTGGCTCGATCGGTGTAGTCGGCGACGCGCTCGACGAGCCAGTCCTGGATACCGGTCGACGGGTGGGCGGTGGTGGTGAACATGGTCGGCTCCTGGCTGTGGTCGGGTCGATCAGACGGTCAGCGCGCGGTCGAGCGCCGGTTCGAGGTCCTCGTGCAGTACCCGTTCGAGGCGATCGGCGAGAAACGCCTCGCGCATCGAGCCGCGCTGGATCTTGCCGCTGGTGGTGCGATGCACCGACCGCGCGGAGCGGGCCGCGACGAGCACCACATTCGGCGCGGGCACCTCGAATCCGCGCGCCACCGCGATCTTCATCGCGGAGGTCAGCCCGGCCAGGGTGTCGTCACCGAGCAGTTCCGGCCGCACACCCTGGATCACCACCAGTCGTTCCCGGCCGAGGACATCGACCGAGACGACCGCCCCCGCGTTGCCCGCGAGCGCGGGGTGCAGCTGCTGCACGAGCTCCTCGACGTCGGCCGGGTGGACGTTGCGGCCGTTGACGATCAGCAGGTCCTTGAGCCGGCCCGCGACGAACAGGTCACCGTCGTGGAGCAAGCCCAGATCGCCGGTCCGCAGGAACGGTCCCTCGGTGCCGAGATGGGCGTCGAAGACCTCGCGGGTCTCGGCGGGCCGGTTCCAGTACCCGGCCGCGACGCTGTCGCCGCGCACCCAGATCTCCCCGGTGGCCCCGTCGGGCAGCTCCGTGCGGGTCGCGGGGTCGACGATGCGGATCTCGAGGCCGTCGGCCGCGCGACCGCAGCCGACCAGCGGGGCATCGCCCGGCCGGTCGTAGTACACCGGTGCCGCGTCCATCGCCGCGGCGCTGGCCAGCAGGGTCACCTCGGCCAGCCCGTAGGCGGGCAGGAACGCGGTGGGGCGCAGTCCGGCGGGCGCGAACCGTTCCAGCACCGCCTCGATGGTGCGGGCCCGCACCGGCTCGGCGCCGCTGAGGGCGGCACGGAGGCTGCTCAGGTCGAGCTCGGCGAGCTGCTCGTCGGTGACCCGGCGCAGGATCAGGTCGTAGGCGAAGTTGGGGGCGGCGGTGTAGCTCGCCCGGTACCGGTCGATGGCCTGCAGCCAGCGAACCGGACGCTTGATGAACGTCGTCGGCGCCATGAACACCAGGTTCGAGCCCACGTAGGCGGCGCCGAGCAACATGCCGATCAGACCCATGTCGTGGAACTGCGGGATCCAGCTCACCCCGGTCGACCCCTCGGTCATCCCGCCCGCGACGATCGCGGCCTCGTTGTGCAGCAGATTGCGGTGGGTGACGACGACGCCCTTGGGCGTGCCCGTCGAGCCCGAGGTGTACTGCAGGAAGGCGATCGTGCCCAGGTCGATGTCGGGCAGCTGCCAGGCGTCGGCGTCGCCGAGCGGCTGGTCGGTCGCGACGACGGTCGCGGTGGTGGTGGACGCGACGAGCGCGGCGAAGTCGGCGGTGGTGAGCACGAGCTGGGCGCCGGAGTCGGCGACGACGCCGCGCACCCGCTGCGCGGCCCGGTCCTCGTGCGGCAGCGGTGCCGGGACGGCGACGACACCGGCGTACAGGCAGCCGAGGAACGCGCGCAGGAACGCCATCCCGTCGAGGTAGAGCAACACCACCGGCCGCGCCGACTCCGGCTGCTCGGACAACCACTGGGCAAACGCGCGGGCATCGCGGTCGAGCTCGCCGAAGGTCACGACCTCCTCGACCAGGTCCCGACCGGATTCCCGCAGGTAGATGTAGGAACGGGTGTCCGCGTACCGGGAGAACTGCTGCCTGACGTGGTGCACGTAGCTCGACTGCATGTCGTGGTTCCTTCGGGAGGGTCGGGGGCGTAGTTACTACTCTGCGCTCCTGCACCGCGCACCGGAAGAGACCTCAGGGGCCACCCGCCGAACCCTCAGGGTGGGCATGCTCGCCCCCTTGGTGGACCGGGAATCGCGTTGACAGCCGTCTCTCGCTGTGGCCTCCTTGGCGGGTGGGGAACATCGCGCCGATCCGTCTCGCCGCCACCGCCGACCTGCACCTGAGACCCGCCGTCGCCGGCAAGTTCCGGCCCGGCTTCCTCGGCCTCGACCGCCATGCCGACCTGTTGGTCCTGGGTGGTGATCTCACCGAGGGCGGCACCCGGGCGAATACCGCGCTTCTGTGCGCGGAACTGGCCGGTCTCCCGGTCCCGGTGGTCGCCGTCCTGGGCAATCACGACCACGACGAGAACCGTGGCGAGTTCATCGCGCGGCGGCTCACCGAGACCGGTGTGGTTGTCCTGGACGGTGATTCGACCACGCTGACGATCCGCGGGCAGCGGGTCGGGATCGCCGGGGTGATGGGCGGCTCCGGCGGCTTCCCCGGCCACCCTGGTGATCCCGGCTCCGGTTCGGCCGAGCATCGGGCCAGGATGCGCCGCGGACCCGTCGACGCCCAGCGCCTGCGCGAGGCGCTCGACGGCCTCGACTGTGCCCTCCGGATCGCCCTCACCCACTTCGCCCCCGTCGTCGACACGCTCGTCGGCGAACCCACGCCCATCTATCCCGGACTGGGGTGCCACGCCTTGGGCGAGGCGATCGATGCGGGCCGCGCCACCCTCGCTCTCCACGGCCATGCGCACGCCGGCACCGAATACGGGACGACCACGGGAGGCGTTCCCGTGCGCAATGTGTCCTACCCGGTGCTGCGCCGGACGTATGCGGTCTACGACCTACCGGTCGCCGCCGCCGCATAGCCACGCGGCGTCACCACCCTCAGCACGCCGGTGCGCCTCGGCGACCTGCTACGCCGTCTCGCCGAAGGCCCACACGACCGCGGGCCGACCGGTGGCCTTCACCCGCCGCCGTTCGCCGGTGCGGTCCAGCCCCGGGATCGCGGCCAGCGTGCGATTGAGATTGGCCGGGTCGGGACGCGTGCCGTGCAGCGAGGTGCTGAGGTCGACCGCGCGGGTGGCGGGGAACTCCTCGCCCGCCAGCGCCCTGGTCAGGGTCGGGTCCTTCCACAGCAGGCCGGCCAGCAGAGTCCGGCTGGTCTCGACGATCCGATTGTGGTCGAAGGCCAGCGGCGGCACGGCGTCGAACTCGACCCACTCGGCCGGTCCCTCGTGCTCGGCGACGACGGCCCACATGGCGATCGACAGGGTGGGCCCGCGCGGATCGCGGTGCGGTTCGTCGAAAGTGACCAGCTGACCGACCGCGCCGATCGCCTCGACCGGGACACCCAGCTTGGTGTGCACCGCCCGCCGGGCGGCCTCGGCCAGCCGCTCGCCCCGGCCCAGCAGCACACCGGGCAGCGCGAGTTCGCCGGTGAACGGCTCGAACTCGCGAGCGGCGATCCCGATGCGCACCGCGCTGTCGGCCTCCCAGCACCGCAACGTGACGACATCGATCGATACGACGGATTGCTCCACGTCGTCCCATCCTGCCGCAAGCGCGCGCCGAATGGGAACCCGCGCCGCCCTCGCGTTCTCGCTGCGCGCGCCGCCGCCGAGCCCGCCGCGGGCACGGCCCCGCCGACCGGCTTCGTTCACGCCGACCGGGCCGCGGTCGCGGCGAGACGGACCCCGACGCCCGCCGAATCCGCGCCGAGCACCGGTCGACGCAGGATGCGGTCGTGCCGATCCGGTCCGTGGCCGGTCAACACCACCGGCACCCCGAGGCGGTGGGCGAGCCAGTCCGCCGGGTCCCCGACGACAGGCTCGAGGACCGGTGTCGCCGCCGACAGCAGGTCGGTGAGCCGTCGCTGGTGCTCGAGATCACGCCATCGGCCGGGCACCAGCTCGGCGACCGGGCCCGCCGCGGTCTCGTATGCCGCTGCGGCGCAGGCGGTTCCGGTGACATCGAGATGATTGACCACCAGCCCGTCGATCCCGCCACAGATGTCGACGGCGTAGCGCAACAGGATCGGATCGAGGTGCCCCTGCCGGAACGCACCCTGATAGGGGCCGGTGCCGTTGTGCGGCTCCGGGTTTCCCAGCGGCGCTTCGGTCGGCAGCGGGCCCGCGCCGTGCCTGGTCATGTAGGTCCGGGTGACACCCAGCACGGTGGCGGTGCCGCCGATCCCGGCGATCATCGCGCGGGCGTGGCGCGGTTCCACCGTCGACCACGTGGTGTGCGGGTGCAGACCGCGCCATTCGTCGAGCAACACACCCTGCGCGCCTTCGAACACGAGCCTGCCGCGCGCCGCCGCCCGCGCGAGTTCGCCGTCGCCGGTGAGACGCACCGCCCCGGCGAAATCGCGGTACATCGCCACCAGCGCGTCGATCGATTCGTAGCCGTGCGCACTGGGCCCGATCAACGCGTCGTAGTGCGCGGCCAGCCGGTCCAGCTTGCCCCGCAGGATCGCAGGCGTGCGGCAGTCGGCGACCGTAGGAGCCTCGTGTTCCAGTGCGTACCACGCCGTTTCACCGATGCCACGACCGCAGGAACCGTGCCGCGAGGAACCTCTCGCGTCCTCGCGGGCACGGTTGGCCGCGATGTGGATCGGCGTGGTGAGCAGGGCCCGGCCGTCGACGGCGAGCAGGCCCAGCGGATCGGGCACCCCCAGTGCCGCGAGCTGCTCGGATTCGGCGGCGAGCGCGATCGGTTCCACGAGCATGTGCCGCGAGAGCACGGTCGGCACCCCGTGGAAGGTTCCCGCACCGAACTGGGCGAAGGTGTGGTGACGGCCGTCGGCGACGACATTGTGCGCGGCCTGCGCACCGCCGTTGAATCGCACGACCGCCGCCACCCCGAGGCCGGCCTCCGGTGCGCACAGCCAGTCGACCGTCGCGCCCTTGCCCGCGTCACCGAAGCCCAGATCGACGACGACGAGATGTTCCGTACCGACCATGGCCGCGCTCCTTCCCTTCTCGCGTGTCACTTGCCGGGCGGCAGCGCGCGGATCCGCCTGGACGGTCTCGCCCCGAGGGCCCGGCCCACCGCGTCGGCCTCGTCCACCGACCCGACATCGCGCAGGTCGGCCAGCCCGGTGTCGACGTCGACCCGGTCCTCGCCCAGCCCGATGGTCAGCGCGATCAGTTCGCACACCGCGCCGGGATCGTCGAGCTTCAGGAAGTTCTGGCCGAGCAGGCCCTGCCAGTGGTCGGCGATCTCCGGATCCCGGTAGTAGGACGACTGATTCGGCAGGATGTAGTAGATGTGCCAGCGCTCGGCGAGTTCGCGATAGATCGACTCCACCGACACGTCGCGGCGCACGTGATCGCCGATGACCGCCCTGATGTGGCGGGCGGCCAGGCGCGGCTTGTTCAGCTCGTCGCCGATGATGAACAGGTAGCCCCGCTTCCCGCGCTTGTCCCAGGCGTCGGTCGCGACGTGCTCGGCCAGGAAATAGGCTGCCAGCTCGTAGCTTTCGGACTTCTGCCCGCCACCGCCGCCCTCGAGCAGGATGGCCCGCAACTGCTCGTCCATCCGGTTGTCGGATTCGAACTGCCCGATCTGCAGCGGCACCCGATCGGTGTCGGCGTCCCCGATCGCCCCGAACAGGATCTGCGGATCCTGCGCGTACCCCTTGCTCTTCAGCAGCCCGTGCAGCTTCCCGAGCTTGTCCTGCA
This sequence comes from Nocardia sp. MH4, assembly GCF_019266065.1. GTDB lineage: Bacteria > Actinomycetota > Actinomycetes > Mycobacteriales > Mycobacteriaceae > Nocardia > Nocardia canadensis. Next base: position 5,392 of record NZ_LPNR01000051.1, on the reverse strand, counting down.
TGATCCGCGGCACCCGACCCATCGATCCGGTGACATCGAACAGCACCGCGACCGGCAGCGAATTCCCGTGCTCGGCCGAATCCCGGCACTCCCGCACACCCACGCCGAACGGATCGAGCAGCGGATGCGCGCACCAGGTGTCGTACGGCCGCTCCCGCATCTGCGCGGTGTAGCCGAAGTCGTCCTCCCCCGCGCGCGCCCGGAACGTCTTGCCCGCCCGGTACGCACTGTCATCCCAATGCCCATACCCCATCAGAACCACTCCCTCTCGGTATCGTTGTTTTAGTCTATGCAACCAAAACGATGATCGTCAAGAGACCTGGGCGCATCCCCACTGCCGACGATGATCCATCGCGTGCTCGGCGACCTGCGCCGGACCGACACCGTCGGCTCGGACAACACCCGGATCCCGTTGGGCGAGGCCAGGTTCGGCCCGCTGTCGCGCTCCGGCTGGGACCACCATGTGCGGCGATCCCGGGGTCATCCGCCGGGCCGCCGCACGGGAGCCGCGCTACTCGACCAGCCCCTCGGGCGTGAGCTCGAGGGTGCGGGTCACCCCGATGTCGTCGAGGAACCGCGCGTCGTGGCTGACCACGATGAGCGCGCCCTCGAAACTCGCCAGTGCCTGGGTCAGATGCCCCAGGCTGGGCAGATCGAGGTTGTTGGTCGGCTCGTCGAGCATCAGCAGTTTCGGCGCCGGTTCGGCGAGCAGCAGGGTCGCCAGGGCGGCCCGCAGCCGTTCGCCGCCCGACAGCGCCGAGGCCGCGATATCGGCGTCGGCCCCGCGGAACAGGAAGCGCGCCAGCTGTCCCCGGATCTGCTCGGCGCTCGCGTGCGGCGCGGCGTCGGCGACGTTGTCGAACACGCTGCGGGTCTCGTCGAACACGTCGAGCCGCTGGGGCAGCAGCCGCCACGGCACCTTGGGCCGCTCGTCGACGATCCGGCGCAGCAGGGTGGACTTGCCCGCCCCGTTGCGCCCGGTCAGCGCGATCCGCTCCGGCCCGCTCACCCGCAGATCGACCACCGGGCCGTTGGCCAGGCGCGCCTGCTCGAGGGTGACGACATCCTGGCCCGGATACAACCGGGTACCGGGCAGGTCGATCCGGATCTCCCGGTCGGCCCGCACCAATTCCTCGGCCTGATCGAGGGTTTCGCGCGCGGAGTCGAGCTTCTCCAGATGCGAGGTACGCAACTTGCCCGCCGACACCTCGGCGGCGTTCTTGCGCAGCCCCGCCACGATCTTCGGCACCCGCTTGTTGTCCTGCATCTTCTGCGCGAACCGCTGTCTGCGGTCCAGTTTGGTCCGCGCCTCGACCAGTTCGCGGGCCTGCTTGCGGACATCGCTGCGGGCGTCGCGCACCGCCGCGCGCGCCGCCTCCTGTTCCTGCTCGACGATGCGTTCGTAATCGCTGAAATTGCCGCCGAAGGACCGGATCTCGCCTGCGCGCAGCTCGGCGATGCCGTCCATCCGGTCCAGCAGGTCCCGGTCGTGGCTGACCACCAGAACCGTGCCGGGGAACTGCCGGATCACCTCGTAGAGACGGGTGCGCGCGACCGCGTCGAGGTTGTTGGTCGGCTCGTCGAGCAGCAGCACGTCGGGCTCGCGCAGCAGTTCGGCGACCAGCCCGAGCAGCACGGTCTCACCGCCGGAGAGCGTGTCGAGGGTGCGGTCCAGGTCGTCGACCGACCCGGCGACGTAGTCCAGGCCCAGCTTGCCGAGCAGCGCGATCGCCTCGTCCTCGATCTGCCAGTGCACCCCGACGGTGTCGAAGTCCTCGGGTTCGCCCTCGCCGCGTTCGATGCGGTGCAATGCGGCCCGGACCTCGGCGATGCCCAGCACGGTCTCCACCCGCTGCCCGGTCTGCATCCCGAGGTCTTGGCGCAGGTAGCCGATCCGCCCCGGCGCCGTGATCGAGCCACGATTCGGGCGCAACGCGCCGGTGATCAGCCGCATCAGGGTGGACTTGCCCGCGCCGTTGCTGCCGACCAGCCCGATCTGGCCGGGGCCGACGACGGCGTCGAGCCCGTCGAACACGACGGTGCCGTCCGGCCAGTGGAAGGAGAGATCGGAAAAAGAAAGAGAGGTCATGCGGATCCCCTATGAGGTGCGACGGATACACGGTGCGCAGAATGCGGACCGTCCGGGAGCGCTACCTCAAGAAATCAACGCACGACTCCGATCGCCGGGAACAAGACCACTCATTGATAACACTCCGCCGCGCCCCCGCGCCACCCCTTTTTCCGGCACCGTGAGCTCGATCACCGGGTCCCACGGGACGCTAGCCTGGACGCCAGGCGATCCTCAGCCACCGGAGGCTGGATCAGGGACCGGAGGACCGATGACGGAGCCGAGACGAGTACGCGCCGCCGCACCGGCGGACGTGCGAGCCGCCGCCGACGCGCTCGGCGCGGCGTTCCAGCACGACCCGGTCATGGGCTGGATCCTGCCCGACGAGCACCGGCGCGCCGTCGGCCTGCCGCGGTTCTTCGCCACCATGGCCCGCCACATCTTCTTCCCCGCCGACGCCTCCGACCTCGCGGTGCGCCCGGACGGTTCCGTCGCGGGCGCCGCGCTGTGGACGCCGCCGGACCGCCAGCCCGCCGCAAGCGCCGAACTGCGCGTGGTGCCCGGCCTGATCCACGCGTTCGGGCGCCGCGTCGGCGCCGGCAAAACGGTCGGCGACCTGCTCAAGCAGCACCATCCCTCGACTCCGCACTGGTACCTGGCGATGATCGGCACCCGCCCCGAGGATCGTGGGGCCGGATACGGCCACACGCTGCTGCGCTCGCGGCTGGACCGGATCGACGCCGAGGGCGCGGCCGCCTATCTCGAATCCAGCAACCCCGACAATGTGCCGTACTACGAACGCTTCGGCTTCACGGTGACCGACGAGATCCGCATCCCCGGCGGCCCGCCGCTGTGGCTGATGTGGCGCGCGGCTACAGCTTGACGATCGAGGTCACCGGGTAGTCGCCCTGGTGCTCGCGGCCCTGCAGGAACTCGAGTTCCAGGACCACGGCGGCGGCGACCACCTCGGCGCCGACCTCCCGGAACAGCGCGGCCGCGGCGGCGAGCGTGCCGCCGGTGGCGAGGACATCGTCGAGCAGCAGGATGCGCTTGCCCGCGAGCTCCACCCCGTCGGCCGGGATTTCCAGTGCGGCGGAACCGTATTCGAGCTGGTACTCGCGCGACACGACCGGCGGCGGCAGCTTGCCGCCCTTGCGGATGGCGAGCACGCCGGTGCCGAGGGTGGCCGCGACGCCTGCGCCGAGCAGGAAGCCACGCGCGTCCACGCCGGCGACGATGTCGGCGTCGGGGACCACGGCGGCGAAGCAGTCGATGACCGCGCGGAAGCCCTCGGCGTCGGCGAACACCGGGGTCAGATCGGCGAAACGCACACCCGGCGTGGGGAAGTCGTCGTGCCAGCGGGTCAGCCGCGACACCGCGTCGGCGGCCTTGCTGGTCCGCGCGCTGACCTGGTCGTCGGACTCGACCACCGCGTGCTTGCTCATCGACACCTCTCCCTCACGGTCACGCCCCGCGTGACTGTCACCACTGCTCATCGCTGCAACACCCAGCGATCCATGTTCCATCCGGTTCCGGCCTGGGTCGGCCCGGCGATCCCGTTCTGCATGCCGGTGCCGAAGGCGATCAGGCGCGGGGTCGCGAACAACGGGATGCTCGGCAGCTGCGCCCACAGCAGGTTCTCGGCCTCGGTCAGCAGATTCAGCGTCACGGTCGAGTTCGTCTCGCCCGCAAGCTGATCGGTGATCGCATCGTAGCGACCGTTGGCGAAACCACCGACATCGAGGCCGCTACCGGCCCGCAACGCCGCGAACGCGGCCACCCCGGTGGTCGAGCCTGCCGGACCGGGGACCGCAGCGGTGCCGCCGAGCACGGCGTCGACCGCACCCTCGGCCAGTCTGGCCGGTGTGAAATCCGGTGCGCCCGCGTCGACCACGGTGATGCCCGCGCCGCGGCACGACTCGGCGATCATGGCCACGGTCTTCGCCCGGCGCGCGTCCGGCGCCTGGTAGCCGATCCGGACAGTCGGCTGCGCGGCGCGCGCCGAGGCCAACGTCGCCGTCGCGGCGGGGATGTCGGCACCCTTGTAGCGGTCGGCCGCGCCGATCACGGCCGGGTAGTACAGCGAATCCTGCTGCACGACATGGGCGTTCAGCGGACCCGCGCCGAGTCCGCTCTTCGGCACCTCGCCCGCCTTGCCCAGCGTGTCGAACAGCGCCTGGCGCGGCACACACTGGGCGAATGCGCGGCGCACCTCGACGGGGCCGAACACCCCGCCGGTGGCGAGCACGAGCTGCTCGGCGCTGCGACTGGCGACCGTCTGCTCGTCGAAGCCGGCCAGCGCCAGGTCGGCGACCGACCCGGCGCCCAGGTCGACCACGCCGAACGCGTTCTCCTTCGCCTTGGCCGCGTAGTCGGTGCCCTTGGGCCACACCACGATCCGGCTGGTCGCCGGCGGGCTGCCCCACCACTTCTCGTTCGCGACCAGGACCAGACCGTCCTTCGCGGTGAAGGATTCGATCCGGTACGGCCCCGACGACGGGAACCTGGTCAGGTCGAGCGAGCCCGCCTTCATGGTCCAGCCCGCGTTCCAGAAGTCGGCGATCCGGCCGAGCACGGCCCCGTCCCCGGTCTGCAAGGCGCTCACCACGCTCGGCACGCCGACCGCCTGCGCCACCACGTGCGCGGGCATCAGCTCGGCGGCGGTGAACAGGGTCCGCCACGGCAGGTAGTGCCTGCCGGGTCGGAACACCACGGTGGCGTCCTTGGAGCCCGGCTGGCAGTCGACCCGCTCGATGTCGGCGTAGCCCGCGGTGCTCGCGGCGTCGAACAGCGGAACCGGGCCGCGGTCACCCGGGCGGGTGAACCGGCCCGAGCGCGCCGACCAGGCCAGCACCAGATCGTCACAGGAGGTCTTCACCCCGTCGGAGTACACCCCGTCCGGGTTGAGCCGGTACTGCACGGTCTGCGTCTCGCCCGGCACTTCCTTCGCGGTACCCGCGTCGGTGTCGGCGACCTGCTGACCGTCCGGTCCGGTGTAGAAGAACCCGGTCAGCACCCGGCCGAACACCGCGGCCGCGCCGCTGCTCGCCCCGAGCGTGCTGCCGCCGTTGTAGCTGGCGACCGCCGCGTCGACGGCGTACCCGATGGAGGGCACCTGGTTCTTGCTCGAGCACCCCGCCACCAGGCCGGTGCTCACGGCCGCCGTGGCCAGCACGGTGATCAGTCGAATCGTGCCGCGTCGCATGATGAGACCCCCTGCTGTCGCCGTCAGTTCCTTCTCTTGTGCCGCTTCCCGCTGGGCCGGGCGCCCGGCCGCGGGGCTCCGGCGTCGCTCGGACGCGGACCGCGCGGCACGCCCGCGGC
>NZ_LPNR01000050.1 GCF_019266065.1 Nocardia sp. MH4 | reverse complement strand
GCCTCGGCGGGCGGCGGTGTGGCTGGTGCACGATGTGGTGGCGGGCCGACGGCAGCGCACGGTGGCGCGGGTGGGCCGACGCGCGGTCGGTCGCGCCGTCGCGGTGTCCGAGCGTGCCGCGGCGCCGGTGCGCGCGTTGGGATTCGAGGTCGAGGTCGCCCGGCAAGGAGTGCGCTGGCCGGTCGAAGCCGCCCCGGTCGTCGAGCGCAGCCCGCTGGTGGTCGGGATCCTGGGCGTGGTGACCGAGTGGAAGGGCCAGCACGTGCTGCTGGCGGCCGCCGCCGGGCTCCCCGAGGTCGTGATCGAGATCGCCGGCTCGCCGCACCCCGGTGACGAACCGTATCTGGCCGCGTTGCGGGAACGAGCGCGGCGGCCCGATCTGGCCGGCCGGGTCCGATTCCTCGGCAATGTCGATCCGTTGCCGACGATCCGGGGATGGGACGTACTGGTGTCGGCGAGCGTGCTGCCCGAGGCGGGCCCGCTGGTGGTGCTGGAGGCGATGAGCGTCGGCGTGCCGGTCGTCGCGACCGGCCACGGCGGCAACGTCACCGACGACACGGCGGTGTGTGTCGCGCCCGACGATCCGGTCGCCTTGCGCGAGGCGCTGCGGCGTCTCGGCCGGGAACCGGACCTGCGAGCCCGGCTGCGAGACAGCGGCCGTGCGGCCGTGGCGGCCCGCCACGATCTCGCCGAGACGTTGCCCCGCATGCTGGACGTGCTGCTCGGGACCCCGGATCAGATCGAAGAGGTCGGGCCGTAGGCGGGCAACGGCGGACATCGGTGTGGCCGAGCACCCCGTTCACGGTGCGGCGGAACCCGGAAAGCCGCGGCGCGCCTTCGATTCCGGCGATATCGTCACCGGCGGCCTCGACACCGAGGCTTGGCGTCGACCACTCGAACGGTCGTGCGTCCTCAGCGAAAGATCAACTGCGCCACAGTGGTCCGGGCACGCCGTCGAGCGCGGGAGCGCGCGGGCCTGCCGGATCGTCGACGAACCAGCGTCCGTCCAGCGCGGGCAGCAGGGCGCTGACCTCGGCGAACAGGTCGGGCAGTGTCAGCAGGACGGCATCGGGGACTGCGTGGACGAGGTCTGTGGGGGAGATGATCGGGATGTCGGTTCCCGGCATCCGGCAGCCCTGTTTGGCGGGCGAGGCGTCGGCGACCCCGGCGAGCAGGCCGCGGTGCGCGCCCGCCATCGCCAGCAGGGCGACGGCGCGCGAGGCGGCCCCGTAGGCGTACACCCGCTGCCCGGCCCGGTGCTCGAGCCAGGCGCGCAGGGTGCCGACGTGCTGATCGACCACCCGCTGCAACGTGTCGGCCGACGGCGCGGCGGCCTCGGCGGCGAGGATCGCCGCCACGCTGGGATCGGCGTCGTGCTCGCCATGGCGAGCGGCGAGCAGCACGGTGCCGCCGTAGAGCTCGAACCGCCACCCGCTGACCACGCTCATCCCGGCCGCGCGCAGCAGGCTGCGCAGGGTGTCGAGGGAGTAGTAGGCGAAGTGCCCGTGCCGCAACGCATTCCACTGTCCTTGGGCGAGGATCGCGGCCAGCGAGTGGTATTGCACCAGGAGCACTCCGCCGGGCGCGGTGGCGGCGGCCCTGGCCGCGAACGCCGCGCGCTGATCCGGTTCGTGCATGATGCCGAAGCAGTCCAGGACCACGTCGGCGGGGCCGTCGGTCGGGGTGAAGCCGCGGTCGGTGAGCAGCGGGAGCCAGGTGCCCCCGTGCGGGCTGCCGAACTCGGCCACCGTCGAACCCCGCAGCAGCCCGGCGGTCTCGACGAGTCGTACCGCCGCCGTGGCTTGCTCCCGCAGGGCCAGCGGTTCGATGCCGCGGGGTTCCGCGGTGACGGTGTCGTCGTCGGCGAGCTGGGCCAGCCCGCACCCCGCGCAGCGTTCCATCCGCAACGGATGACCGGATTCGCCGGGGTCGAGGGGGCTGTCGTGGGGCGGGAAGTGGTCGGCGGCGGGCACCGAGCCCAGGTCGAGAACGGTGGTGAGGGCGGTACTTCCGCAGCCGCGGCACCGGCGGGTCATGACAGGATGTCCTCGTGCGTATCGAGCGGACCGACTTGGCCGACGTGGTGGTGCTGGTTCCCGAGCCGTTCCGGGACGAGCGCGGACTGTTCACCCGTACCTTCGACGCCGCGGAATTCGACGCCCACCTGGGCGTCGACGGTGCGGCGGCGAGCTTCGTGCAGGACTCGCAGTCGCGGTCGCGGCGCGGGGTGATCCGGGGCATGCACGGGCGCGGCGGTCGCGGCGAGGCGAAACTGGTGCGCTGCGCGCACGGTGCCGTGCACGACGTCCTCGTCGACATCCGGCCCGGCTCGCCCACCTTCGGCGCCACCCAGGCCTTCCGGCTCGACGACGAGGACTTCCACCATCTGTACGTGCCGCCGGGTTTCCTGCACGGGTTCCAGGCACTGACCGAGGTCGCCGACGTCTGCTACCGCATCGACCGTCCGCACGACCCGGCCGAGGACCTCGGTGTCGCCTACGACGACCCCGACCTGGCGATCGCCTGGCCGCTGCCCGTCGGCGTGGTCTCCGCCCGCGACGCGCGGGCGGGCAGCTGGTCGCGGCTGCTCGCTACGCTGACGCCGTCGCACTGACCCGGCGCAGCCGCGCGTCCAGTTCGCCGGTGTCGCAGAGCTTCTGCAACTGCGGCAGCCGGGTGAACCGTTGGAAGAAGTCGTCGGCGGTGAGTCCGCGCGCGGTGTACTCGGTGAAGAGTTCGGCGGCACCCGCGGGTACCGTCCACCGCGCCTCGAAACCGAGAACCGCACGCGCGGCGGAGAAGTCGACTCGATAGGAGCGGGGGTCCGCGCCGTTCTCGCCGGTGATCAGCAGCCGCGACCCCGGCACCGCGTCGACGACCGCGGCCGCGATCTCGGCCACGGTCAGGTTGTTGACCTCGGTGCCGATATTGAAGGCGCGGCAGGAGATGTCAGCGGCCGGCGCGGTCAGGCAGGTCGCGAACGCGGTCGCGATGTCCTGGGCGTGCACGAGTGGCCGCCACGGGGTTCCGTCGGAGAGCACCTTGACCTCGCCGGTGAGCACCGCGTAGCCGACCAGGTTGTTGAGCACGATGTCGGCCCGCAGGCGCGGCGAGAAGCCGAAAGCCGTGGCGTTGCGCAGGAATACGGGGACGAAATCGGCGTCGGCGAGGGCGGCCACGTCGTCTTCGACGCGCACCTTGCTCTGCGCGTACGGGGTGATCGGGCGCAGTGGAGCGTCCTCGGTGACCAGCTCGGCACCGGCGGCTCCGTAGACCGAACAGGTGGAGGCGTACAGGAACCGCCGCACCCCGGCCTCTTTCGCCAGTCGCGCCAGGCGCACCGAGGCGTGGTGATTGATGTCGTAGGTGATCTCCGGCGCCAGCGCGCCCAGCGGGTCGTTCGACAGCGCGGCCAGATGGATCACCGCGTCGAACCCGCGCAGCTGCTCGACGGTGACCGCGCGCAGGTCGACGGCCGCGCCCTCGGGGTCGCCGGCGAAATCACCGAGCAGGCAGTCGGCGAAGTAGCCGATGTCCAGCCCGGCGACGCTGTGGCCCGCGGCCCGCAGCACCGGCACCATCACGGTGCCGAGATAGCCCTGGTGCCCGGTGACCAGTACCCGCATGTTCACGTCCGTTCCCATCTGATGATCGCCTTGTCCAGCACGAACGCCTCGGCATAGGGCGCGTGACACTGCACGCCACGCATCCTGGCCAGCCCGAGGAAGGCCTCTTCGTCGAACCAGTCACGGCCGGTCTGCGACGGATAGTGCTCGTGCAGCAGCCGCGACTTCTCCCGCGCGAGTTCCCGGGTGAGCGGGTGATACAGGGTCGGCGCCGGAGTGTCGGTCTCCCACTTGAGGATCTCGTAGCCCAGGGTCAGGTGGTCGCGGAACTCCGTGGGCACCAGCTCGGCCAGCAGCCGGTGGTCCTGATGGGCATCACCGCGCTGCGGCGCGAACACCACCTCGGGCTCACCGGCACGCCGGAACCGGGCCAGGGCGTCCTTGATCCGGTCCCAGTGCGCCGGGGCGCGGCCGTCGGGCACGTCGAGCACGTCGAGCTGGGGCTCGGTGCCGGAACAGAACGCGGTCAGCGCCGCGCGTTCCTCGTCCTCGCGCGCGGTGCCGCCACCGGAGAGCACCAGTGCCCTGACCTCGATCTCGGGGTCGGCGGCGGTGAGGGCGAGCAGGGTGGCACCCAGGCCGATCGCGATGTCGTCACAGTGCGCGCCGAGCAGTGCGAGCCGGCGCGGCGGGTGGGGGAACAGCCCGATCACGCCTGCTCCCACACCATCCACGGCCGGGAGCCGTTGCGGTAGGCGTCGTCGAGTTCGGCGCGCTCCTTGAAGGTGTCGGCCGGCTTCCAGAAGCCCAGGTGCTGATAGCCGAACAACCGGCCCTGCCCGGCCAGCGCACCGCACGCGTCGGCGACCAGATCACCGCCGGGCGGGAGCAGGTCGAAGATCTCCTGGCTGAGCACGAAGTAGCCGCCGTTCTCCCACAGCGGCATCCGGGCCACCGGCATGATCTCCTTCACCTCGCCGGTCGCGGTGATGTCGACGCAGTGGAACGAGGACTGCGGCGGGACCACCATCATCGACGCCGCGGCGCCCGAGGCGTGGAAGGTCTCGACCATGGTGTCCAGCGGGGCGTCGGTGAGTACGTCGGCGTAGTTGGCCAGGAAGTACTCGTCGCCGTCGAGGTGCGCGCGGACCCGGCGCAACCGCTCACCGATCGCGGACTCGACCCCGGTGTCGACGAAGGTGATCGACCAGTCGCCGATATCGCTGCCGAGCAGTTCCACCTGGCCGTTGCGGATGACGAAGTCGTTGGACGCCGATTCCTGATAGGTGAGGAAGAAGTTCTTGATGTGCTCGGCGCCGTAGCCCAGGCACAGGATGAACTCCTTGTGTCCGTAGTGCGCGTAGTAGCGCATCACGTGCCACAGCAGCGGCCGCGGCCCGACCAGCTGCATCGGCTTCGGGACGACGTCGTCGGAGCCGCCGCGCATGCGCATGCCGTATCCGCCGCAGAACAGCACGACCTTCATCGGTTCACCTTCGTTTCCGTGCCCGCGCGGTGCAGCACCGGCAGCGGATAGATCAGTTCGCCGCCCCAGTCGCCGACATGGCGCAGCTGGGCGGTGATCTCGGTTTCGAGATTCCACGGCAGGACGAGCACGACATCGGGCCGGTCGGCGTCGATGCGCTCCGGCGGATGAATCGGAATCCGGGTGCCCGGGGTGTATCGGCCGTGCTTGTAGGGGTTGCGGTCCACGGTGTACTCGAGCAGGTCGGGCCGGATGCCGCAGTAGTTCAGCAGGGTGTTGCCCTTGCCGGGGGCGCCGTAGCCGACGACCCGCTTGCCCTGATCCCGGCAGTCGAGCAGGAAGCGCAGCAGCTCGAGCCGGACCCGTTCGGCCCGCACGCCGAGTTCGGCGTAACCGGCCGGGACGTGCAGGTCGGCGGCGCGCTCGAGCTCGAGGACCTCGGCCACCCGCCCGGTCGGCACCGCGACCTGCTCGGGGCGGGCCCACAACCGGATCGAGCCGCCGTGGGTCTCGAGCAGCTCCACGTCGACCACCGTCAACCCGGCGACCGCGAGCGCACGCTGGGCCGAATGCACGGTGTAGTACTGGAAGTGCTCGTGATAGACCGTGTCGAACTGGCCCAGCCGCACCAGGTTCAGAGCGTGGTGCACCTCGATGCTCAGCCAGCCGTCGTCGGCGAGCAGGGTGCGCAGGGCGCGGGTGAAACCGCGCAGGTCGGGGACGTGCGCGTAGACGTTGTTCGCGACCACCAGATCGGCGGGCCCGTGCTCGGCGCGCACCCGCGCGGCCGATTCCGCGTCGAGGAAGGCGGTCTCGGTGGGCACTCCCGCCGACCTGGCCGCCTCGCCGACATTGACCGACGGCTCGATGCCCAGGCACGGGATGCCACGGGCCACGGCGTGGCGCAGCAGATAGCCGTCGTTGCTGGCGACCTCGACGACGAACGAATCGGTGTCGAGCCCCAGCCGCTCGGTCGCGGTGGCGACGAACCGCTCGGCGTGGTCGACCCAGCTGTGTGAGTACGACGAGAAGTACGCGTACTCGGTGAAGGTCTCCTCCGGCGTGATCAGTGCGGGGATCTGCAACAGCAGGCAGTCCCGGCACAGGCGCAGGTGCAGCGGATAGGTCGATTCCGGCAGGTCGAGCTGGGTCTCGGACAGGAAGCTCTCACACGGCGGGGTCGCGCCCAGATCGAGTACGCTCTCGAGCCGATCGGAATCGCAGAGACGACACTGCACGCGGGCTCACCTTCTAGCTGTTCATTCCGTCGCGGCCGGCGCCGGACATGCCGGACGTCGGCGCGGCGTGGTCAGACGTTACAACCGGAGGTAGGCGGGGGCCATTCGAAACAACCGGGGTGGAAACCAATTCATGGCATGTTTCGGGATCGCGGCTGTTCGCGGGCATTTCGGCAAATTGTCGGCGACGACAACTTCTCCTCGGCGAATTGTGATCCGTCCCATCCGGAAATCAATTGTCCTGCGATCATATCCGATAGCCATCATTCATCTCCCGATAGCCATGTGATAGCCATCATACTCGGCTACCTATGGAATGCACTGTGGCCCTTAACCTTCGGAAAGAAGTCGCCTCGAGACTCTGTAACAATCAGCGGGCGGGCATCGAATCGACGGGCAGAGGGCGGCCGAGCGGGCCGCATTCCGGTCGACGGCGACCGGAAATTTGATTCGTCTCCCGAGGGGGAGGTGTGGGTTCATGAGCTTCGAGCTCACCGGTGGCAGCGATGTGAATGTGGTCAACGGTGTCCGAGTGCTGCGCCGAACGCAGCGCGAGAATTGGCAGGAGGCGTATCTGCAACGCCTGGGCGTCACCGACGTCGCCGCCGTGTTCGCCGCGGTGGCGGCGGCCCAGGTCCTGCGCTTCGACGGTCCCGCCGCGCCGCCGCTGGCCTGGCCGCTGCCCTACGAGATCGGCTACTCGGTGGTGTCGCTGGCGCTGGCCGCGGGGTGGCTGGCGCTGCTGCACGGCACCCGCACGCCGCAGGTGATCGGCTCCGGCAGCGAGGAATTCCGCCGGCTGGTCTCGGCGACGATGCGCCTGTTCGGGGTGCTGGCCATCCTCGCGCTGCTGTTCCGGGTCGAGGTGGCGCGCGGCTATCTCGCCATCGCGTTGCCCGCCGGGCTGTGCGCCCTGATCGTAGGCCGGCTGGCCTGGCGGTCGCGGCTGCGACGCTGGCGCGCCCAGGGGCGCTGCCACACGGCGGTGCTCGTGGTCGGCTCGCCCGAGGCCGCGCACGCCATGGCCACCGCCTTCACCGACGACCCCGGTTCCGGCTATCGGATCGTCGGTGTCTGTGTGCCCGCGGGCTCCGGTGACCGGCGCTTCACGACGGTCGACGGACCGACGGTGCTCGGCGACGATCGTTCGGTGCTCGAGGCGGTGCGCCGCAGCGGCGCCGACTCGGTGGCCGTGGCGGCGACCGACCATCTCGGTCCGGTCGAATTGCGACGGATGGCCTGGGAGCTGGATCCCTTGGGCGTCGATCTCATCGTGGCGCCGGGCGTGGTCGACATCGCGGGCATCCGGCTGACCAACCGGATCGTGGCCGGCATGCCGATGCTGCACATCGACGGGCCCCGCTACGACCACGCCAAGTCCAGCCGCAAAGCGCTGTTCGACTTCTGCTTCGCCACCGCCGTGCTGGTGCTCATCGCGCCCATGCTGCTGGCCATCGCGCTCGCGGTACGCACGACGAGCCCGGGGCCGATCTTCTATCTGTCCGAACGGATCGGCCGTGACGGCATCCCGTTCCGGATGATCAAGTTCCGCAGCATGCTGGTCGGCGCCGACCGCGCCGTGGACGCGCTGATCGAGAGCCACGGCGGCAATCCGGTCTTCTTCAAGGTGAAAGACGACCCGCGCGTCACTCCCGTCGGCCGCTTCCTGCGCAAGTACAGCCTCGACGAGCTGCCGCAGTTCTTCAATGTGCTGCGCGGGGACATGAGCGTGGTCGGGCCGCGACCGCAGGTGCAGCGCGAGGTCGACAGCTACGACGGAGAGATGCGCCGCCGACTGCTGGTGAAGCCCGGTGTCACCGGGCTGTGGCAGGTGAGCGGGCGCTCGGACCTGTCCCCGGAGGACTCGGTGCGGCTGGACCTGTCCTATGTCGAGAACTGGTCGATGGTCCTCGATCTGATCCTGATCGGCCGCACCATCGGCGCGGTCACCCGCGGCGACGGCGCGTACTGACCACCGGGGTGGTGGGCGAGGCGCACCACCCCGGCCCCGGCTCAGCGCAGGTCGCGCCGACGGAAGGCGGTCAGTCCCACGGCCATTCCCGCCACCGCGACCAGCAGCAGCCAGCCGATCGGGACGATGTCGAACGTCGCGCCGGGCAGCTTCGGCGGATGCACGAACGGCACCAGATCCATCAGCCACTGCGGGAAGGTGCCCAGCGAGCCGAGCAACACGATGACGATCATCGCGCTCAGCACCGCCCAGGCCAGCGACGCGTACTTCGGGACCACACCGAACAGCAGCAGCGCGATCGCGGTGACCACCCAGACCGCGGGCAGCTGCACCGCGACGGCACCCAGTGATTCGCCGAGCTTGCCGACCACGTCACCGTCGGTCGTGCCCCAGACGACGCCGATGCCCAGACCCGCCACCAGAAGTGTCACAGCCGGTCCGGCCAGCGCGAACAGCAGATGGCTCGCCGCGTACCGCACGCGGCCGACGGCCGCCGCCAGCACGCTCTCGGCACGACCGGTGTTCTCCTCCTCGTGCAGCCGCAGCACCGCCGACACCGAGTACGCGGCCGCCGCCGCGGCCAGCATGGTGATCGCGTAGGCGATGAACGACTTCTCCAGATCGGCCGAGCCGCCCATCGAGGTGACCACGTCCTGGAGTGTGCCGCTGTCGTCGAGCATGCCGCCGATGCTCTGCACCGCCCCACCGATCAGCAGGCCGTACAGGCCGAAACCGATCGTCCAGGCCAGCATCGACCCCCGCTGCAACCGCCATGCCAGTCCGACCGGGCCCGACAGCGCGGCACCCGCGGTGGCGGGACCCGGACGGTCGGCCAGCAGTCCCGCACCGAGGTCACGGGTTCGCAACAGCTGGTAGGCGAGCAGGGTCGCCCCGGTGGCGACGGCGGCCAAGGGCACCAGGACCCACCAGCGCTCTTCCGCGTACGGGCGGATCTGCAGACACCAGCCCAGCGGCGAGAACCACGACAGCACACCGTTTCCGGCGTCGCCGACCGCCCGCACCGCGAACGCCGCGCCCAGGATGCCCAGCGCGACACCGCGGGCGATCCGCGCGCCGTTGCTCAGCTGCGCGGCCACCGCGGCCACCGCGGCCCAGACGATGCCGGCGGCGGCCAGCGCCGCACCCCAGGCCACCGACCCCGCGACCGGCAGGTCGGTGCCGAGCAGTGATGCGGTGCAGGCTATCCCGGCCACCGCCGACGCGCCGAAGGTCAGCAGCAGCGCACCGGTGAGCCCGGCGAACCGGCCGATGCTGGTGGCGCCCACGAGCTCCGCACGCCCGGTCTCCTCCTCGACCCTGGTGTGCCGGATGACCGTCAGCACGGCCGCGATGGCGATCATCGAATACATCGCCCCGGCCTTCCAGGTGCCGATGGATCCCAGCGAGGAGTTGAACACGGGGCCGTACATGGCCAGCAGCGCTGGACTTGCCGCGGTGGTCGCGGCGAAGCTGTCGAGCTGCTGCTGGGTGCTGTAGAGGTCCTTGATGGAGACGATCTGCAGCGCCGGCATCAGCCCGATCAGCAGCGACCACAGCGGTGCGATGATCCGGTCGCGACGCAGGTACAGCCGCAGCATCTGCCCGGTGCCCGCGAATTCCCCTGCGGTGCGGGTGGTTCCGAGGAACCCGGGGGAGGCGGCGATGGTGGTCATGCCCGCACCTTCTCTCCGGTGGCCGCGTCGTCGGCCTCGACGTGGTAGTGCCGCAGGAACAGGTCCTCGAGCGTCGGCGGTGCGCTGGTGAGGCTGCGCACGCCCGCGTCGCCCAGCACTTGGATCAGCCGGCCGAGGTGATCGGCGTCGACCTGGCAGCGCAGGGTCGACCCGTCGCGTTCCACGTCCTCGACGCCGGGCAGTGCGCCGACATCGCCCGGGTCGCCGATCAATTCGGCGGTGATCGCGGTGCGGCTCAGGTGCCGGAGCTGGTCGAGCGAACCGGATTCGACGGTGCGACCGGCGCGGATGATGGTCACCCGATCGCACAGATGCTCGACCTCGGACAGGATGTGACTCGACAGCAGCACCGTGGCCCCGCGGGCGGCGGCATCGCGGACGCAGCCCTGGAAGATCTGCTCCATCAGCGGGTCGAGGCCCGAGGTCGGCTCGTCGAGGATCAGCAGATCGGCATTCGCCGAAAAGGCCGACACCAGCGCGACTTTCTGCCGGTTGCCCTTGGAGTAGGTGCGGGCCTTCTTGGTCGGGTCCAGCTCGAACCGCTCGATCAGCTCGGCGCGGCGGGTCTCGTCGATCCCGCCGCGCATCCGGGCGAGCAGGTCGATCGTCTCGCCGCCCGACAGTGACGGCCAGAGCGTGACATCGCCTGGCACATAAGCGATCCGGTGGTGCAGGGCGACCGCGTCGGTCCACGGGTCGCGGCCGAACAGGGCCGCCTCGCCGCCGGAGGCGCGCAGGACGCCGAGCAGGACGCGAATCGTGGTGGATTTGCCCGCGCCGTTGGGGCCGAGGAAACCGTGGATCTCGCCGGGACCGACGTGCAGGTCCAGTCCGTCGAGCGCGGCGAATCGGCCGAAAGTCTTACGCAGGTCATGGACTTCGATGACCCGATCGGTGGTGGGGGAGGGCATCGTCTACTCCTCGATGAGGCTGTCGAGCAGAGTCGAATCGGTCAGCATGCCTTGGGTGTAGAGCTCGAGCGCCGGGAAGGTGGTCAGGTCCGACAGGTCCCGGATCGCCTTGCGGTAGTCGAGCTTTCCCTCGCGCTGCATTCGCATCTGCAGATAGAGGTTGGTGGCTCCGATGTGGCAGAGCACGACGTATCTGGCCCGGGCTGCGGGATCGCGGCTCGGTTTGAGCTGGCCCGCCTCGACGGCGGCCTGCATGTAGTCCTGCGCGTCGGCGACCATGTGTTCGAGCAGGGACTCGGCCAGCGCGCCGCCGGCTTGGAAGCTGCGCAGGATGTAGGCGAGCAGCGGGGCGTAGATCTCGATCTCGGCCAGGGCGCTGAGCATTCCGGCGGCACCCTGTGTGCGGATGACGCGCAGCTTCTCGTCGCGAATGAGCTCGAGCACGCGATCGTCGCAGGCGGCGCGCAGTCCGTCCTTGGAACCGAAGTGATGGTTCACCAGGCCGGGTGACACTCCGGCCGCCGCGGCGATCGCCCGGACGCCGACGCCGAAACCCTGTTCTCCGAACAGGTCGATCGCGGTGTCGCGAATGCGGGCCATGGTCGTCAGATCGGCGGAGGATCCTTGCGGTACGGGCTGTTGGCTGAACACATGTTCAATATACTAAACACTCGTTCAATCCACGAGCAAGGTTTCGCGGCGACCAGTTTCCAATCAATGTTTGAAATAATGATTGAAACGGTGATGGAAATCTGGTTGGCTGCCGGTATGGGATCACTCGGGACGAGGGCTCGCGACGCGCGCTCGGTGGAGACACGCGAGCGGCTGCTCGCCGCGGCGGAGGAACTGCTGCTGGCGCAGCCCTCGACGGAGGTCTCGGTGCGGGCGGTGTGCGCTGCGGCCGAGACCAATCCGGCGGCGGTGCACTATCACTTCGGGAGCAAGGACGCGCTGGTCGCCGCGTTGCTCGAGGCCCGGCTGGCGCCGCTGTGGACCGAGCGGCTCGGCGCGGCGGCCCAGCGCGAGGCCGAACTCGCCGAGGTGGTGGACGCGGTGATCGGACCGCTGACCGACCTGGCCGCCGATCCGCGCGGCCGGCTGTACCTGCGGCTGCTCGCGGAACTGGTGCTGGGCCGGCGCGACGTGGGCTGGACCGGGGACTGGTTCCAGCTCGACACCTGGGTGCGATTCCTTCCCGACCTCGACCCCGCCGAGGCGCAGCGGCGCTGGCTGCTCGCGTTCGAGGTGCTGATCATGCGCTTCGGCGCGGGACACCCACCGTCGCAGGGCAGCGTCGGCACCCTGCGCGATTTCGTGCTGGCCGGACTCGACGGGCCGGGTGCGCGATGACCGACATCTTCACCCCGGCGAAGCTGGGCCCGATCACCCTGCGCAACCGCGTGATCAAGGCCGCCACCTTCGAAGGCCGCACCCCGGACGCGCTGGTCACCGACGAACTGGTGGAATTTCATCGCCGCATCGCCGCGGGCGGTGTCGGCCTGTCCACGGTCGCCTACTGCGCGGTCGCGCCCGAGGGGCGCACCGACCGGCATCAGATCTGGATGCGACCCGACGCGGTGCCGGGACTGCGCCGGCTCACCGACGCGATCCACGCCGAGGGCGCCGCGGCGTCGGCTCAGATCGGGCACGCGGGGCCGGTGGCCAACGCCGCGTCCAATCGCTTGCCCGCGCTGTCACCGAGCAGACTGTTCTCCCCCCTCGGGATGCGGATGACCCGGCGACCCGATGCCGAGGGCATCGCCGAACTGGTCGCCGCGCACGTGCGCAGCGCGCTGCTGGCCGAGGAGGCCGGGTTCGACGCCGTGGAAATCCATTTCGGCCACAACTATCTGGTGAGCGCCTTCCTGAGCCCGCTGCTCAACCGGCGCCGCGACGACTACGGCGGCAGCCTGGTCAACCGGGCACGGCTGGCCAGGCAGATCGCCGAGGGGGTGGCCGGCGCGGTCGGGGGCCGGCTGGCCGTGCTGGCCAAACTCAACATGGACGACGGGGTCGCCGGTGGGCTGCGCCCGGTCGAGTCCGTGCGGGTCGCACAGCTGCTGGAAGCCGACGGGACACTCGACGCGCTCGAACTGACCGCGGGCAGTTCGCTGCTCAACCCCATGCTCTACTTCCACGGCGACCCGCCCCGGCGGGCCTTCGCCCGCGCCTTCCGGCCGCCGCTGAGCTGGGGACTGCGCGTGGCCGGCCCGGTGTTCCTGCGCGAGTACCCCTACCGCAGTGCCTATCTGCTCGAGCGCGCCCGCCTGTTCCGGTCGGCCCTGCGCATGCCACTGGTCCTGCTCGGCGGCATCACCGACTACGACGGCATGCGCCTGGCCCGCACCGAGGGCTTCGAGTTCGTCGCGATGGGCCGCGCCCTGCTGTGCGAACCCGATCTCCCACGCCGGATCGCGGCCGAGACCACGACCACCGCCGCCTGCACCCACTGCAACGAGTGCATGCCGACCATCTTCACCGGCACCCGCTGTGTGCTGCCGATCGCCGAGGGAACCCTGTCGTGAGAATCGCCGTCACCGGTGGCACCGGGTATCTCGGCGCGCCCACGGTCGCCGCGCTGCTCGCGGACGGTCACGAGATCCAGCTGCTGGTCCACCCCGGCGAATCCCTGGACCGATGGTGGCCGGAATTCGCGCAGGACCGCGACCGCATCACCGTCCTGCGCGGCGACCTGCGCGACAGCGACACGATCACCACGCTGCTCGACGGCTGCGCGGCGGTGCTGCACGCGGCAGGCATCGTGGCCACCGACGACCGCCGCGAATCGCTGATGTGGCAGGTCAACGTCGATGCCACCGCGGAGATCCTGTGCCGCGCGGCCCTGGCCGGACTCGATCCCATCGTGCACGTGGCCAGCTACAGTGCGCTGTTCCCCTGCCCGGATCCGGTCATGACCCCGGACAGTCCCACCGCGACCGGGCGCAGCGCCTACGGTCGCACCAAGTCCGCCGCCGACCGGGTCGCGCGGGCACTCCAGCGCAGCGGTGCGCCGGTGGTGATCACCTACCCCTCGAGTGTGATCGGGCCGGGTTTGGCCGGCACCCGCGGCATCACCGAGCGCGGCTGGAACACCATGCTGCGCAGTGGATTCGCGCCCCGGCTCGACGGCGGAATGGCGATGATCGACGTCCGCGACGTAGCCGAGCTGCACGCGGTGGCGATGCTGCCGGGTCAGGGCCCGCGCCGGTATCTGTGTGGCGGGCACCAGGTCCCCTTCGACACGGCCATCGACCTGCTCGCCGCCGCGTCCGGACAGCGGATCCGCCGGATTCCGGTGCGCCCCGGCCTGTTCCGGGCGCTGGGCCGGGCCGCCGACGTCGCCTCGCGATTCGTCGAGGTCGACGCCGCGTTCGGCTACGAGGCGGCGTGGCTGCTCACCTCCGACACCCCGACCGACGACTCGGCCGCGCTGAGCGAGCTCGGCGTGAGCTGGCGGCCCACCGAAGTGTCGATGCGGGACATGTTCCTCGGCTGAGACGCGGCGTCGGCGCGATGTGAGGGAGAACGCGAATCCGTCGCCGGGCGCGATGCACGGATTATGGTCGAAGTATGGCTACCGGCATTTCGACGACGGCAGAACATCTCCGCGCAGCGCTGGACGGACCGTGGCGCGAGGTCAGAGACCAGGCGCGAGTCCAGCTCGCCGACGACCGCTTCACCGGCGATCCCGAACTCGACATCCACGCCGCGCGGGCCCGCGTGCTCGACCAGATGCGGGTCATCGCGACCATGGGCTATCCCGAGCGTGGCTTCCGCTCCGAGAACGGCGGCACCGGCGATCCGGGTGGTGCCGTGACCGGCTTGGAGATGCTGGCCTACGCCGATCTGTCCCTGTGGGTGAAATCCGGCGTGCAGTGGGGTCTGTTCGGTGGCGCCGTGGAGAACCTGGGCACCGAACGCCATCGCGAGTACATCAAGCGGCTGATCACCCTGGATCTGCTCGGTTGCTTCGCGATGACCGAGTCCGGGCACGGCAGCGACGTCGCCAATCTCGAGACCACGGCCACCTACGACCCGGCCACCCAGGAATTCGTGATCCACACCCCGACCCCGTCGGCGCGCAAGGACTACATCGGCGGCGCGGCGGTGCACGCGCGGATGGCCGCGGTGTTCGCCCAGCTGATCACCGGTGGCGAGAGCAAGGGCGTGCACTGCCTGCTCGTCCCGATCCGCGACGAGCTCGGCGCCGACCTGCCCGGCGTGACCACCTACGACGACGGGCTCAAGGGCGGCCTGCCCGGTGTGGACAACGGCCGCATCGTGTTCGACCACGTCCGGATCCCCCGGGAGAACCTGCTCAACCGCTACGCCGACGTCGAGCCCGACGGCACCTACACCTCCGAGATCGAGAACCCGAGCCGCCGCTTCTTCACCACCCTGGGCACCCTGGTGCGTGGCCGGGTGAGCGTCGGCGGCGCGGCCGCGGCGGGCGCGCGCGTGGCGCTGAGCATCGCGGTGCGCTACGCGCTGGCCCGGCGCCAGTTCGCCGATCCCGACACCGGCGCGGAAACGCTGCTGATGGATTACCGCAGTCACCAGCGCAGGCTGCTGCCGCTGGTCGCGAAGTCCTTCGCGCTGGCCTTCGCCCAGAACGACCTGGTGCGCCGGATGGACCTCGTACAGAGCGGTCGCGAGATCGAGCCGGGCGCCCAGCGCGCGCTGGAGAAGCGCGCCGCCGGCTTCAAGGTCGCCCAGACCCGGCACGCCACCCGGGCCATCCAGGAGTGTCGCGAAGCCTGCGGCGGCGCGGGCTATCTCACCGAGAACCGGCTCGTCACCCTCAAGGCCGACACCGATGTGTTCACCACCTTCGAAGGCGACAATGTCGTCCTCACCCAGCTCGTCGCCAAGGAACTGCTCACCGCCTACTCCGACGAGGTCCGCGACCTCGACGCCATGGGCTGGGTGAAATTCGCCGCCACCATGGCCGGTGACGTGGTGCGCAAGCGATCCGGGGTGCGCCAGTTGATCCAGACCCTGCGCGATCGCTCCGACGAGTCCGTCGACGAGGGCGACCTGTCCAAGCGCTCGGTCCAGCTGCAGCTGTTCGCCGATCGCGAGGACTACCTGCTGCGGACCGCGGCGCACCGGCTGCGTGCCAGGGCGGCCGACACCGGCCCGTTCGAGGCGTTCAACAACGCCCAGGACCACATCCTCGCCGCCGGCGCCGCGCACATCGACCGGCTGGTGCTCGAAGAGTTCGTCGACGGGATCGCCGAGATCGAGGACCCCGACGCCAAGGCGCTCGCCGAGACCGTCTGCGACCTCTACGTGTACTCGACGCTGGAGGAGAACCTGTCCTGGTACATCATGCACCGGTTCATGTCCGTGGAGCGGGCCAAGGCGGTGCGCCGCGGGGTGAACGAACTCGTCGACCGGCTGCGGCCGGACGCGCTGACCCTGGTCGAGGCGATGGGTGTGCCGGAGACCATGCTGCGCGCCGAGATGCTGCACGACGCCAGCGTTTTCGACCGGACCTAGCGCACCGCGGCGCGCAGCGCCTCGGCGAGCCAACACAGTGCCGCTACCAGCGCGGTCGCCGCGGCCGCCCCACCGAGGACATCGGTGGGGCGGTGATAGCCGAGGACGACCATGCCGGGCGTGATCGCGAGCAGGGCGAGCACGGTGAGCGCCGCGACCGTGATGCGCGCGGTGCGCGTTGTCACCAGACACGCGAACGTCGTTGCGACAGCGACCAAGTGGACCGTGTGGCCGCTCGGATAGGCGAGGTAGTCGTGCATCTGCCTGTCCCACAACGGTTTCAGCACCACCGTGTTGATCGCCAGGGCGAGCTCGGGCACCACGAGCATGGTCAGCGCCGCCCGCCACCGGCGGCGCACCGCGAACCAGCCGACGGCCGCCAGCAGCACCGCGAGCACCACCGGGGCGTTGCTCGGCGCGACCAGCACCTCGGCCAGACCGGGGGAGACCGTCGCGGCGATCGGGTCGGCGACGGCCGCGTCCAGTCCGGACGGTCCGTCGTCGGCGGGGAAGGTCAGCGGGAGCGCGGCGGTGAGCGCGGCGCCCGCGCCGATGGCCGTCGCGCGGACGACGGTGGCGGTCCGGGCGGGAGCGGGGTCGATCACCGATGCGACGATAGCCGCCGCGCGGGGCTGTCTCAGGCGGGACCGTAGGTGAGCACCGCGGTCACCACGAACCACAGCACCCACACGATCGCCACGATCATGCCGATCGCCAGGGTGATCCGCAGGAACGCGCGGCCGAAGTCCAGGTCGCCGCCGACCCGCGGGTACAGCTTCCACGGGCTGTACCAGGGCGCCACCAACCCGCGCGAGGCCAGCTCCTGTTCGCGCTGGGCCTGTTCCTCGGCATACTGCTCGGCCTGGGCCTGGGTGGGGCCACCGTGCCACAGCGTGACGTCGATCGGGCCCAGGAAACCCTCGTTGAGCAGGTCCTGCGGGGCGGGCAGGAACGGCAGGATGCCCAGTCCGCGGAACGCGATGGCGATGTCGTTGGCCGTCCAGAGGTTGTGTTCCTTGGCGGCCAGCATCTCGAAGTACTGCTCGAGCCGGTGCGGATCGTCGGTGACGATGACATCGAAACTCGGATCGTTCCAGCCCTGGTGGATGTCGATCTGCGCGCCCGGCTGCGGCACGATCACGCCGAGCCCGTGCACCGCCCGCTGGCCGAGCCCGCGCGCGGCGAGATAGTCCTGCAGCGCGAAGGTGTGTTCCCGCGACCGCTCCAGCGGCGTCGACTTCTCCCCGCCGGTGAACTGGGCGAGCTCGCCGGAGACCATCCACGGGCCGTTGAGCGGGATCTCCAGCACGCCGTCCTGCGCCACGGCGAAGGTCTCGGCCTCGATGATCACGCAGCTGGTCGGGGTCCACACCACCGCGTCGAGCTGGTGCAGCCGGTCGTTGTGGAACAGGCCGCAGTTGATCGTGGCGACGCCGTGCGGGCTGGACGGATCCTTCCACGTGCGCAGCCAATCGATCAGTGCCAGCTCGGCATCGGTGCCTGCCGCATTCTGCACGCGCACGAGCATGGAGTCCGCCCTTCTGGGTCGTTGGCGCCGCGGGCCGAGAACCGTTGGCGTACATCGTAGCTCGACAATCGGTGGATGCCCGGCAGGATGCCGGTGGTGTTCAGCTCGGTTCGGCGGCGATCTTGCCCGCCGAAACGGCGGCGACCAGTTCGGCGTGATCGGCCTCGGTCCGGTCGGCATAACGTACCGCGTAGGCGGCCACCGCCTCGTCGAACGCCTCGCCGTCGTCGTCGAGATAGCCGGCCAGCGTGCGCGGGTCCAGCGACCGCGAGTGCGCCCTGGCCAGCAGCGCGCCCGCGAGCCTGCCGTAGTCGTCGAGATCGTCGGCCGAGAGCCCGGCCGGGTCGATGCTGCCCTTGAGATTGCGGAACTGACGGACGATGAACGGCAGCGGCTCGTCGAGCTCCACGGTGGTCCAGCCGAGCAGGATGTCGGTCTCGGACTGCACGCTGCGCGCGCCTGCGACGATCCGCTCGCCCTCGTGCCGCGGCGCGACCGGTGGCAGGAAGGGCGCCAGCGCGGACGGCCTGGCCTGCTTGACCTGCAGCACCAGCGACTCGCCGTCGTTACCGTGTAGCAGCGCCACGTAGCTGTGCAGGCCGACGCTGCCGGTGCCGACGATCCGGAAGGCCACATCCGAGACCGCGAAGCGCGCCAGCAGCGCACGCCGCGACTCGCGGATAGTGCCCGCGTAGCGCTGCAGCCCGTCGATCACGGCGTCGGCGACCGGCTCCTCGACCGGGGTCAGGATCGGCGGATCGCTGACGAAGCGGTGCTTGCTGATGCCGGTCTCGTGATCGTCGAGGTGCTCGGTCCACTTCGCCACCACCTTGGCACTGGTGTTCTTGCGGGCCTTCTTGGCGGCCTTCTTGAAGTCGTCGATCAGGTCGTCGGCCTTGGCCTTGCCCAGGATCGACTCGTCGGGCAGCGCGGTCCAGGACTGCATGAACGGCATCTCGGCGAGCTCGGCGGCGGTCTGCCGGTAGAAGCGGGCGGCGTCGCGCGCGGCGCGTACGCAGTCGTCCTCGTCGGCGCCGCTCTCCCGCCCGGCCAGCACCAGGCTGGCGGCCAGCCGCTCGAGATCCCACTCCCACGGGCCGAGCACGGTCTCGTCGAAATCGTTGATGTCCATCACGATCTCGCCGCGCTGGGTGCCGTAGAGGCCGAAGTTGGCGGCGTGGGCGTCACCGCAGATCTGGGCGGTCAGCCCGCTGTCGGGGCCTGCGGCCAGGTCGGCGGCCATCAACCCGGCGGCGCCGCGGAAGAAGGTGAACGGGGACGCGGTCATCCGGCCGATCCGCAGCGGGATCAGCCGCTCGATCCGGCCCTGGTTGCTCGCCTCGACGAACTCGAGCACCGTCGGCCGGTCGGGGCTTTCGACGGCCCGGTCGCGGGCGTCGACGGGCACGCGCTGCCGGGCTGCGCGGCCGCGCTCACGGGCGTCCTCGGCGGAGACGTAGGAGCGCAGATCTGGACCACTGTCGGACACAACTGCCCAGGCTAGCGGGTCGGCGGGCGGTGGGCATCGCGACCGCGCGGCAATCGGACACGCCCGACGATTTTCGGCGTGGCCGGATGGCGCGATCAGGGGTCGGTGCGGTATGCAGGGGCGTGGCAACCGAATCGGGAACGCCGGGCACCAACGACACCGAAACCGGTGGCGTGTTCAGCGACCGCATCCTGACCGTGCCCAATGTGCTCAGCCTGCTCCGGCTGATCGGAATCCCGATATTCCTGTGGTTGATGCTGGTCCGCCATGCCGACGGCTGGGCGTTCACATTGCTGATCGCCAGCGGTGTCACCGATTTCCTCGACGGCAAACTCGCCCGTCTGCTCGACCAGTCCTCCCGGCTGGGCGCGCTGCTCGATCCGCTCGTCGACCGGTTATACCTCGTGACGACACTCGTGGCGTTCGTCGCACGCGGGCTGATCCCGTGGTGGATCGCCGTGATCCTGATCGGTCGCGATCTGGTACTCACCGTGACCCTGTCGGTATACAAGCGCCGTGACCTGCCCGCGCCCGAGGTGATCTACCTGGGCAAGGCGGCGACCTTCGCGCTGATGTCGGCCCTACCGTGGCTGCTCACGGGGGAGATGGACTGGGCAGGGGCGGGTTTCGGCTGGGCCTTCGGCTGGGCACTGCTGATCTGGGGCACCGCGCTCTACGTCTGGACAGGGGCGCTCTACGCGGGGCTGGCGGTCGCGGTCGCGCGATCGATACCGCCTGTGCCGCACCGTGGGAGCTAGTCGATACTGTTGCGTGCAACGTTGACGACGAAAGGACGTCCTGTGACCCGGACCCCTGAGGATCTGCGCTACACCGAAGAGCACGAGTGGGTGCGGCGGACCGGCCCCACGGCGGTTCGTGTGGGCATCACCGACTACGCCCAGTCACAGCTGGGTGACGTCGTGTTCGTCCAGCTGCCCGATGTCGACAAGGATGTGACCGCGGGCGAGAGCATCGCCGAGGTCGAGTCGACCAAGAGCGTCTCCGACATCTACGCCCCGCTGGGCGGGAAAGTCGTTGCGGTGAACGAGGATCTGGTCTCGGGGCCGGAGACGCTCAACAGCGATCCGTACGACGCGGGCTGGCTGTTCGAGCTCGCCTTCGACGATGCGGCAACCCTCGATTCCGCACTCGGTGAACTGCTGGATGCGGCGGGTTATCAAGGAGTTATCGGGGGCTGAGCAAGCCTTCACAGTTCTCCCTGCACGGGTACGCCCCGGCAGGGTACGGTCAAAGCCAAGCGGATACGTCGGGGAATCGACGCCGGGATCTTTTTTCCTGGCGATGTGATCGCGCCGGTCGTGTCGCCGAATACAGCACCTGCTTGCATGGATAATCAGGTTCGAGGAGGAGAGAAACGGTGAGCGAGAACAGGGACCCGGGTTACGGGGAGACCGCGGCCGAGACGACGTCGGTCTTCCGCGCGGACTTCCTCAACGAGGTCGACGCGTCGCGCTCCGGAGAGCCGACCGGCGAACAGCCGGTGCAGGGCGTCGAGGGCCTGCCGGTCGGCGCGGCCCTCCTGGTGGTCAAGCGCGGCCCGAACGCGGGCTCGCGTTTTCTGCTGGATCAGCCGACCACCTCGGCCGGTCGCCATCCCGACAGTGACATCTTTCTCGACGACGTCACCGTCAGCCGCCGGCACGCGGAGTTCCGTCAGGACGACGACTCGTTCCAGGTCGTCGATGTGGGCAGCCTCAACGGCACCTACGTCAACCGGGAGCCGGTGGACTCCTCGGAGCTGCAGAACGGCGACGAGGTCCAGATCGGCAAGTTCCGGCTGGTCTTCCTGACCGGTCCGCGCGCGCAGGCGAACGAGTCGGCGTCGGGCGCGGGGTCGCGATGACCCCTACGGTGCTGGTGTCCGTGAAGGGCGCAGTGCTGTGACGGGGGCGGCGCAGTGGGCGCGCGGAGGAATGTCGATCGGCTCCGTGCTCGACCTGCTGCGACCAGATTTTCCTGACATCACCATCTCGAAGATCCGGTTCCTCGAATCCGAGGGCCTGATCCGGCCGGAACGAACGCCGTCGGGTTACCGGCGGTTCTCGGTGGCCGATTACGAGCGGCTGCGTTTCGTGCTGACCGCGCAACGCGATCAGTACCTGCCGCTGAAGGTGATCAAGGAGCAGCTCGAAGCGATCGACAGTGGTGCGGCGACCCTGGGCGTGCGTGAAGCGCGTGCCAGGGCGCACTCCCACCACAGCGCCGCGGAGGCCGGGCAGTCGCTGTCCGGCGCCGCGCGTGCCGACGGCGAGGCCACGCCGGCGCCGCCGCGTCGGCTGGGCGTTGTTCCCGGCGAGATCACCCCCGACGAATTGCGCGTCGATGTCGGGGTCCGGCTCACCCGGGCCGATCTGCTCGCCAAGGCGGGCATCGACGACCGTTTCCTCGACGACCTGCTACGCGCCGGACTGATCGTCCCCGGTGCCGGCGGCTTCTTCGAATCCGACGCGGTGACGCTGGCGCACGCGGCAAAGTCGATGGCCGAGTTCGGCCTGGAAGCCCGGCACCTGCGCGCGTTCAAACTGGCCGCCGACCGCGAGGCGGCTCTGGTCGCCCAGATCGCCGCGCCGATCGCCAAGAGTCGCGACGCCGACGCGCGTGCCCGCGCCGAGGAGACGGTCCGCGAACTGGCGGCATTGTCGCTGAACCTGCACGCGGCACTGGTGAAGGCGGCCGTGCGGGCCGCCCTCGGTAACTGACACACCCGACCGCCGGATCGGGTATCACCCCGGCAACACGCCGATTTCGGCTCGGGCGTCCTCGTTGCACCGCCCGGAATTCGCCTAGACTCGTGGGTACGGCGAGCTGGGCAGCGGTCCTGCCGGCCGGCGGCGAGTATGGGAGGCAGACAACTCATGAGCGAGATGCGCGTCATCGGCATCCGTGTCGAGCAGCCACAGAACCAGCCCGTGCTGCTGCTGCGGGAAGCGGCGGGCGAGCGTTACCTGCCGATCTGGATCGGGCAGGCCGAGGCCACCGCGATCGTGCTCGAGCAGGAGGGCGTCACGCCGATCCGTCCGCTCACTCACGATTTGATCAAGATTCTGATCACCGAACTCGGCCACACCCTCAAGGAAGTGCGGATCGTCGATCTGCAGGAGGGCACCTTCTACGCCGATCTGGTCTTCGACGGCGACCTGCGGGTCTCGGCGCGGCCGTCGGATTCGGTGGCCATCGCGTTGCGGGTCGGCTGCCCGATCTTCGCCGAGGAACCGGTCCTGGCCGAGGCCGGGCTGGTGATGCCCGACGAGCGCGAGGACGAGGTGGAGAAGTTCAAGGAGTTCCTCGAGTCCGTCTCGCCCGACGACTTCAAGGCCACCGACAGCTGATTCACATCACGATCTTCTAGACCTGAAGTAGAGGTCGAGGGAATCGCCGCGCGCGGTGCTTGGTGCGACAACGGTGCAGGTCCGACAATGGCAGGAGTAACCTCGAAAGTCGGGCAACATCCGTCGTGACTCCGGTACTCGAGAACGTCGGCAGAGCAAGGAGTGGTCAGTGGAAGAGCAATCGCAGGATGTGGTGCAGCCTGGCTTGTTCCCGGACGACTCGGTTCCGGACGATCTGGTCGGTTACCGGGTGCCGAGCGCGTGTCAGGTCGCGGGCATCACCTACCGTCAGCTCGACTACTGGGCGCGCACCGGGCTGGTCGTGCCGTCGATCCGTGGCGCCGCCGGGTCGGGCAGTCAGCGGCTGTATTCGTTCAAGGACATCCTGGTCCTCAAGATCGTGAAGCGACTGCTGGACGCGGGCGTCTCTTTACAGAACATCCGGATCGCCGTCGATCATCTGCGCAGCCGCGGCGTGCAGGATTTGGCCGGGATCACGTTGTTCTCCGACGGGACCACGGTGTACGAGTGCACCTCACCCGAGGAAGTCGTCGATTTACTGCAGGGCGGGCAGGGTGTCTTCGGGATCGCGGTCAGCGGCGCCATGCGGGAACTGACCGGGGCGATCGCCGACTTCCCGGCCGAGCGGGCCACCGAGATCACCGATCGACCCGAGGACGAGCTGTCCTACCGCCGCAAGGTGCGGGAGAACCGTAAGACCGGGTAGTGACGAGCACTACACCCCCGGCGTGCCCCAGGTGGCGCGGCCGGGGGTTTGCTGCATCTAGACTTGATGACGCGTCGCCGCCGTGCGGGAGAGTCCTGGATTCGTGAGAGTCCGGGCGCCGAAGGAGCAGCACCTCCCCGTCAATCTCTCAGGCAACAGGGACCGCACGGTGATTCGACGCCTCTGGAAAGCGGTGGCTTCTGGCTGCCCGCCCACGGGGAAAGGGGCACGGCCGTCCGCGGTCGGGTCACCGAATCTCTCAGGCGCCACGACAGAGGGGGAGGGCTGGTACCCGTCGACCACCTGGTCGACCCGCCCGACCTTGGAGCTGCCGTGACCCGTTCGTTCGCCGACCGCCACATCGGACCCGATTCCGACGAACTCGCCCGGATCCTCGCGACCGTCGGCGTCGAGTCCCTCGACGCGCTGGCGACCACGGCACTGCCCGCGACCATCCTCGACGAGTCCGGCCTGGGCGCGCTGCCCGCGCCCGGCACCGAGCACGAAGTGCTCGCCGAACTGGCCGCGCTGGCGCACTCCAACACCGTCGTCACCTCGATGATCGGCCTGGGCTACTACGACACGCTGACCCCGCCGGTGCTGGTGCGCAACCTGCTGGAGAACCCGGCCTGGTACACCGCCTACACCCCCTACCAGCCCGAGATCAGCCAGGGCCGCCTCGAAGCGCTGCTCAACTTCCAGACCATGGTCTCGGACCTGACCGGTATGGATGTCGCCAACGCCTCGATGCTCGACGAGGCCACCGCCGCCGCCGAGGCGATGACGCTGCTGCGCCGCGCGGGCAAGTCCCCGTCGAACCGGCTGCTGCTCGACGCCGACCTGTTCCCGCAGACCAAGACCATCATCGGCACCAGGGCCGAGCCCCTGGGAATCGAGATCATCGAGGCCGACCTGTCGACGGGCGTGCTGCCCGAGGGCGAGTTCTTCGGCGTCATCGTGCAGACCCCGGGCGCGTCCGGCCGGATCGTCGACTGGACCGCACTGTTCGGCGCCGCGCACGAGCGCGGAGCGCTGGTCGCCGCCGGTGCCGATCTGCTGGCCCTGACCCTGATCACCCCGCCCGGTGAGCAGGGCGCCGACGTGTGCTTCGGCACCACCCAGCGTTTCGGCGTGCCGATGGGCTTCGGCGGCCCGCACGCCGGCTACCTCGCGGTGCGCACCGCCTTCGCCCGGCAGCTGCCCGGCCGGCTGGTCGGCGTGTCGGTCGACGCCGACGGCGCTCCCGCCTACCGCCTGGCCCTGCAGACCCGCGAGCAGCACATCCGCCGCGAGAAGGCCACCTCCAACATCTGTACCGCGCAGGTGCTGCTGGCCATTGTCGCCGCCATGTACGCCAGCTACCACGGTGCGAACGGACTGCGCGCCATCGCCCGCCGGGTGCACGCGCACGCGGCCGCGGTCGCGTCCGGGATCGGTGCCGCGCTGGTGCACGACACCTTCTTCGACACCGTGCTGGCGCATGTGCCCGGCGGCGCGGAAGCCGTTGTCGCCAAGGCGAAGTCGCAGGGGATCAACCTGCGCCTGGTCGACGCCGACCACGTCGCGATCGCCTGTGACGAGGCCACCACCGACGCGCACGTGACCGCCGTCGTCGAATCCTTCGGCACCGCACAGGCTCCCGACGCGGGCGCCGGTGCCCAGCCCGCCGCGATCGAGACCCGAACCTCGGAGTACCTGACGCATCCGGCGTTCACCCGCCACCACACCGAGACCGCCATGCTGCGCTACCTGCGTTCGCTGTCGGACAAGGACATCGCGTTGGACCGCAGCATGATTCCGCTCGGTTCCTGCACCATGAAGCTCAACGCGACCGCCGAGATGGAGGCCATCACCTGGCCCGGCTTCGCGCGCCTGCACCCGTTCGCGCCCATCGAGGACGTGCCCGGCATCCTGAAACTGATCGGCGATCTCGAGCAGTGGCTGTCGGAGATCACCGGCTACGACGCGGTGAGCCTGCAGCCCAACGCCGGGAGCCAGGGCGAGTACGCGGGTCTGCTGGCGATTCGCCGCTACCACCTCGATCGCGGTGACGACCACCGCGACACCTGCCTGATCCCCTCCAGCGCGCACGGCACCAACGCGGCGTCGGCGGCCATGGTCGGCATGCGGGTCGAGGTCGTGAAGTGCCGTGAGAACGGCGACGTCGACCTCGACGATCTGCGCGCCAAGATCGCCGACCACGCCGACCGGCTGGCCTGCATCATGATCACCTACCCGTCCACGCACGGCGTGTACGAGCACGAGGTGGCCGAGCTGTGCGCGCTCGTGCACGACGCCGGCGGTCAGGTCTACGTCGACGGCGCCAACCTCAACGCCCTGGTGGGCCTGGCCCGTCCGGGCCGGTTCGGCGGCGACGTCAGCCACCTGAACCTGCACAAGACCTTCTGCATCCCGCACGGTGGCGGCGGTCCCGGTGTCGGTCCGGTGGCGGTGCGCTCGCATCTGGCGCAGTACCTGCCCGGTGACCCGCGGGAGGCGGGCTCGCACGCGGTGTCGGCGGCGAACTACGGTTCGGCCTCGATCCTGCCGATCACCTGGGCCTACATCCGGATGATGGGCGCGCAGGGCCTGCGCGCGGCGACGCTGACCGCGATCGCCTCGGCCAACTACATCGCCCGCCGCCTCGACGCCTACTTCCCGGTGCTCTACACCGGCGAGAACGGTATGGTCGCCCACGAGTGCATCCTCGACCTGCGCGAGATCACCAAGCAGACCGGCGTCACCGTCGACGATGTGGCCAAGCGTCTGGCCGACTACGGCTTCCACGCTCCCACCATGAGCTTCCCGGTGGCGGGCACCCTGATGGTGGAGCCGACCGAGAGCGAGAACCTCGAGGAACTCGACGAGTTCATCGCGGCCATGATCGCCATCCGCGGGGAGATCGACCAGGTCGGCGCGGGCGTGTGGCCGGTGACCGACAACCCGCTGCGCGGCGCGCCGCACACCGCGGCGAGCCTGGTGGGCGAGTGGGACCACCCCTACAGCCGGGAGGTCGCGGTCTACCCGCGCGGCATCGGGCACACCCGTCCGAAGGTGTGGCCGCCGGTGCGTCGCATCGATGGTGCCTTCGGCGACCGCAATCTGGTCTGCTCGTGCCCGCCGCTGGAGGATATTGCTGCGCTTAGTATCGAGGAGTGACGGCACCCTCGATACACGCAGCGGTCTACCTGCGGCAATCACTCGATCGCGAAAAG
>NZ_LPNR01000049.1 GCF_019266065.1 Nocardia sp. MH4 | reverse complement strand
GTCGGCATGGGCACCATCGACCGCAAGCTGACGATGATCATCTGGCCCGCGGTGAAGTACTTCCCCGAGCTGTTCTTCACCATGATCCTCGGCGGCGAGGAACCGATCGATCACCTGCAGAAGTCGCTGCTGCGCGGTGGCGTGGACATGCATCCGATGGTCCACCGGGTGATGCAGATCCACGTGGCCGAGGAAGCCAGGCATATCTCGTTCGCGCACGAGTACCTGCGCAAGAACGTGCCGTCGATGAATCCGCTCACGAAAACCGTACTGTCGGTGGCCTTCCCGATCGCCATGCGGGTGATGCTGTCGATGATCGCGACGCCGCCGAAGGAATTCGTGGACAAGTTCGGTATCCCGGACGAGGTGATGCGCGAGGCGTACTGGGGCAGCCCGGAGTCACAGGCCACCAAGCGTGACGTCTTCGGTGACGTGCGTGCGCTGGCGGTCGGCACCGGCCTGATGAACCCGGTCGCCAAGCTCACCTGGCGTCTGCTCGGCATCGACGGCGCGGCCTCTCGCTATCGCAGCGAGCCCGCCCGCCGGGCCGCCTGAACCACGACGATCCGCTCCGACGGGCCGGTCTTCGATAGCCGGCCCGTCATCCGAACCCTTTCTCTGGAGTACTCCGTTGACTGCCGACCCCACCCGATCGCGCGCCGAGACCTGGTCGGCCCCCGCCTGGGCCGTCCTGCCCGACAACGACCCGTTCTATCAGCCACGGGCCGGATT
Source organism: Nocardia sp. MH4 (assembly GCF_019266065.1). Lineage (GTDB taxonomy): Bacteria > Actinomycetota > Actinomycetes > Mycobacteriales > Mycobacteriaceae > Nocardia > Nocardia canadensis. The sequence goes on along the minus strand of NZ_LPNR01000049.1, from coordinate 25,761 downwards.
CGAGCAGCACGCCGAGGGCACGATCCTGCGGTCGCGACCGATCGAGCTCGCCGCCTTCGGCCTGATCCCGCTGAAGGTGACCGCGTGGCAGTTGCTGTACCGCACCACCGACCTGAACGGACGGCCCGAAGCCGCGGTGACAACCGTGATCGCACCGGTCGGCGGACCCGGACCGGCGACGCCGCTGCTGTCGTTCCAGTGCGCGATCGACGCGGTGTCCTCGCGCGGCTTCCCGTCCTACGCGCTGCAGCGCGGCTCGCGCGCGATCGGCACGTTCGCCCACGTCGAACTCCTGTGTTTCGCCGACGCGCTGAGCAGGGGCTGGGCCGTCTCCATCCCTGATCACGAAGGCATGCTCGGTGCCTGGGGCGCCCCGCGCGAGCCCGGCTACCGGGCCCTCGACGGCGCCCGCGCCGCGCTGTCCTTCGCACCGCTGGGCCTGGATCCGCGGGCGCAGGTGGGTCTGTGGGGGTACTCCGGCGGTGGCCTGGCGACCGCGTGGGCGGCGGAGATGGCGCCCACCTACGCGCCGGAGCTCGACATCGTCGGCGCGGTCCTCGGCTCTCCGGTGGGGGATCTGCTCTCGACCTTCCATCGGCTCAACGGCAGCCTGCACGCCGGCCTGCCGACCCTGGTGGTGTCCGCGCTGCGCCGGGTGTATCCGGCCTTCGACGCCGTCCTCGGCGAGCATGTCAGCGAAGCGGGTCACGCCGTGCTCGAACGGGCGGCCCGCTCGACCACCGGTGGGTCGGTGCTGCGTCTGGCGCGCTATCACGTCGACCGGCACACGACCATGCCGATCGCCGAGCTGCTCGCGCTCGAGGAACTGGTGGCGGTGTTCGCCGATGCCGAACTCGGCACCAGGGCGCCGTCGGCGCCGCTGCTCGTCGTCCAGGCGGTGCACGACCAGATCATCGCGGCCACCGATATCGACGCCCTGGTCGACCGCTATCGCGCCCACGGCGCGCACGTCACCTACCTGCGCGACCGGCTCAGCGAGCACATCACGCTGCTGGCGTTGTCGACCCCGCTGAGCCTGAACTGGCTGGCCGACCGGTTCGCCGGCGCGCCCGCGACACCGTCGCAGACGCGCACGGTGTGGAGTGTGCTCGGGCTGCCCGCGGGCAGGCACGGCCTGGCCGGGTTCGTCCGGGCTGCCACGCAGGTGCTGTTCGGACGGCGGCTCTCCGGCCCGGCGACCGGGCCCGCCGCCGGTACGCGGGCAGGCGCGGACCGCCACGCGGCGTGACGACTCGACAGGTGAGCACCGCCCGGCGGCGGTAGCGGTGAAGTGAGGGGTTCTGTGGTGCTGGGGATCGTGGCCGACGCGCGCCGGGCGGTGCGCAATGTGTGGTCGGTGTCGTTCGGTGACGGGCTCGAATCGGCGCGGCCCGCGCCGTCGAGCACGGTGTACGCCGGTGCGCACCGGCAGTTGCGGCGCTTCGACCGCGCGACACCGGGCACCGGGAACCCGGTCCTGCTGGTGCCGCCGCTGGCGGTGACGCCCGCCTGCTTCGATCTGCGTCCGGGCCAGAGTCTGGTGCGCTTCCTGCTGGCGCAGGGCAGGCAACCGTATGTCCTCGACTACGGCCGATTCGGTTACGCCGACCGCGATCTCGGGCTCGAGGACTGGACGCACGACATCCTGCCCGAGGCGATCCTGCGGGTCGCGCACGAGCACGACGGGCCGGTCGACGTCATCGGCTGGTCGCTGGGCGGTGCGATGGCACTGCTCGCCGCGGCCGCCCACCCCGACCTGCCGATCGCCTCGATCACCGGCCTGGCCACGCCGATAGACCAAGCACGCACCCCGATGCTGGTGCCCCTGCGGTGGGCCGCCCGGGTCACCGGCGGCCGCGAGATGGCCGTGGCCACCCGGCTGATGGGCGGGATTCCCGAGGAATTCGTGCAGCTCGGCTTCCGCTTGCAGGCCATCGACCGGGAGCTAGCCCGGCCGATGTTCCTGCTCCGCAACGCCCTCGACACCGAGGCGCTGGCCAGGATGGAAGCCACGGACCGTTTCATGTCGAGCATGCCCGGCTATCCGGGCCGCTCGTACTGGCAGATCTATCGCAGCCTGGTGCTGCGCAACGAACTGGCCGACGGATCGATCCGGCTGCGCTCCGACCTGGTGATCGAGCTGGCCAAGGTCACCTGCCGGGTGCTGCTGGTCGGCAGTCGCGCCGACCTGGTCGTGCCCGCCCGCGCGGTGCGGCGCGGGCTGGACATCCTGCCGAACGCCGCCGAGACCCACTTCGTGGAAGTCCCCGGCGGACACCTCGGCCTGCTCGCCGGTCCGGCCGCGGCCGAGACCACCTGGCCGGCGATCGAGGAATTCCTCGGGCGCTGACCGCGGCCCACGCTGCCGAAAGGGTCCCGGCGGACTGGTGTTCCGAGTCTGCCGGGACCGGTGATCGATGTGCTCAGTTGCTGGTGACGGGCGCCGAACCGTGCAGCTTGCGCAGTTCGTGCTTGACCACCTTGCCGCCGGCATTGCGCGGCAGCATGTCCACCACGACGAGGTCCTTCGGGTGCTTGTAGCGGGCCAGGTGGGCGTTGAGGTGCTCCTCGAGATCGGCGAGGCCGATCGCCTCGGCGTCCTCGACGGCGACGATCGCCACCGGTACCTCGCCCCACTTGTCGTCGACGCGGCCGATCACCGCGGCCTCGCGGATCCGGGGATGGCTGAAGAGCACGTTCTCGACCTCGGCGCAGTAGATGTTCTCGCCGCCGGAGATGATCATGTCCTTCTTGCGGTCGACGACGTAGACGAATCCCTCCTCGTCCTGGCGGACCAGATCGCCGGAGTGGAACCAGCCGCCGGCGAACGCGTCGGCGGTGGCGCGCGGGTTGTTCCAGTACTCGCGCATCAGGGTCGGCCCGCGATAGACGATCTCGCCGATCTCGCCGGGCACGACGTCGTTCATCTCGTCGTCCACGATCCGGGTGGCGATGGTCGGGATCGGCTTGCCGACCGACCCGAGCTTGCGGATCGCGTCCTCGCCGTCGAGCACGCAGGTGATCGGCGACATCTCGGTCTGGCCGAAGACCGCCACATTCAGCGCGTCGGGGAAGGTCTCGGCCATGGCGCGCAGCACCGTGTCCGAGGCGGGGGCCGCGCCCCAGCTGATCACACGCAGGCGCAGATCACGCTGTGGCACCGAGGGATCGGCGCAGACGATCTGCCACTGCGCCGGGACCAGGAACACCGAGGTGGCGCGCTCGCGCTCCCAGGCGTCGAGGACCTCGGTGGCGTCGAAGGCCTTGAGCGGATGGATCACCGTCAGCGAGCCGAGCACGAAACAGGAAGCGATCGAACCCAATCCGGCGATGTGGAACAGCGGCGACGCGCAGAAGGCGATGTCGTCGCTGCTGTAGCGCATGGCGCGGATACAGGTGAGCGCCTGGGCGTTCATGTTGAGGTGGGTCAGCACCGCGCCCTTGGGGTTTCCGGTGGTGCCGGAGGTGTACATGATCAGGGCGGCGGTGTCCTCGGGCACGTCGAGCGGCTCGTGCGGTTCGCCCTCCTCGGCGAGCAGGTCGTCGTAGCCGAGCATGCCCTCACAGGTGCCGACGCCGACCACGATGCGGGTGTCGAGCCCGCCGGTCTGCGCGGCGACCGCGGTGACCAGCGGGGCGAACATCGCTTCGGTGATGATCGTCGAGGCGCCGCTGTCGGTGACCAGGTAGGCGATCTCGGGCGGGGTGAGCCGGAAGTTCACCGGGACCGCGATGGCGCCGAGGGTGTTGATCGCGAACACCGATTCGATGTACTCGGTGTTGTTGAGCATCAGGATCAGCACCCGATCGCCCGCCCCGACACCGCGCCGGGCCAGGGCGTCGGCGAGCTTGTGCACCCGCTCGTGCAGCTCGCGCCAGGTAGTGGTCTCGCCGAGGTAGCGCAGCGCGGGCGCGTCCGGGATGGTGGTGGCGTGGATCGCGATCTGGTTCATCCAGTGATTGCGTCGCGAGCGCATCGGTTCTGCGGCAATGGACATCGTCGTCTCCTCGAAGGGAACTAGGCCGGGTCGGCGATCGGGCGGGGAGCGCCGGCGAAAATCGGGGCGCGGCGGGTCAGCATCGCGGTCATCCCCTCCAGGAAGTCGGCGGAGGTGAGCAGTTCGGTCTGGCCGTCCTTCTCCCGCGCGAGCGCGCCGTCGAGCTCGGCCAGGGTCGCGGCGTTGATCGCGGCCTTGGTCAGCTCGAGTGCCCGGCGGGGACCGGTCGCGAGTTTCGCGGCGACGGTGCCGACGTGCTCGGTGAGGTCCGCGGCGGGCACGGACCGGGTGATCAGGCCTGCCGCGGCGGCCTCGGTCGCGGGCAGGCGCGCGCCGAGCAGCGCCATCTCCGCGGCCCGCGCGCGTCCCATCGCCGCGGCCACCATCGCCGTCGCGCCACCGTCGGGCATCAGGCCGATGGAGGTGAACGGCAGCAGCAGGTAGGTGTCGTCGGCGGCGTAGATGAGATCGGCGGCCAGCGCGATCGAGGCGCCCACCCCGGCAGCGGGCCCGTTGACCTGCGCGATCACCGGCAGGGGCGAGTCGACGATCGCCCGGATGACGCTGTTGGCAGTGTCCATCACCAGTTCCGGCGTCGCCTCGTTGCCGCCGGCGGCGGCCGCCGCGGCGAGGTCGGCGCCGGTGCAGAACGCCTTGCCCGCGCCGGTCAGCACGATCACCCGGGTGGTGGGCTCGGCGGCGGCCGCGGTGATCGCCTCGGACAGTTCGGCCATGGTCGCGAGGTCGATCGCGTTCATCCTGGCCTGACGATCGATCGTGATGCGCAGGACACCGTGCTCGGAGTCGACGTGCAGGCTCTCGCTCATCGGGCGACCGCCTCGACGATCGTGCCCGACAGCCGGCCCGCGATGAGGTCCTCGGCCTCGCGCACGATGCGCGCGACCAGTTCGGCACAGGTCGGGATGTCGTGGATCAGGCCCTGACACTGACCGACGCTCCAGATGCCTGCGTCGACGTCCCCGTCCTCGTAGACCTTGCGGCCACGCGCGCCCGCGACCAGCTCGCGCACATCGGCGAATGTGCCACCGGCGCGCTCGATCTCGACGACCTGGCGGCTGACGGCGTTGTCGGCGACCCGGGCGGTGTTGTTCATGGTCCGGAAGATCAGCTTGGTGTCGAGCTCGGTGTTGGCCACGATCTGCTCCTTGACCGTGTGCGCGATCGGCGACTCCACCGTGCACAGGAACCGGGTGCCCATGTTCACGCCGTCGGCGCCCAGCGCCATCGCCGCGACCAGGCCGCGCGCGTCGGCGATGCCGCCCGAGGCGATCATCGGGATCTCGAGTTCCCGGGCGGCGGCGGGGATCAGCACCAGGCCGGGGGTGTCGTTCTCCCCGGGGTGACCGGCGCATTCGAAGCCGTCGATGCTCACCCCGTCGACGCCGACCTGCTGGGCCTTGAGCGCGTGCTTGACGCTGGTGCACTTGTGCAGCACCTTGATCCCGGCGTCCTTGAGGAAGGGCAGATGGGTGGCCGGATTGCCGCCCGCGATCTCTACGATGGGCACACCGCCGTCGATGATCGCCTGCCGGTACTCCTCGTACGGCGGCGGCGTGATCGACGGCAGGATCGTCAGATTCACCCCGAACGGCTTGTCGGTGAGGTCCCGGGTGCGGGCGATCTCCTCGCGCAGTGCCTGCGGCGTGGGCTGGGTCAGCCCGGTGACGATGCCCAGGCCGCCCGCGTTCGACACGGCCGCGGCGAGCTCGGCCCGGCCGACCCACATCATTCCGCCCTGCACGATCGGGTGCTCGACACCGAAAGCCTCGGTGAATCGGGTGCGCAGCATCGCGCCCTCCCTCCGGATTCGACGTTCCCGTCGGTCGCATTCCGCTGGGAATGCTTTGCAACCGACGAGAACCATGATTAACTTAACGAGAATTGTGATTAACTTAACGGCGGTCGGCGCGACCTGTCAACAGTCCGCGCCGCCCCATTGGATCCCAGGAGTGTCCTGCTCGGCCGTCCGGCCGCGGGATGACCACCGAATTGGCTGAAGGATGGTCGAGGATGACCGAAACCCCCACTACCGCCCCTGTTTCTGCGACAATGATCGCCACCGCCAACCCGGCCACCGGCGCGCCGGTCGGCAGCTGGCCGGTCGACGACGACGCCGCGGTCGGCGCCGCGGTCGCGCGTGCCCGCGTGGCGGCGCAGACCTGGCGTGAACTCGGGTTCACGGAGCGGAAGCGGGCCTTACAACGGTGGGCAGCCCACCTCGTCGTCCACGTCGACGAGTTCAGCGCGCTGATCAGCGCCGAGAACGGCAAGACCGTCGACGACGCCTATCTCGAGGTGGTCACCGCCGTCGAGCACCTGAACTGGGCCGCGGTGAACGCCCGCAAGATCCTGGGGCCGAAGAAGGTGTGGCCCGGGATGATGATGGCCAACCACGAGGCCGTGATCGAGCAGCGACCGCACGGCGTGGTCGGCGTGATCGGGCCGTGGAACTATCCGGTGTACACGCCCAACGGCTCGATCGCCTACGCCCTGGCCGCGGGCAACACCGTCGTCTTCAAGCCCAGTGAGCTGACCACCGGCGTCGGCCACTGGTACGCCGACGCGTTCGCCGCGGCGAATCCCGAACTGCCCGAGGGCATTCTGAGCGTGGTGTCCGGTGCCGGAGAAACCGGCCGCGCGCTGGTCGAATCCGGCGTCGACATGATCGCGTTCACCGGGTCGACCGCGACGGGCAAGCGGATCATGGCGGCCGCCGCCGCGCGCCTCACCCCGGTCGTGCTGGAATGCGGCGGCAAGGACGCCGCGATCGTCGCCGAGGACGCCGACATCGCCGCCGCGGCCGACGCGATCGCGTGGTCGGCGATGGCCAATTCCGGGCAGACCTGTGTGGGCACCGAGCGCTGCTATGTCGTCGCCTCCGTGCTCGACGAGTTCCTGGCCGAGCTCACCAAGCGGGTAAGCGACCTGCGGCCCGGAACCGGTCCGGATGCCTCCTACGGTCCGATGACCCTGCCGAGCCAGGTCGACGTGATCACCAAGCATGTCGAGGACGCGCTGGCCAGGGGCGGTACCGCCGTCGTGGGCGGGCCCGCATCGATCGAGGCGCCGTTCGTCGGCCCGATCGTGCTGCTCGACGTGCCGGAGGATTCGGTCGCGGTCCGGGAGGAAACCTTCGGGCCCACCCTCACCGTGCGCTCGGTGCGCAATGTCGAGGAGGCCATCGAGCTGGCCAACGCCTCCGAGTACGGGCTCGCCTCGTCGGTGTTCTCGCGCAAGCGCGGCATGGAGATCGCCCGGCAGCTGCGCGCGGGCGCGACCTCGGTGAACAGCCCGGCCGCCTACGCGGCGATCCCGGCGCTGCCGTTCGGCGGCGTCGGCGAGTCCGGGATCGGCCGTATCCACGGCGCCGCCGGCCTGCTCGGGTTCACCCGGCCGCACTCGATCGCGCGGCAGCGCTTCGTGATTCCCGGCATGGCGTTGCTCTCCTTCGCCCGCACCGAGTCGACGCTGTCGACGGTGCGCAAGCTCACCGCTCGCCGCTTCGGTCGAGCCAAGTAGACCCATCCATCGATCGGTACGGAAAGAAGAGGGACAGTATGGGCGTCGAATTCAGCCCGGAACAGAAGGATTTCGCCGCGGCAGTGGCCGCGTTCGCCAAGCGCGAGGCGGGGACGCGGGAGCAGCGTGACGCGCTGACCGATCACGACAAGGAACAGCACAATCCCGGCGTGTACGCGAAGATGGCCGAGCTCGGCTGGCTGGGTTTGACCGTGCCCGAGGAGTACGGCGGCTCGGACGCGTCGATGGTCGACATGTGCATCCTGCTCGAGGAATCACTGCGCGGCATGCTCCCGATCGGCGCCATCGGCCCGACGCTGATCACCGGCGGCGCCTACGCCAAGTTCGGTACCGAGTCGCAGAAGGACACCGTGCTGCGCGGCATCGTGCGCGGTGCCTCCCAATCGATCTCGATGTCGGAGCCCGAGGCGGGTTCGGATGTGGGCAACCTGTCGACCAAGGCGGTCAAGACCGCCGACGGCTGGCTGATCAACGGCCAGAAGACCTGGTGTTCCAACGCGCACATCTCCGAGAACATCCTGCTGGTGGCGCGCACCTCGAAGGAGGGCGGCAAGCACGACGGCATGACGATGTTCCACGTGCCCGCCGACACCCCCGGTCTGCAGATCACGCCGATCGAGCTGATGGGCAATCAGAAGGAGACCAACGACCTGTACTTCACCGACTGCGTGCTGCCCGAAGACGCGGTGGTCGGTGAGGAGGGCAACGGCTGGCGTCAGCTGATGACCGGGCTCAACTTCGAGCGGCTCATCCTCGCCGCCATGAGCCTGGGCGCGGCCGAGCGGGCGTTCGAGGACACGATCGCCTTCGTCACCCAGCGCAAGCAGTTCGGCAGGCCGGTCGGTTCGTTCCAGTCGCTGCGGCACCGCCTCGCCGATCTGGCCACCGAGATCGAATGCACCAAGCTGCTGATCTACAGCGTGGCCAAGGAAGCCGACGCCAACCCGACCAAGGTGCTGGCCCGGGAGGCCTCGATGGCCAAGCTCAAGGCCACCGAGGTGAGCAAGCGGGTGGCGCTGGAGGGCATGCAGATGATGGGCGGCTACGGCTACGCCCGCGAATTCGACATGGAGAAGCACGTCCGCGGCGCGCTCGTGTCGACCATTTTCGGTGGTACCAGCGAGATCCAGCGCGACATCATCGGTCGTACCCTGGGTCTGTAGCGGTCCACCGACCCCTCGCCGCCGCTCCCTCTCGCAGGCGGCGGCGAGGGGTCAGGCGTGGCCGAACAGGGTGGTGCGGTGCAGGGTGGTGACGCGGTTCTGGGGGGCGATGCCGTCGTCGCCGAAGGCGCGGCCCAGGTCGACGACCAGGGCGAAGCCGGCGTGTACCAGGATGCGGGCCTCGGCGTCGGAGAGCTCGGGGCGGACCTGGACCAGGAGTTTGGTCCACTCGGCGATGACGAGCTGCTGGATGTGCTGCAGGGTCACCCGGTCCTCGGCGGCGACATTGCCGAACTCGGCGTAGTACACGTAGGTCAGCGCCCGCTCGGCGAAGGAGCCCTCGACGTACAGGTCGATCAGGCCAGACAGCGCGTCGGCGGGGGTGGCCGACGCGGCGACCATCGGGCCGATCGCGCCCGAGACGATGTCGGCCGCGCGGCGGAACGCCGCGGCGAGCAGGTCGCTCTTGCTGCGGTAGTAGCGATACACGGCCGAGGCGGTGGCCAGGTCGGCGGCGGTGGCGATGTCTTCCACGCTGACGTTCTGATAGCCACGCTCGTGGAACAGTTCGACCGACTTCGCCAGCAGCACCTCGTGCATGAACGGCGATCCGGGCTCCGGCTCGGCCGGGAGCGCCGTGGGCTCCGGTGTGGGCAGCTCGACGTCGATCAGCGCCCGGCAGGTCGCGGCCAGCAGGGGCGTGAGTAGCCGGGTCGGCAGGGTCGCGTGGTGATCGCCGATGCTGCTGACCACACTGAACACCGCCACCGAACGGACCGCGACATCGTCGCGGGCGAGCCCGGGGCGCACCTCGCGCACGATGCCGCCGAGCAGGCGCACGGCCTCGGCGAACTTGCCGTCGAGCGCCTGGCGGTCGTCGTCGTCGAGGTAGCGGCGTTCCCAGCGGACCAGCGCCGTGGTCGACCGGTTGGCGACGGTCTTGGCGATGACGGCGTCGATGACGTGATCGAGGCGTTCTCGCGGTGTCCACGCGTCCGCGTCCTCGGGCAGTGTCACCGCCTGCACGGTCACCTCGGCCAGGCGGAACAGCTCCTCGCGGAAGAGCGCGTACTTGCTGCGATAGTGCCGATACAGCGCCGCCGAACTGATCCCGAGCCGACCGGCGATGTCCTCCATGCTCACACCGTGATACCCGTGCGCGCCGAACGCGGTGGCCGCTTCCGCCGCGATCTGGGCGCGCCGGTTCTTCGGCCGCCGCCGTACCACCCGTTCCGGCGCAGCCGTCTGCGTACCGGCTTCGGGCGCATTCGTTTCGGCCCGATGGTCGGTGTGGTCGGTGACGCTCATGGATCGATCGTACGGAGCCGCGCGTGTCGCCCGGACCCGTGGTCGCCACACCGCGTGTCTATCCGGTGCTTGCGCCGGTGGTATCGCGCGACAACTGAACGGCGAGGGCACCGAGGATGAGTACCAGCGCCAGGACGACGAGCCAGGCGGGCAGCCAGTAGCTGCGCGGCGGCCACGTGGGCGTCGGCCAGCAGGGTCTCGGCGCCCGCCGCGAACACGACCAGACCGGCGACCACGCCGTAGATCGCGTTCAGCCCGAGATGCACGGCCGCGATCGGGTCGGCGCTGCTGGTCAGATGGTCGACCACCTGCTGCTCGGCGCGGGCGAAGTACATCTGCCACAGGCAGACCAGCGCGAGGAAGAAGCCGAGGGCGAGGGTGATGCTGATGCCGAAGGGCCCGTGCGCGGTGGCGACATCGCGAACGGGCCCTTCGTCGGGGGTGCTAGCTGGTCACCGGGGTGTTCTCGACCGCCGGTGCGGGCGTCTCGGCGGGAACGCGGGGCAGCGTGAACGTCGCCACGACCGACAGGACGGCGACGACGAAGCAGGCCAGGGTGTACCAGAGGTTGCCGATGGGGTCGCCGTTGGTGGTCTGCCCGTCGACCGCGTCGAAGAACGCGGGCAATGCGGTGATCCAGAGACCGGCCAGCACGACCAGATACACGATGGCGTAGCGCTGGACGAAGGGGTTGGTATAGCGCGGTTCCGTCGCGCCGCCGCGGCGCAGCTCGCGCCAGCGCCGGACCAGCACGACCGCCGCCACCACCGAGAGCGCGATCAGCTCCAGCGCGTAGACCACGCCGCGCACCGTGGTGCTCCCCGCGCCGAGCGCCGTCGCGGGCAGCGGCAGCAGGAAGGTGCCGACCGAGGCCAGCAGGCCGATCACCACCGTGCGCCAGACCAACTCGACACCGCTGAAGTCGCGGCCCTGGTCGACCTGACGTCCGACGAAGTACTGCACGCAGAACGCCAGCGACATCGGCCACAGCGCCGCGAACACCACGACACTGCCCACCGGAACCGAGTCGAACATCGGCTGATTGAGGGGGTTGTCGATCGACCACTCCCACCACCGCAGCTGCGGCCCGAGGTGGTCGAAGATCTCGTAGAACGCGTGGTGCACGAAACCCACACAGGTCGCGCCGACGAGGACGCCGTAGCGGCGGAAGACACCGAGCATCCGGACGATCCCGAAGGCCAGCGTGGCCATCAGCGGATAGATCGCGACGATGTAGATCGGCAGCCTGCCCCACAGGAAGTCGACGGTGAACACGTTGTGCGCGAACATCGTGTCGACGTGCTCCTCGATGCCGAACGCGGCGGGGAAGTACAGCGGCGGCTCGATCACGAACAGGTAGGCGGTGGCGCCGAACCACAGCACCAGATCGGTGGGATCGCCGTGGCGGCGCAGACGCAGGATCGCGTAGACGAGCGCGAGCACCGCGCCGAGCACGATGGTGAGTTCGAGGACGGGCAGGGTCCAGTTCTCGAGGGCGAACGGATTGCGGAACTCGACGAGTCCGCCGGCCTCCTCGCAGGAGAAACCCAGCTGGGTGGCGAGATCGGCGAAGGTGGGGGAGCAGTGCTCGGCCATCGGGGTGCTCCTAGGAACTCACGGAATCGGCGGTGTACCAGCGGGTGACGTCGTAGCCCTCGTCGTAGCGGCGGAACCACTCGTCGGCGAGCGCGGGCAGATTCTCGTGCGCGGGATTGTGCCGCGGCATCTGACTGCGGATGATGCCGCCCAGGGCGACGAGCTGCTCACCCAAGCCGAGATCGTCGAACGCGCGTGGCATGGTGCCGTTGTCGGCGGGGCGCAGCCCGGGCAGCAGCCGCCGCAGGGTCTGCCCGCGCCGGTAGTTGGCGAACATCGACAGCGCGTCGACCTGCCGATCCGCCAGGGGCACATGCTCGTTGAACCCCTCGCAGGCCACCCGGATCACCTGCAGGACGTGCCGGAAGATCGAGGGCGCCACCCGCATCCGGTACAGCTCGCTGTTCACCACGGAGTTGAAGATGATCAGCGCCGAACTGCGGTGCTCGACCTCTTCGACGAAGTGCCAGATGAACAGGGAGGCCACCCGGTCGTCGCCGGGGGCGAACAGGGTGGCGTCGTTGTCGAGCATCAGCTTGAACACCGGCGTGAAAGTGGCCTCGAGATCGGCGGTGTAGGCCAACCGGTACTTGACCGGGGTGCTCGCGGTGAGCTTGTCGAACTCGGCGATCACCGCGTCGAGGGTCTGCTGCAGGCCGGGGTAGCGCCGGATGAGTGCCTTGACGTGCTGGCGGTGGGCGGTCGAGTGCTGACCCTCCTGGCGCATGAACGCGTCGGCCTCCTCGGCCACCTCGGGGTCGGTGATCTGCGGCTTCGCCTGCGTGATCAGCTGCACGATCATCTTCTCGAAGCCGATCGCCAGAAACGACACGGCGTTGGCCATCGAGGAGAAGGCCGGGTTCTGCGGGTTCCACAGGAACGGCACATCGTAGTCGGCGAAGGCGAAGTCCATTTTGCGGACGTGGAGTTCGGTCACGGTGGAGTACCTCGTTGTCTCGGGCGTGCGCGAGCCGCTCGGATGGATTGAGGTAATCATACGAATAGGCCGTCGTGTGTATGATCACTTTCGCGGAATTCGCGCTGACCTGGGGTTGTGCTAGCGTCCACCCGGTGGCGCGCAGACGTGGATGGGGTGGCAGTCCACCGGTGGACGATGCGGAGGCGTCGGCGCGGATCATCGCCGCGGCCGTGGATCTCATCGGCCGGACCGGCGCGGAGATCAGCATCGCCGACGTCGCGGAATCGCTCGGGGTCATCCGCCAGACCGTCTACCGGTATTTCCCCAGCGCCGACGCGCTGATGACGGCCGCGGCCATCGCCTCGGTCGACGGCTTCCTCGACCGGCTGACCGCGCACGTCACCGGGCTCGGCGATCCGGCCGACGCGATGATCGAGGCCGTCGTCTACACCCTCACCGAGGTCCGCCGGACCCCGCACCTGGGCATCTTGCTGTCGAGCTCCTACTCGAACCTGCACGCCGACAGCCTCACCTCCGACGAGGCACAGGCCTTCGGCATGACGATGATCCGGCGCTTCGATGTCGACTGGCCCGCCTACGGATACGACGAACCGGCCCTGCGCGACCTCGTCGAGTACGCGCTGCGCACGATGCAGTCGTTCTTCCTCTCCCCGGGCGATCCGCCACGCACCGACGACGAGCTGCGGCGCTACCTGCGCCGGTGGATGGGCACCGCGATCAGCGCCCAGACGGCGTTCACGCCGGGCCGCTGAGATCGGCCAGGGCCGTGTCGACGTCGGGCCCGGTCAGCGCGTGCCGGACGCTGCGCAGGACCAGCCGGCGCGGGCGCGGGCAATCCGCGGGCTCGGAATCGATGTCGGTGGGCACGATGCGCGCCGGGGCGCCGAGCCGGTCGCGCACCCGGGTCAGTAGTTCGTAGCGGCTCACCGTCTCCGGGCCCGCGAGATGGACCACGCCGGTCTCGTCGAGGAGCTGTTCGAGCAACGGCGCCAGACTGGGCAGATACAGCGGCGTGCCGACGATGTCGGTGCGCGCCGGGATCGAGGGCGCGGCGAAGCGGGCGAGGAATTTGTCCGAGCGAGGGCTGCGGCCGTAGACCAGCGGCAGCCGCACGACCAGGTGCCCGGCGCGGGCGAGCACCCGCTGTTCGGCACCGGCTTTGGTGCAGCCGTAGACATTGATCGGGGTGCGCAGCGCCGTTTCGTCGTAGGTGTCGCGGGTGCCGTCGAAGACGTTGTCGGTCGACAGGTACACCAGTTTGGCGCCCGCGTCGTCGACCGCGTCCAGCAGCGCCGCCATCGGCGCCACATTGGCCGCGTAGGCGGCGTCCGGATCACGTTGGGCGGTGGCCAGATCCACGATGCCCGCGGTGTGGATGACCACGTCGACGCGGTCCGCGACGAGCGCGCGGACCGCCGCGGCGTCGGCGAGATCCAGGGGTATGAGCCCGGCTCCGCGCCGGCTGGTCCCGACGACCTCGTGCCGTGCGCCGAGTTGCGCGTGTAGCGCGCCGCCGACGAAGCCCGAGGCGCCGAGGATCAGGATCCGCATGGTGGTCAGCGGGCCTGCCAGTTGGGCTTGCGCTTCTCGGCGAAGGCGAGGGTGCCTTCGCGTACGTCCTCGGTGCGCGCGACGCCCATGATCTCGCGGTTGGTCAGGTCCCAGGCGGCGTCGTCGTCGATCTTGCCGTCGACGAGACCGAGGGCGACCCGCTTGCTCGCCTGCACCGCCAGCGGCGCGTTCGCGGCGATCCGGCCCGCCAGCTCGAGCGCGGCGTCGAGCACCAGATCGGCCGGGACCACCCGATTGATCAACCCGAGCTCGAGCGCCCGCGCGGCGGTGATCGGTTCGCCGGTCAGGATCATCTCCATGGCGACCTTGCGCGGCAGCTGCTCGGGCAGCCGGAACGCGCCACCGGCGGCGGCGAACAGGCCACGGGCGACCTCGGGCAGGCCGAAGGTGGCCGTCTCGGCGGCGACGGCGAGGTCGCTGGCCAGGACGAGCTCGGTGCCGCCACCCAGCGCGAAACCGTTGACCGCGGCGATGGTGGGCTTGCTGATCGGGTGGCGGACGTAGCCGGCCAGGCCCCACGCCTCGTTGCCCGGCGCCAGGATGTTCTCGCCGCGACCGATCGCCTTGAGGTCGGCGCCGGCGCAGAAGGCGCGCTCGCCCGCGCCGGTGAGCACGACCGCGCGGATCAGCGGATCGGCCTCGGCCTGCTCGAGCGCCGCGCCCACACCGGTGCTGACCTCGGCGTCGACCGCGTTCATGGCCTGCGGCCGGTTGATGACGACGACCAGCACATGCTCGCGTTGCTCGACGAGGACTGCGCTCACGATGGACTCCTAGACTCTCTGCCCGTCCGCTGACACGCGTGACAGGTCCCCTCGAGATGTATCACGTTGGGGCGCGATGGGTCCTCGGATCGGGCTACTCGCCGGTTCTCGCGCGGTCGCCGGTGGCTGTGGAAAACTCGGGGAAGAATATTTCGGTCGGTTGTCGATCGGTGTCGCAGCCCGTTCGACCTAGGGATGAACACGTACCCGCACCGGGTCCACGCCTACCCGAGGAGACAGACCATGAAGTACATGCTGATCATGCGCGCGACCGACGACGCCTGGGCCAAGGCCGCCGAGCTCGACTTCGACGAGATGCTCGAAACGATGGGCAAGTTCAACGACGAACTGATCCGGGCCGGCGTGCTCGTCGCCGCCGAGGGCCTCGACGACGCCGCCGAGACGGTGGTCGTCGACTACGCCTCGGAACCCCCGATCGTGACCGACGGGCCCTACGGCGAGACCAAGGAACTGTTCGGCGGCTACTACATCCTCAACGTCGCCTCCAAGGAGGAGGCGGTGGAATGGGCCAAGCGGATGCCGATGACCGGTCCCGGCGTCAAGACCGAGATCCGCCGCGTCCCCAGCATCGACGAATTCCCGCAGGACAACAAGTGGATCCTGAAGGAGCGGGCCTGGCGCGAGGCCACCGGGCAGCTCTGAACCGGACGACGGTGATTCAGTCCTCCGGCCGGGAGGCGGTCGCGGCGGTCTGGCGGATCGAATCGGCCCGCATCGTCGGCGCGCTCGCCCGCTACACCGGCGACTTCGCGATGGCCGAGGATCTCGCGCAGGAAGCGCTCGCCGAGGCACTGGTGACCTGGCCGCGCGACGGGGTGCCGCGGCAACCGGCCGGCTGGCTGCTCACCGTCGGCCGCCGCCGGGCGATCGACGCCTACCGGCGGCGCGCCGCGCTCGACGACCGGTACGCCACGCTCGCCGGACATCTCGGTGAGGGTGGCGTGCTGACCGGCGGCGAGGCGGCCGACCCGGTCCGCGCTGCCGAGGCGGTGCTGTGGGATCCCGACCAGATCGACGACGACGTGCTGGCGCTGATCTTCATCGCCTGCCACCCGGTGCTCTCGCGAGAGGCACGGCTGGCGCTGACCTTGCGCGTGGTCGGTGGCCTGACCAGCGACGAGATCGCCAAGGCGTGCCTGGTGCCGACCGCTACCGTGCAGGCCAGGATCACCAGGGCGAAGAAGACGCTCGGCGCGGCCGAGGTCGCTTTCGAGGTGCCGCCCGCCGCCGAGCGCCACGCCCGCCTCGGCTCGGTGCTCGGGGTGATCTACCTGATCTTCACCGAGGGCTCCTCGGCCAGCGCGGGCGAGGACCTCATCCGCTTCGACCTGGCGGGCGAGGCGCAGCGCTTGGCCCGGGTGCTGGCTCGGCTCATGCCCGGCGAGCCCGAGGTGTACGGACTGCTGGCGCTGCTGGAACTGACGGCGGCGCGGTTTCCGGCCCGGACCCGGCCCGACGGCGAGCCGGTGCTGCTCGAGCAGCAGGACCGCCGCCGCTGGGACCACTCCGCGATCCGGCGTGGCCGGGCGGCGCTGGCCAAGGCCGCCCAGGTCGGTCGCGGGCTGGGCGCCTACGGGCTGCAGGCCGCGATCGCCGAATGTCACGCCGTCGCACCGTCGGTCGAGGCGACGAACTGGGAACGGGTGGTGCTGCTCTACGAGGCGCTGGGCCGGCTCGCGCCCTCGCCGGTGGTGGAGCTGAACCGGGCCGTGGCGGTGTCGATGGCCGACGGGCCCGCCGCCGCGCTGCCGATCGTCGAGGAGCTGGCGGCCGGGGGAGCGCTGGGGCAGTCGCACCTGCTGCCGAGTGTGCGCGGGGAGCTGCTGCTGCGCCTGGGCCGCACCACGCAGGCGCGCGAGGCATTCGCCGAGGCGATTCGCCGGTGCGGGAACTCACGGGAAAAGGCGGTCCTCGCAGGCAAACTCGCCGCCCTCGGCTGAACGCTACCCCGGGCCGCGGCGCACGGCCGCGAGTGCGTCGGCGCGCGAGCAGATCATCGGCAGCGCGGTCAGCCACCAGGTCGCGCCCGCGCGCACGTACGCCTCGCGCTCGCGGTCGTCGGCCGCGGCGATGACCACCTCGAAACCGGACAGGTCGCCCCGGTGCTCGGCGATGATCCTCAGCATCTCGACGAGCTGATCCGGGCTCGCCTCGGGACACAATCCGTCGAAGCGGGCCGCGCGCCGCAGGGGCGCCTGCTTCACGGATTGGGCGGCCACCCAGATCGGGATGCGGGGGCGCTGTACCGGCCGGGGCAGGAATCGCAGTCCGTCGACCCGGTAGGCGGGTCCGTCGTGGTGTACGGCCTCCCCCGACCAGAGTGCGGTGAGTACGGTCAGTGCCTCGTCGAGGCGCCGGGCGCGATCGCGCGGGGCGGCGACCTCGCCGAGCCGGGAGAACTCGCCGGTCGCCTCCGAACCCAGGCCGACCCCGAGGGCGAGACGGCCACCGCTGAGCAGATCGAGCGCGACCGTCTCGCGGGCCAGGTCCTGCGGTCGCCTGCGCGACAGCGGCGTCACCCGCGGACCGAGTACCACCCGGCTGGTCGCGGCGGCGATCGCGGCCAAGCCGATCCAGGCGTCACCGACGGCGAGCCCCGGCTCCTTCGGACGGGCCACGTGGTCCCAGAGGAAGACGCCGTCGAAACCCGCCGATTCCGCCTCGGCCGCCAGCTCGGCCAGTACCCGAGGGTCGGCGAGTTCACCGAACGGCGGCAGATAGACCCCGTGGCGCAGCGGCATCTTCGCAGTGTAAAAGGGGTCTCGGGGGAATCGTCGCACAGTCGTAAAGTTTGTCCGCCCCCTTGTCGGGTAGCCCGTAGAGGCGACGACGAGAGGTTTGTGTAGATGTCACAGGAATCGAAATCGGTGCTGCATCGCGCGATCGGTGCTTCGGCGATCGGCAATGCGGTCGAATGGTTCGACTACGGCGTCTACGCCTATCTGGCGACCTATATCGCCGCGTCTCTTTTTCCCGGTGACGGTGCCGGGTCGAGCGTCGTCTACACGCTGCTCGGATTCGCCGTTTCCTTTTTGATCCGCCCGATCGGCGGCATGATCTGGGGTCCGCTCGGCGACCGGATCGGCCGCAAACGGGTGCTGGCGACGACCATCGTGCTGATGGCGGCCTCGACGCTGGCCGTCGGCCTGATCCCCAGCTACGAGGTCATCGGGATCGGCGCGCCGATCCTGCTCTACCTGCTGCGGATGGTGCAGGGCCTGTCGGCGGGCGGTGAATACGGCGGTGCGGCGACCTTCATGGCCGAATACGCGCCCGACCGCAAGCGTGGATTCTATGGCAGTTTCCTGGAAGTCGGCACGTTGGCCGGTTTCACGCTCGGCAATCTGGTCGCCCTGCTGCTGGTGAATATTCTCGACGATCCGGCCATGGAATCGTGGGGCTGGCGAATTCCGTTCCTCATCGCCGCGCCGCTCGGTCTGGTCGGTATGTATCTGCGGAGCCGGGTGGAAGACACGCCGGTCTTCCGCGAGGTCGAGCGCAACGACGAGACCGAGGAAACCGTCGGCGTCTATCGCGATCTGGTCACCAGATATCTGCGCCCGGTGCTGACCCTGTTCGGTTTGGTGATCGCGCTCAATGTCGTGAATTACTCGCTGCTCAGCTACACGCCGACCTATCTCGGCAACACCCTCGGCATGGCCGAATCCGACGCGCTGCTGGTGCCGTTGATCGGTCAGGTCGCGATGCTGGTGACGCTGCCGTTCCTCGGCGCGCTCTCGGACCGGGTGGGCCGCAGGCCGATGTGGCTGGCCTCGTGTGCGGCGCTGATGATCGTGGTCATCCCGGTGTACAAGTTGATCGGCAGCTCGCTGACCGGCGCGATCGTCGGCTTCGCGATCCTGGGCATGCTCTATGCCCCGCAGCTGGCGACCATCTCGGCGACTTTCCCCGCCATGTTCCCGACGATCGTGCGCTTCGCCGGCGTGGCGATCGGCTACAACGTGGCCACCTCGCTGTTCGGTGGCACCGCTCCGGTGATCAACCAGGCGCTCATCGATGCGACCGGCGATCACCTGTTCCCGGCCTACTACATGTTCGGCGCCTGCCTGGTCGGCCTCGTCGCCGCCTACTTCCTGATCGAGACCAAGGGTGTCTCGCTGCGCGGCACCCAGGTGCCGGGCACCCCGGAGGCGATCGAGGAACAGCGCGAGCTGGGCGACGATCCCGTCCCGGCCCGCTGAATCGGTGCCGGTCGCCGTCGCGGCGACCGGCACCGGGCTCAGCTCGCCGCGGCGGCGCGGAACACCGCCAGTGCCTCCTCGCCCAGGTGCGGCCCGCTGACCTGCACCGGCACGTTCGACGTGGCGACCAGATCGGCGCAGGTCAACGCGAAACTCGGGCCGCCGGGCAGGATCTGGCCGAACTCGGCCGACGCCGCGGCGAACACGATCCGCCCGACCTGCGCCCACACCATCGCGGCCGCGCACATCGGACACGGTTCGCCGCTGGCGTAGACGGTCGCGCCGCGCAGTCGGTCGGCCTTGCCCGCGGCGGTGGCCGTGGTGATCGCGGCCAGCTCGGCGTGCGAGGTGATATCGCCGCTGCTGCTCACCGCGTTCTCGCCCTCGGCGACGACATGACCGTCACGGTCGACGGCGACCGCGCCGAAAGGGCGATCACCGCGCGCGGACGCCTGGCCGGCGAGCTCGATGGCCCGACGCAGGTGGGTGAGGTCGTTCTCGGTGAGTGCGGTCATGCGCTGAGGTCCACTTCCGTTCCGATGCCGTTGGCGCGAGCCTTGTCGATGAGCAGGCGGGCGGCGGCCAGGTCCTGCAGGCCGATGCCGACCGAGTTGAACAGGGTGATGTCGCGATCGCCGGTGCGGCCCGGTGCCCGCCCCGCGACAACCTCACCCAGCTCCGTGCCCACCGCCGCTTCGGTGATCGCGCCCTCGGCGATGGCCAGCAGCGTGTCACCGGACTTGGTGAGCGTGGTGCCGATCGAGTCTACGACGACCGTCGCGCGGCGCAGGGCCTCGCCGTCGACCTCCCGGTGATCGGCCCGCGGTGGTGCGCCGACCGCGTTGACGTGCAGTCCGTCGCCGAACCACGCGCCGCGCACGATCGGCTCCCGCGAGGGCGTGAGCGTGCACAGGATGTCGGCGGCCCGGGTGACCGCCTCGGGCGAGGGTTGCGCCCGCACCTCGAGTCCGAGATCGGCGACCGCCGCGCGGAACCGTTCGACGGTCGCGATGGACCGTGACCAGACCAGGACCGTCGTCAGCGCGCGCACCTGGGCGATCGCGCGGGTGTGCTCGACGGCCAGCCCGCCCGCCCCGATCAGGCCGAGCACCGAACTGTCCCGGCGTGCCAGGTATTTCGTCGCCACCGCGCTGGCGGCGGCGGTGCGGACGGCGGTCACGAGCCGCCCGTCGATGAGCGCCTCGCAGGCGCCGTCGACGGCCGAGGTCACCAGGATCGCCGAGCGCTGCACCGGCAGCCCGCGCTCGCGGTTGGCGGGCAGATCGGCGAGCAGTTTCACCGCGGCGGCGCCGGCGGATTCGGCGGCCGCGACCATCGGCACGAAGGCCGCGCCGCCGAGCGTCACGGCGGGCGGTGCGGGGACCAGCGCGGTGCCGAGCGCGAGATCGGCGTGCGCGCGTTCGACCGCGGCCAGCACCTCGGCGCGGTCGAGGACGGCGGCCACATCGGAATGCGACAGGATCAGAGTCAACGCGGGTGCTCCTCGAAAGCGGGGACGGGTCAGGACGTTCGGGCGAAGGCGACGGTCAGGTCGCGCGGCGAGCGGCTGTTGCCGACCAGGCCGCTGACGGCGACGATCGCGATCAGGTAGGGCAGCATCACCAGCAGGGCGAACGGCACGTCGACGCCCAGCGCGGGCAGCGCGAACTGCAGTGCCTGCGCGAGGCCGAAGAACACCGACGCCCAGATCACCCCGAGCGCGCGCCACCGGCCCGCGATCACCGCGACCACGGCGAGATAGCCGATGCCGCCGGTCATGTTGTCGCTGAACGAATGCACCTCCGACAACGCCAGCTGGGCACCGCCCAGGCCGGCGGCGACCGAGGCCAGCAGCACGCATCCGTAGCGGACGGCCCGCACGGACAGGCCGGTGCGGTCGGCGGCGACGGCGTCCTCGCCGATGGCGTCGACGACCAAGCCGAGCTTGGTGCGCCGGGAGAACACGATCGCGAGGACGGCGACGACGGCGATGCACAGGTAGCCGAGCGCGGTCTGGCCGAACAGGGCGGGACCGATCACCGGGATCCGGTGCAGCAGCGGAATCGCCAGCGGGTCGAAGCCGGGGACGGCGTGCCCCTTGCCGTCGGCCAGCAGCAGCCGCGCGCCGTAGGTGGTCGCGCCCAGGGCCAGCGCGTTGGCGGCGATGCCGACAACGATCTGGTCGGCCCGCAGGCCGATGCTCCAGACCGCTTGCAGCACACCGAAGATCAGCGCGGCGATCACGGCGGTGAGCGCGCCGAGCACCGGCGAACCGGTGGTGACGGCACCCAGCACACCGGCGAAGGCGCCGGTCAGCATCATCGCCTCCAGGCTCAGATTGAGCACGCCCGCGCGTTCGCTGACCAGTTCGCCGCTGGCGGCGACCAGGATGGGCAGGGTGAAACCGATACCGCTGGTGGCGATGTCGGTGACCGTGTCGAGGCTCATCGCGGCGCTCCTGCCAGGTCGGTGGAATCGGCGGTGTCGATCGGGGAAACCGTCGGTGGCGAAGCGGGTTCGGACCTGCGCCACGATCGGGTCCACAGCGCCGCGCCCGCGATGAACACGATCATCAGCGACTCGACGACCGAGATGGTCGAGGCGGGCACGTTCGCCGCCAGCTGCAGATTGATCCCGCCGGAGACGAGGAAGCCGAGCAGCAGCGAGACGGCGACGACGGCCGACAGCGAGCCACGGGCCAGCAGGCCGACCACCAGGCCGGAGAAGCCGTACCCGGAGGAGAAGCCCTCGGCGAGCACGAACGGCGCGGTGGCGACGAGCAATCCGCCCGCGACGCCGGCGAACGCGCCCGCGGCCGACAGGCTCAGGAAGCGCAGTCGCTGTACCGGCAAGCCGAGCCGGGCCGCCGCGTCGGGGTTGAGCCCGACCGCCCGCAGCCGGGTGCCGAGCGCGCTGTGGCGCACCAGGATCGCCGTGCCGACCGCCGCAGCCACCGCGATCCACAGGGCGATCGTCGCGGGGGAGCGCTCGATGCCGAGCAGCGGCAGATGCGCCGCCGGGGTGAGCGGTTCGGATTGCGGCAGCGTCTCCGAGGACGTCACCGGCTGGCGCAGCAGCGCGGGTTCGTGCACCACCAGCAGCACCAGCGCCAGGCCGACGAAGTTGAGCAGCAGCGTGGTGATGATCTCGCTGGTGCCGCGCCGGACCCGCAGGTACGCCGCGATGGCCGCCCACAGCCAGCCCGCCGCCCCCGCACCCACGATGACCGCGGGCAGGGTGATCGCGGCGGGCGCGCCGGTGAGAGTGGTGCCGATCGCGGTGGCGGCGATGCCGCCCGCGCAGATCTGACCCTCCCCACCCACATTCACCAGTCCGGCCCGGTGCGCGATGGTGAAGCCGACCGCCACCAGCATCAGGGTCGCCGCCACATTGAGCGAGGCCCCGATCGCGTAGTCGCTGCCGAACATGCCCTCCCACAGGGCGGTCATCGTCGCCGCGGGCGCGGCACCGGCCGCGGCGGCCAGAAGCAGTCCGATGACCCCGGCGGCCAGCATCGCCGCCACGGCCACGACGAGCGGTTGATGCGCCCACCGGCGCAGGGGGATTCGGTTCGCGAGCGGAGCGATCATGCCGCGACTCCCATCATGAGTTCGCTGATCTGCTGGGCCGCCGTCGGATCGGCGGTCTCGACCGGACCGGCGAGCGCGCCGCGATAGGCGACGAAGACCCGGTCGCACAGGGCGAGCAGCTCGGGCACCTCGCTGGACACCACGAGCACCCCGCAGCCGTCGGCGGCGGCGCGGCGCAGCTGGGTCAGCACGAAATCGACCGCGCCGATATCCAATCCGCGCGTCGGCTGGGCGGCCACCAGACAGCGCAGGTTCGCGGTGGACAGCTCCCGGGCGAGCACCACCTTCTGCTGATTGCCGCCCGAGAGCGAGCCCATCGGTACCCACGGCCCCGCCGCCCGCACGTCGAACCGCTCGAGTTCGGCCTGCGCGGCCCGGCCCATGGCGCGTTTGTCGAGCAGGCCGAACCGGCGGAACCGGCCGAGCTGCCCGAGGAACAGATTCTCGGCGATCGTCATGTCGGCGACCATCGCGTCGCGGTGCCGGTCCTCGGGGACCACCCCGAGCCCGAGCCCGGTGCGGGTGGCCGGACGCGCCGCGGTGATGTCGGTGCCGTCGAGGGTGACGGTGCCGCCGGTGACCGCGGCACCGCCCGCCAGCACGGTGACGAGTTCGCTCTGCCCGTTGCCTTCCACACCGGCGATGCCGACGATCTCGCCCGGCCGCACCGCGAGCCGGACCTCGTCGAGCGCGACGCTGCCGTCGGGGCGTCGCGCGCTGACGCGGTCGACCGCGAGCACCGGGGCGGTATCGCCGAGCTCGGTCGCCGCGCGCGCCACCGGTTCGGCCGCCGTGTCCAGGCCGAGCGTGGCGGCCACGGTCGGGTCCAGATCGGCGGCGGTGCGTCCGACCATGGCGGTGAGCAGTTGCGCGATACCGGTGTTCGACATCCGCCCGCCCCCGGCCACCGTGCCGCGGCGCAGCACGGTCGCGGCGTCGGCGACCCGGGCGACCTCGCCGAGCTTGTGGGTCACCAGGACCACGGCCTTGCCGTCGGCGGCGACGGCGCGGCAGGTGTCGATCAGCGCATCGATCTCGGCCGGATCGAGCACGCCGGTCGGTTCGTCGAGCAGGATCAGCGACGGATCGCGCAGCAGCGCTTTGACGATCTCGACCTTCTGTCGCGCGCCGACCGGCATGGTCGCCACCCGCTGGTCGAGATCGACGCGCAGCCGGTAGCGGCGGGCGATCTCGTCGAGCCGGTCGGTCAGCTCCGCCCGGCGCATCCGCACGCCCCGCTGGGTGAGCAGCAGGTTCTCGGCGACGGTCATGGTGGTGACCAGGCTGAAGTGCTGGTGCACCATGGCCACGCCCGCGGCCATCGCGGCGGCGGGGGAGTCGGGCCGGAACTCGGTGCCGCCCAGCGTCATCCGGCCCGTGTCGGGCCGGTAGCCGCCGAAGACCAGGTTGCACAGCGTCGACTTGCCCGCGCCGTTCTCGCCGAGGACACAATGGACGGTGCCGGATTCGACGGTGACGTCCACATCGTGCAGGGCCTGCACGTCACCGAAGCTCTTACCCAATCCCTGCAGGGTCAGTGCGGAAGCGCTCATCGGGTCAGTACGGCTCGACCGCGCCGGTGGACAGGGCCGTCTTCGCCTTGGCGAGCGCGTCGGCGACGGCCGCGTCCTTGCTGCACAGCACGAAATCGGTGCCGTGGTTGGGCGAGGTGAGCCCGAAGCGGACATTCTCGGCCTTCCATGAATTGTCCAGCGCGGCGTTCACGGCATACTCGACCTCGGCGCCGATGTCGGTGTGCACGTAGCCCAGGTAGACCGGATTGGTGCAGTCGCCGGGGATCGGGCCGCCGACCATGGCCGCGCCGGATTGGGTCGCGGCCTGCTCCATGCCCGCCTTGCCGAGGTTGACGATCTGGCCCAGCGCGCCCGCGCCGGCGCCGTAGTCGGCCAGGGCGGCCTGCTTGGCCTTGGCCGGATCGTTGAAGTCGCCGACGTACTGCGGGGTGAGCACCTTCACGTCGGGCCTGGCGAACCGGGCGCCGTTGCCGAAGGCGTTGGCGGCGTTGACGATCGCGGGCAGTTCGACGCCGCCGACGAAGGCGACCGCACCGGTCTTCGCGCCCGCCGCCGAGACCGCGCCGCTGAGGAATTCGGCCTCGGCCTGCTGCGGGTCGTAGTAGGCGAGGTTGGCCATCGGCGCGGCGTCGGCGGGACCGCCGATCTCGACGAACTTCACATTCGGGAACTGGGGGGCGACCTTGCGCACATCGGCGTCGGTCTGGCCGCCGAGGGAGATCACCAGGTCGTTGGTGGAAGCGAAGCGGACCAGGGCCTGCTGGTAGTCGCTGGCGGCGACCTGTTCGACCTTGCTCAGTTCCACCTTGTCGCCGAGTTTGTCGGCGATGCGCTGGTACCCGAGATACCCCGACTGCATGAAGCCGGTGTCCGACAGCGAGCCGGGGAAGAACACGCCGACCTTGAGCTTGCCGCCCGAAGCAGCGGAATCGGAGGATCCGCAGGCCGACAGCAGGGCGGCGGCGGCGAGAGCGGCCGAGCCGAAGGCGATCGCGCGCCGAGTGGACTTGTGCACGGGGTACTCCTTGATCGAACGAACCGCTCACTTAGCGGTATACCGTTAAGTGTCAGCTTCGTGCCCGCAGATGACGGGCGGATTACCGAAACGTAAGAAACGGTCGCCGGTGGCCCGCGGTACTACCGTGGTGGACGTGCAGGCGCGGAAGGATGGTGCGGTGGCGGAGGAACCTGCGAAGAAATCGCTGCGGGATCGGGCCTACGAGGAGCTGCGCGACCGGATCATCGACCTGCGACTGAGCCCCGGTCAGCGGCTGGTCGAACGCGATCTCGCGACCGAACTGGCGATCTCCCGGATTCCGCTGCGCGAGGCGCTGCAGATGCTCGAGCGCGAGGGGCTGGTCGTCATCGTGCCGCGGCAGGGGGCCATCGTCGCGCCCTTCACCGTGACCGATGTGCGCGATCTGTTCGACGTCCGCGAGAGCCTGGAGGTCCTCGCGGCCCGCCTGGCCGCCGAACGCGCCGCCCCCGCCGACCGCGCCGCGCTGCGCGAC